>JADLFX010000081.1 GCA_020849665.1 Planctomycetota bacterium | reverse complement strand
CGCGGAGGCGTACGCGGTGAACACGGCGGAGGGATCCCGCTTCAAGGTCCGGCCGGATCCTCCGGTCGCGGGACAGCCCGTCGAGATCACCTACCTCGGACCCGCCGGAACGGTGGAGTGGCAGGTGGACGGCGGCCAACCCGTGCGGATCACCCCGGACAAGGACGGCAGGTTCCGGCTCGAGAGCCTGCCGCGCGGGCGCAGCCTGATGCTCTCCGACAACCTGGGCATCCCCGGATACCTGCACCGCCGCATCCTGGAGACCGGATGAACCGGAACCGACCCACACCGTACGGGGCATCGGCCCTGGTGCTCCTCCTCGCTGCCTTGGCGGGCCCGCCCGCGCTCGTGGCGCAGGGCGGCGCGGTCGTGGTGCCCGCCGCATACGCCGACCGCGAGGCGCCGGGAGCGGAGCTCTACTTCCTGGCGCCCTTCGCCGCCCGGCGGCAGCTCCTGATCGGCGCCGATTCCCTGCAGCCTGCCGTGGGGATGCCGCTGGCCGGGCTGACCGTGCGCCGCAACATGGGCGCTCGCGATCCCCAGGAGGGCGGGCGCGTGAGCGTGGAACTCTCGCTCTCCCACGCCACGCTGCCGCCGGCAGGCGCGATCGAGACGTTCGCGGCAAACCGGGGTCCCGACCATCGCAGCGCCTTCGTGGGCGTGCTCGACCTGCCCTCGGTCGAAGGCTCCGAGACGGCGCCCGCACCCTGGGTCGAGCCGTTCGCCGTGCGCCTGACCTTCGCCGCCCCCTTCGTGTACGCGGGCGGCACGCTCTGCGTCGAGTCGGTCACGCTGCCGGTGCCCGGAGCCGCCGAGCCATGGTGGCCGATCGATGCGGCGGTGGAAGACCTCGGCGGCTCCGTCAGCGTCGTGGGCCAGAGCTGCCTCACGGCGCTGCCCGGCACGCCCGCCGGTGCCGTCGACTCGTCCCTGGTCCTGGGCGGGACCGCGACCTTCTACATCCGCGGCGTGATCCGACCCGGCCCCGTCTTCTGCCTGGTGGGAGTGGACGACCGGAACTTCCATGGCCTGCCCCTGCCGCTCGATCTCGGCTCGCTCGGCGCACCCGGCTGCCGGCTCTACAACGACGTCGTGCTCGTGAAGCCGGCCCTCGCGCAGGTGTTTCCAGGCGCGCTCCAAGGTCACGCGGCGGCGGACCTGCCCATCCCGCTCGACGCCCGGTTCGGCGGCGCGGCCCTCTACACGCAGTGGGTGTGCCCCGGGGCCACCATGGCGCGCGGTCCCTTCCCCTATGGGTTCAGCAACGGCGTGCGCGCGCAACTGAGCGCGCGTCTCCCCACCTGGAATGTCGCCTGGGTGGAGAGTTCCGACCCCGCTCTCGACCTGGGCCGCGTCCTGCGCGGCCGGACTCCGGTCCTGCGCCTGCACTGGGGACCGCACGGGTCTCCGGGCTTTCCCCCGCGGCGCCGGCCGGCGATAACCGTTGCGGGAATCCGCCAATGGCCAGCCTCGCGCTCAAGCTCTACTACCTGCGCACCCGCGAGCGCGGGCTGAGTCAGGACGCGGTGGCCAACGCAGTGGGGATCCGGCAGGCCACCCTCTCCCACATCGAACAGGGACTCTCGCAGCCGAGCTGCGAGGTGCTGCTGGCCCTGTGCAGGTACTACGACGTCACGCCCACCTGGCTGCTCGACGAAGAGCGCGGCCTGGTACCGCTGCCCACCGAGCGGTGGCGCAATCGCAACGCCCTGGTGACCGTCGGCATGTGGGTCGAATCGCCCAAGGACTCGCTCGTGCCGGCGTCCGACGGCAAGGTGCTCACACCCCTCCTGCCGAGCGAGGCGTTCTACGACCAGGAGGCCGCGGAGCTGCGCCGGCGCGCCACGCTGCCCCGCCAGATCGAGCACGCCATGCAGGAACTCGCGACGGAACGCGCACGCCTGGAACGGGAGCTCGCGCGAGCCCTGCGCAAGGACCAGCGCGCACCACCCGAACGGCGCGCCCGCGGCCCCAAGGCGCCGGAACGCTGAGCCCGCGCGGGGCGGGCCCCCGCGCACACGGCGGGGGTTCGCATCCCGGCCGGATCCGGATGGGATGCAGGGTCGGTGAGAAGCCGAGCCGGCCATGCGCACACCTCGCAGGGTCTTCGGCCTCCGACCCGGACCCGCGGCGGCTACCCATAGGCGATACGGAAGCCACCCCGAGGCCAGGAGCGAAGTCCTGAACCCACCGCACGGCCGGCCCGACAGTGTGCGGAGCCGATCAGCTGCCGCCGCCGACCGAGAACGAAGCGACGTTGCTGGTGCAGAAGTTCAGCGCGGGCGGCGTGGGGGGACGGATGGCGAACCTCACGGTCGTGCCCTGACCCTTGAGCTGCACCGGGGGGATGTTGCCCGGGGGGATCCGGACGACCAGCGTCGCCTTGCCCGCACCGTCGGTGGCCCCGAGCATCACGGGAACGAACGGCTGGGCGAGCCCCAGGGTGAGGGAACCCAGCGGGCCGAACTCGAAGGTCGTGCTGCCGGCGGTCTGGCCGACGAAGAGCACCGCGGGCGCGTTCTTGTCCTGGCTGGTCAGAGCGATGGTCAGGTCGGTGCCGGGATGACCGCTGCCGGTGATGGCGAGGGTGGCACAGGGGGTCTGCGCGGAGGCCAACGAGGCGATGCCGCCGAGCACGAGCGCGGAGAGGGAGGCCAGACGCATGGAGTTGCTCCTTGATGGTCGAGGTCGAGGTAGTGTCCCGCCGGGTCGCCGGCGCGCGCTGCACACCCGCGCGCAGCCGGCGAGACCCGACGGGAGGCTCCACCATACGTTTTCGTTATGGCTCGGCAAGAGCCGCGTCCCCGGCCGGTGGAGTCCCCGGGCAACTCCTCTTGGCAAGGCGGGTTGGCGCCGCGCGGCGCGCGGCCCGCCGCATCAGCCCTGCAGCTTCAGGCAGCAGTTCTTGAACTTCTTGCCGCTGCCGCAGAAGCAGGGGTCGTTGCGCCCCAGCTTGGGCGCCTTGTGGACGAAGGGCTGCTGCGGACCCGCATCGTGGTGCGCGATCGCACCGGTCCGCACCGCCTCCTGGAACTCGGGCAGCGTGGCGTCGAGCGCCCGCCGCAGCTCGAACATCCCGCTCACCACGGCGCTCTGTTCCAGGTGGTCCAGGTAGGCGCGCAGCACGGCGGGGACCTGCGCGGCCAGCGGGTCCTTGCGGGAGAAGCGGGCCGGAAGATGGTGGCCGAGGACCTGGTGCAGGTCGTGCCCGTCGAGGAAGCGCGGCGCCTTGCCGGCATCGGTGAAGCAGCAGTCCAGGAAGCGCTCCACGATCGTCTGCGCCGCCTCGCGCGCCACCCCGGGCAGCGCGGCGAACGGGGAGTCCAGGAACGCGGCAGCGGCGAGGGAGACTTCACGGCGCACCATGGCGCGGCATTCTAGGCCGCCCGGCGCCGGCCGCACTCACACGAGGCTGGCCACGCCGCGCATGCGCAGCGTCCAGGGCGCGCCGATCCAGGTGGTCATCCGTCGTACCAGGTCGGCATCCAGCAGCCCGGCCTCCCGCGTGGACTCCAACGCCGCCTTCTCCTCCTTGGGCTCGGGGTCCGAACGGGTGCACGCGCCGAAGATCGCGATCGAGGTGTACTCCTCGTTCTCGGTTCCCGAACGGAGCACGGCCTCGACGTGGCGTTCGACGTCCTCGCGGGTGAGGACGCCGGATTCGATCGACTGGCGCAACGCGGCGTACTCCTGCGCCAGCGTCGGTCGCTGCAGCTCGGTGCCGCCGAACAGGGTCACGACCAGGTTGCGGTCCAGTCCGAACCAGCGGTGGAACGCGCCGCGCGGGGTGGCCGCGCGCGCCTTGCGGTGGGCAAGGCGCTGCGCCAGGGTGGGCAGGCGGAGCTCGGTGCCGCCGAAGAGCGTGAGCGCGGTCGTGCCTTCGACCGCCATCTCGCCCTCGGTCCCGCCGAAGAGCGTGAGGTGGAACATGCCAGGATTCTCGGGGAAGGCCCGCCCCTGCGACCACCCGGGCCGACTATCCCGGACCCGGACGGAATCCGCCCATCCCCGAGCCCGCTCCGGGGTCCGGATCGCCCCGCTCCCCCGGGGTCAGCCGCCGAAGAGCGCACCCAGGATCCGGTCGCGCACCTCGGTGGCCGCAACCTCGTCCGCGGCGCCTGAGTCCGAGGAGGACAGGAAGACCGGACCCGCCGCGGGGTTGTCGGGCAAACGTCCGTGGCTTCCCCCCACGAGGCTGGGGTCGGTCCCGATCACGTCCATCAGGTAGCGGAACCCGAGCGCCTTCTTGGCGAGGTTCCAGGCGATCCTGAGCCCCGGCAGGCGCCGCTTCGGATCGAGGAACAACTCCGCCGGGTCGTAGCCCGGCTTGCGATGGATGTCGACCGTGGTCGCGAAGTCCGGCCGGCGGCTCTCGTCGAGCCAGTACGGATAGGCGAACCACGCGCCCTTCGCGGCGACGCAGACCAGCTCGCCGCTGCGCTCGTGATCGATCCCGAGGCGGGCCTGGGCCGTGCGGTCGAGCACCTCGGCGACCCCCTCGGTCCGGGCCAGTGCCTGGCGCACGGGCTCGAGGTCCTGGGCGTCACGCACGTAGACGTGCGCGATCTGATGGTCCGCCACCGCGAACGCGCGCGACGCCCCGGCATCGAGGAGCTGGCCGTGGCTGGTCTCCTGGACGCGCAGCCAGCCATGCTCGTGCAGGACACGGTTCACGAAGATCGGCAGGCGCACCGCCTCGATGCCGTACTCCGACAGCACCATGACCCCGGCGCCTCGTTCGAACGCGAGGTCGATCAGGCGCCCGGCCTCGGCGTCCACCTCGGCCACGGCGCGGCGCGCGCGTGGATCGTCGGGCCCGTAGCGCTGATGGTCGTAGTCGAGGTGCGGCAGGTAGACGAGGCAGAGCCGCGGGTCGTACGTGCGGATCACGGTCTCGGCCGCCTGCGCGATCCAACGCGTCGAGCGGATGCCCGCGGCCGGCCCCCAGAACTCGAAGAGCGGGAACGGCCCGTGCCGCTCCTGGAGCGTGCGCTGCAGGTGCGGCGGCTCGGAGTAGAGCCCCGGACGCTTGAGGCCGTCGGCGTGGTACTCGGGGCGCGGCGTCACGCTGTACAGGACGCGCGCGTACATGTTGAACCACCAGAAGAGCTTGGCCGTGGTGCAGGACGGGTCGCGCCGCGCCGCGGTCTCGTAGACCTTCTCCCCGTGCACGAGCTGGTTGGCCTGCCGCCACAGCCACACCTGCGCGAGGTCGCGGAAGTACCAGCCGTTGCCGACGACGCCGTGCTCGCGCGGCAGCGTCCCGGTGAGGAAGGTGGCCTGCACCGGGCAGGTGACCGCCGGGAACACCGTGCGGAGCGGCGCGGCGAAGCCTCGCCGGGCCACGGCGGCGATGCGCGGCGCCAGCTCCAGGTCGGCCATGCGCAGGCCGACGACGTCGAGGACCAGGAGCTTCATGTCTCGGTTCGGGAACGAACTTGGTGGCGCTGGAGTGCCGGCGCCGCCGGCGGGTCGGCGCACGCGAGCCGTCGCTGTGGCGACCCAGTGTGCAGAGATGCAGCACGCACATAAAGGCCGCTGTCGCGGCTTCCGACATCCGGGCGACCGGAAGGAACCCTGCATGACCAGGATCTGCACGCTCGCTCTCGCCACCACCGTCGTCCTCGTCTGCGGGGTCGCGCCCGCGCAGGACAAGGACACCCGCACCGCGCCGCAGCGCCCAGGAGTGCAGCGCGCCAAGGAACGCCACGAGTCGGTCCAGGAGCGCAAGGAGGAGCGCCGCGCGGCGGCGAAGGAGAAGGTCGACCAGGACGGCGACGGCAAGATCAGCGCCGAGGAACGGGCCGAGGCGCGCAGCCACTTCGACGCGCTGCGGGAGCAGCGCTGGATGCGCCAGAGCTGGGACGAGTTCGCCGCCGAGCACCCCGAGGCGGCCGCGCGGATCCTGGACAAGGCCGACCGGAACGACGACGGCGAGGTCGACCTGCACGAGCGCCGGGCCGCGGTGCTCCGCTACCACGAGGAGCGCTGGCACTACTTCGTGCGCCGGCACCCGGGGCTGGCGGCCGAGCTGGCACGCGGCGGGGTGGAGCGGGCCAGGGCCAAGGCCGACACCGACGGCAGCGGCACCCTCGAGACGGCCGAGAGGCTGGCGGCCCGGCGGGCCATGGAGAAGGCGGCCTGGGAGCGCTTCGCCAGGGAACACCCCGAGCAGGCGAAGCTCATGAAGGAGAAGGCCGACCGCGATCAGGACGGGAAGATCGACCCGGCCGAGGCCGCGCGCGCGCGCGCGGCGGTGAAGGAGCGCCTGGACCGCAACGACGACGGCCGCGTGCAGCGCGCCGAGGTGCACAAGGCGCGCCGGGAAGCCAACCAGTCCAAGCCGCGCTGAACGCGCCGGGACCGGCCGGCGGGGTCGGTCACGGCGGGGCGGCGGCGGTCCCGAAGCCGCGCCGGCCGGCGTGCTCTGAGTGGACGCAGGGGCAGGGCGGGCTACAACAAGGCACCCGCCCACTGCCATGACGACCGAGGACCGCCGCCAGATCCGCCCCCTGCCACCGCCCTGGGACCGCATCTTCCCGTTGGCATCGCGGCTCTTCGTGTGGGGGCTGCTCTTCTCGAGCCTCTACATCCTCCGCTCGTTCTTCCTGCAGATCTTCCTCACCTTCGTCTTCAGCTACATCCTCGCCCATGGCGTGGATGCGC
Source organism: Planctomycetota bacterium (assembly GCA_020849665.1). Lineage (GTDB taxonomy): Bacteria > Planctomycetota > UBA1135 > UBA1135 > UBA2386 > JADLFX01. The sequence goes on along the minus strand of JADLFX010000081.1, from coordinate 34,977 downwards.
TGCGCGGCCGCATCCCCAACCGGCCGGTGCGCGTGATCGCGGTGTTCCTGGTGTTCCTCGGCGCCCTGGTGGCGATCGGCGTGCTGCTGGCGCCGAAGATCAAGGACCAGGCCGAGGTCTTCGCCGCCAACTACCCCAAGTACTTCCATCAGGCCGACCAGGAGCTGGTGAAGCTGGGGGACGCGATCCCCGCGCTGAAGCCGCGCCTGCAGGAGGTCTCCAGCCAACAGGTGTTCCTGCAGGTGCTGGGCCTCGGCGAGAAGGCGGAGGGCAAGGAGCGGGAGGTCCAGACCCTCGAGCTCTTGCGCAACGTCGGCACGCGGCTCTTCGGCTTCGGGACCGGGTTCCTGCTCTCCCTGCTCTTCTCGTTCCTGATCGTCCTGGACCTGCCGCGCCTGACCCGGGGCGTGCAGAACCTCGCGCACACCAAGCTGGCGTTCATCTACGAGGAGGCGGCCGAGAGCATCCACAGCTTCGGCAAGGTGCTGGGCCGCGCGATGGAAGCCCAGTTGATGATCGCCCTCGTCAACACGGTGCTCACCGCGATCGGCATCTACGTGATCGGCCTGCAGGAGAACCTGATCTTCTTCTCCGCGATCGTGTTCTTCTGCTCGTTCATCCCGGTGGCCGGCGTGTTCATCTCCTCGGCCCCGATCTGCCTGGTGGCGCTGGAGAAGGAGGGCTTCGGCCTGATGCTGTGGGCGATCGCGCTGATCCTGCTCATCCATTTCATCGAGACCTACTTCCTCAACCCCCACATCTTCGGCCACCACCTGCGGATCAACCCGGTGCTGGTGCTGATCATCCTCACGATCGGCGGGAGCCTCTTCCACGTGTGGGGGCTGATCCTCGGCGTGCCGATCATGACCTACATCTTCGGGCACGCGATCCGCAGGAAGGTGACCGAGGCGCCCGCCGAAGCCGCGTGAGGCGCGCCGTGGCCGCCGCGCGCGATCCGCTGGGGCGCCTGCGCACGCTGTGCGCGCGGCTGCCGGGCTGCGTCGAGACCGTGACCTTCGGGCATCCCACGTTCCAGGCCGCCGGCAGGACGTTCGCGGTCCTCGAGGAGTACGACGGCGCGCCGTGCCTCGTGTTCAAGGCGGAGAAGTCGCGCCAGCGTGAACTGGTGCGCGATCCGCGGTTCTTCACGGCGCCGTACGTGGGCCGGCACGGCTGGACCGGGGCGCGCCTCGCCGGCCGCCTCGACTGGCGCGAACTCGGCGCGTTGCTCCTCGAGAGCTACCGGCTGGTCGCTCCGCGCCGGCTGGTGAACCGATTGCTGGAGGGCCGCACATGAGCACCATCCTCGACCGCACGCAGCAGCGCATCCTCGGGGTCCTGATCGAGAAGGAGTTGTCGGTGCCGGACTCCTACCCGCTCACCGAGAACTCGCTGGTCCTGGGCTGCAACCAGAAGAACAACCGCGAGCCGGTGCTCGCCCTCGAGGAATTCGAGGTGCACGGGGCGCTCACCGCCCTGCAGGTGGACGGCTGGGTACGCCGGGTCGAACGCGACGGGGGGCGCACCGCGCGGTTCCGCCACGAGGTGCCGGAGCGCCTCGGCGTGCGCGGGCTCGGCCTCGCGCTCCTCGCCGAGCTCCTGCTGCGCGGGCCCCAGACCCACCACGAGCTGCGCGTCCGCGTCGAGCGCATGGGGTTCCATCCCACGGACGCCGAGGTCGTGGCCGCGCTGGAGGGGATGCGCGATCCCGCGGGCCACCCGCTCGCCGAGCTCCTGCCGCGCCAGCCCCGGGAGCGCGACGCGCGCTACGCGCACTGCCTCGGCCCGCGCGACCCGGCCACCCCGGCGGCGCCCGCGCCCGCCGAGCCGAAGGCGGCGCCACCGCCGCGCGCCGTCGCCCCTCCCGATCTGGCCGCGCGGGTGGCGGAGCTCGAGCGCAGGGTCGCCGAGCTGGAGCTGGAGCTGCGCCGCGCGCGCGGCACTCCCGACGCTTGAGCGTGGTGCGCAGGGCGCACGGCGGCCCAGCCGCGGGCCGCGCCGGGGTTCAGGTCACCGTGCCTTCGGGCACCGTCTCGCCGCCCGCCAGCGACGCGAAGAACTCGTTGGCCCGGCGCTGCATCTCCTCGGGGGTCACATCGACGACGTGGGTCGAGATGGTCCAGACGTGGCCGAACGGGTCCTTCAGCATGCAGTAGCGGTCGCCCCAGAACATCTCGCCCACGGGCATGAGCACCTGTGCGCCCGCGTCGACGGCGCGCGCGAACCACTCGTCGATGTCCTCCACGAAGAGGTCGACGGAGGCGGACGGGCGCCCGAGGCGTTGCGGATCCTGCAGCGTGTCGTCCATCGTGTCGTTGAGGTGCAGCAGCGAGTCGCCGATCTTCAGCATCGCGTGCAGGATGCGCCCGTCCGGCCCGGGGAAGCGCATCTGCTCCGCCGCGCCGAACGCCCGCCGATAGAAGTCGATCGCGGCCGCGGCGCCCTCCACGACGAGCCGCGGGGTGATCGTGCGGTAGCCCGGCGGCACCTTCTCCGGGCGGCTGGGCACGCGGGCCTTCGGTGGCGTCACCGGGCGGCGCCGCGGCTTGGGCGTCAGGATCTTCGCGCCGGCCTTGCGGGCCGGTGCGTTGCCGCGCTTGCCGGGGCTCTTGGGCTTCGCCTTGGGCGAGGCCTTGGGCTTGGGAGCGTTCTTCCGGGGGACCTTCTTCGCAGGCTTGTTCTTGGCCATGGTGGGGTGTGGAGGGTCGTGAACCGGCAACTCTAGGAGCCTGCCGCGGCGGGCGCCAAGGGCGGGGCACGGTTCACGAGTCCGGCCAGCGCCGGCGATGCGCCGGCCGGCCCCGGCGCTGTGGCGCCACAGCGCCGGGCGCCGGGCAACGAAAGCGCGGCACATCCAGCTTCCTGGAACCCCGTTCGCTCGCGAGCATGCGCACTCGCATGACCAACCCGGATCGCAAGCCGGAGCGCCCCCGGATCCTCTACCTCGCAGGACCCGGCGACGTGCTGGGCACGTACCGCGCATGGACGACGCATGGCACGGACCAGAGCCAGCTGCACGTCACGTTCTCCGAGCAGGTCTACGGGCTCGCGCGCGCTCTCGACGCGGACCTCTACGTGTACGGCAGCAACCCGCGGCGCCAGCGGCTGAAGGAGGGCCGCTTCATCTTCCGCATCGAGCCGGTGCCGCTCGCCAGGCGGTCCGGGGCGCTCTACCACCTCGGGATGCTCTGGCGCGCGCTGGCGACCCTCTGGATCGCCCTGCGCTTCCGACCCCACGTGGCGCTCGTCGGTCAGGACACCCATGTCGCGTTCCTGCGGCCCCTCGCGCTCCTCCGGATCAAGGCGATCGGGACGCTGGTCAACACGCTGTGGTCGCAGGACCGCCCGCCGTCGCGGCCCCAGCGCCTGCTCCTGGGTCTGGCGCGCCGGTTCTTCCTGCGCACCTGCACGACCACGCTGTGCATGTCCGAGCGCATCGCGGCGCAGGTGCGGGCCATCTGCGCACCGCACGAGCCCGACGTGCGCGTGTTCCTGCCGCGCTACCAGCCGGACTGGTTCGCGCACATTCCGCGCCCGGATCCGGGCGCCACGCCGTTCCGGTTCCTGTTCCTGGGCAGGCTGGAGGTCAGCAAGGGCGTGCTGGACCTGGTGCACGCACTCGCGACGGTGCGTGCCGGTGCCGGCCGCGCCGTGGCGCTCGAGTTCTGCGGCGACGGCCCGATCCGCGCCGAGGCCGAGGCCCTGACGCGGCAGCTCGGGTTGGAGGATGCCGTGCGCTTCCACGGCCACTGCGACCGCAACCGGCTGCTGGAGGTGTTCGGGGCGTCGCACGTCGTGGTCGTGCCCACGCGCACGAGCTTCCCCGAGGGGTTCAACATGGTGGTGCTCGAATCGGTGCTGGCGGGGCGCCCCGTGGTGACGTCCTCCGTGTGCCCGGCGCTGGAGGTCGTGGCGCCGGCGGCGATGGAGGTACGCCCCGACAGCGTGCCCGAGTACGCGCAGGCCATGCTGGCCCTGGCCACCGACCCGCGCCTCTACGCGCGGAAGTGCGCCGAGGCCGGCCGCGTCGCGGAGTCGGTGTTCCGGGCCGAGAACGCCTACGGATCGGTCCTGCGGCGCGCGGTCTTCGCGGCGCTGGGCCGGACGGACGCCGCCGGGGCCTAGCGCACGCCGGGCGCACCGGCCGCCCGGCGGCCTATGGCTTGCGGCCGTTGGGGTGGCACTGGTAGCACGCCGCCGTGGTCCAGGAGTAGCCCGGCATGCCGCGGTGCGTGTCGTTCATCTTGGTCTGGTTGTGCTCGTGGCAGCCCAGGCAGGAGAACGCCGCGTAGTTGCCCGGGGTCGTGTGGCAGACCGTGCACGCGTTGCCGGCATGCTTGCCGGTGGCGATCGGGAAGCGGTGGTTGAACCTGGCCCCCAGCCAGGTCGTGGTGCCGTGGCAGCTCTCGCACGTGGTCGGGAATCCGGCCGTCGTGTGGTTGGGGTTCGTGGTGCGCTGGTACTCGTCGAGATGGCACCCCGCGCACGCCCGCGGCGTGCCGGTGTAGACGCCGCCGGCGTGGCACTCCGAACACCGCCGGGCGAGGTGCGCGCCGGTCAGCGGCCACGTCGTGTGGGCGAAGCGTGCCCCCTCCCAGCTGGCGGTGGTGTGGCACTCCTCGCAGCGCGTCGAGAAACCGAGCGTGCGATGGTTGGGGTCCGTCGTGCCGTCGTAGTCGTCGCGATGGCAGGCGACGCAGTCGCGTGGCGTGCCCACGTACACGTTGTTCGCGTGGCACTCCGAGCACTGCAGCCCCGTGTGCGCGCCGGTCAGCGGCCACCACGTGTGACCGAAGCGCGCGTTGCGCCAGTCGGTCGGCGTGTGGCAACGCTCGCAGCCGGTGGTCCAGCCGCGCTGGCGATGGTCGGGATTCAGCGCACGCGCGAGGTCGTCGGCGTGGCAGGTCTCGCAACGCACGTCGGCGCGCTGGAAGTTGCCGACTTGTGCTCCCTCGTGGCAACGCCAGCACGCGGTGGCGGCGTGCGCACCGACCAGGGGGAAGCGGGTCGTGTTGTGCATGGCGATCTGCGCGCGCGGCACCCAGTCGTTCTGCTCGTGGCAGTCCTGGCAGCGCCTGCCCACGTGGCCTTGGTGGACGTCCTCGTGGCAGCCCGCGCACCCGCGCCCTGCGTACACCTGCACCGGCCCCCGGTCGTTGTGGCAGCGCAGGCACTCGGCCTTGGCATGCGCCCCCTCCAGCGCGTGGCCGGTCTCCTTGGCGTGGTCGTAGGTGAAATCGGCACGGATCGCCGTCCACGAGCCCTCCAGGTGGCAGAGGGTACAGTCGGCCGGGAAGGTGTCGTGCGGCACCACCGGACCGCGGGACCGGCGCCAGCCCTGCTGCGGGGTGAGCGAGCAGCCGACGACCGCGGCCAGGATCAGCAGCAGCCACAGAGCAAGACGCGCGCGCGAGGTGCGCTTCATGGCGGACCCTCCTGACCACCGTGATGGGCCTCGTGGGTCGGGCTCACTCGTCGTGCATCGCCACGGATCATCGGTGGGTACTCAGAATCTGGTCTGGATGAAGAGGCCCAGCGTCACGGCCTGGAGATCGTCGCCGTAGCGCCAGTCGAAGGAAGTCGTCAGGCTCCAGTCGGCGGCGAAGGCCACGTCGTAGCTGGCCGTCAGCGCGTACTGGGTGAGGTCCACGGTGCTCCCGCCCAGGGCGCGGCTCTCGTACAAGGCCACCTCGCCCGACAGCGTGAGCCACGACGCGCCGAACGACGCGGTGGAACCCAGCCGCACGCCCGGCCCGCTGACGAATGCGCCCTCGGTGTAGAACGCGAGGATCGAGCCCTCGTGGCCCTGCCAGCACAGATCGCGCACGGCCAGCCGCACGTCGCCGTCCCAGCCGCTGCGATCCTGGTCGCCCCACAGCGCCGCGCGCGCGTCCAGCCGGGTGCGCTCGGAGAGACCGCTCCAGGCACGCAGGCCGAACCGGTCGACGCGCGCGTCGCGCACCTGTTCGGGAGTGAGCGAGGCGAACTCGCGCCGCAGCATCTCCGGCCATCGCACGTGCGCCACGTCGACGCCCAGGCCCGATCCCGGAGTGAGCGCCCAGGTCGCGTTGGCCCGCGCCTCGGTCACCTGCAGGCCGTCGTCCTTGACCGTGTCGCCGCCGCCGTAGAGGTCCACCCACACCGCCGCGTGCAGCCAGAAGTCCTCGTCGGGGTGCAGGTCGAGGTTCCAGATCAGCAGGTCGCGGTCGCGATGGCCGTCGTGCCAGGTCTTCTGCAGCGCGATGCCGCTGGCCACCTGCTCCTCCTCGCCGAACGCGATCCGGTGGAAGAGCGCGGCCTGCACGTCGTCGCCGTCCGGCCAGCCCGGATAGGGTTCGGGCATCGCGCCGAAGCTCGCGCCGAAGCGCCCCAAGCCCTCGGTCTGCAGCGCCAGCTCCGCACCGTCGAGGAGCCCCAGCTCGGGGAAGTCGTTGTGCAGGAAACGGCCCAGCTCCAGGCGCCACGTGTCGTGCCGCTCGCCGCCGGTGGCGTAGCTGAGCCGGTCGAACCAGCCGCGCGTGGTGTCGGTGTCGGGTCCGCCCTCGAGCGAGGTGCGGCGGTGGTCGACCTGCCCATCGACGTGCAGGTCGCCGCCGAGGCCCGGCAGGTTCTCGACGGTGAGCGCCGAGCCCACGCGACCCAGCAGGTAGCGCGAGTCGCGGTCGGCGCCGCCATCGACCGTGCCCAACGCCTGGGCGTAGGCCCGGCCGCGCACGCGGGTCGGCCGACCGCCGCGCCCCTGGCCGAACACGGGTGCCAGCAGGGGTGCCGCCGGATCCATCTTGCCCATGGGCTGCTGCCACGGCGGGTGCTGGCGCGACGCCGGACGAGTGGCGGTCTGGGTCTGGCCGGCGCCGTTGCGCGCGCCCTGGCCGCGCCCCTCGGGCACGACGACCTCGCCGCGCGTGCCGAGGTCGATCCCCGCGGGGTCGCCGGAGAGTTCGGCCCGGCACGAGCCCGCGGCCACGCTCTGCACCATGCCGCGCACGGTCTCGCGGCCCACCGGCTGCAGGAGCACGACGTCGCCGGGCTGGATGCCCGCGTTGCGGCCTCGGTCGAGGTAGACGCTGCGCCCGGACACGAAGGTGACCTGCACCGCGATCTTCTGCACGGCCTGGGCCCGCAGGGTCCCGGCCAGCAGCAACGCCACGAGCGCCGTCAGGATGCGGAGCGGGCTCATCGCTTCCCGAACTCGCGCAGGCGGCGCGGATCGTGGCAATCGGCGCACGCGGTGCCCAGCGGCCGGTAGCGGATCACCTGACCGCCCTCGGGCAGCTCGTACGCCTTGTGGCAGGCGCTGCAGGCGAGCCTGGCATGCGTGGCGTCGAGGCGGAAGCGCGCGTCGCGTCCGTGGTCGAAGTGCGGTCGCCGCCACATCTCGTCCTCGGCGTGGCAGCGTGCGCAGTCGTTGCGCGGTCCACTCCGGAACTGACCGGCGTGCGGATCCACGTGGCACGAGGCGCACTCGCGGCTCGCCGGCCTCCCGTAGATGCCGGGCCGGGCGGGGTCGGCTGGATGGCAGCCAGCGCAGGCGGCACGCTTGTGCGCGCCGCGCAGGTCGTACCCGGTCCACGCGGCGTGGTCGAAGGCGGCGCGGACCGGACGGAATGCCTCCGTGTCGTGGCAGCGCGCGCAACCCTCGCGCCCCGCCACGCGCTGCGGCACGCCCTTGCGTTCGAAGGCGCCGCCGTGGGCGTCGCGGTGGCACGCGTCGCAGCGGGTCGGTGTGCCCGCGAAGCTCCGCGCGCCACCGGCCTCTGCGGACGTCCCGTGGCATGCCGTGCACGGCGTCGCGGCGTGCGCTCCGTCCAGGGGGAAGGCCGTGCGCGCGTGCTGGGCCAGCGAGAACTCGGGCGGCACGAACCCGGTGCGGGCGTGGCACGACAGGCAGCCCTGGCCGGCGAACGCGCCCTTGGCGAACTGGCCCCGGTGCGGATCGGCATGGCAGCTCTGGCAGGCGTCGGCCTCGCGGCCGGGGTAGCGCGCGGCGAAGCCCGCGACCGCCGCGCCCGCCGGCGCCGCGGCCACGCCGGTGCCCGCGTGGCAGCCGCTGCAGGCCACCTTGGCGTGCGGGGCGGCGAGCGCGAACGAGACGCCGACGTGTGCCGCCCGCGCCGCCGCCTCGTCCACCTCCTGCCACGTCGCCCTGGCCGGATCGTGGCATCGTGCGCACGCGGCGTCCGGCCCGGAGCCCGCGCCGGCCGTCGCCGCGGCGACGTACCCGGGCCGGTGCGGCGATGCGTGGCACTCGGTGCAACGGCCAAGGATCGCCGCACGCTCCGGCGCCGCCGCGAGCCGGTCCGCCCGCTCGGGGCCATGGCAGCCGGTGCAGGCGGCCTGCGCGTGCGCGCCGACGAGCACCACGCCGATCGCACGATGCTCGTCGGCGCCGAAGCGCACGTCCGCAAACCGCTCCGTGCCGTGGCAGCGCCCGCATTCCTCGCTCCGGGCCAGCACCAGCCTGCGCGTTCCCGCCGCGACGCCCTGCGCGTCCGGCGCGTGCGGGTTGGCGTGGCAGCTCGCGCAGGCCCGCACCGGAACCGTGTCGCCGCGCTCCCGCCGGCTCGCCAGCGCCTCCAGCGAGTGTCCGCCCTCGGCTGCGTGGCAGTCGCGGCACGCGCGGCCGGCGTGTCCGCCGCGCAGGGGGAAGCGCGGGTCGTGTTCCAGCGCCGCGACCTGCGGGAACGGAAGTTCCTGACCATGGCATGCCGCACAGTCCTCGCCCAGGGCGCCACGGTGCTTGTCCTCGTGACAGTCCGCGCAGCGCTGGGTCAGGCCCAGGTAGCGCTGCTCCCCTTGCGCCAGCACCCGCGCCTCGGCGCGCCGGTGGCACGCGACGCAGCGCAGCCCCGCATGCGCCCCCGTGAGGCCGAAGTCCAGGCCGGCATGGTCGTACCGCTCGGGCTCGGCCACGCCGGCCTTCGCGAACGCCTTGGCATCGACGAGGGCGACCTCGTCGCCGTGGTGTTCCCGGTGGCAGGACCCGCACGCCTTGGCGGTCGCGGCCGCGAGAGTGCCGTGCAGGCCGCGGCGCTTCGTCATCTGCTCGCCGACCGCCGCGTGGCAGACCACGCACGCCGCGGCCAGCGCGGACGGCGCCTCGCCGTGGCAGCGCACGCAGCCCTCGGAGTCCGCCAGCTCGGGCACGCGCGCATGCGTCGTGGTCAGCGGTCCAGGTCCCCCACCGCGCTCGTGCTCCCAGAACACGAAGCCCGCCACCAGCGCCAGGGTGCCCAGCGCCAGCCCCATCCGCAACGCACGCATCACTCCCTCCCTCCCAGACCGAACCAGTCCACGTTGCCGAAGCGCAGCGCGTGCACGAGGTGCAGGACCACCAGGAGCACCATCAGGAGCGCCACCCAGCGGTGGAAGTACCGCCACGAGGCCAGCAGCAGGCGCAGGTCCTCGTAGTGCGAGGCGACGAGGGTCAGGCGCTCGGCGCGCCGCACCAGCGCGAGCACCTTGCGCACCTCGTCCCGCGGCACGCCGCTGCGGATCCCCTGGCCGGCGAGGCGCGCGAGGGCGCGGCGCAGACGACCCTGCTGGCGGAAGAGCGCCAGGATGCGCGCGGGCACCGAACCGCGCAGGCGCACGTCCTGCACCAGTGCGTGCAGCTCGCTGCGCACCAGGTCGGCGAAGCCACGGCCCTCGCGATCCAGCTCGGCCGAGAGGCGGCCGACCTCGCTGCGCACCTCGTCGAGGACCAGTTCGCGGCCGTTCGCCGCCCGCGGCAGGAACGCGTAGACGTAGCGGCCGACCGCCCCGGTGAGCACCAGCACCGCCATGGCGAGGCCCGCATGGCCGCCGGCGGAGTCGCGGAACGTCACTCCGCCGTGCACGAGGACGCAGAGCAGGGCCACGATCCCGGTGAGCACATGGGCCGTCATCCAGCCCTTCAGCGAGCCGGGCAGCCAGGAGCCGAGCCGTGAGCGCCGCAGCAGATAGGCGAGGTTGGTGACCACGAGGGCCACCGCCGCCAGACCGAGGGCCAGCCCGACGCCGGCACCGGGGCGCAACCACGCGTGGTGCGGCGAGTCGGGCCGCAGCGCGACCGGCATCCGGTAGTAGTCGTCGCGCACCAGCACGAAGCCGAGCGCCACTGCGGCGAGGGCCGCCGCGCTGGCCAGGGCCGGCAGCAGCCCGGAGCCGCGCTCGACCAGCGGCGCCTGCGCCGGCCGGTCCTTGGGGTCGAACGAGACTCCGGCGGCGGCCAGGAGCGCGAAGGGCGGCTCGCCGCCCGCGAACACGAACACCTCGTCGTTGGGCAGGGCCAGGGTCTCGGCCTCGCCGCCCGGCGGCGCCACCTGCAGGTAGACATCGCCAGGGGTGATCTCGACCACCTCGCTGTGCAGCACCACGCGGATCCGCCCTTCGGCCTCGGCCTCCTGCAGGCGGCGCTCGTTCCTCGCCTTGAGGCGCGTGAACGCCCCCTTGCGGTACGAGAGCGTGACCTCGTTGCCCTCCTGCTCGGCGAGGCCGACCGCGGCCTCGATCGCGGAGTCGCCGCCGCCCACCACCAGGAGCTGCAGGCCCTGGTAGGCGTGCGCGTCCAGCAGGGCGTACGAGACCTTGCTCAGCTCCTCGCCCGGGACGCCGAGCTTGCGCGGGGTGCCGCGCCGGCCGATGGCCATGCACACGCAACGGCTCCGGAAACTCTCGCCGCCGGCGCGCACCGCGAAGGTCCCGTCGGCCTCCTGCTGCAGGGACTCCAGCGCCATGCCGTTGCGGATCGGCAGGTCGTGCTCGCCCTGGATCTTCGACCACAGGTCGAGCAGCTCCTCCTTGGTGTAGGTGTCCTTGGCGAGGCGGCCCACGAGCGGGAGCGCCACCGGGGTGGTCATCACGAGCTTGCGGCGCGGGTACTTGGCCACCGTGCCGCCCAGCTCCTGCTGCTCCAGGACCAGCGTGCGCAGGCCGCGCTCCTTGGCTCCCAGGGCACAGGCGATCCCCGCGGGCCCGGCGCCCACGATCACGAGGTCCAGGAGCTCCGCGTCCTCGGGCGCGACGCGCTCCTGCTCGAGGCGGTCGGCGATCGTGTTGGCCACGGCCGTACCGTGGGAAACCGCGGTCGCGATCAGCGCGTAGCCGGTGACCTCACCGGCCAGGAAGAGCCCCGGCGTGCCCACCGCTTCGAACTCGGGCGTGAGCGCGGGCAGGTCGTTGCGCGTCTGGACCGCACCCAGGGTCAGCGCGATCGCCTGCACCGGGCACGCCTCGGCGCAGCGGCCATGCCCGACGCAGCGCGAGCCGTGGATGACGGCGGCCTGGCCGTGCACCAGGTCCAGCACGCCCTCCTCGGGGCAGGCCGCGATGCAGGTGCCACAGCCGATGCACCGGGTCAGGTCGATGTGCGGGTGCTGGAGCCGCGCCGCATGGCTGCCTCGCTCCTGCGCCTCGCTGCGTGCCTGCAGACCCTCGGCCACCACGCGGAGCTCGGCCCGACGCAGCAGCAGCCCGGCCAGGGCCAGGAGCAGGACCAGGAATACGAGCAGGAGCGGCGCGAAGCCCATGTTGCAGGTCTGAGGCGGATCGGAACGAGGTTCCCGGGCGAACTTGGACAGTGGCCCATACGCAACCGCGGCAGGGCTCGGGTACGGGTCCTCCATCAATCGACGTGCCGGGGCCTCCGAGACGAGTCGAGTCCGAACTCGGCGGCCCGCTCCCCCGAGCTCGAATGGCCGCGACGGGGCCGCACCCGGCACTCCACGGAAGGTCGGCTGCCTGCGAGTGCCCATCTTCCCGGCACCCTCGATTCCCTTCCCTGTCCGTTCTCCGGACACAAGATGTCCGCTACCCGGACCCTCGGGCGGGCGACGGCTGTGGAGAAGACTCCCCAGGCTCTCCACGTCCGGCCGGGAACCGGCTGCGGACGATCCGCCTCGACCCCATGGAAAACCCTGACGCCCGGGGGAACATTCCGACCCCAGCGCGCCGGACGCGCTGGGGAGCCGCACCGATCCATCGTGGAATCGATCGGGCTCGCGGTCCGCACCTGTGGGCTCGTCGCTCGCAGTTCCCCGCGACGCCGGCCGCGCACCCAGAGCCATGGACGCGCAGAACGCGACCGGCAGCGTCGCCACCGACACCGCTGCCTCGGCCTCCCCCGAAGACGGCACCGTCCCACGAACCAGCGGCCGGCACCACTACTTCCCCGGCGTCGAGGACGCAGAGTGGGAAGACTGGCGCTGGCAGTTCCGCAACCGCATCACGAGCCTGGAGCAGCTCGCATCGTTCTTCCCGATCGCGCGGGAGAAGTGGGACGTGCACCGGCAGATCCTCGCGGACTTCCGCATGGGCATCACGCCGTACTACCTCTCGCTGATCGATCCGCGGAATCCCCACGACCCGATCCTGCGCCAGGTCGCGCCGCTCGAGGAGGAACACACCTTCCGCGCCACCGGCGACGAGGATCCGCTCGGCGAGGAGGCGTTCTCGCCGGTGCCGGGGATCACGCACCGCTACCCGGATCGGGTGCTCTTCGTGATCTCCAACAGCTGCGCCATCTACTGCCGCTACTGCACGCGCAAGCGGATCATGTACGAGGACGCCACCACCGACGTCGAGATCGACCGGATGGTCGAGTACATCGCGCGCACGCCCTCCGTGCGCGACGTGGTGGTCTCGGGCGGTGATCCACTCACCTTCTCGACCGCGAAGCTGGAGTCCATCCTGGCCAAGCTGCGCGCGATCCCGCACCTGGAGATCATCCGCATCGGCAGCCGCGTGCCGGTGGCCCTGCCCCAGCGCATCGACGACGAGTTGTGCGCGATGCTGCAGAAGTACCACCCGCTGTGGATCAACGTGCACTTCAACCACCCCAACGAGTGCACCCCGGACGCGGCGCGCGCCTGCGACCGCCTGCTGCGCGCCGGCATCCCGCTCAACAACCAGAGCGTGCTGCTCAAGGGCGTGAACGACGACGTGGCCACCATGAAGGCCCTGGTGCACGGCCTGATGCGCATGCGCGTGCGCCCGTACTACCTCTACCAGTGCGATCCGATCCGCGGCGCGGAGCACTTCCGCACACCGATCGCGAAGGGCATCGAGGTGATCGAGGGCCTGCGTGGCCACACCAGCGGCCTCGCCATCCCGCAGTACGTGATCGACGCTCCGGGCGGCGGCGGCAAGATCCCCATCGGGCCGCAGTACCTGCTCTGGCACGACCAGCGCAACGGCAGGGTGATCCTGCGCAACTACCAGGGCAGGACCTACGAGTACGTCGAGCCGGGCGGCAGGGGGAACATGACCCGGCCGCCGGCACCCGTGGCCGCACTCCCCGGCGCGACGAACGGCAACAACGGCAACGGCAACGGCTGCAACGGCTCCGCGAAGCGCAACGGCGATGCCAACGCCGCCGTGCTGGAGCCGGCGCCACGCAACGGCGCGCTGAACGGCAACGGCCAGCCGGCCCGCAACGGCAATGGCCACGCGAACGGCAACGGCAACGGCAACGGACGCGGCCTCGGCGCCGCGGCCGCTCCGCCTCCGCCGGTGGTCGGCAAGAGCCGCTGGGCGCACAAGAGCGGCAACCACAAGAAGGGTCGCCAGACGCGCAAGACCGACCGCCCGTGAGGATCGGGATCGCGTTCGATCTGAAGTCGGACTTCGCGCCGACCGCCGGCGGCCCCGAGGACCGTCTCGAGGAATACGACTCCGAGGAGACGGTCGCGGCCATCGCCCAGGCGCTTGCCGCACTCGGCCACCAGCCGGTGCGCCTGGGCGGCGGGCGGCGCTTCGTGGAGGCCGTGCTGCGCGCCGCGCCCGAGCTGGTGTTCAACATCGCCGAGGGCCATGGCACGCGGTCGCGCGAGGCGCACGTCCCCGCCGTGTGCGAGATGCTCGGGATCCCGGTGACGCACAGCGATCCCCTCACGCTCGCGCTCTCCCTAGACAAGGCCATGGCCAAGCGCGTGGCCGCGGCCCAGGGCGTGCCCACGCCGCGCTACTCGGTGGTCGAGGACGAGGCGGCCCTGGACGCGATCGACCTGCGGTTCCCGGTGGTGGCCAAGCCGCTCGCGGAGGGATCCAGCATGGGTGTGCGGCTCCATTCGCGCGCGGCCACGCCGGAGGCCCTGCGCGCCCTGGTACGCCCGCTGCTGCAGGGCTACGCGCAGCCGGTGCTGGTCGAGGAGTTCTGTGCCGGCCCCGAGTTCACCGTGGGCGTGCTGGGCACCGGCCGTGACGCACGGCCGATCGGCGTGATGGAGATCGTGCCGCGCAGGACCGACCCGGAGCACTTCCTCTACTCCCTCGAGGTGAAGCGCAACTACGCCGAGGAGGTCGAGTACCACGTGCCGCCGCGCCGCCCGGAGGCGGTGGTGCGCGGCGTGGCGGAGGTCGCCCTGGCCGCGCACCGCGCGTTGGGCTGCCGCGACGTGTGCCGGGTCGACGTGCGGATGGATGCGCACGGCGTGCCGATGTTCCTCGAGCTCAATCCGCTGCCGGGGATCAACCCGGTGACCGGCGACATCGTGATCCTGGCGACCCGCAGCGGCCTGCCCTACCAAGACCTGATCGGCGCGATCGTGCGCGAGGCCCTGGCGCGCCACGGCCGCGCCGCGCCCTGAACGGGAGCCGAGGCAGCGCATGCGCGTCACCGTGCTCTACAACCAGGACCAGGCGCTGGCCCTCGGCCGCGCGGAGGACGGCTCCGCCGTCGCGGCGGTGCAGGACGCGGCGCGCGCGGCTGCGCAGGCCTGCCAGGACCTGGGCCACGCCACGACCCTGCTGCCCGCGCCCGAGGATCCCGAGCCGCTCCTGCGCGAACTCGCCGCCACCCGCCCCGACGTGGTGCTCAATCTGGTCGAGTCGCTGCGCGGCGACCCCGGCCACGAGGCCACGGTGGCAGGCCTGCTGGAACTCGCCGGCTTCCGCTTCACCGGCTCCCCGGCCCAGGCGCTGCATCTCGGCCTCGACAAGACGATGGCCAAGGCCGTGCTGGCGGCCGCCGGAGTGCCGGTGCCACGCGGCGTCGCCGTGGAGCGCGGCGACGAGTCGCTGGCCGACGTGCCCTGGCCGGCGATCGTGAAGCCGGGCCGCCAGGACGCCAGCCACGGCATCGACCAGCAGAGCGTGGTCGCGGACCCGGCCGCCGCCTGGCAGCAGATCGAGCGCGTGGCCCGGCACTACGGCACGCCGGTCCTGGTGGAGGAGTTCGTGGCCGGCCGCGAGTTCAACGTCGCGGTGCTGGGGCACGACGACCAGTTCACGGTCCTGCCCCTCTCGGAGATCGACTTCACCGCGTACCCGCCCGGCCGGCCGCCCCTGGTGACCTACGCCGCCAAGTGGCTGCCCGAGAGCCCCGAGTACCGCGGCACACCCGCCATCGCCGCGCGCGCCCTGCCGCCCGCCACCGAGGAGCGGATCCGCGTGCTCGCGCAGCGCGCCTGCCGCGCCCTGCGGGTGCGCGACTACGCGCGCGTGGACCTGCGGCTGCACGCCGAGCGCGGCCCCCTGGTGCTCGAGGTGAACCCCAACCCCGACCTCTCGCCCGACGCCGGCTTCGCCCGCGCCGCGGCGCGCGCCGGCCTGGACCATCCCCGCCTGATCGGACGCATCCTCGACGGAGCCCTGCATCGTGGACCTCATCCTGCGTGATCTGCGCACGGGCGACCGGAGCGCGCTGGAGCGCATCCTGCTGGCCAGCGCGGCGTTCAGCGCCGAGGAAGTGGCCGTGGCCCTCGAGCTGATCGACCTCGGCGAGGAGCCGGTGGCCGATGGCTACCGCTTCGTGGTGGCCGAGCGCGGTGGCGCCGTGGCCGGCTACGCGTGCTACGGCCTCGTGCCCCTGAGCGACGGCTGCTACGACCTCTACTGGATCGCCGTCGATCCCGGCCTGCACGGCCGCGGCATCGGCCGCCGCCTGATGGCGGCGGTGGAGGAGCGGCTGGTGCGGCAGGGCGCACGCTGGCTGCTGATCGAGACCGCGGGCAAGCCCGAGTACGAGGCCACGCGCGCCTTCTACGCAAGGGTGCGCTACCAGGAGGTGGCGCGCATCCCCGACTTCTACCGCCTGGGCGACGACAAGATCGTCTACGGCAAGCGCCTGGACCGACGACCATGACCGAGCCGAATCCGCCGGCCGTTCCCATCGACAACCTCGACCGCGCGCGCTTCCGCTGCGTGTTCCCGGTGTGTGGCGGCGTGTGCTGCAAGAACGGCCGTCCGTCCGTGGAGCCGGCCGAGGACCGGCGCATCGCGCAGAACCTGGCCAAGTTCCTGCCGCACCTGCGCCCGCGCGCGCGGCAGGTGGTCGAACGGCGCGGCTTCACGACCCGGCGCCGCAAGGCGGGCAAGCCGATGCTCGCGGTGGTGGACGGCTGGTGCGTGTTCTTCCACGAGGGCTGCGTCCTGCACAAGGTGGGCGCCGCCGAAGGCGACGCGTTCCGCTACAAGCCCTGGCCGTGCGCCGCCTTCCCCCTGAGCAAGGAGAGGGACGGCACGTGGACGGTGCGCCAGTGGGGCCATCGCGGCGAGGCCTGGGAGCTCTTCTGTCTGGATCCCGACGAGGACCCCACTCCGGCGCGGCGCAGCCTCGCCGGCGAGCGGCGCTTCGTGGATCGGCTCGAGGGCGGCGCCGAGCGCTGGCGGTTCCGCCGCGGCCCCCGCTCCTGATCAGCCCGCGCCGGCGCTGACCACCACCATGGCGTCCGGGTGCAGGTGCTGGCACGCGACGCGGTGCACCTCCGCAGGCGTGACCGCGCGGATCAGGGCCGGGTAGCGCTGGAGGTAGTCGAAACCGAGGTCGAACTTCTTCACGCGCGTGGCGAAGGCCGCGAGGCTCGCGTTGCGCTCCAGGCCGAACACGAACGACCCGGTCAGGTAGTCGTGCACGTCCCGCACCTCGGCCTCGCCCGGCGGCTCGGCGCGCAGCCGCTCGATCTCCTCCAGGAAGCCGTCGATCGCGCGCTGGCGATGTTCGGGCGAGGTACCGATGTAGGCGGAGAAGGTGCCGACCTCCTCGCCGGCGCCGGCGCTGATCGACGCGTTCACGGTGTAGCAGAGGCCCTGCTCGTCGCGCAGGCGCCGTTGGATGCGCGACGTGAACCCCGGGCCGGTGCCGAGGACGTGGTCCATCACCGAGAGCGCGTAGTAGTCGGGATGCGTGCGCTTGATCCCGAGGTGGCCCAGGAACACGTGCACCTGTTCGCGCGGCATCGGCAGGTGCACGTCGCGGCGCGCGCCCGCCGGCCGGGGCGCCGGGACGGGCGGATGGTCGATCGTCCGGCCCTTCAGCGGCCGGAACGCGTGCTCCAGCAGGTCCAGGGTGCGGGCCACCGGCTCGGGTCCCGCGGCGGCGACGATGCCGCCGGGCGCGACGAAGCCGCGCGCGTGGAACGCACGCAGCTGCGCCGGCGCGAACGCGCGTACCGTGCGCGCCGTCCCGCGTCCCGGCCGGCCGTAGGGATGCGCGCCGTACACCTCGGCGCGGAAGCGCAGCGCCGCCACGGTGCGCGGCTCCTCCTCGTCGGCGCGGATCTCGTTCAGGATCTCGGCCTTGACCCGCGCCACCTCGCGCGCGCCGAACGCCGGCTGGGTCAGCATCTCGACCAGGAGCGCCAGCGCCTTGCCGGCGTTCTCGGCGGGACACTGCACGCGGCCGCCGGAGGCGTGTCCCTCCAGCGCGGCACCCAACGACTCCACCGCCGCGGCCAGCGCGGTGTTGCCGCGCCGGCTCGTGCCCTCGTCCAGGCAGTCGCCGACCAGGTTGGCGAGGCCGTCCTCGCCGCGTCGCTCGTCGCGCAGGTCCACGTCCAGGAGCACCGAGCAGGCGAAGGTCGGCACGCCGGGGTTCTGGACGGCCAGGAGGGTCAGCCCGCGATCCAGCACGCGCTCGCCGATGGCGAGCTGCAGCTTCTGCCCGACCGCCGTCCCGACCGCGGGAGCGCTCATCGCCGCGCCCGCGCGGCCTTGGACCGGCGCGTCCCCTGGGCCAGCGAGAAACTCTCCGGCACCGACCACACCGCGGTGAGCGAGTCCGGCGCCAGGTAGCGCTCGGCCACCGCGCGCACCTGCGCCGGGCGCACCGCGTCGTAGGCCGGCAGGACCCGGTCCAGCAGCCGGTAGCCTTCGCGCGCCGAGGCCTCGTAGCGGCCCAGCTTCACCGCCAGATCCAGGACGGTCTCTCCTTCGAAGAGGAAGCCGGCGCGGATCTGGGTGCGCACGCGCCGCAGATCCGCGGCGCTGACGCCGTCCAGCGCGATCCGTTCGATCTCGGCCCGCACCATGCGTTCGGCCTCGGCCGGCTGGGCGTCCTCGTGCAGCTCTGCCAGGATCCAGAACACGCCCGGGTCGAGGCGCGACTCGTTGGCCACCACCACGTCCGTGGCGATCTGCTCCTTCAGGACCAGGCGCTGGTAGAGGCGCGCGGTCTTGCCGTGGCCGAGCAGGAACGCGAGCAGGTCGAGCGGGAAGTCGTCGGCCTCACCCACGCGCACCGAGCGCGCCGCCAGGGC
This sequence comes from Planctomycetota bacterium, assembly GCA_020849665.1. Classification (GTDB taxonomy): domain Bacteria; phylum Planctomycetota; class UBA1135; order UBA1135; family UBA2386; genus JADLFX01. The sequence goes on along the minus strand of JADLFX010000081.1, from coordinate 16,522 downwards.
CAGGCGCGGGATGTTGCCGGGGAAGCGCACGACGGCGCGCCGCTCGCCCTTCTGCTGCGGCTCCTGCAGCGCCGCGGCGCGCGGCTGGGCGAGCGGCGGGATGCCGGCGAAGAGCTCCCGCACCCGGGCCTCGGTGGTCTTCAGGTCGAAGTCGCCGATCGCCACCAGGAACGCGCGGTTCGGCCCGTAGTGGCGCTCGTAGTAGGCGCGCATCCCGGCCACGTCGAGCCGCTGCAGGTCCTCCTTCCAGCCGATCACCGGGTGGTGGTACGGATGCACCTGGAACACCAGCGACTCGGCGGTCTGGTAGAGCATGCGGGCGGGGTCATCCTCGCCCATCGCCAGCTCCTCCAGCACCACGCTCTTCTCCGCGGCGAACTCCTTCTCGTCCAGGAGGCAGCCGCGCATCCGGTTGGCCTCGATCTCCAGCGCGGTGTCCCAGCGGTCGGCGGCCAGCGAGAAGTGGTAGGCGGTGACGTCGTTGTCCGTGAACGCGTTGTTGCTCCCGCCCAGCTTGGCCGTGAGCAGGTCGATCATCCCCTTCCCGAACCGCTCGGTGCCCTTGAACATCATGTGCTCGAGGAAATGCGAGAGCCCGGTCTCGCCGGTGCGCTCGTCGCGCGCGCCGACCTCGTACACCAGCAGGCTGGCCACCACCGGCAGGTTGTGCCGTTCGACCAGGAGCGCGCGGAAGCCGTTGTCGAGCCGTACCTCGTGGACCTTGGGCAGGATCATCCGCCGTCCTCCTGCACGGGGGCGGCGGTGCTCTGGGCCAGCTCGAGCAGGCCACGCACCTCGTGCTGGGCGAGGAAGCGGCTCTCGCCCGGCTGCAGGCCGTGCAGCGTGAGCTCGCCGATGCGGATGCGCTTCAGCGCCACCACGTCGTGGCCGAGGCGCGCGAACACGCGGCGCAGCTCGCGGTTGCGGCCCTCGCGCAAGGTCACGCGCAGGCGTGTGCGCTCGCGCTCGCGGCTGTCGATGCGGATCTCCATGCCGCCCGTGCGCCCCTCCGCCAGCCACACGCCGCCGCGCGCCTTGCCGAGTGCGGCCTGGTCGATCGTGCCCTTCACCGTGACGGCGTAGGTCTTCGGCATCCCGTAGCGCGGGTGCATCATGCGGAGCGCGAACTCGCCGTCGTTGGTGAGCAGGATCAGACCCTCGGACTCCGCGTCGAGGCGGCCCACCGTGTAGATCCGGCCGCGCACGTGCGGCAGGTAGTCGATCACGCGCTTCCGCGGCTCGTCGCCCGCGGTGGTGCAGAGCACGCCCTTGGGCTTGTTGAAGAGCACGTACACCTTGCGCTCGGGCTCGACCTTCACGCCGTCGACGCGCACCGTGTCCGCGCCCGGCGTGACGCGCACGCCGAGTTCGGTCACGGCCGTGCCGTTCACGGTGACGTGGCCGGTCTGGATCAGCTCGTCGGCGGCGCGCCGGCTGCACACCCCCGCCGAGGCGAGGTAGCGGTTCAGCCGGATCTTGCCGTCCGTGGCGGGCGCCGGCGCCGCCTCCGGCGTGACCCGGATCGCGCGGCGCCGCGCGGGCTTGGGCCGGCCTCGCCCGGGTCCGCTCCTGCCCGCCCGCTCGTCTCCGTGGTGGCCGCCACGCCGTGCAGCGGGGGCCTTGCCGTGGCCCCGGCGCGGCCCTGGATCGCGTCGTCGTTGTTTCACTGGCAGCCGATCATGCCCGCTGCCGCGCCGCCGATCACGCCTCGCCGGGCTCCGACCACAGGATCGTCATCGCCCCGATCGGCGAGAGGAACACCGAGCCGACCGCCGCCGGGACCAGGACCGTGTCGCCCGGGCCCAGCGCCAGGGGCATGTCCCGGCCGCCGCTGCGCCAGCCCAGGGTGCCCCGCCCCGCCAGGATGGTGAGCACCTTGACCCGGCCCTCGGTGCCGAGCACCGAGGCGCCGCTCACCGGGAAGCGGCGCACCCGGAAATGCGGCGTGCGGAGCAGCCACTCGCCGCCGCCCGGGATCGGCTCCGGCGCGATGCACTCCTCGGGTGGCTGCTCGTAGCGGACGGCGGCCAGGGCCTCGCGCAGGTGCACCTCCCGCGGCCGGCCCCAGTCGTAGAGCCGGTAGGTGAGGTCGGAGTTCTGCTGGATCTCGTAGAGCACCACGTCCGGCCCGATGGCGTGCACGGTGCCGGAGGGCACCGAGATCGCATCGCCGGCACGCGGCGTGAACGCGTGCAGCAGATCCTCGACCCGCGCGGTGTGCGCCACGGACTCGAACCGGGCACGGGTCACACCGGCCTTCAGCCCGCGGATGATCCGTGCCCTGGGACCCGCCTCCAGCACCACCCAGGCCTCGCTCTTGGCGCTGTCCCCGGCGGCGCGCGCCTGCTCCTCGCCCGGATGCACCTGCACCGAGAGCGCCTCGCGCGCGTCGATGAACTTGAGCAGGAGCGGGAAGCGCCCGCCCGGCGCCGCCGCGACACCGCGTCCGAGCAGGTCGTCGCCGAAGCGCTGCAGCAGGTCGTGCACGGTCAGCTCGCTGCCGCGCACGCGGCTCGCGCCGTCGGGGCGATCGTAGAGCTCCCAGGTCTCGCCGATGCTCTCGCCCGGGGGCAGGGCGAGCCCCAGCACGCGCTCGAGGGCACGGCCGCCCCACACCTTCGGCAGGATCTTGCGTTCCAGGAGGCAGGGGACGGGCGCGCTCATGGCTGGGGGTCGCAGGCCAGGAGTCGGCGGCCTGGGGGGCGGCACTGTAAGGGAACCGAGGTCGGGCCCGCCCGCCCTGGATCGCGGGCGCCTCGCATCCGGACAGCCCCGGTCGACACCCGGATCCCCGAACCGGCTCAGCGCGTGTCGTCCGGGTCCCCCCTCCCGGTGTCCAGCAGCCCGGCGAGGCGCGTGATGGCGCGGGCGAGGATGTTGCGCACGGATGCGACGCTGCGCCCGGTCGCGGCCGCGGCCTCCTCGTAGCTCAGCCCATCGAATCGAACCCGGCGCACGATCTCCTGGTAGTGCTCCGGCAGCTTCTGCAGCGCGGCATGGAGGCGGTCGTTCCGCTCGCGATCAATCAGTTCGCGGCTGGGGGAGGCAGCCGCCGGCTTCTCCGCGGGCAGTTCGCCATCGCTGGGGAGCGGTTCCGCCCGCCGCGCGTCGCGCCGCTGGGCGTGGAAGTGTCGGTCGTGGTTGCGCACCTTGTTGAGCACGGCGGCACAGAGCCAGCTGCGGAATCCCTCCTCGTCGTCGAAGGCGATCCCGGGCATCGCCAGGACGTCACCGCACACGGACTGCAGGACGTCCGACTCGGACTCCAATGCCCGCAGCCGCGGACCCATCCGCGCGCGCAGGTACTCCTTCGCCACAGGCACGCAGCACTCCAGGAGTTCGGCCAACGCTGCCCGATCTCCCTCCTGGCTGGCCCGCAGCAGGCGGGCCAGGGGACGTCTCTCAGGGTGGGGGCCGGGATCGGGCATGGGTTCCCCAGGATTGTGCCGGATGCGCGAGAGGAATGGACGCCGCTGGGTCTTCCCTGTGACGGAGGCGCACGGCGCGCCGCCATTCCACCAAGGAGCAGCCATGCACGAACCGTCCCGCTACCACTCGTTTCCCCGTTTCCCACGCACACGACTACACGTCGCCCGGATTCTCGCCCACGTGGCCTTCGCCGCCGCCTTGCCGGCCCAGGGACTCGTCTGGTCCACGCTCCTCGGCGGTACCGGCCGGGACGCAGCCTATGCCGTTGCCGTCGATGCGAAGGGCCTCGTGACCATCGCCGGCCGCACCGAGTCGACGAACTGGCCCTACGGACCCGCCCCCGCTGGCGGCGCCGACGTCTTCGTCGCCCGCCTCGCTCCCGGTCGTGCCGGGAACGCCCAGCTCCTGTGGTGCACTCCAATCCGGGGCGCAGGTGCGGATCATGCCTTCGGCCTCAGGGTCTCCGCCGACGGCACGCGCGTCGCCATCGTGGGCTCCACCGCGTCGGCGAACCTCCCCGTGACGCCGAGCGCGTACCAGTCCGGGCTGCGCGGGCCCTCCGACGCGTTCGTCGCGGAACTCGACGGCAATGGGGCCATCACCTACCTGAGCTACTTGGGCGGCGACGCCCACGACTGGGCCAACGGCCTCGCGGTGGACGCCGCCGGACGCCTCGTGATCTGCGGCGTCACGTCGTCCGCGTCGTTCCCGGTCACCTACGGATGCGCCCAAGGCAGCTTCGCCGGAAACACGGACATGTTCGTCACCGTGCTGGACCCGAGGCTGCCCCGAGCCACGCAGCTGGTCGCGTCGACCTTCCTCGGCGGGAGCGGCTACGAGGGCGTGGACTACGATCTGAACATCCCGATCAACATGAGCATCGGCGACCTGGCCGTGGCTCATGACGGCACTGTGGTCGTCGTGGGGCGGACGGCCTCCGTCGACTTCCCCATCTCGGCGAGCGCATACCAGGGCCGGAACGCTGGGGTGTATGCAGATGCCTTCGTGACGACCTTCGAGCCCACGCTCGTCGCGCGCAGATACTCGACGTACCTCGGCGGCACGGACGACGACGGTGCGATGGCGGTGGCCGTCGACGAGAGCGGCCTGATCCACCTCGCCGGATTCTCCTGGAGCCCGGGCACGTCATTCCCCACCACCACTGGCGCGCCGCAGCGCAGCCTGGCCGGTAACAACGACGGCGTCCTCGCCGTCGTGGACCCTGGCCGATCCGGTGCGGCGGGCCTGCGCTACGCGACGCTGCTCGGCGGAGCCGGGGTCGACGTCCTCACGACGCTTCTGCTCGAGGACAGCGGCGTGATCACCGCCGCGGGGATGAGCGCCGGAGGCGTCGCGGCGACCTGGGGTGCCTTCCGCAGGCAGCCCTCCCCGATGGACGCGATGCTGCTCCGCCTCGACCCGCGCGGGCAGGGCGCCGCGGACCTGCACTACCTGACCTACCTCGGCGGTCCCGACGGGGCCTCGGAAACCGCGGTGGCGATCGCGCGCCAAGGGGATGGCCTCGTCACGCTGGCCGGCTACACGAACACGACCTTCCCCACGACACCGGGTGCGCTGCAGTCGGTGCCCGGTGGCCAGCTCGACGCGTTCGTGTGCACGCTCGATCTGCTGCCGTACGAACCAGGCGTGCCCGTGGGGATGACGCGCCATGGGACGAGCTCGCCGGGATGCCGCGGCCCGGTCTGGTTCCAACCCAACTCGATCCCTGCCCCCGGCAACGCGCGGCTGGCCTTCCTGGGCAATGGCGCCCCGCGCGGCTCGGCGGGGGTGTTCCTGCTCGGCACGCTGCCCCAGTCGCCCGCGCGCATCCTGAACGTGGATCTGCTGATCGATCTGCGCGGCGCGTCCCTGGTGCTGCCCGCCGTCTCCACGCCGGCGGGCGCGTGGCAGCAGGCCCTGCCGCTGCCCCCCTCCCTGCCGGGCCTGCCGCTCTTCGTGCAGTGGATCTGGGCAGAGAGCAGCGCGTGCGGGCGGGGGCCGCTCGCCGCGAGTCACGCCGCGGGCTTCAATCCCCAGCAGCCGTAGCGGCTCACCGGCGACCCCGACGCGGCCGAGCATCCGATCCCCATGCCCACACCCGCTTCCCCTCCAGATCGCGATGACGAGCCGGACCTGGCGGGAGTCGACCGCCTGGTGCTCGAGTTGCTCGAGCTGAGTGGCCCCGAGCGCGAGGCGCGGGCGGCGGAGCACGCGGTGCGGGAGCCGGAGCTGACGCGGCACGCGCTGCGCCGGCTCCGCATCCTCGCCGATCACGACCTCCTGGGGCCGACCGCGCCGACGCTCGCCGAGCGCAGGTCGATCGGTGGATACCGACTCCTGCGCCAGATCGGCAGCGGCGGCATGGGCGCGGTGTGGCTCGCCGAGGACCCGGCCCTGCGACGCACCGTGGCGCTCAAGGTCCTGCACGAGGCCGCACTAGGTTCGCGCCGCGCGCGCGCGCGTCTGCACCGCGAGGCGCTGGCCGCGGCGCGCCTGGACCACCCGTGCCTCTGCCCCGTGTACGAAGTCGGGGAGGTAGACGGCGTGCCCTTCCTCGCGATGCGCCACGTGCCCGGGCACACGCTCGGCGCGCTGCTCGCGGCGGCACGTGAGACTCGGCGCGACCGCGTCGACCTGGATCCTGGGGCCAGGGCCGCGCCGGAACTGGCGGCCTCCGGGGAGCGGCCGGATGACGCGCTCCGGACCGTGACGCTCGTCGAGAGGGTGGCACGGGGGATCCACGTCGCGCACCTCGCCGGCCTGGTGCATCGCGACCTCAAGCCCGACAACATCATGGTCGAACCCGACGGGAATCCCGTGGTCCTGGACTTCGGCCTCGCGCAGGACACCACGACCGAGGAGCGCCTGACCCTCTCGGGCGACCGCCTGGGAACGCCCGCCTACATGGCCCCTGAGCAGGTCGACGGCCGGAGCGGGTCGATCGACGCGCGCACGGACGTGTACGCGCTCGGGGTGGTGCTCCATGAGTGCCTGACGCTGGAGCTGCCGGTGCAGGCCGCCAACCGCGAGGACCTGTACCGCGCGATCCGCGCCGGCGCCGCCGCGGAGGCGGCGCGGTCGGCCAGGCGAGTGCCGAGAGACCTGCGCGCGATCCTCGCGACCGCCACGGCGCCGGAACCAGCGCGTCGGTACGCGAGCGCCCTGGCGCTGGCAGAGGACCTGGCACGCTTCCGAACACGCATGCCGGTCCTCGCCCACCCCGCGGGTCCGATGCTGCGCGCGCGACGCTGGACCCAGCGCAATCCTCTTGCGGCCCTGGTGCTCGCAACCCTGACGCTGGGCATCGCACTCGCGCTGGTGGCGTTGGGGCAGGTCCAAGCAGCACTGAACGAGGCGGAGGATCTAGCCCAAGCCGGCAGGGCACGCACCACGAGCGAGACCGACCCGGCGGCCGGCCTGGCACACGCGCTGCCGGCATACGAGCGCACCCCCGGTGTGGAGACCCTTTCGACCCTCTATGAGGCGCTCGCCAACACCCATGTGGAGCGCGTGCTCCTCGGCCACCGGGCGGCGGTCTGGCGCAGCGTGTTCTCGGGGGACGGGAGACGCATCGCCACGTGCTCCGACGACGGCACCGTGCGGATCTGGGACCTGGCCAGCGGCACCTCCCTGGTGCTGCAACACGACCACAACGTCGTGGACATCGACGGTGACGGTGAACGCGTCGTGACCTCATCCCGCGGGGGCGAGGTGGCGCTGTGGAGCTTCCTTGGCGCGAGACTCGCTGCGCCCCAGCTGCCGGGCGCCGCCGGCCCGGACGGACAGACCTTTCGAGTGCGGTTCTCTCCGGACCGGAGCCGGGTCGCGATCACCACGTTCGGAGGCCTGGCGTATCTGTGGGAGATCGCCAGCGACACGGTGCTCCCGCTGCCCGGACATCCGGGAATGCTCTGGGACGTGATCTTCTCGCCGGACAGCCGTCGCGTGCTCACGCTCGTGGGGTTCGGCAGCCAGATCGCACCGACGACGAATGAGTTCACGGCCCGGCTCTGGTGGATCGATGGGACGCGAGGACCCGAGCTGCGCGGACACACGGACTCACTGACTGCCGCCGCATTCTCCCGCGATGGGTACTGGATCATGACGGCGTCGCTGGACGGCACGGTGCGGCTGTGGAGGTCCGACGGCGCGTTCGAGCGGGTCGCGCTCCGCTACAGCTCCGGGATCCGCTGTCTCGCGCTCCATCCCGACGGTGAACGCTTCGCCGCGGGTGCGCTCGACGGCAGCGTGCGCATCTGCCGGATGGACGGCGACTCCGAGCCGCACGTGTTCCGCCACGACGATGCCGTGCGCAGCATCGAGTTCTCGCGGGACGGCAGCACCGTGCTGACGGCGAGCTGGGACCGGACGGTGCGGCTCCACGACCTTTGGGGACGCCTGTTGCGCAACTTCCGCGGACACGCCCACCATGTGATGCACGCGACGTTCTCGCCCGACGGCAACAGGGTGGCCAGCGCCTCGTACGACCACACGGTCCGGCTCTGGCGCACGGACGACGAGGAGTTCGCGATCTGGTCGGAGCACACGCGGCGGATCGCGAGCATCACGCACTCGCCCGATGGGCCGGCATTCGCGAGCGCCTCCACGGACGGCACGGTGCGGCTACGGGAAGCGGGCCGATCCCTGCGCCTCGAGATCGGAGCGCCGGCGAACCGGGTCGCGTTCAGCCCCTCGGGCGGGTGGGTGGCCGCCACGACAGACGACCACATGGTCGCCGTGTGGGGGCGCACCGGGCAGCGTCGGGCGGTGTTCCCCGCACCGAGCCGCACTGCGAAGCAACTTCCCAGGGCCTGGCGGAACGCGACCGTAGCGTTCCTGGGAGAGGATCGTCTGCTGGTCGGCTGTCAGGACGGCACGGTCGGAATACGCGACCTGGACGGCAATCCGCTGGCGGGCCCCGGCCGCCAGCACGGTGTCGAGATCCAGGACCTCGCTGTGCATCCCCTGGGTACGCACTACGTCGAGGCACGTTGGGACTACGCAGCCGTGGTGCGATCCCTGGCCGGTACGCCCGCACCCCCCGCCAATCACGCGGGCTGGGTGGTTCGTGCGCAGTTCTCGCCGGACGGCGCGCGCCTGCTCACGGCATCCGCGGACGGGACGGCGAAGCTCTGGCGCTGGCACGATGGCCGGCTGGCACCCGAACGCACGTTGGACCACGATGCCGCGCTCACGTGGGCGGAATTCGCCCCCGATGGTGGCTCGCTCCTCACGACGGCAATGGACGGAGTGCTGCGGATCTGGAGCGCCGGCGGCGAGCTGCTCCTGCGCATCCGGGTCGGACCGTCGACGCTCTGGTGCGCGACCTGGGACAGGAACGGCACGCACGTGCTGACCGGCAGCGACAACGGAATCGTGCGGCGCTGGCCGGTGCGGGTCGACGCCGTCCTGGCGCTCGCGCGCGAGCGCCTGAACCGCTGAGGATCGGCCCGCTCAGGCTTCTTCCCGCCGTGCCTTCCCCACCAGCCGGCGCGCCTCGGCCAGGGACGCGGCGTCGGCGCCCTCGCCGGCGGCCATCGCCGCGAGCTCGCGCTCGATCGCCGCGCCCTGCAGGCGCTCCACGGCGGAGAGCGTGCGGCCGTCGCGCACGGCCTTGGCGACGCGGAAGTGCGCCTGCGCGAACGCGGCGACCTGCGGCAGATGGGTGACGATCACCACCTGATGGTTGCGCGCCACCTCGCGCAGCTTGCGGCCGACGGCGAGACCGAGGCGGCCGCCGATCTCGGCGTCGACCTCGTCGAAGACCAGCATCGGCACGCGGTCCTGATCGGCCAGGCACTTCTTGATCGCCAGGACGAGGCGGGCCATCTCGCCGCCGGAGGCGGTGTCGCGCAGCTTCTGGAACGGCTCGCCCGGGTTGATCTGCACCATCAGCTCCACCGGTCCGGGGCCGTGCGCGGTGGCGCGTTCGAGCAGCCCGGCCTCGGCCACCTCGGCGTCGAGGTCCACCCGGATCCGGGTCTGGGCCATGCCGAGACCCTGCAGCTCGCCCTGGATCGCCGCCGCGAATGCCGGCGCAGCCTTGGCCCGCCCGCGCAGCAGCGCGCGGCCCAGCCTGGCCACCTCGCCGGTCGCCTCGCGCAGGCGCGTGGCCAGCGTCTCGGCGCTGCGCTCGGGCGACTCGAGGCGCCCGAGTTCGGCACGCATCGCCGTGAGCGCGGCGCGGAGCTCCGCCTCGCCGGGGCCGTGGCGGCGCAGGGCTTCGCGCACCGCCGCCAGTCGCGCCTCCACCGCGCCGAGCCGCTCGGGATCGAGGTCCAGGCGCCCGAGACCCGACTGCGCGGCGCGCGCCGCCTCGGCCACCCGTTCGACGGCCTCGGCCACGGATTCGCTCGCCCCCCGGAGGCGCCCGTCGATCTGCGCGGCGTCGCCCAGGGCGCGCGCCGCGCGGCCCAGCGCGTCGGCGGCATTGGCCTCGCCGTCCTGCAGGTCGGCCAGGGATGCGGCGAGCAGCTCGCGCAGCCGGTCGAGGTGGGCGAGGACCCGGTGCTCGTCCTCCAAGCGCGCGAGTTCGCCGGGCTGGAGTCCGAGCTGCTCCAGCTCCTGCACGCGGAAGCGCAGGAACTCGGCGCGGTCGCGACGCTCGGCCTCTGCTCCGCTGACCGACCGCAGCTCTGCGGCCAGGGCGCGGGCGCGGGCGAGACCCTCGGCGAACGCGGCGCGCGCCGGCGCGCAGCGCCCGAACGAGTCGAGCATCTCGGCCTGGATCTCCGGCCGCATCAGCGAGCGCGCGTCGCCCTGGCCGTGGATCTCCAGGAGCCATTCGCCCAGGGCGCGCAGCGCGTGCAGCGGCGCGGGGCGCCCCTGGATGCGTGCGCGCGAACGGCCTTCGGCATCGACGATCCGGGTGAGCACGAGAGGCTCCTCGCCGATCTCGACTCCCGCCACCTCGCGCACCAGGGCCGCCACCGCCGCGGCACGTTCCCCGGCCTGGAGGACGAACTCGCCGTCCACGCGCAGCTCTGGCGCCTGGTGCCGGACCAGCCCGGCCTGGGCCTTCTCGCCGCGCAGGAGCTCGAGGGCGCGCACCAGGAGCGACTTGCCGCCGCCGGTCTCGCCCGAGAGCACGTTCAGGCCGGGCGCGAGGGCGAGCTCGGCGTGCTCGATGAGGGCCAGGTCGCGGACGTGGAAGCTCTGCAGCATGGGGTTCCTGTGGCCTGGGAACGCCGCCTCCGATTCCGGACCGGATCGCGGCGGTCTCCAGCAGACGCCGGCGGGAGCGCCGGAGCAACGGTTGCTCCAGGCTAGCCGTCCGGCAGGAGCTCGACGCCGATCGCGTAGGGCAGGGACTCCACCTTCGGGTGGTGCTGGAACCGCCCCGATCCGGAGGTGCTCACGAGGCGCAGGCTCGTGAAGCAGCCCTTGGCGAGGTCGAACTCGAAGTCGCCGGCCAGCTCGGCGTCGGCGCCGCGGAACGGCCGGTAGGAGTCGCGCCGGCCCCGCTCCTCGAGCCGCTCCGCGCTGAGGCGCAGCGCGCCACGGAAGGTGCCGCGCACCGTGTCGCCGTGCACCGCGAGCACTTCGCTGGTGACCGAGCCGTCGATCGACTCGTCCCGCACCTCCAGCAGCACCCCGGCCGCGCGCGGGTAGGCGGCCCGCGCGAGGCGCAGCACGGCCGCGCGCGGCCACTCCTGTCGGGCCTGCGGCGCGGGCTTCTCGGGCAGGAGGGCGCGCGCCTGGGTCGCGTCGAGGTCGAGGAGGTTGTGGCCGACGAGGCTCTCGTACATCACGAGGTCGTTGCGCACCCACACCCGGAGGCGCTGCACGCCGGCCGGTGCGGGCGGCGGGGTCGGAATCGCCGCTGCGGCGCGGGACGCGACATCGGGGTGCGTGCCGTCGCGCAGGGCCTCGAGATCCTCGGGCACCTCGCCATGCACGCGCTGCAGCACCGCGCGTGCGGCGCGGAAGAAGCGCTCCACCGCCGCATCCGGCCTGGCGCGCGCGGCGGGGGTGTACTGGCGCTGCTCCTTCGTGCCGACGTTCAGGGACAGGAACATGTCCACCAGCTCGCCGTCCGGGGTGAGGAACGCCTCGCGCTCGCCGCCGAAGAACCCCGGCCAGCCCAGGCCGTCGCCGCCGCGCCTGGCGAGGGCGTCGCGGTGCAGGCGCTCCAGGAGCGCCAGGTCCTCGGGGTCGGCGATCAGGTCCTTGGTGCACAGCTCGGGCAGGTGCACGCAGACGAAGTGGCGCTGCAGCAGCGCGAGCACACGGGTGTCGGAGAGCGTCCCGGCCCTCACGGCTACGGAGCCGGGTCAACAGTTGCCGTCGTCGAGCGTGCCGTCGTAGGTGAAGAGGAACACCGGCTTGCCGGCCGTCTTCGCCTCGGCCAGCCCGGTCACCAGCGACTCGCGCCAGTCGATCGTGCGCCAGCGTTCCTCCTCGGGCTTGGCGCGCACGCGTGCCAATGCCTCGGCGATGGGATCGGCGCTGGGGGCCGAGGCCGGCCGCGTGTCCTGGGCGGTGGCGTGCGTGCCGAGCACGGCGAGGAGGACCAGGGCCCGGAGTCCGAAGGCTGCGCGCGGGTGCATGGCGGAAGAGCATCGCGCCGGGCGCGCGATCCGCAAGGGCCGCAGCGCGCGTGCACCTGCGGGGAGTGTTACGCGCGCGTGACGCGACCGTCGAGATTGCTCAGAGTCACATCCGGTAGAGCATCAGGTAGATCACGACGCCGGTGGACGAGACGTAGAGCCAGATGGGCGCGGTGATGCGCGCGAGGCGGCGGTGGGCGGCGCGGCGGTCCTTCAGTCCCAGCCAGAGGGTGGCCAGGATGAGCGGGACCTGCACGACGGCCAGCACCGTGTGCGAGATCAGCACCGTGAAGTAGACCACGCGGATCCACCCCTCCTTCCGGAAGCGCACGGAGCCGACCTCGAAGTGGTACACGAGGTAACAGATCAGGAAGAGCAGGGAGAGGGTTGCGGCGGTGAGGACGAGGCGTTTGTGCAGCTCGACCCTGCCGCGCTTCACGGCGACCAGCGCCGCGACCAGGAAGGAGAACGCGAGGGCGTTGAGGCCTGCGTTCACCGTGGGCAGGAGTTCGTAGACGTTGGCGAGGATCATGGGGCGCGGTCGAGGACCATGACGGCGAAGAGCAGCGGCAGGTAGACGATCGTGGCGAGGAAGCAGGCGCGCATCGTCGCCTCGGTGCGCAGGAGCGCGCCGAGCAGGACCGGCACCATGAGCAGGACCCCGAGGAAGAGGGCCACGATCAGGTAGAGCCCGCCGGAGATCTCCAGCACTCCGGCGAGCAGGGTGCTCACCACCAGCGCCATGCCATAGGCGATCATCTGCCGCGCGGTGCTGGTGCCCGCCGGATCGAGCACGGGCAGCATCTGCATGCCGCCGCGGCGGTAGTCCTCGCGGTAGCGCCACGCGATCGCCAGGAAGTGCGGGACCTGCCAGAAGAACAGGATGAAGAACAGCAGCAGGGCCTTCTGGTCCACCAGCCCCGCGCCCGCGGCGTAGCCGACCACCGGCGGCAGTCCCCCCGGCACGGCGCCGACCAGGGTGTTGAGGTGCGTGAGCCGCTTCATCGGCGTGTAGACCATCACGTAGCTCACGAAGATCAGCCCGCAGATCGCGGTCGCCAGGAGGTTGCTGGCAGCCGCCAGGAGGGCGAGTCCGCCCAGCCCGGACGCGAGTCCGAAGGCCAGGACCTCCGCCGGGCGCAGGCGGCCGGTGGGCAGCGGGCGTCCCTTGGTGCGATCCATGAGCAGGTCGCGGTCGCGCTCCAGGTACATGTTGAGCGCGTTGCCCCCGGCCGCGACCAGGAAGGTCCCCGCCGTGGTGGCGAGCACGAGCCCGAGGGGCGGGATGCCGGGGTAGCCCAGGAAGAGCCCGGCGACCACCGCGAACACGGCGAGCGCGGAGAGCCGGAGCTTGCCCAGCTCCAGGAACGCGCGCAGGCGCCCCGCGCCCGGGCTCGCCGCCACGGCCGTGATCACCGGGTCGCCGGCGCCCCGCCCGCAGGCGCCGGCACGAGGTTGCGGTACACCCGCGCGAGCAGCAGGGTGGCGAGCAGGAAGGTGAGCGCGCCGAAGAGCACGTGGCCGCTCAGGATCAGGGCGCGCCCCACGTTCTCGGTCGAGGCCGAGTCGGAGCCCTTGCCGGCGCCGCGGGCCGCGAGGGTGGCGAAGCCGAGCACGAGCTGCGCGCCCAGCACCCCGAGCACCCACCTGCCGGTCGTGGCCATCCCAGGCACCTCGCGGAACCGCGCCATCGCGTGGAGCGCCGCCAGCAGGATGCACAGCGCCACCACCATCGACATCAGGACGTGCAGCCAGAGCACGCCGGTCAGGTTGGCGTGGCGCACGACCGCCCCGGCCACCAGCTGCGCGAACACCATGCCCAGCGCGAGGGCCGTGAGGCGGCGCGCGGTGCGCACCTGACCCGCCGGCGCCGCGCATCGCACCGCGAAGCCGGGCGCGAGCGCGAACGCCACGAACACCATCGCGCACAGGCACACCTGCGCCAGGGTGCCGTGCGTGGCCGAGATCGCCGCGGGCAGCCTGGCCAGGACCGTGGCGCCGCCGAGCAGCCCCTGCAGGATCACCAGCCCCAGCACGGCGTAGACGAGCTTGCGCAGCCACGGGCGCGGGTCGCGCCGGTGCACGACCACGACCAGGGCGATCGTAACCAGCCCGACCACGGCCCCGACGATCCGGTGCAGGTGCTCGTAGTAGCCCTCGGTGGTCATCTGCGCGGGCCAGAGCGAGCCGTTGGCCAGCGGCCAGTCGTAGAACGCCAGCCCCGAGTCGGTGCTGGTCACCATCGCGCCCATCTTGATCAGGACCAGGGTGAGGGCGACCAGGAGCACCGCGAGGCGGAAGGCACCAGTGCCTGCCGGCGCGGCGGGGACGGCGGCTTGGGCAGAGGAGAACGTGGTCATGCGGGGAACGGTCCCGGGCCGGGCGCGCAGGCCGGGGAAGCTCTCCCCGGCGGGGGGGCCCTTATACCAGGAGGGCGGGCAACGCCGCCGCGCGGGCGGTCTTTCGCCCAGGCCGCGGCGGGCGCGCGCGGCCGCTCAGCCCGTGCCGCGGCCTCCGTACATCGCGCGCAGGTCGGGCGCCTCGGTGGTCGCGTAGTGCACCCAGATGTACGCGTGCCCGAACGCCGCACACACGAGGGCGGCGAGCGAGCCCCACCACAGCCCCGGGATCCACAGCAGCAGGAAGCCGAACGTGTACATCGCGTTGCCCGACCAGCGGAAGATCCCCTCGCGCACCAGGGGCAGCGCGCGCGTCGCCGGGTCATAATGGTCGAGCCCCATGGCACGCCGGAACCCGAACCAGCGGCCGACGGACACGAAGAGGTAGAGCACCGGGGGCACCAGCAGCAGGGCGAGGGTCTGCGCCAGCCAGGGCGCGACGCCGAGCGTGCCGGCGTTGGCCAGCGCCACCGCGCAGATCGAGGCGACGCGGCCCAGGCCCAGGACCGTGAATGCGGCCGCATGGAGGGGGAACGCCGCAGCACCCAGCAGGCGCGTCCAGAACTCGCCGTACAACTGCGGCCGCCAGGACGCCCACACGAGCACCTGGTGGGCGACGGTGACCGCGAGGTGGACCACGACCCAGGTCACGGTCGGCGCTCCCGCGACGGATCCCGCCGCGAATCCCGGCACTTCCGCAGCCGCACGCACGGCGGCGAGCAGCAGCGTGAGCGCGAGCAGGTGCAGCCCCTGACGCTCGAAGATCCGTCGCGCTCGCCGCATGGCAGGCACCCTGGTCGTATGCCGCGCGCGCCCCGCACCGGGCGGCCAACGCACATCGCCGAGGGGGTCGCGCGACCTCGCGCCAGGGAGTCAGCGGCGCCGCCGCGCGACCGGTCGGGCACCGGTCCGCGTCGCGCGGACCGGTGCGTCGCACTACCCGATCACAGGTAGTGGATCTTGATCGTCACGCCGTAGGCCTGCAGCGGAATCGTGTTCAGCGCCGGCTGGGGCGTCACGGCGGCGGAGAAGTCGCCGTTGCCCGTGCGCAGAGCCAGACGGATCCCGTGGTACGGGTTGGTGTTCTTGACGAACGCGTACAGGCCGGGGTTGAGCGTCAGGCCGCCGGCCGCGTTGGTGTCGAGGAACACCGCCTGCGAACCGACCGGCACGCCCAGCAACGCCGGGTTGTTCGGGATCGGGATGCTGATGACCTGCGGGAACGTCGTGCCCGTGCCGGAGAACACGAACTGGGGGTCGACCCAGAGACGGCACAGCGGGCCGGTGCCCGGGATGATGCTGTTGAGCGGCACACCGGGAGCCTGGCCCAGGACGGTCTGGAACTGGAAGCCGAGCCACCAGGCCCAGGCCGACACCGTGGTGCTGGCGTTGGTGATCTGCCCCGTGGTGGTGAGGCCGGGCACGAAGAGCCCCGTGAAGCCGCCCCAGTTCGGAGTCTGCGCGGCGTTGTTCGGGCAGCCCCAACCACGGATCGCGCCGAAGCCGGTCTGCAGCGAACGGTCGGTGATGTTGCCCGTGGTCACGTTGGTCTGGTTCGAGGCCAGATTGCGGATGTCCAGGAGCAGGGGCTTGGTGTTGTCGTAGACGTGCGGGACCGACAGGCGCAGGACCACCGCGGTATTGCCACCAGGACCCGTGGCCAGCGGCGACGAGTAGCCGGGGACGGCCAGGTTCGTGAACGCGCCGTTGGCCAGGGCGGGGACGGTGCCGGAGGCGAAGTTCAGGGCCGGATCGGTGCCCAGGGCGGCGGCGCCGGCACCGAGGCGCACCTCGCACTTCTCGATCGTCGCGGGCGGAACCACCAGCGGTGTGGTGCCGCTGGAGAAGTTCGACTCCTTGATGAACTCGATGGCGATGATCGAGGCGTTGTTGGGGAGGCCGAGGTCGGCGGCCGGCATCCACTGCTGCATGATCATGTTCTGATCGTTGAACGGCAGCACGACGCCGGAGTGGCCTTCGTTCTTGAAGTTGCCGACGGGCACGAGCTGCACGTTCTGTGCGGCGAGCATCGTGGGCAACGCGACCGCGGCGATGAGGAGCGGGGTGCGCATGGAGTTGGAGCTCTGTGGGAAAAGACTGCGGGAGGACCGAACACGGACGCGGCACGATCGTGTCGCGTCCATG
>JADLFX010000080.1 GCA_020849665.1 Planctomycetota bacterium | reverse complement strand
TTCTTCACAGCTCCAGCTTCCTGGAGCCGGTGCGCTTTCCAACCTCTTCCGCCGAGATCCTCCCTCGCCGCCCAGCTACGCCGGCGAACTACCCACCGACTGCACCCACAGGAACGTCAGGAGCTCCAAGAAACGGACGTCCGCGGTTCCCGAGGGCGCAAGGGAGTTCAAGTTGGCCGCGGTAGCCCAGGACTTCGTCTGCTTCGAGAGTGCGTCCGATCGCGTATGTGTTCCCGTCGGCGTGCTTCGAGCCATCGTCGACAAGTAGGTGGTGCGGCACACCGCCCAACAAGACCGTGGAGCCGGCGTGCTCCGGGGCGAGCGTAACGCGGCGTCGCGGAGGCATGGCGCATCCCGGCCGCGGCCGTTCCCGGGTGACTCGCAGGCGAAGGTCGGTGCCGATCCGGCCGGCGCTCGCGTCGCGCGACCGGTCTCGCCGATCGCCGCCCCGGGGCAGCCGGGGCACGAGGATGGCGCCACGACGAGGGTGCGCACGCACGTGCGGGACCGGGCACCGCCTGGGTCGGGAGCCGGGCAGATCGACTGCTCAGACGCGACGGGCAAGGCGGCGTGGAGGACGGAGGGACGCCTTGAGGTCCTGGGCAGAGGCGCATGCTGCGGGGGGATGCCCATGAGTCGACCGGAGCGTAGATTCCGACTCCCGCCCGGGTCGCTGCGGCCAGGATGCACGGCGTCGTGCCGCACCAGGCAGCCGGACCCGCCGCAACCCGGGCGGCAACGTAGATGTGGCATCTACGGGTTGGGTCGAGGCGTGCGCATTCTCTCGATCAATGATTCACGGACGCTGTGGCTTGGCCGCCTTTCCCGGCCCTACTCCTTCGCCTGGCCCACCGGCGGCGCAGAGTTCGCGGTCCTCTTGGTCGTGGCCGACACGGCGGTCGGGCCCGAGGAACGGCATTCCCTGTCCGAGCAACTTGTGCGATCCGGTTGTCGGTACGCGGTCTGCTTCGGCCCGACCAGCAGCGAGGGGATGACTGCATCGACATGGTGACGGTCCTGGACGAAGTGCATGGCAGGCCGGGGGCATTCGTCATGACCTGTTGGTTCGATGACGCCCCGCTCTCCGAAGCCGTTGACTTCTTCGCGAGCTGCACGGCGATCGACGAGTGGGTTCCCGACGAATAAGGTCCTGGTCTGGTGACCGCGACCGGACGATCCCCGGACTATACACTTCTGCCCAACACGACCTTGGAGTCGGCGAGTGCCGCAGCGGCGCTCGCGGCTCAAGGTCAAAGACGTTAGCCACACGTGAGCACGCTGCGCCTCACCTCGTCCAACTCGGATGCCGTCGTGGAGTTCTCGGACGTCGAGGACGACCACTTTCGGGTATCGGTGATCTCGAGGGATCACTCGGCAACGCGCCATGTCTACGCGTACACCGACGGCGCTGGCATCGCGAGGCTCTTGGCTGAGGCGGCAAAGGACTGGAAAGGCTGGCAGGAACCGAAGGTGTGGGAATCGCTTGAGGGCGAGCTTCGAATCGAGCTGAGCATCGACTGCCTCGGTCACGTTACCGTGGCGGTTCGATTACGGTCTGACCCCGGCGGACCAGACCGCTGGCAACTGGACGCTGAACTTGGCCTCGACGCAGGTCAACTGGATGCGGTCGCTCGCGAAGCGAAGCGGCTATGGTCTGGCGGTGGCTAACAAGCCGATGCAGCCCGCGAGCCCCAAGCGGCTCGCGGCTGATCGGCAAAGACGTTGGACAGACCGATCGCGTGGGCATCGACGGTCAACTGAGACGAGAGAGTGGCGTTGTCGTCGCGAGCGGCGACGACCCGAGCATGGTCCTTGCTCGTGCGGCCATCGAGGGCGGTTCGCCGAGACCACGTTGCTGAAGTACTTCGACCCGTACGGCGATGCGGTCTTCAACCCAGCGCAGGCCGGCGACCTCCGGGTCGACATCCGCGACCAAGCGCGGCGGCACGCGAACGAGCCGATCGGGGAGTTCCTACGAAGTCTGGAGCCACTCGTCGAGCGGCTCTCCGCCGAACTGCATCTCTACCTCTGGTTCGTTGGCGACTGAGGTCGTGCCCGCTGTCCAACACGCCGCTGCAGCCGACGAGCGTCGGGCGCAGCCCGTTGCCGGTGCGGTAGACTTCGACCCCGCCGGACGGTGATGCGGTGCAGGGCAGCAACCGGCTTGCTACGCTCGTCCTGCGCCCCGACACCTAGCCAGGGGATACGGTTCCATAACTCCAAAGTCCTGGAGCAGGCACGCTCCTCCATCTCCTACCCCGCGCCCGACCTCACCACCATGGCTACGCGGCCAGGCTCACGAGGTGGCCACCCACGCCCAGGGCATGAGAGCCCACATGCAAGGCTCCTGACCCAGGCAGCTCGAGAGATGTTGGCTCCCCTGGGATGCATCCAGAAGGGAAGGTCGCGGACGTGGCTCGATGACCGCGGATGGTTCGTGACAGTAATCGAATTCCAACCTGCCGGTTCGTCACAGGGGTCCTACCTCAACGTCGGAGTCCACCTGCTCTGGAACTGGAGTGGCCATTTGTCCTTCGACATGATTCGTCGCAGCGAACCATTCGTGAGATACATGTCGGATGCGCAGTTCGGACCCGAGGCAGCCCGGCTTGCGTCGGTCGCGGGCGCCGAGGTCTTGTCGGTGCGCGCAGGTCTTCGTGAGCCAAGTGCGGTCGCGGATGTGATCCAGACGCGGTCCGACATCGCCGGATGGGGCGCATATCATCAGGCAGTATCGCTTGCGCTTGGTGGCAAGGGCATGGCTGCGCAAGACTTGTTCCGCCGCATGGCCACCCCGCGGGCCGGGGAGCCTGCATGGCTCGTTGAGCTGCGCCAGGAATGCAGTGAGTTCGCCGAATTGGTTGCCGAGCCGGTGGCGTTCCGTGCCAAGATCGAACGCTTGATTGCAGCGCAACGCACGGCGCTGCACCTGCCTGCGGTGCATGGCAGTCTGCCTGGCTGACATGGTCCGGCAACCACAGCAGCTCGGAGGACGGCGAGTGCAACAAGGCGCGACAGCCGCTGGCCGGCGGAGATCGTGATGCGTGAGGAGCGTGAGACGTTGATCCGGGTGGCGCGCATTCCTGCGGACGCGCCGCCAAGTCCGGTGTACGCCGGTGATCCGCCGGTGCCGATTCCGGCTCGGTGGGTTGTCGTCTCGATCTGCCGAGCTGCCAGCGAAGGGCCGCCCACGTACTGCGTGTATCTTCTGGGGGGTTCGGGCGCGATCCTGGATGTAGGGGTCTACGAATCCATCCGGATTGCCCTCGACCAGGCCCAGGCCCTGGTCGGTGCAACGCGGCTGGAGTGGCTTGCCGGCAAGTTCGAGGTGGGTGAGGACGGTCGTCTGGATCCGTCCGAGTTCGGCGGATACTTCGCTGGCTGACCAGCGAGCACCGCCTCGGTGTCAGTCCACGGATGACGGGATCGCTCCAGGAGCGATCGTAGAGCACTCGAAGCGGTCGCAGGCGCACTTGCACGCAGCGGGGCACTGTCCGAAGGTGGCCTCTGCACACTCGCCGCCCGGGCCGACGGCAACGGCACAAGACCAGCGACGATCGGCCCGATCCTGATGGGGCGGGATGCGGTCCAGGGCGAGTGCCCGGACGGCGACAGCCGGGGGAAGGCTCCCTTCGTAACCACCCTGGCGGGTCTGCCGCATACGCGCGGGTACCGGGCTGTCGCATGACTGTGGCGCGAGTCCGCGGTCCGGAACCAAACGACGCACCGCGCTTGCCGGCGGGCGCGCAGCCCCCGTACGCCGAGGGCGCCACGCACTTGACTCCGCTCGGGGCCCGGCGGCAACATCTGGGCATCAATGTCGCCAGCAGTCCCGCCTCGCCTCCACGCAATCTTGGCGCGCGATGCCAAGACCGCGGTCCTGATCCGCAGGGGGCCCTCGCGACAGGTCGCAGTCATTGGCTGGGATCGTACGACGGATGAGTTCCACATGGGCCAGTGGCTCCGTGGCAGGATGTATGAGCGCCGTTGCGATCTGTCTCCTGACGGCCGGCACCTCATCTACTTCGCAATGAACGGTCGCTGGAAGTCCGAGATGCTCGGTTCCTGGACAGCGGTGTCGAAGGCGCCATATGTCAAGGTACTTGGGCTCTGGCCGAAGGGCGACTGCTGGCACGGAGGGGGCCTGTTCATCACGAACGACACGTTCTGGCTGAATGGCGGCTCTTGCGCCCGTGGAATCACCTGGGAGGCGCCGGGCCTTGCACATCAGTACGAATGCCCCTGGCCCCGCGGTCCTGGCTATGAGTGTCCGGCCGTCTACTACGTGCGGTTGCAGCGGGACGGGTGGACGCTTCACGACCGCAGGCCCGATGGCAGAGGCGGCCGAGTCGCGCATTTCTCGCGGCGCATCGACGAGCACTGGTCTTTGCACAAGTACGCGCATGAAACCGTTGACCACCCTGTCGGGCGTGGCTGCTACTTCGATGAACACATGAAATACAACGAGAGTCGTCAGGAGGGCACGGTCCACTCCGAGTGGGAGTGGGCTGACGTGGACGGCCAGCGGATCGTGTGGGCTTCCCAGGGAGTGCTCTTCAGCGGGCACCTCGCGCGGAACGGCATGGCCGACACACGACAGCTCTTCGATGCCAGGACGGTGACGTATGAACGCATCCAAGCTCCCTACTAGCTACGCAGGGCATGGGGCCGCAGGGCGACGCACGGGCGCTTTGCAGGCGTGTGCTTGTGGGCGCCGACCGTGGGAGGTTGAGCGAAAGGAGCAGCCTCGTGAATTGGGATGAATTGGCCGAGGTGGTCGTGTGGTGCGCTTCGGTTGCATTCGGACTGTTCACCCTGGTCCGGATCGCCACGCGTGCAGGATTCGGAACCGGTGTTGCCATGTGCATCGGCATCTGCGGACCCCTCGGGCTCGTGGTCCTGGCATTCGCCGATTGGCCGGCCCTTCGACAACGGCGGAGAGCGGACGCGCTTCGGCGAGCCGCGACGCCGTCGCGGGATGAACCAGGTGTGAACGCATGAACCGGGTGGGCATCTGGCATATGGGGATGCAGAGATGGTTCGAGTTGGCGGACATCGGCAGGGATGTGTGAGGTGCATCGTGCAAACACCTGAGAGGAATGTTCGTGCGGCCGGGTTGGTGGGAGTGGCGAGGGTGTGGCGAGGCAGGTGGGGGTTCGCTGCTGGCCAATGTGTCTTGGCAGCGAATGGAGCCGTATGGTCGGTGGCGGACCGGCGGCCGCCGGACGCCGCGCCTGAGTGGTCGACCCGCGGTCGGTAGGCGTCCCAGGAATGCCGAACGACATGGATGCTCGATCGCAAAGGCGGGGGGAGGGGGGAGACCGGGACGGGCGCGCTCCGGAGCCCAGGCTGTATGGGGAACTGGCGTCGTGGTGGCCCCTTGTGTCGCAGCCTGCCGAGTACGAGGAGGCATCGCTGTTCTACCAGCGGGTCCTGATCGAGGCCTGCGGCCACCCGCTACGCACGCTCCTCGAACTCGGGTCTGGAGGGGGGAACAACGCCTCCCACCTCAAGAAGCGGTTCGAGGTCACGCTGGTCGATCGCGCTCCTGGGATGCTCACTGTGAGCCGAGCTCTCAACCCGGAGTGCACGCACGTAGAAGGTGACATGCGGGTCGTGAGGCTCGGTCGTCAATTCGATTGCGTGTTCGTCCAGGACGCGATCGGGTACATGAGCACGGTGCATGACTTGCGACAGGCGATGCAGACGGCGTTCATCCACTGCAAGGAGGGCGGCGTGGCTCTCTTCGCACCCGACTACATTCGCGAGAACTTCCGACCCTCGACGCAGCACGGTGGTCACGATGGTGCGCTCCGGAGCCTGCGCTACGTGGAATGGACGTGGGATCCCGATCCAACGGATTCATGCTATACGGTCGATTTCGCCTACCTGCTGCGTGAGGGGAGTGGTGTCGTGCGCGTGGAGCAGGACCGGCATGTACTCGGATTGTTCGCGCGGGCCGAGTGGCTCGAGCTTCTCGCGGAGGCCGGGTTCGAGGCACGCGCGGTGCCAGCGCCATTCGGCGAAGCGGAGCCGTCCGGCCGGGAGGTGTTCCGGGCCATCAAGCCCGGCAAGGGATGTGCAAAGGCGGCGGATGTCGGATAGAGCCGTGCAGCGCGCACATGTGCGCTTCTTCGTGCAGCCTTCCAGGCGTTCCGGAGGGGGGTCGTGCCGGTCCAACCCGCGCAGATGGGTGACACTCGAGCGTGACCACGGGCCGCGAAGGGGGTCTGGTGGCCGGATGCCATGGAACCAGGCCGACCGGCTGACGCAGCATCCTCATCCGTCTGCCGCGACCCGCCGCGCCAGGCGCATTGCGGCCCCTGGCATTGGGAAGGCGCCACCGGCACGGGCGTTGGTCGTGGCCGACCGCCGGCCGCCCCGGTTCACCCGTCGCGGAGGGCGCGGGCGCGGGCCTCGTGCAGGAGTGCGCGGAAGCGCGGCAGGTCGTCGCCGCACTGGGCCCGGAGGGCCGCCGCGTCCACGCTCTCGCAGCGGGCCCGCAGGCGGGCGAGGAACGCCCGCACATGGGCCACCAGGGCGTCGCCCTCGGCCTCGCGGCCGAGTCGGCCGCCGACGTCTGCGCCCAGCGCGAGGGCGAAGAGATCGTCGCGCAGGCCGCGGCGCAGCCACTCCTCGTAGAGGTCCACCTGCGTGCCGGGGCGGAGTGCTTCGGGCTGGCGGGCCAGGAGGTGGAGTTCACATACGGCCTCGCAGAGCCGCACGGTCTGGGTGTCGGCGAGGCTCGGCACGCGCGCGAGGAGGGTGTGCAGGAGCTTCACGCCCTCCCGCTCGTGGCCGCGATGGCTGGGCCATTCGGCCGGCGTCGTGGCGCTCTTGCCCAGGTCGTGCACCAGGACCGCCAGCAGCACGGCGAGCCGGTCGGCTTCGGGCAGGTCGCGCACGCGGCGCACGGCCCACTCCAGGGCCAGGACGAGGTGCTGGGCCTGGGAGACCTCGGGGTGGTGGCGGATCGGGCCGGCCGGACGGCCATCGAACTGAGGGGCGAGTTCTGGGAGCAGGTGCGGCAGGAGTCCGACCTCGTGCACTTCCAGGAGGAAGCGGCCTGGCGAGGCCGCGCGCAGGAGGCCGAAGCGCAGCTCCGCGGCCAATGCCTCGCCGGGGATCCGGGCGAGGACCCGCGGGTCGGGAGCCACGCGGCGGATCGCGGGATCGACGGTGAAGCCCCATTCGTGCGCGCGGCGGTAGTAGCGGAGGTGGCGCACGGGGTGCTCGCGGATGCGTTCGGCCGGGTCGCCCGCGGCGACGATGCGTTTCTCGCGCCAGTGATCCAGACCGCGCAGCGGGTCGAGGATGCGATCCTCCGCCAGCCACCACGCCAATGCCCCCACGCTCATGTCGCGGGCGCACAGGTCGGCCGCGATCCGCTCGGCCATGGGGGCTCGCGGATCGCCGGCCCGGAAGCTCGTGATCTCGACCCGCTTCGCGCCCAGCCGCAGGGCCAGGGTGCCGCGCGCCCGGTTGGCCTCGGTGGTGGGTTCGAACACGCCCCGCTCGCGCAACAGCGCCTCGCCCGCTGCGGGGTCGAGGGCCCAGGCCAGGTCCAGGTCGTGGCTCGCGGGCCCGGGGACGCCGGCACGGGCGCACGCCTCCGCCAGCGCCGCCGAGCCCACCACGCAGGTGCCCAGGTCCGCGGCCGTCAGCCAGGGCGCCACGGCAAGGATCTCGGCGCGGGCCCCCGTGGATTCAGCCACCCGGGATCCCCAGGCGCTGACCGTTGGCCCTGAGCCACAGCACGGCCTCCTGGCGCGTGCTGAAGCGCTGGCCGGTGATGGCGAAGAGGGTGTCCTTCACCTCGCCCTTCCACACGGCCCATGCCTTCCAGCGGCGCTCCCAGTACTCGGCTGGCGGGTTGTCGGCGGCGTCGACGTTCTCGGGCGCAGGCTCGTCGATGTGCTGGAGCAGGAGCGGCACGGCCTGCTTCTCCTTCTTGGTGCGCGCGAGGTGCAGCACCGCCTTCTGCAGGGGCACGTAGGTGGGCCCGAACTCTCGCCCGAACATCTTCTCGATCAGGTCCCAGTCCTTGGTCTGGTAGCCGTTGTGCCCCAGGGCCGTGACCAGCGAAGCGAGCAGTTCCGGCGCCTGCTCGACCTTCTCGTCCTGCAGCAGATTGAGGAGCACCGGACGCGTCTCCTTGGTCGGCTGCCGGGCCAGGGCATCGGCCGCACCGCGGCGCACGGTGAGTGCAGGGTCGTTGCGCACCAGGTTCTGCAGCGGCCGCACGAAGCTCTTGTGCGAGGCGGCGCCGAGCTTCTGCACCGCCTCGAGACGCTGCGCGATGGTCGCCCTGCCGGCCAGCATCTTCTGCACCTCGGCGAGGGTGGTCTTGGCCGCGGCGTCGCTCGCGGCGGGCACGGCAACGGGTTCCACCGGCTGCGGCAAGGCGGGGCGGGAGGCGGCGGCGTCGACCGGCTTGCCGCTGCCTTCCTGGGCGGGAAGGAGCGCTCCGGCCAGGAGGGCCAGGACGATCGCGCGGGAGGGTGGCATCGGTCCAAGTATGCCCTCCGGCCGGCGCCGCTTCAGGGGGCCGATGCCAAGGGCCGATCCAGGCCCCATGCGGCAGCTTCTCCCCCTGCTCTCCGCTTCCCTCTGCCTCGCCTCGTGTCTGGAGCTGGAACAACGCGTCGTCGTGCGCCCCGACGGCTCCGGCACCCAGACGCTGCGCCTGGTCGCCGGCCCCGAGGTCCTCGGCGCTCTGCGCCAGCTCGCCCCGGGTGCGCAGGCCGGCGACCCCTCGCGGCTCTTCCAGGAGCCCGCGGTGCGGCGCGAGGTGGAGGCGCTGGGCCTGCGCCTCGTGCGGCACCAGAGCCGCAACCGTGACGACGGGCGCCGGTCCCTCGACCTGGAGGTCGCCTTCGACTCGTTCGACGGGCTGCGCAAGAGCCCGCTCACCGGCGGCGCCGCCACCTGGGAGCTCGGACCGGGCCCGACCCCGGGCACGCAGACCCTGGTGTGCTACCCGCGCGGCAAGGCGGCCCACGAGGCCGCGGCCGACCGGGCCAAGGCCCTGGCCGTGCCCGACGAGCGCGAGCTGGGCTTCTTCGCGCGGCGCAAGGAACAACTGCGCGGGTTGCGCGTGAGCTTCGAGCTGGAGGTGCCCGGCGAGGTGCGTGCCGTCTCCGCGAACCTGGCGAAGAGCGGCGCGCGGGCGGCGCGCTGCGTCGTCACCGAGGCCGAGGTGAAGTCGCCGCAGGATCTGGTGCTGCTCCTCGCGCCGCGCTTCGAAGTGGTGTTCGCGACGCCACCCGCGGACGCGGCCGCCCGCAGCGGCGGCTGAGTGCCGGGCTCCGGCGGCGTCCCCGCGCCGGGCCGCGGAGCCAGGGGCTCAGAAGTCGACGCTGGCGCCCAGGGACCATCCCCAGGCGTCGTGGGCCAGCAGCAGTGCGCCCCCGATCCGCAGGCTGGAGGCTCCGGGCAGGAGGTCCTTCGCGTCCCAGCTCAGGCCGCCGCCGACCTCGAAGTAGTTGTCGAAGCCGAACACGTCCCCGGCCGTGCCGATCCACCAGCGATAGCCCAGGTCGGCGTGCCAGGTCAGGTCCCGGTCGAGGACCCTCCACCCGGTCGGCCCGCGCAGGTCGAAGCGGGCCGTGAACCACTGGGTCGTGTCGCCTCCATCCAGCGCCGGGTCGTCCACGGCGATGCCCTCGGTGACGCGGAGGTCGTAGCGGACCACGGGCTGCATGACGACTTCGCCCCAAGGCAGCTCCGCGCGCCGCAGAGCGATCGAGCCACCGTAGGTCGCGTACACGCCGTCCCAGTTGAACAGGATCCCGTCTGCGAGGGCGCGGGTGAGCGCCGCACCTGGACCGGTGTAGCGGGTTTCGTTCTCGACGTAGGCGAGTCCAGCATGACCCAGTGGCTCCAAGCGCAGGCCGGCGCCGAGCGGGATCGAGGGTCCGGCGCCGCCGTCGCAGCCGAAGGTGCGGTAGTTGGTCGTGACGCGGGTTTGGAGGCCGGGGAGCTGTCCCGACCAGAAGTCGGGGATGTCGATGCGCGCCGTGCTGTACCCCAGCGTGCCCTCGATGCGCAGGTGGACTCCGCTCGTCTCCGCATCGAGTTCGTTGCGCCAGGGGAGACTGAAGAACGTGAGGGAGACGCCCGGAGAGCCCTCGATGTCGAGCGAGCCGCCGGAGAGTTCGCCGTCCACGGCGATGTCGCCCAGGGTGGCGATGGTCACGGCATAGCGGGATTCCTCCGCGAGTCTGCGGATCTCGTCGCGCAGTTCACCGAGGGACTGGCCCGTCAGCGCGGTGGCCAGCAGCGTGGCTCCCAGGATCGCGGGCGTGAACCGGTGCATTGCGATGGTCGGGCGCGGCCCACAGGCTCACGGCCAGCCGATCTCCTCGGCCCGCAGCGTCCCGTCGGGGCTGGCCAGCAGGAAGTAGACGCCGATCCGCTCGCCCGACCAGTTGGCGAGGAACGCACGCGTCGCGGCCGGGCCCAGGACGAAGAACGTCGTCCCGAGGGCATCGGCGGTCTCGCAGGTCTCGGCGGTGACGGTCACGCTCACCACCCCGGTGTCGGCGCTGCGGCCGGTGCGCGGGTCGAAGATGTGGTGCCAGCGCCGGCCGCCGGACTCGAAGAAGTTGCGGTAGTCGCCGCTGGTGGCCATGGCGCGATCGCGCAGCGCCACCTGCAGGCGGGCCTGGATCTCGCCCGGACGCTCGGGGTCGGCGATGCCGATGGTCCAGGGATGGCCGGGCGCCTTCTCGCCGCGACACAGGAGCTCGCCACCGATCTCGATCATGCACTGGGTGATGCCCAACCCAGCGAGCACGCGGGCCACGGCGTCCACGCCCGCGCCGGCGGCGATCGCGTTGGGGTCGATCTGCAGGTCCGGGTTGGCCTTGATCAGCCGCGTGCCTGCCACGCGCAGGAGCGTGTGGCCCACGCGCGCGCGCGCCGCGGCCAGCGCGGCCTCGTCCACGGCGCCCGTCTCGACCCCGCGGTTGTACACGTCGAGGAGCGGCTTGACCGTGGGATCGAAGGCGCCGCCGCTCTGTTCGGCGAGGCGGAGCGCGCGCGCCACGAGGCCGGAGAGCTCTTCGCTCGCGGGGAACGGCTCGGTGCTCCGGTGGCGGTTGAACGCCGTGATCTCGCTGTCCGGGCGGTAGGTGCTGAACACGCGGTCGAAGCGCTCCAGCTCGCGTTCCACCGCCGCGCGCACCTCGGCGGGATCGCGCCCGCCGAGGTACTTGATGGAGTAGGTGGAGCCCATCGCCCGGCCGGTGATGCGCTCGGGCTCCGGCTGTCCGCAGGCCGCGAGCCCCGCGCAGAGCGCGACGCCGAGGCGGAGTGTTGCTCGCACGGGCTGCACTCCGCCGCCCGGCCTCAGCCGCCGAAGTCGTCGAACGCGATCATGTCCGGCTCGACGCCGAGGTCGGCCAGCATCTTCTGCACGGCCGTGTTCATCATCGGCGGGCCGCAGAGGTAGAACTCGATCTCGTCCACGTTCGGGTGGTTCTTCAGGTAGTTCTCGAACACCACCTGGTGGATGAAGCCCTTGAACCCGGCCCAGTTGTCCTCCGGCATCGGTTCGGAGAGCGCCACGTGGTACTTGAAGTTGGGGAAGCGCTTCTCGATCGCCTCGAAGTCCTCGGTGTAGAACATCTCGCGCTTGCTGCGCGCGCCGTACCAGTAGGTGACCTTGCGGTCGGTCTTGAGCGTGTGGAAGAGGTGGAAGATGTGGCTGCGCAGCGGCGCCATGCCCGCGCCGCCGCCGATGTAGACCATCTCCCGCTTGGTGTCCTTGATGTGGAACTCGCCGTACGGGCCGGAGATCGTCACCTTGTCCCCCGGCTTCAGGCCGAACACGTAGCTGGAGCAGATGCCGGGCGGGATGCCGGTGGTGCGCGGCGGCGGCGTGGCGATGCGGATGTTGAGCATCACCATGTTGCCTTCGGCCGGGTGGTTGGCCATCGAGTAGGCCCGGAAGATCGGCTCGGGGTTGTTGGCCACGAGGTCCCAGAGCTTGAACTTGTCCCAGTCCGGCCGGTACTCGGGCTCGATCGCGAAGTCCTTGAACTTCAGGTTCTGGTACGCCGGCACGTCGATCTGGATGTAGCCGCCGGACTGGAAGTCGATGACCTCGCCGGGCGGGAGGTCCATCACCAGCTCCTTGATGAACGTGGCCACGTTGCGGTTCGAACGCACGGTGCACGTCCACTTCTTGATGGCGAACACCTCGTCCGGGACCTTGATCTTCATCGGCTGGCGCACCTTCACCTGGCAGGCGAGGCGCCAGTGCTCCTTGGCCTCGGTGCGGGTGAGGTGGGTCATCTCGGAGGGGAGCGGGTCGCCGCCGCCCTCCAGGACCTGGCACTTGCACATCGCGCAGCTGCCCTTGCCGCCGCAGGCGGAGGCCAGGAACACCTTCTCGTTGGCCAGGGCCTTCAGCAGGTTGCTGCCGACGTCGACCATCGGCGACTTCTGTTCGTCGCCGTTGATCAGCAGCTTGACCTTGCCCTTACGGACCAGCTTGGTCTCGCAGAACATCAGCAAGAGGACCAGGACCACGATCATGATGGTCATGGCCAGCACGCCGATCAGGATGGTTCCGAACATGGCTTGCTCCGGGGCGGTGCTGCGGGACTCAGATGCCGCTGAATGTCATGAACGCCATCGCCACCAGCCCGGTGGTGATGAAGGTGATGCCGAGGCCGCGCAGCGGCGCCGGCACGTTGGCGGTGCGCATGCGCCAGCGGATCGCCGCCATGCTCACGATGGCCAGCGCCCAGCCGGTGCCGGAGCCGACGCCGTACACCACGGACTGCGCGAAGGTGTACTTGCGCTCCACCATGAAGAGCGACCCGCCCAGGATCGCGCAGTTCACCGCGATCAGGGGCAGGAAGATGCCCAGGGACGCGTAGAGCTTGGGGCTGAACTTGTCGACGGCCATCTCCACCACCTGCACGACTGCCGCGATGCTGGCGATGAAGGTCACGAACCCCAGGTAGCTGAAGTCCGTATCGGGCAGGCCGGCCCAGGCCAGGGCGCCCTCGGCGAGCACGAAGTTGTGGAACGCCCAGTTCATCGGCACGGTCAGGGTCTGCACGAAGATCACCGCGATGCCCAGGCCGATCGAGGAGTCGACCCGCTTGGACACCGCGAGGTACGAGCACATCCCCAGGAAGAACGACAGGAGGATGTTCTCGACGAACACCGACTTGAGGAACACGCTCATCAGCGCTTCGTCGGACGCGAACGCGAGCATCGAAGTCATGTGGGGTCTCCTCTCCTCAGTGCTTCTCGCTGTAGCCCGAGATCGAACGCTGGGCCCAGACGATGATGCCCAGCAGCAGGAACGCGCCAGGCGCCAGCACCATGAGGCCGTTGTTCACGTAGCCCGCGTCGTACACGGCCTTGGGGATCACCGTGAAGCCGAGCAGCGTGCCCGAGCCGAAGATCTCGCGGATCGTGCCGACCACGGCCAGGATCCACATGTAGCCCAGCCCGTTGCCGATCCCGTCCAGGAAGCTGCGCCACGGCGGGTTGCTCATCGCGTAGGCCTCGAGGCGGCCCATCACGATGCAGTTGGTGATGATCAGCCCCACGAACACCGAGAGCTGCTTGCTCAGGTCGTACATGTAGGCGCGCAGGAACTGGTCGAACACGATCACCACGCCGGAGACCACGACCAGCTGGACGATGATCCGGATCTTGCTCGGGATGAAGTTGCGGATCGCCGAGATCATCACGTTCGAGAGCGCGGTGACGAGCGTGACACCGATGCCCATGACCAGGGCCTTGTCGAGGCGCGTGGTCACGGCCAGAGCCGAGCAGATGCCCAGGACCTGGAACGCGATCGGGTTGTTGTCCCAGAGCGGATCCAGGACCACCTTCTTCTCGGCCTTGCCGAAGAGCGGTGCCTTGGGGGTGGCGGGGGCGAGCGGGGGAGTCGTGGTTGCCGTCATCGTGGTGTCCTCGGCCCTCAGTCCTTCTTGGTCCAGTAGCGCGACAGGTAGGGACGGAAGGCCTCCAGGTCGCTCCGCACGAACTTGTTCACGCCGTTGCACGTGATGGTCGCGCCGGAGAGGCCGTCGACCATGTGCTCCTTCTCGCGGGCGATCGCCGGGTCGACCTTGCCCTTCTTCACGGTCACGCTCACCAGCTGGTTCTTCTCGTCCAGGATCGACTTGCCGCGCCACTGCGCCTTCCAGTTGGGGTTGTCCACCTCGCCACCCAGACCCGGCGTCTCGCCGTGCTTGTAGAAGGTGATGCCCCGCACGCGGTTGGCGTCGTGCTCGAGCGCGAGGTAGCCGTAGAGCGTGCTCCACAGGCCGCGGCCCGAGATCGGCAGGATGAAGGTGTCCTCCTTGCCCTGCTCGTCCTTGGCGACGGCGACGGCGCGGTAGCGCGCCCGGTCGGCGGGCGAGCGCATGGCCGCGAGATCGGCAGGCGTCTTCGCCTGGTCGACCTCGCCGGTCCGGATGTCGATCACCTTCTCCACCACGCGCTTGCGGAACAGCTCCTCCAGCTCCTTGCGCGGGCGGGGGTCGCCTTCCTGGATCAGGCCGCAGGCGATCATCACGTTCTTCTGGCGATCGAATTCGGCCGCCGCGTCCTGGGCCGGTTTCAACGCGTTGGCCGTGACCGCGAGCGCCGCGCTGATGACCACGCACACGCCCACGGCGAAGCCGAGGACGTAACCGTTGCTATTGATGTTCAAGGCGCACCTTCCGGCGGCGGATGTTGGCCGCGACGATGAAGTGGTCGATGGTCGGAGCGAAGGCGTTCATCAGCAGGATCGAGAGCATCGTGCCCTCTGGGTAGGCCGGGTTGATCGTGCGCACCAGGATGGTCACCACGCCGACCAGGATCCCGTAGATCCACTTGCCGCGGTTGGTCTCCGGGCTGGAAACCGGGTCGGTGGCCATGAACACGAGGCCGAAGAGGAAGCCGCCCACCAGCAGGTGCTCCCACGGCTGCAGGGTCACCGGGCCGCCGTAGCTGGCCGGGAGCAGGGCGTGCATCAGATAGCCGCTGGCGATCAGGCCGATCACGCCGCCGGCCATCACCCTCCACGAGCCGACGCCCGTGAAGATCAGCCAGAACGCGCCCAAGAGCACCGCGAGCTTGCTCATCTCGCCCGCGCTGCCCGGGATGTTGCCGAGGAAGAGGTCGGCGTGGCTGTGGTGCTTGGCCAGCTCGGCGCTGGCGTCCAGGATCGAGGACGGCTTCACGATCGCCAGAGGGGTCGGCGACGAATAGCCGTCGATCAGATGCCAGGCGTTGTTGCCCGCCACCCACACCGAGTCGCCGGACATCTGCGCGGCGAAGGCGAAGAACAGGAAGGCGCGCACCAGCATCGCGGGGTTGAACACGTTCATCCCCGTGCCGCCGAACACCTCCTTGCCCAGCACGACCGCGAACGCCACGCCCAGGGCCAGCTGCCAGAGCGGGATCGAGGCGGGCACGATCAGGGCGATCAGCATGCCGGAGACCAGGAAGCCCTCGCTCACCTCCTCCTTGCGGATCACCGAGAACATCATCTCGATGCCGAGGCCGACGCCGTAGCTGACCACCAGGATCGGCAGCATCCGCTGCAGGCCGAACACCACCTTGTCGAAGAGGCTCGGCGCCGCGGCGTCGGGCGGGAAGAGCATCTGCAGCCAGCCCGGCGTGTAGCCCGCGGTCTTGCCCATCGTGGCGAGCGCGCCGAAGTGCTGGTGCCCGGCGTTGTAGATCGCCCAGAGGAGGCAGGGCAGCAGGGCGACGATCACCGTGTTCATCACCCGCTTCAGGTCCGTGTAGTCGCGGACGTGCGGGCCGTGCTTCGGCGCACGGCTCGCGGGCGCGAACAGGAAGGTCTCGAACGCGTCGTAGATCGGCCAGAGCTTGTGCAGCTTCGCGCCGGGCTCGTGGAAACGCTTGCCCTGCTTGTCGATGAGCTTGCGCAGGAAGTTCACGATCAGCCCTCCTTGACGTAGAGCTCGAGGCCGCTGCGGATGACTTCGCCCACGTCGATCTTGCAGGGATCGACCACGGTGCAGAGCGCCACGTCCTCCTCGGTCACCTCGAGGAGGCCGAGCTTGACGGCCTCCTCCAGGTCATTGGCCTGGATCGCCCGCACGAGATAGGCGGGGTGGATGTCGAGCGGGGTGACGCTCTCCCAGGCGCCGATGTTCACGATCGGCCGGTGGCCGCCGTTCAGGCGGGCGTCCACTTCGTACTCGCGCCTGGGCGCGAGCCAAGAGAACACCGCGCGGCTGGCGCTCAGCTTGCCGAAGTGCGGCAGCGCCCAGCCGAAGAGGTCGCGCTGGCCGGTGCCCTCCGGAATGAACGTGACCGTGTGGTTGTAGAAGCCCAGGAAGCCGGTCGGATCCGTGGCCATGCCGCTCAGGACCGTGCCGTTGATCACGCGCACGTCGCCCTGCACCGGCCGGTGCCCGGAGAGCGTCGCGAGCGCCGCGCCCTGGCGGATCCGGAAGTACTGGCGGCTCGGCGCCATGCTGCCGGCGACCGCCACCACCCGCTTCGCGGGATAGCGGCCGGTGCGCAGCCACTCGCCCAGGAGTGCGACTTCCTGGGCCTTGAGGTACCACGCCACCTCGGTGATGCGCAGCGGCTGGATGCGGCTGATGTGCGTGCCGACCAGACCGGAAGGGTGCGGGCCGGAGAACTCGTGGAGCTCGACGCCCTGCAGGGAGCGCAACTCGTCCTGGTGCCCCGCGCCGGCCTGCAGCGTCAGATGGACCTTGCCGCCGGTCAGCTTCTTCAGGAGGTCGACCCCCGCCTGCAGGTCCACCTTGCGGCCCTGGGTGGCGAACGCCGGATCCGCGGCCAGGGGCTCGGTGTCCATCCCGTTCACGTAGATCGCCACCGGCACCTTCGCCGGGTCGGCGATCGTGCCGAGGGGGCGCTGGCGCACGAGCGGCCAGAGCCCCGAGCGTTCGAGGGCCACGATCGCCTGCTCGCGCGTGGCCGCGCGCACGTCGAGGCGCTCTCCCTGGTGGAACTCCTCCTTGGCCGCCACCTCGATCACGACGCGCTGCAGGAAGCGACGCTCGCCGAACACCACCTGCTTCACGACGCCGGTCGCCGGCGCGCAGAACATGCGTTCACGGTCGAGCTTGTCGAGGAAGAGGGGCTGGCCGGTCTTCACCCGGTCGCCCTCCTGCACCAGGGCCTTGGGCTTGATGCCCGGGAACTCCGCGGTGTCGACCGCCACGAGCACGGGCTCCGGGGCGTCAGCGATCTTCGCCTCCGCCTTGCCGGCGATCTTGAGGTCGAAGCCTTTCTGGATCTGGTATGTGGCCATCCGCGTCAGGGGCAGAGGGGATCAGGACGAGTGCGAGAGCGGCGGGCGGCGCTGCGGATCACGGGCAGAGTCTGCGGCTGCGGGCAGCGTCGATGTCGCTGCCTTCGCGGCCGCATTTGCCGCACTTGCCGTCGGGACCGGAGCCACCACACGACCCCGAGAGCTTCCGCCCCACCAGCGCCAGGGCCACGATCGCGACCACCGGCACGGTGAAGAGCAGGATGGGGAGGACGAGTTCCGACATCGTGGGTCTCGCGCGAGAAAGCGGAGCAGAGTAGCGGTGGGACCCGGCAAGTCGAGGCTTAGCGCCGTGCAGGCACGGCGCTTCGGCCCGACCCTGGAGCCGCGCGGTGCAACGCGCCCTGGCGCGTGCAATTGCAGGCGTGGCCGGCGCGCCGGGGCCGCCGCGCATGCGGGGCCCACGCGTGGCTCCCCCAGGGTCTCCGGGCCGGGTCAGCCTCGTCGCGACGGGGCCTCCGGCGGGGCGGTCCGCGTGCGGCCGGATGGACCGGGATCCCTGCCTCCCGCCCCGGCGGAGGCCGGGGGTCCCTAGCCTGGGAATCCGCCGCAACGCCAAGTTTTCCAATGTCTTATGACGTACTCCCCAGTGCCGACCCGGGGCGGGTGGATCCTGGCCACCAAGATTTGCTGGCCGCTATGCGTGGGGTGTGCGCGGGCTCCGCCGCCCCCAGCCCGAGTGCCCCGCCAAATCTTGGTGGCCAGGATCGGTCAGTGGCAGGAGGGCCCGCCCGGCTCGGGGTCGGCCTGGAAGCGCAGCCCGCATTCCGGGCACCGCACCACACCGCCTGGAATGGTGCCCTGGCAGGCTGGGCAGGTCGTCTGTTCCGCGTCCAGGTCCGCGATGGTGTTGGCCGCGCGCAGCTCGTCCTCGCTGAGGCCCCGCTCCTCGTGCTGACGGAGGACGGCGCCCGCGGCGGCGATCTGGTGGCTCGCGACCGCGAGCCCCACCCGGACGCCTCAAGTGTTCGGGTTGCCTCCGCCCACCGGCATGCGTCGGGTCGCGATGCCTGCCGCACGGAGCACGCCGGCCAGTTCTGCCACGGCCTTGGCGGAGCCCTGCAGGAGCATCGTCCAGGTCTCGGGTCGGGGAGGATTCATGTTGTTGCGTGGCCGGCGAACCCCGCCCGCCTCAGGGTTGCACGAACCGGCCGCCGCTGCGGGCGGCGAGCTCGCGCATGAATCCGGCTGCGGCATCGGGCGCGCGCCGTGCTTCGCCGCCGCCGACGTACACCGTGTGCACGCGCGCCCGCAGCGTGGCATTGAGGTCGGTGGCGGCCGCCAGGATCGCTGTGGTGTCGGTCAGCTCGCCCGCGGACGGAGCACCGTCGGAGAGCAGGAAGATCTCGTCGGGCTCCCAGGCCTTGCCGCCGCCGGTCCGCGGCACATCCGTGCCCCCGCCGGTGGCGATCAGGAGGGCCTCCTTGAGGCCGCCCCACAGGTTCGTGCCGCCGTTGGCGCCCAGCCGGCCCAGGTACTCGAACAGGTGTTCCTTGTTCTGCGGCGTCGCGGCCAGCGGTTCGGTGTGGAAGCGCTGCACGCCGCTGGCGAACACGATCACCACGAAGGTGGACTCGGGCTTCAGTCCCTGCACTGCCTGGCGCAGCTGGGCCCGCACGGCGTCCAGGCGCGATCCGGGGCTGCCCGTGGTCTGCGGGTTCGGCGCGACCGGCGTGTATGGGGCGACCATCGACCCCGAGACGTCGATCACGAACACCACCCGCGAGCCTTCCACCGGGATGCCGAAGAACCCGCCCGCAACCGTGCCCGTACTGCGCACCTCGGGAGCCTTGGCCAGGACGAACCCATCCTTGGCCTGCTCCCAGAAGCGGCGCCACTCGACCGCCGCGCCGTTCGCCGCGCTTGCGCCGGTGAGCGAGCGCAGCACCGCGTCGGTGCGCAGGCGCAGGATGTTCGAGGTGCGCCCGCGGCGATGGTCGTCGGGGCTGGCCGCGTCGAGCCGCTCCAGCACGGCGATCAGCGCCGGCACCGCCTCCGCCGCTCGGTACACCTCCAGCAGCTCGACCAGGGCGAGATCGGTCTGCCAGGCGCCGCGGCCGAGTGCCTCCACCGCGGCCAGGACCGCGGCCCGCATGGCCTTCGTGTTCACCGCGCGCGCGTCGCGTTGCAGGACCTGGCGCAGCGCGGGCACCAGCTCACGCAGCACCGCGTCCTGGGACTCGGACGCGAGGGCCCGCGCCAGGGGCTCGACGCTTCCGGCCCGGCCCATGCGCGCGAGCCCCTGGGCCGCGGCGATGCGCAGGCGTGCGTCCGCCTCCAGCAGCGCCTGCTCCAGCGTGCCGCGGAACACCGCACGGCCCAGGGTGCCCAGGAGGCGCAGGGCCGCCGCGCGCAGCGCCACCGGTCGGTCCTTCGGCGCCCCTTCCACCACCTCTCCGGCGGCCAGGGCGCGCAGCGCCTCGTGTGCCTCCATCGACTGGAACTCGCGCAGGCTGCGCTCGGTGAGCGTGACCACCAGAGTGGGGTAGAGCCCGGGACGCTGCCCCACCGCCTCGAGTGCCAGGGCGTGCAGGCGCACGACGCGCAGGGCCGCCTCGCGGCCGTCGAGGGTCTGCACCGCCTCGAGGATCCGCTCGAACTCGGCGCGCGCGGAGAGCGGTGCCTCGCGCCGTTGGGCCGGGGTCATCCGCCCCATGACGCGTCTCTTGTCCTCCGCGAGGTCGATCTCGCCGCGCTGCCACGCCGCGACCCAGGTGTCGAAGTCGCGCAGCGCCCGCAGGCGCGCGTTGACCTGCTCCTGGGCGGGGAGCGGCGCCAGGATCAGTGCGAGCGCCCAGCAAGCCAGGCCGAGGAGACGCAACGCCATCGCAGAGGATCGGGAGGGACCGGAGGGGGCCCGGCAACCTTAGCGCCGGCGCCGGGATCCGGGAGTCCCGGACCGTGACCGGCGCGGAGCCGCGGGGGTTCGTTCCTGACCGGCCGCGGTGGGCGTCTGGTTCAGCGGCCGCCGCGGATCAGGATCCCGGTGGCGCGGGGCTCGCCGCCGGCCGGATCGCGCACGATCTGGATCTGCATGCGCAGGAAGTGCGGTGCGTCCGGGTCGTCCACGTAGAACTCCTGCAGGCGCTGGAAGAAGGTGTTGGGGTCGAGCTGGGCCGGCACGAAGAGGAAGCGCGGCAGCGGCTCGATCCGGATGTCCTGCAGGTTGCGTTGCGCCGCGCGCAGCTCGTCGACCGAACGGGCCTCGCGCACCATCTCGAGCGAGCGCTCGACCACGTGCAGGTTGGCATCCAGTTCGGGCGGCAGCGGCTGCATCAGGTTGGCGCGCTTCATCCAGCGCAGCGTGTTGACCGAGGCACGCACGCGCCGCAGCTCGGGATCGAGCTCGTGCTGCAGGGCCCGCAGATCGATCGAGTCCTTGCGGACCTCGACCTCGGCCAGGCGCGACTGCAGGGAACGCGTGCCGTCGATGCAGGACGCGGCCGCGCTGGCGGCCAGGGCGGCGGGCTCGAGGCGCTGCGCGTCGATCCCGGCGAGAGTCACGCCAGGGGCCGCCTCGCGCGGCGTCGCCTTGGCCACCTCGGGAGTGGTGGGCTCCGGCCGCGGCGGGCGCAGGAGCTCGCCGGCCACGAGCAGCAGGGCCGCGGCCGCGGCACCGAGCAGGAACCACCGCACGCGTTGCAGGCCCGGCACGGAGGAGATCACCGGGACCTCGGGCGCGGCCTCGCCGGACTCGATTCGCGCCCAGAGCGTGTCGCGGAACCCGGCGCTCACCGGGTGCGCGGGCAGGCTCATCGCGAGGTCGCGGGCCTGCTCCAACTCGCGCATCGTGCGGGTGCACGCGGCGCATTCGGCCAGGTGCGCGAGCAGCCGCGAGCGGCGCCCCGCGGGCAGCCGGCCATCGAGGTTGTTCGACAAGTCGCTCTGGTACTGGGTGCAGGTCATCGGAGCTCAGACACGGATCAGGTCGCCCAAGGCTTCCTTGAATCTCTGGCGGGCACGGAACAATCGGGTGGAGACCGTCTTGACGGGGCAGTTCAGGATGGCGGCGGCGTCCTCGTAGCTCAGGCCCTGCATCTCGCACAGGAGGAAGGCCTCGCGGAAGCGCACCGGCAGGGCCTCGATCGCCGCCTGGATCCGCACCTGGACTTCGCGCGCGTGCGCCGCGTCCTCGGGCCGGTCGTGCCGCGTGTCGACCGGCACCGGCTCCGGTTCGTCCTCGCGGGCCACGTCGCGGAACAGGCGCAGCTTGAACTTGCGGCGCCGGAGCTGGTCGAGGCAGAAGTTGCGGGCCACCCGGTAGAGCCACGGCCGGAAGGCGTTCTCGGGAACCTCGTGCAGGTGGCGGTAGAGCGCCAGGAAGGCGTCCTGGGCGATGTCCTCGGCCGCCATCGCGTCGCGCAGGAGCCGGGTGGCGAAGGTCTTGAGGCCGTCGGCATGCTCCGCCAGGGCCCGGTGGAACGCGGCCAGCGTGAGCGGATCGGGCTGCGCCTGGGCGCTCGGGTTCATGACCGGCGCGCCCGCGCGGCGTGCGACCTGGGGAATACGGACGGGACCATGCAAGGCGGCGCTACGACGGGGCCGCACGGGAAAGACTCCGGGACAGATCGACCGGAGAGCCCCCGCTGGGACACCCTGGCGCGTGCCCTCCATGGCATGGGCGGCAGACAGGCCGCCCCGCTCCGGACGCGGACCCGGACCATGGTTCCAAGCTCCTGCGGCACAGCGGCATGTGCTGGTCCTTCGCGCATCGCGGCCGCCCTCAACGCCTCCGCGAACCCCGCCTGAGGACCAGGACGGAGCGCTGCGAGTCGATCTCCAGGTTCAGGGTCTGCAGCACATTCATGCCGAGCAGGCCCTTCCCGGCGAGGCTCTCCGGCAGGTCGAGGACCGCCGCCCGGACGTTGCGCACCTCGATCTCCCCCAGGCTGAGGCTGGGCACGGTCACCAGCTCGGTCTCGACCACCCCGCCGGCCGTCGTGACCTTCACCGTGGGGTTGCCCGGCTTGCGCAGTCCGAGCTGGTCCGCGAGCTGGCTGGGGATCGTGGTCAGCGAGGCTCCGGTGTCGACCACGAGTTCGATCGCCACTCCGCCCATCTGCACCGGCATGCGCAGCACGTGCGTGGCGGGGTCGAAGGGGATCTCCACCCGGACGCCGCTGCGTTCCGAGCCGGCGCGGTTCGCCAGCTCCTGCAGCTGGCGCAGCTCCGACTCCCGGCCCGGATCGAGACGCGCGGCTTCCCCCGCCTGGGCCAGGGCCTCGTCGTAACGACGGGCCTGCGCCAGGAGCGCCGCGTACTCCGCGCGCAGATCGGCGTCGCGGGGGAAGAGCTCGACTGCGCGCGCCAGGATGGCCAGCGCCTCGGAACTCCGGCGCAGCCGCTGGCGCTCGCGCGCCTCGCGCAGGAACGCCGCCTGCAGCTCGCCGGCGATCCCGCGGGCGTGGTCGGCCGAGACCTGGGCCAGCCGCAGGTAGAGGTCCGCGGCGGCGGCCGGATCGCCGTGGCGTGCGACCAGGAGGCACAGGCTCGACAGGAGCGCCGGATCGTCGGGGAAGCGCAGCAGGGCCTCGCGCGCGTGGGCGATCGCGGCGGGCGGGTCGCGCGGGGCGATGGCCTTCACCAGCGCGTGGTGGGCGATGCGCAGCGCCTGCTGCAGCGCGTCGACCAGCTTGCGCTCGCGGGCCATGGCGAACGCGCGTTCCAGCCTGGCCAGCGCATCGCGCAGGGCGAGCTCGCTGGGGGCGCCCTCCAGCAGGCGCCGCGCGTCCTCGTAGAGCCACTCCGGATCCTGGGCGCGCAGCTCCTTCTGCAGGTCGGTCAGCGAGAGCCGACCCGGTTGTTGCAGCCAGGGCAGCGCCGCGTCGAGCGGCAGGGCCGTGTCCTCGCCCAGGGCGTAGGCCACGGCGCGGTGCTCCCCGTCCACCAGGACCGCTGCCGCACGCGTGGGATGCTCCAGGCGCAGGAGGAGTCCGCCCTGGGTCCGTCCCACCACGCGGTTGCTGGCCAGCCGCGTCCCGTCGGGGGCGATCGCGTGCAGGGGCTCGCCTGCGGCGAGCGTGGTGCTGGCGCGCGCGGTCAGCGGCTCGGGTGCGCCGGGCAGCGCGCCCTGCGCGGCGAGCAGCACGAAGGCGTAGCGCGGATCGGCGGTGACACCGCGCACGTCCACGGGCTTGCCGTCGACGTCGGTCAGCTCGCCCTCCAGGGGGAACATGCCGAGCGGCAGGAACACGGCGGGGGCATCCGCGCGACTCGCGAGCACCAGCCCGACGGCCACCCCTGGTTCGTTGGTGGCCAGCAGCACGTGGTGGCGGGTGCGCTTCGCAGCCGGCGCCGGTTCGGGTCGCTCGGCGGCCTGCGGTCGCGACGCGGGGTCCGTTCGCTGCGGCCCCGCCTCCTCGGGTGCGGGCGCAGGGGCCTCCCGGCCCCTGAGGACCCAGGTCAGGAGTCCGGCGAGCGCGGCCACGGCCACCGCTCCGGCCAGGGCCGCTCCCCAGCCCCGCGGGGATTCCCCTGCATCCGCCGGCGCGGCCGCGCCGCACTGGCTGCACCGCACCGCGGCCGCGTCCAGGCTGGACCAGCACGCGGAGCAGCGTCGGACCGGCGGTGGCTTCATCGGACTCCTAGCTTATACGTCTGCCCACCCGGCACCGCCGCACGGCCCGATGCGACACGCACCCCTCCTGTTGCTGCTCCTGGCGCTCGCCTCGTGTGGCGGCCGGCTCGCGCACCAGGTCCAGGAGGCGGAGAAGGGCGAGTTCGCCCTGCCGCCAGGCACCAGAGTCCTGCAGGTGCAGGTCGAGATCGGCAATGTCACGGTCCACCCTGGACCTGCAGGCAGCGTGGGGTTCGACGCCTCGGTGCGCATCGCCGCCGACACTCCGGAGCTGCTCGCCGCCGTGCAGAGGGTCGGTTACCGCCTGGGGCTCCGGCCCGGGGACGCGCCAGGGGTGGCGGTGCTCGGCCTGCCGGCGCCGCCCGCCGGCGAGACCGTCGATCCGAAGGCGTACCTGCGCATGGTGCGCGCCGTGCTGCGGGTGCCGCCCGATCTCGAAGTCGTCGTGCGGAGCGGGGAAGGCCACCTGGCGGCCCAGGGCCGCACGGCTCGCGTCGAGCTGCAGAGCGGGCGCGGCGACCTGCACCTCAAGGAGTGCCGCGCGGACGCCGTGCTGCAGACCCGGCGCGGCACCGTGGTGGTGGACGGGCACGCCGGCGCCCTGAAGGTGCGCAGCGACGACTGCTCCGTGCAGGCGATGCAGCTCTTCGTGCGCGAGGTCGGTGCCGGGGGCCTCGACGTCTACACGAGCCACGGCGACATCGTGGCATTCCTGCCCGAGAACGCCGCGTTCGAGATGGACGTGGTGGTGCCGATGGGCAAGGGCAAGAACGGCTTCCAGATCCCGATCACCCGTGAAGACGGGGTCGTGCTGATGCAGGGCAAGGTGCACGGCGGCGGACCGCGGGTCCACCTGGAGTCCAGGCGCGGCAGCATCTCGCTCGGCGCCGAGCGCGCGGCGCGCTGAACCGGTCATGCGCCTGCGGGTCGATCGCCGCCGCTGCGCCGCCCTGGTGCTGGGTCTCGCGCTCGCGCTCGGGATCGGCGCGCAGGAGTCCGGCGCGACACCTGTCGCCCCGCCCGACCTGGTGATCCTGCACTTCAACGACTTCCATGGGCAGGTCCTGCCGCACCGCGTCGAGGATCTGCCCGGGCGGCCGGTGAAGTGGATGGGCGGCTATCCGGCGCTGCACCGTGTGGTACGCGAGACACGCGAGCGGCACGGGGACGAGCGGGTGTGGGTCACCAATGGCGGCGACTGGTACCAGGGCACGCCCGAGGGCAACGCCGACCGCGGCAGGGGCATCGTCGAGCTCTTCGATCACCTCGGCGTGACCGTCTCCGTCCTGGGCAACCACGAGTACGACCACGGCGAGGACAGCCTGCTCGGGATCCTGGCGCACGCCCGCCATCCGATCCTCGGCGCGAACGTGCGCGACGCGGGCGCGCCCGCCGATCCCGACCGGGTGCGCCCGCACCTCCTGCCCTATGTCGTGCGCGTCGTGGCCGGGTTGCGGGTCGCGGTGGTGGGTCTGGTCACCCGCGACACGCCCACGATGTCGACCGGACCCTTCGGCGGGGCGGCGTTCGTCCCCGAGGAGCGCGCGCTGCGCGACCTG
The DNA here is from genome assembly GCA_020849665.1 of Planctomycetota bacterium. Taxonomy (GTDB): domain Bacteria; phylum Planctomycetota; class UBA1135; order UBA1135; family UBA2386; genus JADLFX01. The sequence continues at coordinate 28,538 of JADLFX010000080.1, read as the reverse complement.
ATGCCGGCCCTGCGGCGCAGCGCCGACGCCGTGATCCTCCTGACCCACTGCGGTCTTGCCGACGATCGGGCACTGGCCCGGGCCTTCCCCGACCTGACCCTGATCCTCGGCGGCCACAGCCACACGTTCGTACGCCGGCCGCTGCGCGAGGGACCGGTCTGGATCGTGCAGTCGGGGGCGCGCGGGGCCGCACTCACCCGCCTGCACCTCCGGGTGCGCGAGCACCCGCGGCGCCTGGAGGTGGTCGACTTCGCGTTCCTCGAGCTGCCGGCCCTCGAGCAGCCCGAGCCACGCGCGGACGGGTTCGTGCGGGAGCGCTTCGGGGCCCTCGCGGCGAGCTGGGACGCGCCCATCGCCGAGGTGGACGGCGATCCCGACACCCGCCGCGGGCCGGGCAGCACTCCGGGTGGCAACTTCCTCTGCGACCTCCTGCGCGAGGCAGGGCAGGCCGAGGTCGCGGTCACCAACAAGGGCGGCATCCGCGACGTGTTCCCGCACGGCCCGCTCACCCGCCGGCGGGTGTTCGAGATCGTGCCCTTCGACAACACCGTGGTGACGCTCGAAGTGCGCGGCCGCGACCTCCGCGCGGCGCTCGCGCATGGCCTCGCTTCGCCTCTCGGCCCCCTCGAGATCGCGGGGGCCAGCTACGAGTACGTGGTCCGGGACGGCCGCCGCGAACTCGGCCGAGTGGAAATCGGTGGCGAAGAACTACGACAGGACCGGATCTACCGAGTGGCCACGAATTCCTTCCTGGCTGCGGGTGGCGACGGCCATGAGGCCTTCAAAGCAGGCAAAGAACTAGGTCGCAGCGAGACTTACATCCGAGACCTCGTCGTGCAGGCCGCGCTGGCGAGAAAGAAAATCCGCCTCTCAGCCGACCCAAGGGTCCGGTTCTCACCGTAACGGAAAGAGTGTAGAAAGCGGCCACGGTGCAATTGCAGACCGGGACTCTCGCCCCTGCCCGTGGTCCGTGGTGCGCGTGAGCAACGGGGACTCCATCCCCGTGTTGCCGCACGTCGCACCGTGTCTACGGGTGGAACGTCCTCGGAATGCACTCGCCCAAGGAGGTCTCATGGCGATCGGCAAGAAGCTACTCCTGCACTCGCCCCATGATCCACTGGCGCGCTCGCTCGAGAGCGCGACCCGGGACTGGGGCTGCATCCCCACGGTGTGCGCGTCGCTCGCGGAGCTCCGCGGCAGACTCGAAGGCGGAGCCTTCGATCTGGTCCTGGTGGAAGACTCGAAGTCCCTGCGCTCCCTGGTTGGGGATCCCGGTGTCGAACCGGACGCGTTGAGCCTCAGTCTCGAGGAGCTCGCCAAGCGCCACATCCTGCGGGTGCTGGCCTCGACGAGCGGCAACAAGACGCGCGCCGCCAAGATCCTCGGGATCGACACCAAGACGCTCTACAACAAGCTCAAGAACTACGAGAACGAGGCCGCGGCGCGCCGCAACGGCGAGGCATCGATCCCTCGCTGAGCCGGGCCTCCCGGCGGGGCATCCCGATCAGGTCGCGAGGGCGCGGCATCCTGGTGGACGCACCGGCTCCGGATGCGTGGCAACGCCGCCCCGCATCGCTCGGGGCCGCCGCACCCACCCGGCGACCGGCAGAGCCGGGAGGCCGGCGCCAGCGCGGCATGGGCTCCTCGGCCAGCGGGTCCGTCCGCCACGGCAGCACGCCGCAGCGCCGCGTTCGCGCGCTGCGTCGCTCCCCGGACGTGGCGCCGGCCGACCGCCGGATGGTGGGCTAGACTTCGGCCGGCACCTCCCCCGATGCACGACCGCGTCTCCTCCATCCTCGCCGAGCTCGGCGCACGGCACGGCAGCGACCAGGCGTTCCTGGAGTCGCTCCGCCCCACGGTCGCCAAGATCGTCGACCCGACGCTCCCCGACGAGGTGCGGGTCCATCTGATGGAGCTCCTCGCCGACACCTGCGAGCGCGAGCGCCTGATCCGCCAGAACACCGAGCAGGTGCAGGCCCATTGGCAGGAGTTCTTCTCCCGGCTGGCCAACCTGATCCGCCGCCTGGATCGGCCGCCCGCGGCCTGAGGCGCGGAGGGCGCGCGAGGTCGCGAGGACACCGGCGCTAGACTGCCGGCCGTCCGCATGGCAACGCCCCCGCTCCGTGTCGCCTCCCTCCTCGCGCTGGGCGCAGCGCTGTCCGCTCAGGACAGCGCGCCCGCGACGCGCGCCGAGTCCGTGTCGGAATACCGGATGCATGCGGTCCTGGAGCCGGCCACGCGCACGCTGCAGGGGCGCCAGCAGATCCGCTGGCGCAACGCCTCGCGCGGCAGCACGCGCGAGCTGCTCTTCCACCTCTACCTGAACGCGTTCCAGGGCCCGGACACCACTTTCTTCCGCACCGCGGACCCCGCCTTCCGGGCACTGGGGCGCCCGGGCGAGTTCGGCGGAATCGACGTGCGGCGTCTCACGCTGGTCCGCGGGCCCGGCGCCAACGACCGAGGCGTCGAGCTGGTGCGGGCGGCGATCCGCCCGCTCGACGGCAACCCGGCCGATGCGACGGTGCTGCGCGCCGAGCTGCCGGACGATGTCGGCCCTGGCGAGTCGATCTGGCTGGAGACCGAGTTCACGGTGCGCTTCCCCAAGGCCTACCGGCGCACTGGCTGGGTTCCCGACGACGGGTTCTTCGGGATGCAGTGGTTCCCCAAGCTGGGCGTCCTCGAGGACGCGGACGGCGGGCCGGTGTGGAAGTGCCACCAGTTCACGTTCAGCAGCGAGTTCTACGCCGACTACTCCGAGTACGAGGTGACCCTGCAGGTGCCCCAGGCGTACGTGGTCGGCGCGACCGGCGGCGTTCCCGTCCTCGAGCGCGCGGTGGGCCCGGACCGGGAACTGACCTTCCGCGCCAGCCGCGTGCACGATTTCGCCTGGGTGGCGGATCCGGACTTCCGGCTGCACGTGCGCCGCGTGCCCGCGTTCCGCGCCGCGACCGACCCGACGGGCATGGCCGCGCGTCTGGCGCGTGCGATGGGCGTGCCGGTCCAGGATCTGGATCTGCCGGAGACCACGATCCGCCTCCTCTTGCAGCCCGAACACGACACCGCCGCGCAGGTCGTGCGGCACCTCGACGCGGTGGAGCACGGACTGCGCCACTGCGGGCTGCGCTTCGGTCCGTACCCGTACGGCGTGATCACCGTGGTGGATCCGGGCCGGGACCTGCGCGGGCGTTCCCTCGGCGGCGGCATGGAGTACCCCATGCTGATCACCTGCGGCACCGATCCGTGGCTTCGCCCGCGGCGCCTCACGCCCGAGTCCGTGACGCTGCACGAGTTCACGCACCAGTTCTGGTACGGACTGGTGGGCAACGACGAGCCGCACACGGCGTGGATCGACGAGGGGCTCACGACCTACACCGAGAGCCGGCTCGCGACGCTCGCGTACGGCGAGAGCGTTCGTCCGGTGCGCCACAGCGAGTTCGGGCTGCTGGCCCTCGCGGCCGTGGCGCAGCCGCGCGACGCCCCGCACGGGCTGGCGTCGTTCGGACGGATCGCGTCGTTCGGATCGCTCCCCGGAGCGGTGGCGCCGTGGCTGGTGCGGCACCACTTCGACGGCACGTGGCTGCCGCGCACCACGCTGCTCGACCTGCTGCGCGCCCAGCCCACGCTGAGCTACCACCGCGAGGCGCGCCTGTGGCCGCACCTCGACGACCGCGCCACGTTCCTGGACCGCGGCAGCGAGTACGCGATCGGCCTCGCCGCGTGGGAGTACCCGACGCGGGCGCTCTACGGCGTGAACGCCTACCAGCGGCCGGCCACCCTGTACTGGACCCTGGAGCGCATGGTGGGGGCCGAGCGCTGGTGGCGCTTCCTGCGCGAGGTGCAGACCCGCTTCCGCTACCGGCACGTGGGCGACGCGGAGTTCGGCGCGCTCCTGGCCGAGTCGTGCGGCGCCGACGCCGCGGCGTTCTTCGCGGCCGCGCGGCGTCCGGGCGCGGTGCTGGACCACGGCATCGCCGCGGTGCGCCCGCCGCACGGCTTCGGCCCGGTCAAGGAGGTGCTGGTGCGGCGCAAGGGCGATCTCGTGGCCGAGGTGCCGATCCGGTTCCGCTTCGCGAAGGCCGGCGAGGTGTGGCGGCGCTTCGCGCCGGCGGAGGCGGCGCCCGTGCAACGCTTCGTGTTCCGCGACGGCGCGGACGGCGTGGACTACGGCCGGCTCCTGGAGGTCTGGATCGACCCGCCGCTCGATCCGCGCGGGCACGAGGGTCCGCCGCTGCCCCTGGGCCTGCATCCTCTCGACGCCGACCTCACCGACAACGCCTGGCGCACGGATCGCGACCGCGCGCCGGCCCGGCACCGCGGGCTGCGCGCCCTGCTCCAGGCCCAGGCCGAGCTGTCGTTCGCGCAGTGGATCGGGTGACGCATGCAGGCACTACGCATCCTCGGCGCGTCCCTGGCCTCGGCCATGGCGCACCCGCGCGTCCTGCTCACCGGCTATGCCGTCGTGACCCTCCCGGCGCTGGCGGTGGTCGCGCCCGCCTACCACGCCTGGCGCGAACGGCTGGACCATCATCCTGCGGCCGGCCTGCACGTCGACCAGCTGCTCGACACCGACCTGTTGCGCCATGAGCCGGCCACGGTGCTGCGGCTCGCTCCCGCGCTGATCGTGGTGCTGGTGCTGGGTGCCTATCTCTCCGGCGGCGCGGTGCGCACGGTCGCGACCGGCGCGCCGTTCCGGTACGAGAGCTTCCTCGTCGAAGGGGCGCGCATGTTCCTGCGCTCGCTGCGGCTCCTGGCCGTGGGCCTGGTCGCGGCGCTCCTGCTGGGCTGGGGCATGCGTGCCCTCGACGCCTGGCTGGTGGGTGGGTGGCTCCACGCGCGGGAGCCGGGCACCTGGCTGGCGCTGGTGCCCGAGGCGCTGGGGCTCCTGCATGCCGTCCTCTTCCTGACCCTGGTGTTCACCGCCAAGGGGGCGCTCGCGCACCTGGCCGCCACGGAGCGCCGCTCCGCCCTGGCGGCGTTCGCCGTGGCGTCGGGGCGCCTGCTCCGCCACCCGTTGCAGGCCGGCACGCTGATCCTGGGCCTCGCGCTCCTCTGGCTGCTCGGCAGCCACGGGTTCGGCGCGGCAACCGTGTACCTTCTCGACGTGCGCGGGCAGGTCCTGCCCGCGTTCGCCACCGGCCAGCTCGGGATCCTCTGGACCCAGGTCGTGATCCTCGCCTCCCTCCTCGCCGCGCGCCGTCTGGTCGCCGGGTCGGGTCCAGCGCGGGTGATCGAGCTGGAGGCGGAGCGCGATCTCGCCGACGTCACCCCTCCCACCCGACCATGAAGCCGAACCACGTCCTGGTCCTCCTCGCCCTGGCCGCGACGCTCGCCGCACAGGAGCCGCCGCCCCGCCTGCCCAACGACTTCTTCGCCGGCCGGCGTGCGGCGTTGATGCGCGAGGTGGGCAGCGGCGTGATCCTGCTGCGCGGCGCGGGCACGCCCGCCGACATGGCGCCGTTCTACCAGGATCAGCACTTCTACTACCTGAGCGGGGTGAGCGAGCCCAACGTGGCGATGCTGCTCTTCCCCGAGACCGGCGACGAGGTGCTGCTGGTGCCGCCCTTCAACCGGTTCACCGCGACCTGGGACGGCGAGCGCCTCGCGCCAGGCGAAGCCGCCGTGCGGGCCACGGGCTTCATGCGCGTGGACAACTCGAACGCCCTGCCGCGCCTGCTCGACGATGCGCTGCAGGCCGGTGCGGACGGCAAGCGGCCCACGCTGCACACCTACCTCGCGCCGGCGCCGGGGCGGACCTCGACCGGCTCGCAGGCCGGCAAGGCCGCCAACGAGATGGCCCGCGACCCCTTCGACGGCCGTCCCACCCGCGGCCAGGCGCTCAAGGCGAAGCTGCAGGAGAAGTACCCGGGCCTCGAGGTCCAGGACGTGTCCCGGCACCTCGCGCGGTTGCGCGGCGTGAAGGAGCCGGCCGAGATCGACGCGATCCGCCGGGCGTCGGAGGCGGCCGCCGCCGGCATCGCCGAGGCCATGCGCAGCGCCGAGCCGGGCGTGTACGAGTTCCAGCTCGCCGCCGCCGCCCGCTACGTGTTCTCGCGGCTGGGCGCCGGCGAGGACGCCTACGCCGCGATCGTGGGTGCGGGGCGGAACGGCTGCGTCCTGCACTACTCCGCCAACTCCGCCCGCCTGGCCGACGGCGACCTGATCGTGATGGACTACGCGCCCACGGTGCGGGGCTACTGCGCCGACGTGACGCGCACCTTCCCTGCCAACGGGAAGTTCACTCCCGAGCAGCGCAAGCTGGTGCAGGACGTCTACGAGGTGCAGCAGGAGCTGGTGGCGATGGTGAAGCCCGGCACGCGCATCTCGGAGCTGGGCGCAAGGTGCAGCGCGCTCCTGACGAAGCGCGGCTACCGCTCGGCGCACGGACCCACCCATCACGTCGGCCTGGCCGTGCACGATCCCGGCGACGACGTCCTGGTGCCCGGGATGGTGATCACCGTCGAGCCCGGCGCATACCTCCTGGACAAGAACATGGGCTGCCGCATCGAGGACACCATCCTGGTGACCGACGCGGGTCACGTCGTGCTCAGCGCGGGCGTCCCCGCGACGCCGGACGCGATCGAGAAGCTCATGGCAGCGAACGGCCTGCAGCAGGTGCCCGTCGGCGGAGGCAGGTAGCGCCCCGCCCGGGACGCCACGCCCCGCCGCGTCTCGCCGCGAGAGCCGAAAAAAAACCGAGTGTCGGGCCTCCGCGCCAAGGCCCGATGCGAGGGCGAGCCCGCGGCGGCCGCGCGCCGCAGGGTGCCGGCCCCCGGCCGCGGCCGCTCATGCGCATCGGGCCGCCGCCGACAATCGACTTGGGGACGGCGCAGGGAATCGGGTCAATCCGGATCGCCGCGCGGCTCCCACACGCGGAACACCGAGAGCCGCGACGGGCCAGATTCGCCGACTTCGATCCTTTGCCTGCAGCGCCCGTCGCGGCACTCATCTTCCCGCCCGCCTGCCGAGGCCAGCACCCGCCCGGCGGCGGTGACGCTGCCGCGAACTTCGCCAGCCGGAGCGCGGGTCCGCCTTCGGGATGCCACGCGCCCGGACCTGTGGCCTTCCCTCGGCGGGGAAATGTGGTGAAATCCCTCCCCCTCCCGGGCAGCGAAACGGACTTCGGATGGGCGTGGGGCCCAGCGGCCGTGCAGCGCCGCCCGGGTGATCCCGCATCTCGGAGACCGGGCTGCCCCCGGCCTCCCGCAGCTCACGCATCCCCGCCGATGAACGTCAAAGAGGCCGCTACCCAGATCGCCAAGGCCGCCGAGCGCGTCCAGCAGCTCAAGGTGTTCCTTTGAGTACGAGAACAAGCTCCGCCAGCTGCGGGAGATCGAGAATCGGATGAGCCAGCCCGGCTTCTGGGACAACCAGGAGGCCGCCCAGAAGCTGGTGGAGGAGAAGAAGCGCTGCGCGGCCGCGGTCGAGCCTCTCGACCGGGTCTCCCGCCTGCTCGACGACGGGCAGGTGTTCCTGGAGATGGGCAAGGACGACCCCGCGGCGGTGGAGCGCGACCTGGACGACGTGGCCAACCAGGTGCAGGCGATCCTCGACAAGGTCGAGTTCCAGCTCATGCTGGGTGGTGAGCACGATCACCGCAACGCGATCGTCACCCTCCAGTCCGGTGCGGGCGGCGTCGACGCCGCCGACTGGACCGAGATGCTCAAGCGCATGTACTGGAAGTGGGCCTCCGACCAGGGCTTCGAGGTCATCGAGGAGGACGAGCAGCGCGCCGAGGAGGCCGGGATCCGCTCGGCGACCTTCCTGGTGCGCGGCCCCTTCGCCTACGGCTACCTGAAGGCCGAGCAGGGCGTGCACCGGCTCGTGCGCATCTCGCCCTTCGACGGCAACGCGCGCCGGCAGACCTCGTTCGCCTCGGTCGAGGTCGTGCCCGAGTTCGACGACGACGTCACCGTGGACATCCCGGACAAGGACCTGCGGATCGACACGATGCGCAGCGGCGGCGCCGGCGGCCAGAACGTGAACAAGGTCGAGAGCGCGGTGCGGGTCACCCACCTCCCGACCGGGATCGTGGTGCGCTGCCAGGTGGAGCGCAGCCAGCACAAGAACCGCCAGATGGCGATGAAGATGCTGAAGGCCAAGCTCTACCAGCTGGAGCTCGCCAAGCGTGAGGCGGAGCTGGCCAAGTTCTACGGCGACCGCGGTTCGATCTCGTGGGGCAACCAGATCCGCAGCTACGTGCTGCAGCCCTACCAGATGGTCAAGGACCTGCGCACCGACCACGAGACCTCCAACGTGGACGCGGTGCTGGACGGCAAGCTGACGCCGTTCATCGAGGCATACCTGAAGCAGAACAAGAGGCGGACATGAGGAAGCGCGCCCTGATCTCGGTCTCCGACAAGACTGGCGTGGTGGAGTTCGCCAAGGGCATGGTGCGGCACGGCTTCGCCCTGCTCTCCACCGGCGGCACCTATCGGGCCCTGCGCGAGGCCGGGGTGCCGGTGGAGGAGGTCGCGGCCTACACCGGCTTCCCCGAGATGATGGACGGCCGGGTGAAGACGCTGCACCCGAAGGTCCACGGCGGCCTCCTGGGCCGGCGCGACCACGCGTCCGACACCGCGGCGATGCGCGCCCACGGCATCGACCCCATCGAGATCGTGGCGGTGAACCTCTACCCGTTCCGCGCCACGCTGCAGCGCCCCGGCGTGGACCGCGCGACGATCGTCGAGAACATCGACATCGGCGGGCCGTCCATGGTGCGCAGCGCCGCCAAGAACCACGCCCACGTGGCCGTGGTCGTGGACCCCGCCGACTACCCACGCGTGCTCGCCGCCCTCGACGAGCACGCGGGGAGGGTCCCGCCCGAACTGCGCCGCCGGCTCGCCGGCAAGGCGTTCGCCCACACCGCCGGCTACGACACCGCGATCGCGGCCTGGTTCGAGCGCGACCGCGTGCGGGAAGAGGGCGGATCCGCGTTCCCCGCGGTGCTGAACGTCGCGGTCGAGAAGGTGCAGGACCTGCGCTACGGCGAGAACCCGCACCAGGCCGCGGCCTTCTACCGCGACCCGGATGCCCCCGCGGCCTCGCTGGCCGGGGCGCGCCAGCTGCTCGGCAAGGAGCTCTCCTACAACAACATCCTGGACCTGGACGCGGCCCTGCGCCTCGTCCTCGAGTTCCCGGGCAGCGCGTGCGTGATCGTGAAGCACAACAACCCGTGCGGCGTCTCGGTCGCCGAGACCCAGGAGGAGGCGTTCCGCGCCGCGCTGGCCGGCGATCCGGTGAGCGCGTACGGCGGCATCCTGGCCCTCAACCGCACGCTCGGCACGGCCACCGCGCACGCGATCGTGAAGTCGGGGACCTTCGTGGAGGCGATCGTCGCGCCCGAGGTCGAGCCCGGGGCGTTGGCCGCGCTGCAGGAGGCGAAGTGGGGCCAGAACGTGCGCGTCCTCGCGCTGGGCGGGCTGCCCGAGCGGACGCTCCCCGTCGAGCTGCGCACGGTGTCGGGCGGCCTCCTGGCGCAGACGCCGGACGTGGCCCTGCCGATGCCGCCTTTGCGCACGGTCACGCGCCGCGGCCCCGATGCCGAGGAGGAGCGCCTGCTGGGCTTCGCCTGGAAGGTGGCCAAGCACGTCAAGAGCAACGCCATCGTGCTGGTGTGCGCGGACGGTGCAGCGGTGCGCGTCGCGGGCGTGGGCGCCGGCCAGATGAGCCGCGTCGACTCGGTGCACATCGCGGTGCGCAAGGCCGGTGCGCACGCCCGGGGCGCCGTGCTCGCCTCGGATGCGTTCTTCCCGTTCGCCGACGGCCTGCAGGCCGCGGTCGAGGCCGGGGTGACCGCGGTGGTCCAGCCCGGCGGCAGCAAGCGCGACCCCGAGGTGATCGCCGCCGCCGATGCGGCCGGTGCGGCGATGGTGTTCACCGACGTGCGCCACTTCCGCCACTGAGGCGTACGCCGCCTGCGGCACCGCGCCATGGATCTCGACACGGCAACCGAGCGCGTCCGCCTGGGCGAGTCGCTGGCGCAGATCGCGGCCAGCTACCGCGAGACGCTGCTGGCCGACCTTGGCTTCGACGTGCGGCAGGCGGCGCCTGGCCTCATGGCCAAGGAGACGCGCCGCTTCATGAACCGCCTCTGCCGCCACCTGGGCGACCGCTGCAGCGGCGACGTCAAGGTGGGCAGCGCGCTGCAGGAGTGGGTGCGTCAGGTCGACGACTACGAGGCCTACGACGCGCTGCTCTCGGGGTTCCGCTTCGAGGGACGCCCCCAGGTGTTGGACCTCGGACGCAAGCTCTTCCCCGGCCCGCTCACCGCGCACTGGGATGAGTGAGACACGGGGCGGGTTCGCGGCGCGGCTGGCCGCGGTGCGCGAGCGGATCGACGTGGCCTGCCGGGCGTGCGGCCGCGACCCGGGCGCAGTGGCGCTCCTGGCGGTGAGCAAGGAGCAGCCGGCGGACGCGGTGCGCGCGGCGCATGCCGCGGGGTTGCGCGCGTTCGGCGAGAACCGCGTGCAGGAGCTGTGTGCCAAGGCCGCACTCCTCGCCGGCCTGGACCTCTCCTGGCACCTGATCGGCTCGCTGCAGACCAACAAGGTGCGAGACCTCGTGCGCGTGGACGGCCTCGCCCTGGTCCACAGCCTGGATCGCGTCCGGCTGGCCGACGCCCTGCAGAGGGAGTGGCCCGCGGACCGCGCCCGTCTCGGCGTCCTGCTGCAGGTGCACGCCACCGGCGAGGCCACCAAGCACGGCGTGCCGCCGGAGGAGGCCGAGGCGCTCCTCGAGCACGTGGTCCGCGCCTGCCCGGCGCTGGAGGTGCGCGGGCTGATGGCGATGGGTCCGCTGGGCGGCGATCCCGTGCCCGTGTTCCACCGCGTCGCGGCGCTGCGCGCGACCCTGGCGTCGCGCTCCGGTCTGGCGCTGCCGGTGCTGAGCCTGGGCATGAGCGGCGACCTCGAGGCAGCCATCGCCGCCGGCTCCACCCTGGTGCGGATCGGCACCGCGCTCTTCGGACCGCGCGGAACCTAGGGCTCAGCGCTTCAGGTAGTCCGCGAACACCTCGAGCCCGCCGCCGTCGAGCGCCTTGCGCGCCGCCTCCAGGTAGGCCTTCGTGGCGATGTCCTTCTCGCCCTGGATCGCGGCCTCCAGGGTGCCGCGCAGGTCGGTGTCGCGGCGCACGGCGATCGCGGCCGCGGTGGCGCGGCGCACGTCGGCATCGGAGTCCAGCAGCGCCAGCGTCAGCAGGCGCTGCGCCGCGACGCGGTCGGCGAGTTCTCCCAGGGCGAGCACGCACGCGCGCCGCAGCGTCGCGAGCTTCTCACGCTTCAGCACGTTGGCGAGCAGGGCATGCACGCTGCGGTTCGGCCCGCCGATGGCGGCCAGCGCGTACAGCAGCCGCTCGCGCACCTCATCGGCATCCTCCTTGGGCCACTGGGCCAGCAGCGCAGGCGCGGCCTTGGCCTCGCCGAGCCGGCCCAGAGCCTCGATCGCTGCGGCGCGCACCTTGGGGCTGCGGTGCTCGGCATAGCGTTGCACCACCTCGAACCAGGGCGCGTCGGCGGTCTGGCCGATCCGGCGCAGGACCTCGACCTGCCGCGGCTCGCCCATGCCGCGCAGTGCCGTCCCCACCGCGTCCAGCGCCGCCGGATCGGTGCTGCGCAGCACCACCAGCAGCTCCTCCGGATTGCGGCGCCAGCCGTTGCGGGACTTCTTCAGTTCCCTGAGCGCGTCCTCGACCTCCTCGGGCGTCGGCACCTCGGGCGGCCTGGCCCGCGAACGCGGCGAGATCCCCTGGGCCAGCGTGCGCGGGGCGTGCGCCGCACCGCCGAGAGTCCACGGGAAGGTCGGGTCCACGCGGCGGATGGCATCGACCCACGCCCACTCCAACTCGCCCTTGCCGACCCGGAACACCAGGGAGGTGAGCACCGTGCCGTCGGGCGCCAGGAAGAGATGCTGTGGCGCGGCCACCGGTTGTCCGGCCGGCACCTTCAGGATCCGGTCGCGCACCGCGCGCTCGCACTCCTGCTGTTCGCGCGCACTCACGCCGGGAACGCGGCCGGCGGCGCCCGGCATCGTGGCGGCGCAGCAGAACACGTTCACCGTGTTGCGGCTGAGGCGCACGAGCTGCGGGTCGCGGTAGTGGTCGCGCAGCAGCTCCTCGTTGGCCCGCTCGCCCGGCATGTGGATCGCGACCATCACCACGCGGCGCTCGGTCCGCGCGCGCGCCAGCGCCGCATCGAGCGATGGCGTCCACGCGATCGCCTCGGCCTGGGCGGCGCAGAGGCAGGCCAGCGCCAGGGTGGCCAGGATCGGCGGGGTCGCGCGCGGCATGACGGACAGGTCTACGACCCGGGCGCCGCGCCGGCTGTCCCGCCTCGCAACGGATGCGTATCAAGACTGCATCGGCCCCCGGTCGGGCCCGGGCCGCCGGGGCGGGCAATCCCCGGCCGCAGGGGCGGGTGGTGCCTGCGGGGGCCGGCCGGCGCTACGCCAGGGCCTGCTTGACCGCCGCGGTGAGCGCCGGGAGCACCTCGAACACGTCGCCCACGATGCCATAGTCGGCGACCTTGAAGATCGGGGCGTCCTTGTCCTTGTTGATCGCGACGATGTAGCGCGCGGTGCGCATGCCGGCGATGTGCTGGATCGCGCCGCTGAGGCCCGCGGCGATGTACAGGGTCGGCGCCACGGTCTTGCCGGTCTGGCCGACCTGCTCGTCGTGCGGCCGCCAGCCCGCGTCCACGATCGCGCGCGTCGCACCCACGGCCGCCACGCCCGGACCGAACGCTTGCGCCAGCTCCTCGAGCAGGTGCCAGTGCTCCGGGCCCTTCAGTCCGCGGCCGCCCGCCACCACGACCTTGGCTTCGCTGAGCGGCACGCTGCCGCTGCTGGCGCTCACCACGTCGGCGACGATTGCCTTGAGCATCTCCTGCGTCAGTGCCGGCGCCCTGGTCTCGACCGCGGCGCCGCCGCCGCCCGCCCTGGCCTCGAAGTTGTTGGGCCGGAGCGTGGCCATGAACGGCGTCCGCTCCATGTAGCTCTTCTGGTAGGCCTTGCCCGCGAACACGGGCTTGGTGGCCCCGAACCGGCCGTCGTCGAAGTGCAGCGCGGTGACGTCGCTGACCAGGCCGGTGCCGAGTGCCGCGGAGATGCGCGGCATCAGGTCCTTGCCCATCGCGGTGTGCGGCATGAGCACCGCCGCGGGCGCGAGCGGCTCGAGCGCTTCGACCAGCACCGCGCAGTAGCCGTCACCGCTGTAGCTGGCCAGCACCGGCGACTCGAGCGCCACCACGCGCGCGGCCCCCGAGCGGGCCAGCTCGGTCTTGGCGGGATCCAGCCCCGCACCGGCGACCAGAACCACCACCTCGCCCCCGCACTTGCCGGCGAGCTCGCGGGCGGCCGAAACGGCCTCCAGGGAGGGCTTCTTGACCTTGCCGCCGCGGGCCTCGGCAACGACTGCGACGATCTTGCTCATGGTAGGGTCTCCTGTGCGGTTGCGCGGCTCACAGCACCTTCGCCTCGTTGCGCAGCGCGGCGATCAGCGCGCCGACCGCTGCGGCCCCTTCGCCCAGCATCTTCACCGGCGGGCGCTCGGGCGGCAGGGCGAGCGACGCCACCTTGCTGGCCGGCGCGACCGCCGCGGCGGCGAGCTCCTCCAAGGGCTTCTTCTTCGCGGCCATGATGCCCTTCAGGTTGGGATAGCGCGGTTCGTTCAGCCCCTTGTCCGTGGTGAGCACCGCGGGCAGCGTGCCCTTCACCACCTCGCGCCCGCCCTCGATGGCGCGCTCGGCGGTGAACGTGTTGCCGTCCAACGCGAGCTTCTCGACATCGGTCACGCAGCTCATGCCCAGCAGCGTGGCGAGGCGCGCGCCGGTCTGGCTGTTGTCGCCGTCCACCGCCTGCCGGCCGCAGAACACCAGGTCGTGCGGCACGGTCTTGATCCACGCCGCCAGGATCTCCGCGGTGCTGTAGGCGTCGTGCGCCACGCCGCCGTCCTTGATCAGCACGGCCTTGTCGGCGCCCATCGCCAGGCACGTGCGCAGTTCCTTCTGCACGTCCGCGCCGCCGAGGGCCACCACGGTGACCGAGCCCTTGCCTGCGGCCTCCTTGGTGCGCAGGGCCTGCTCGACCGCGTATTCGTCGTACGGGTTGAGCACGAACTCGACTCCGGCCGGGTCGATCGACTTGCCGTCGGCGCCGATCTTGATCTTGCTGTCCGTGGCGGCAACGCGCTTGATGCAGGCGATGATGTCCATGGCGTGGGTCCCGAAGATGCGCCCCTGACGGGTTGCGGAAAACGGGGCGAAGCACTCTAGGCACGCGGGAATTTCCCGCAAGCGTGGGGCCCCGGCTGGCGCGCCCTGCGCCGGCCTACACCGAATCCAGGCCGTCCACGAAGAACTCGCTCGCGCCGCGCTCGCTCAGGGCCAGGCGCAGGGCCCCCGGGGCCGGGTGGACGGGCGCGCCTTGCGCGCGCAGCGCGGCGAGCAGGTCGGGGCGGTACGGAGGCACGAGCACCCCGGCGCACGCGAGGCCCAGCGCGGCGGTGGCGCCCAGCAGGAGCGCGTGGACGTCCCGGTCGGTACCACCGACCTCGTGCCACCAGCCCGGGAAATCGGCGCCCTTGCCCAGGCAGGCGTAGGCGGCCACCGTGCCCGCCCGCTCCAGGCAGACGATCTGCATCGGCGCGGCCGTGCACGCGAGCGCGAGGTCGGCCAGCGAGCGCTCGACCCGCAGCGGCCGGGCCCGGTGCAGCTCCCGGATGGCCGCGAGGTCGGCGGGCCGCGCGGCGCGCAGGCCGGGCACTTCGGGCGCGGCGGAGCCGGGACGCAGTTCTACCTCGTACAGCCGTCCGGCCGGCACGAAGCCGAGCCGGGCGTAGAACGCATGCTGCCCCGACCACAGCAGGCAGAGGTCGCCGCGTTCCGCCTGGGCGATGGCCACGACCTCGCGCAGCAGGCGGCTGGCGAGTCCACGGCCGCGCCACGCCGGGGCGGTCGCCACCGAGCCGATCAGGAACGCCCGCGCCGGACCCGCCGCGGTGTGCAGGAGGACCCTGCGCCAGGCGACCTGGGCGACGACCTCGCCGGCGGCGCAGGCCGCGAGCACCTCGGCGCGCGCCTCGTCGTGATAGACCTGCGGGAACGTGTCCGCGAGCGTGCCGACGCCGTCGAGTCCGAGCCACGCGCCGACGCGGTCCGCCCACGCGCGCGCGTCCGCGCCGCGGACGCGGCGGACGAGGACGGCGGGTGGGGTCACGAGCGTGCCGGGCGCCGCGACGGCCGCCGGCGTGCTCATGGGACGGAACGCCGGTAGACGTCCTCGAGGCGGCGGCGCAGGTCCATCACCGAGAGGAAGTCCTGCTCGGCCTGCCGCACCGCCTGGCCGAGCTGCTCGGCGTCCTCGACCGGGGCAGCCGGCTGGCGCGCGAGTTCCTCCAGCCGTTCGAGCATGCGGCGGAACTCGGTGGACTCGCCTGCGGCCCCGCTCGGACCGGCGGCGCCGGCCGGCGCCGGGCCGGGGGTCGGACCTATGTTGGGAGTCTGCATGACCGGCTCCTCACCGCAGGAAGTCGAGCAGGCTGGTCTGGATCACCCGTGAGCTCACGCCCAGCGCCGCCTGGTAGACCATCTGCTGCTGGTTGAATGCCACGATGCTCTCCGCCAGGTCGGCATCCTGGGTGAGCGAGAGTGCTTCGCGCGCCGAGTCGCGCATGGCCTGCACGCGGCTGCCGATCAGGATCGTGTTCTCGCTGCGCGAGCCGAACTCGCGCAGGCCGCCGAGCACCCCCTCGTGCGCGGCGTCGAGCTCGCCCAGGAGCGAGGTGAGGCGCGCCGAGACGGTCTGCTGCGACTCGCCGCGCGTGTTGCGCAGCGTGTCGCGCACCGCGATCAGGCTGGTGAAGGCATCGAAGGTGCCCTCGTACTTCACCAGCTCGGTGCCGGTGCGCTGCAACGCGGCGACGTTCACGTTCAGCACCGTGCCCTCGAGGGAGTTGCGCACCTGGACCTCGCTGGCGGCGAAGTCGACGCGCGCCGTGCTCGTGCCACCGTCGATGCTCAGCTCGGCCTCGGCCGTGAGCGTGCCGGTGGCCGGCACCGGCGCGGCGGAGAGGCTGAGCGAGACGGTGCGGCCGTCCGCCGTGGTGAAGGTCTGGTTGGTGACCGGGAACGTCACCGGCACGGCGGGGCCGCCGCCGATGCTGAGCGCGCCGCCGGCGAAGCTCCAGGTCAACGCGCCGAGCGCGGTCGTGGGGCCGCTGCCCGCGCTCATCCCGGGCGGCGCGCCGGCCAGGCCCGCGAACGTGACCCGCAGGAGGTCGAAGCCCACGCCGCTGTCCGAGGCGCCGGACGGCGCCGCACCGGTGTCGCCCTCGAAGGTGGTGGCGCCGCGCTCGCGGCGCAGGAAGAGCCGGTCGCCCGGCACCAGCACGTCGCTGTCCAGTCCGGGTGCGAGCTCCAGGCTCACCGGGTTGCCGTCCCCGGAGTACACGACGCGCGTGCCGGCGGCGTCGGTGACCAGGGCGAACGGGGCACGGTCGCTGCGCGTGCCCGCGAACAGGTAGCGGTCGCCGCGGCGGCTGTTGCCGAGGGATACGAGCTGGTCGAGGAGCTGGTCGAACTCCGCCGCGAGTCCCTGGCGGTCGCGCTCCGACATCGTGCCGTTGGCGGCCTGCACGGTCAGCTCGCGCGCGCGCAGCATCAGGCTCGACGTGTCCTGCAGGTTGGCCGCGGCCAGGTCCAGGCTCTCGCGCGCCAGCGCGACGTTGTCGGCCATGCGCTCGAGGTCGCGGATCTCCGCGTTGAGCGGCAGGATGCGCAGCGCCGCGGCCGGGTCGTCCGAGGGCCGGTTGATCCGCCGCCCGGTCGCGACCATCTCCTGGAGCCGGGTCGAGCCGGCCAGCGAGCGACGCAGGTCGTCGAGCGACCGGCTGTAGAGCATCGATTGGGTGATGCGCAGGCTCATGGGTACCTCCTCCCTCAGGCTCCGATCTGCACCAGGGTGCGGCTCAGCTCGCTGACCATGCTGATGAAGCGCGACGCCGCCTCGAACGCCTGCTGGTGGCGGACCAGGTCGACCATCTCCTCGTCCAGGTTGACGCCCGAGACCTGCTGGCGCTGCGCCTCGAGCGTGGCGTGCAGCTGGTCCTGCGCCACCATGGTCGCCTCGGCGCTGGCGACCTGGAATCCCAGTTCGCCGACCAGGTCCCCGTAGTAGTCCTCGAACGAGGTGTCGCCCAGCTCGGCCAGCGTCGCACCGCGCAGTTCCATCCAGCGCGCCATGTTGGATCCGTCGCCGGTCGCGTCGATGGTCCCCGCCGCGAGCAGGTCCGGGTTGGCGAGCAGATCGGGGTTCACGCGCAGGCTGGCCGCGCTGTTGCCGAGCAGGAAGGTGTTGAGGCCGAGCGCCACCAGCGCGTCACTGCTGTCGCTGTCGGCGAGCGCGTCCACGGCGAAGACGTCGCCGTGGGTGGCGGAGATGGTCCCCGGGCCGAACGACACCTTGATGCCATCGGCCACCTCCAGCAGGTCGCCGCCGCCCGGGCTGTACTTGCCCCGGCCCACCTCGAGCGTCGTGACCAGGTTGCCACTCTCGTCATAGACCCCGACCGTGAGTCCGGGGGTGACGCCGATCACGCCGTCCTGATTGGCCTGGAACGTGAACCGCTGGTTCGTGCTGCCGGTGTACTTGCCGGACACCTCGACCTGCACGCCGGGCGACTGCCCGCTGCGCGGGCCGGTGGCCATGCCCAGCGCGGCCAAGGGCCCGCCGGCGCCGTCGGCAAGGGTCATCGTGGTCGCGGTGCCCGCCGCGTTGGCGCGCACCACGAGGCGGCCGGCCACGTTCTTGGCCACGGCGTCGCCACCCAGGTCGTCGTTGATCGCCGCCACGAGCTCGTCCACGGTCGCGGCCGCCGGGTTGACGAAATCGGTGGCGGCCAGATTCACGGTGCGCGTACTGGTGCCCACCGTCACCGAGAAGCTGGCCGGCACGGTCATGGCGAAGGGGCCCTGCCCGGCGGTGGCGAAGCTGGGTGCGCCGCCGCCGAACGAGCCGAACGAGTCGGGCGAGGAGTCCAGGCGCGAGGCGAAGTCGAATCCGTAGCCCTGTTCGGCCTGGATGCGCAGCCGCCCGACCGGGTCGAGCGAGGCATCGAGGTGGTCGATGCGATCCAGGGCCGCGGCGAAGTCGCGCAGCGACATCGACTGCGGGTCCACGTCGATCCGCGTGCGCTCCAGCTCGCGCGTGGTCTTGTTGGTCACCGTGACGTAGAGCGCGCCGTCCTGGATCTCGAACGGCACGCCGGACTGGCTGAGCAGCTCGTCGCCGCGCACGCCGTTGTTGTTCGTGTCCTCGGCGGCGAACGACGACACCAGCGACGTGAAGAAGCCCGTGCGCGGCACGCCGGTCGTGTGCACGCGGTTCAGCTCGAGCGCGAGGCTGCGCGCCATGCCGTCGACCTTGCTCATGAGCTCGGGGTTGTCGGCCGTCTCGTGACGCAGCAGCGCGCCGATGCGCCCGCCCTGGAAGTTCAGCACCGCCCGGGTGTCCACGGTGGTGACCATGGTCGTGGTGCCGCCGTCGCGCTGCACCTGCAGCGGCGTGGCACGGCCACCCGCGACCACCAGCGTCCCGGCCACGACCAGGTCCATCGAGCCGGTGTCGCGCTCCAGCACGCGCACGTCGGCCAGCGCGGACATCTCCTTCACCACCTGGTCGCGCATGTCGCGCAGGTCGTTGGCGGTCTGGCCGCTGGCCTCCATCGCCACGATCTGCAGGTTCAGCTCGGCGACCTCGGCGCCCTTCTCGTTGAGCTGGCGCACCAGACCGCGCACCTCGTCGAAGGAGCTGCGGCGCAGAGTGCCCATCCGGTCGGCGAGCAGGTTGAAGCCGTCGGCCAGGACCTTGCCGGCCTGCACCACGCCGCCGCGCAGCGCGCGGTCGCCGGCGTCGGTCTGCAGCCTGCCCACGCGCCCAAAGAACTCGCCGAGCATCTGGCCGATGCCGCCGTCCGGCTCGGCGAAGAGCTCCTCGATCTCCTGCCAGCGGCTGTGGTCCACCTGCGCGCCGGCGGCGAGGCCGTTCTGCATGCGCAGCCGGCCTTCGAGGCCCTCGTCGACCAGGCGTTGCACGGTGCGCACGTCCACGCCCGTGCCGATCTGCATGCCGCCCACGTACTGGTACGGCACCGACGAGGCCAGCAGCAGGCGCTGGCGCGAGTAGCCGACCGTGTTGGCGTTGGCCACGTTCTGGCCGGCGGTCTGGATGCCCAGGCGCGCGGCGGTGAGGGCCTTCAGGCCCGCCCCGAGTCCCATTCCGAAGCTCATCGTGTCGACCTCCTCACACCGTTCCGCGCACCAGCCGGCCGGTGGTCCCGGCCGGCGTCCCGGCCACGACCCGCGCGTTGCGGTCGTAGCCCTTGGCCGCACCCTCGCTGGCCTGCAGCAGGGCGCGGAACATCGCCTCCAGCGAGTCGCGCGAGAAGCCGAGGAGCTTGCGACCCACCGCCACCTCCACACGCAGCGCGCGCGCCTGGCCGCGCACCGCGTCGTGGGCCGCGCGCAGGCGGCGCGCCACCTCGGCGGGCACGCGCGCCAGGATCCCCGCCCAGGGCGCGTCCCCTGGCGCGCCCAGGGCGGCGCGCAGCTGCTCCTGGGCGTCCCTGCGCCGCTCCTCCAGGCCGGCGAGCCGCTCGGCCTCGCGCTGCGCCACGGCCAGGCCCTGCTCGAGCTCGCTCCCGCGCACCGCGACCAGCGCCATGCGGTTCTTGACCATGGTGCTGCGCAGGGCGCCGATCGACTCGGCCACCTCCTCGAGTACGCGGATCAGCTGGTTGCCACGTTCAGACGAGTGCATCGATGCCTCCCTTCCGTTGCAGGTTGGCCGCCTCGGCGCCGCCGTTCTTGCGGATCAGCTTCTCGAGGACCGGTGCCAGACCGAGGCCGCCGCCGCGCACCATGTGCTCGGCCAGGCTCTGGTCGAAGAAGTCCGAGTAGGTCGACGAGCCCGCGTCGTCGCCGAACATGCCCTCGCCCACGCCCATGCGCGCGCTGTCGCGCATCTTGCCGACGATGTCGCGGAGGAAGAACGCCTCGAACTGCTCGGCGGTGCGCCGCACCGGGTCGAGGGAGGGCGCCGCCGGGGCGTTCATGCGCGCAGCGAGGGAGATGCCTGTCGTGTCCATGGCGGTGCTCAGCGGAAGAGCAGGGGCGCGTGCAGGTAGCCGCCCTCGTGCAGGTGGGTGAACACCTCGATGAGCTGGCGCGGCGTCAGCTCCAGCGCGCGCAGGTTGGCCATCAGGTCGCCGACCGTGGCCCCGCCCTGCAGCGGCTGCGGCTGCACGTTGTTGTTGGTCACCTCGATGCGCGTGCGGTTCACCACCTCCGTGCGGCCGCGGGCCCACGGGTTGGGCTGCACCACCTCGTCGTCGGAGACCACCGAGATCGTCAGGTCGGAGAGGCTCACGACGCACGGGCTGATGCGCACGCCCTCGCCGGCGATCAGCACGCCGCGCGCCTCGTCGATCACGACGTTCATCGGCGCCTCGCGCTGGATCGCCAGCCCGCGCACGCGCTCGTACACGCGCAGCGCCAGGTCCTCGGTGCGCTGGTCGACCGGCAGCTCGATGCGCACCAGGCTGCGGTCCAGGGCGCCGACCCGGCAGCCGAACTCCTGCAGGGCCGCGTTGGCCACGGCGGCGATGCGCACCGCGTCGGCCTCGTTCGGGCGGCTGAGCAGGAGCTCGAGATGGCCGTCCTCGGTCAGATAGCGCGAGGCCAGCCGGCGCACCACGAGACCGCCTTCGGGGACCGTGGCGGTGGTCGTGTGGTTGCGCACGATCCGCGTCCCGCCCTTCGCGCCGACGCTGAAGCCGCCCACCGAGAGGCTGCCGCTGGCCACGGCGTACACCTGGCCGTCGGGCCCGGTCAGCGGGCACTCGATCAGCTGGCCGCCGTAGAGCGACGTGGCGTCGCCCAACACCGCCACCTGGGCGTTGAGGCGTGCGCCCTCGCGGGTGAACGGCGGCAGCTCGACCCTGACCATCACCAGCGCGGCGCCGCCGGAGGTCGAGTCGCCGGGGGCGATGTTGAGGCCATTGCGCTGGATGAAGTTCTCCAGCGCCTGCCGGGTCGCCTTGGCGCCGTCGCCGGTGCCCATCAGGCCGACCACCACGCCCATGCCCTGCAGGGTTGCGGGCAGCGCGCCGTGCACGCTGGTGATCGCGCCGATCGGCGTGACCAGCGGCGTGCTCGGTGCGGTCGGTCGGCTCTGCGGGAGGGCGGCCGCGGGTGGCGGAACCGCCGGCTCCTGCGCGCAGAGCGCGGCGCCGGTGAGGACGAGGATGGCTAGGCGGGTGTGGTGCATGGCGGTGGCGCGGATCAGAACGGCCAGGCGGCCCAGAGGAGCGTGTCGATGAACTCGGCGATCGGCCCGTGGGTCACCATGCGGGTGTTGCCACCCTCGCCGGTGATGGAGACGCGTGCGTCGGCGACCTGCGACGACGACACCTGGTTGAGGCGGGTCACGTCGAGCGCGCGCACGATCCCGCTGATGCGGAACGTCTTGGTCTCGTCGTCGATCTGCACGACCCGCGACCCGGCCACGACCAGATTGCCGTTGGGCTGCACGTCGACCACGACCACCGAGATCCGCGACTCGAAGTTGGAGTCCTTCTCCTGCTTGGTCTCGCCGACGAACTCGCGCTGCTGGCGGATGTCGATCTCCGGCAGCTGGTCGTTCTTGAAGACGTTGTCCTTCAGGTTGAACGCCTCCAGGCGGGCCTGCAGCGAGGAGATGTTGGAGCGGTCCACCTTGTCCTCGTTCTTCACCTTGGTCTGCTCGCGGATCAGGATCGTGAGGACGTCGCCGACCTTCTGGGCGCGGTGGTCGGCGATCGCGCCGGCGACGTAGCCGGCGCGGGCGTAGAGGTTCTGGGCGGGCGCGGCGGCGGCCAGCAGGGGCAGGAGCAAGGTGGCAAGGGCGATGCGTTCCATGGTTGCTCCTCAGCGCTCCGTCTCGATCAGGACGGTTCCCGGCGCCACGATCACGGCGGCGAGCACGCGCTCGCTGCCCAGGTTGCGCACCAGGATCCGGGCGCCGCGTGCGCCGTCCTGCAGGGCCAGCCCGCGGGTGGCGACGCGCACGGTGCCGCGGGTGGCGATCACCGTGACCGGCTCGTCCTTGCGCACGATGGCCGGTTCGGCCACGTCGGCCAGGGCCAGCGGGCGGTTGGCCTGCAGGTCGCGGGCTGCGACCTTGCCGGCGAGCTCCTCCAGGCTCTGGAACGCCGCCGGGCGCAGAGGTGAAACGGGGATGCGGCGCAGCTCGAGGCACTCCTCGGTCAGAGGCTGGCCGCGCCGCGCGGGACGTACGACCACGACCGCGTTGGCGAAGTGCTTCAGGCGGAAGCTCACGGGCAGGGTGCGGAACACCTCGTCGTCGACCAGCACTTCCACGTCGACCACGGCGCTGGTCTCGGTGAGCGCGCGGTCACGGAGGCGCGCCCTCAGGTCGAGGCTGCGCCGGCCGGGCGGCACCTGGGTGACGCCGAGCTGGGTGAGCACCTCGAGCTCGACGTCGCTCGCGGCCGCCTGCTCGAGCACGGCACGCAGCACCGGTTCGGCCACCGCCAGCAGCTCCTTGGGCTGCAGCTGGGCGAAGAGCGGCACGAGTCCGGTCTCGCGCGGGCCGGACCACGCCACCGCGTCGGCGGCGAGACCGGTCTCGGCCAGCCGCGCGCGTACTTCGTCGACGCCGAGCGTGCGGGAGAAGCCGGGCGCCGGCCTGCGGCCGAGCGCGAGCTGCTGCACGCGCTCGACCAGCACGGCGTCGTTGCCGCCGACGTCGGCCACGTCGCGCAGGAGCACCTGGGTGCCGCGGATCTGGGCCTCGACCTTCATCTCGATGCGCAGCAGCGGGCGCGACACGGGCGACGGGCCGTCGCCCCCGGGCAGCGCGGCGAGCGCGAGCGTGAGCAGGAACGTGTTCATGACTCCTCCTTCCCCTGGATGCGAAGACTCAGCGGACGATCTGCGTGGCGACCGAGAGCATCTGGTCGCTGGCCTGGATGGCGCGGCTGTTCACCTCGTAGGCGCGCTGCGCCACGATCAGGCCCACCAGCTCGTTGACGATGTCCACGTTCGAGCGCTCCAGGAAGCCCTGGCTCAGGTAGCCCAGGCCGAGCGAGCCGGCGTTGCCCTGCACCGGCGCGCCTGAGGCGTCGGTGCGGCGCAGCACGTTGCCACCGGTGGACAGGAGGCCCGAGGGGTTGATGAACTTCACCAGCTGCAGCTGCCCGAAGGGCTGCGTGGTGTTGGGGTTGGCGGCGGTGGTACCCGACACGCGGCCTTCGCGGTCGATGAAGAGCGTGAGCAGGTCCTGGGGCAGCGTGATCTCCGGCACCAGCGTGTAACCCTGGCTGCTGACCAGGCGGCCGTCGGCGTTGACCAGGAGATGCCCGTCGCGGGTGTAGCCTTCCGAGCCATCCGCGAGCTGGACCACGAAGAAGCCGTCGCCGTCGATCGCCAGATCCATGCTGCGCTGGGTCGGCTCCAGGGTGCCCGGCGTGTAGATCTTGGTGGTGCCCGAGAGGCGCGAACCCGAGCCGATCTGGATGCCGATCGGGCTGGCCGTGCCGTTGGCGTTCTGCTCGAGGCCGGGCGCCTTCGGGGTCACGTAGAGCAGGTCCTCGAACGAGGCCTGGCTCTTCTTGAACCCCGCGGTGTTCACGTTCGCGATGTTGTTCGCGATCGTGTCCACCATGGTCTGCTGGGTCTTCATCCCGGTCGCGGTCGTGTAGAGGCTCTTCAGCACTGCATCACCTGTTCAACGCGTTGACGTAGGAATCCTGCATGCGGCTCACCGCGGTGAGCGCCCGGGCGGTGCCCTGGTAGCTGCGCTCGACGGCGAGCATCGCCACCATCTCCTGCACCACGTTCACGTTGCTGCCCTCGAGATAGCCCTGGCGCAGCGCGGGCTCGGCGCTGGGCGCGGGGTTCTGGTTGCGCGTGTCGCGGAACGCGCCGGCGCCGACCGGGGCGAGCGCCTCGAGGTCGGCCACGCGCCACACGCCCAGCTGGCCGCGCGGCACCACCTGGCGGCTCTCGGGATCGGTGTCGCTGATCTGGCCGTTGGGGGCGATGCGCAGGTCGGTGAGGCTCTCGACTCGGATCTCCTGGCCCGCAGGGTCGAGGTAGGGCAGGCCGCCGGGGGTGGTCAGGCGGTTCTGCGCGTCGATGCGCAGGTCGCCGCTGCGCGTGTAGAGCGTCTCGCCACGGGCGCCGCGCACGCGGAAGAACAGGTCCCGGGCGCCGTCGTCGCTGGCCAGCGCCACGTGGAAGCGTTCCTGCGTGGTCTTCACGGTCCCCGGCGACCAGTCGCCGGCCTGCGCATAGCGCAGCGTGCCGAGCTTCTGCTCCAGCGTGGACTGGAACGTCTCGGTCGCTGGTTCGGCGAATGCGATGCGCCGCCGGAACGCGCCGGAGTCGGCGTTGGCCAGGTTGTTCGCGATCGTGGCCTGGTACTCGGCCAGGAACGAGAGGCTGCGCACCAACGAGAGCTCGGCGTATCCACCCATCGCATCACCTCACGATGTTGACGAGCTCGGCAAGGATCTCGTCGGTGGTCGTGATCACGCGCGAGTTGGCCTGGAAGCCGCGCTGCGCCTCGATCAGGTTCACGAACTCCTGCGCGATGTCGACGTTGCTGTTCTCCAGCGAGCCCGGCCGCACCACCCCCGCGCCCGCGGCGCTGGCGGTGGTGTTGATGGCGTCGTCGGAGTTGGGCGCCTCGACGAACATCGTGTCGCCCTGGCGCAGCAGACCGTTCTCGTTGGGGAACAGGGCGATGCGCAGCTGCGCGATCTCCTCGTTGCGGCCGTTGGAGTAGAAGCCCAGCAGCCGGCCCTCGGTGTCGAACGCGATGTTGAGCAGCGTGCCGGCCTCGAATCCGTCCTGATCCACCGCGGCCACAGTGGTCTGGTTGCCCAGCATCGACACGCCGTCGAACGCCCCGGCGGTGCCGAGGTCGACCGCGATCGACTGCGTGCCGGGCAGGCCGTTGAACGCGAACAGCAGGTTGGTGCTGCCGCCGCCGACCACCGCGAACGAGCCGTCCGTGTTGAAGCGGATCTGGCTGATGGTGTCCTGCGGGATGGTGCCCTCGGCGGCGGGCATGGTGGCGCGCAGGTCCCACCACGCCGGATTGGTGGTGGTGCGGGTGAAGGTGAGCGTGATCTGGTGGGTGCGGCCCAGCGAGTCGACGACGTCGATCGAGGTGGTCGCGGTGTCCGGCCCCTTGCCGTCCTGCGAGACGTTGAACTTGGGCCACAGGACGTTGCCGCTGTTGCCGTTGGCGTCCTGGATGGTCAGCGTCAGGCTTGCGGGGCCCTTGGCCGTCGTGGTGAGCCGGATCGTGCCGTTGGTCGTGTCGAGCGAGGCGGTGACCGCGGCGGAGTCGAAGGTCGCGTTGAGGAAGTTCACCATGTCGCCGAGCGTGGTTCCGTCCTGTCCGGCGCCGGTGCCGAAGATGAACGTGTCGGACACCGCCGAGCCGTCCGGGTTGGTGCCGCTGATCAGGATCTGGTCGCCGGCCTGGTAGGCGGCCTCGCGCGCCGTGAGGCTGGCGAGGCTGGTGGTCAGGCTGGCCGCCGTCTCGGTGCCGCTCGAGAGCCGCGCGTCGAGTCCCAGCGCGCTCAGGAAGCCGGCCGCACCCGGGCCGTCGTCGAACTTGAGCGTGGCGCTGCTGCCCAGCTTGGTGGTGGCGAAGTCGAGCTGGCCGCCCGGCTGCGCCGTGATCTGCAGCCCGCGGATGTTGGCGGCGGTGAAGCGCGCCTGGATCTCCGCGGCGGTGGCCGCCGCCGGGTTGGCGAACGCGCTGGCGGGGAACGAGACCTGCACCTGCGCGCTGCCGTTCACGGACACCAGCAGGGAGCGGCCCATGAACGCGGTGAGGTTGTACGTGCCGCCGCCGCCCGGGACGGTGCTGTCGGTGGCCGCCGTGCCCTCCTTGAACCCGGAGGCGCTGGCCAGGATCTCCTCCAGGGGGCCGGTCACGGTCGCCGGCAGGTTGCCCTGGAACTTGACCGAAGTGGTGGCCGTGGCCGGCAGCGTGTCGGTGACCGGCACCGTGATCCGGCTGCCGTTGGACGCCACGACGCGGTAGCCGGTGCGTGCATCGACCAGGTTGCGCTCGCGGTCGACGCCGAAGGTGCCGACCCGCGTGTAGAAGTTCTGCACGCCGTCGTTGAGCACGAAGAAGCCGCGGCCCTGCAGCGCCACGTCGAGCGGGCGGCCGGTGTCGCTGAACGCGCCCTGCGTGGTGTTGAGGTCGATCGACGCGATGTCGGCGCCCAGGCCGACCTGCATCGGGTTCTGGCCGCCGAAGTTGCCGGTCGGCGCGCTGCCCGGCCGCATGGTGACGCTCAGCATGTCGCCGAACGTGGCGCGCGAGCCCCAGAAGCCCTGGGTCGAGACGTTGGCCAGGTTGTTGCCGATGACGTCGATGTAGCGCTGGTGGACGCGCAGGCCCGAGAGACCGGTGTAGAGCGAAGTGTTGACCATGGCGTGACGGCCTCCCGGCTCACTCCTTCTGCCCGCCGGCGGCGATCTTCGTGACCGCGCGCAGGTCGACCTCGTGCTCGCCCACCTTCAGCTTCACCTCGCCGGTGTCGTTCACGAACACCGAGTCGACGGTGCCGCTCTGCTCCTTGCCGTCGGCGGTCCAGGTGACCTCCTTGCCCAGGAGCGACGACCCCTCGGCCAGGCCCTGCATGCGCGCCAGCGCGCCCTGGAAGTCGAGCAGTCGGAGCAGGTTGTCGTTCATCTCGCGCTGCTCCTCCATGGAGGAGAACGACGCCATCTGCTGCATGAAGCTCTGGTTGTCGATGGGTTCCAGCGGCGTCTGGCTGCGCATCTGCGTGACCAGGAGCTGGAGGAACGGGTTCTCCCCGAACTTCGCGGAACTCGTGCCGAGGATGCCGGCGCCGTTCAGGCCGCCCAGTCCCGAGATCGTGTTGCTCATGTGGGTGTTCTCTCTCAGACCCAGAAGTCCAGTCCGTCGGCGGTCACGTAGCCGGCATGGAGATGCCCGGCCTGCGCGACCTCAGGTTCGTCGTGATCTGCACCCCCGATGCCTGGCTCCGGCCAGGGACCCTCGCGGCGCGCGCGGTCGTGGCTGCGCACTTCGGCGTGGGTCACCCCCAGGCCCTGCGCGGTCAGCGCCGCGCGGAGTTCGGGCATGTGCTTCTCCAGCAGGCCGGCGAGCTCGGGGCGCTCGGCCAGGATCGAGAGCCGGACGTTGCCGCTCGGTTCGACCTGCATGGTGAGGTCGAGGCGGCCCAGCTCGGGCGGATCGAGGAGCATGCGCACCTCGCCGCCTTCGGACCCCAGGCGCATCACGATCTGGCGGAAGAGCGAGTCGCGCGACTGCTCGGCCAGCTGCAGCGTCCTGGGATTCCAGATCCGGTAGCCGCTCGTGCCGGTCTCGCGCAGCGTGGCCGCAGGAGTCTCCTTGGCCAGGGCGCCGGCGAGGCGGCCGTTGGGTGCGGTGCCGCTGGCCGCGATCGTCGCGGCGGCCGGCGCAGGGCTCGTGGCGGCTGCGGCGTGCGGTGCCGGGACGAGCGCGGGGCTGGGGGCGGCTCCGGCCGCGCCAGGTGCGCCGGCGCCGGTCCCTGGCGAAGTGGACGTGGGGACCCCGGCGCCCTTGCCTGTCTCGATTCGCCGCGCCAGGGTCCCTACGTTCCGTGTGCTGTTCCGATCCGCGGACTCGGCCGGGGCATCGCCCGGATCCGTCGCGGTGGGGGAGGCATGGCGGGGCAGGGCCTCGGGCGCGACCGGCTCGGCCGTGCCCGTCCCGGGGGACGCCCCGGCGGCCGTCTCGCCCGCGTCCGTCGCCTCGTCGTCGGCTGCGGCGCGCTCGGGCTCGCGCACTGCGGTCGGGGTCTCGGCCGCGGACGCCTCGCGGTGCAGGGTCGCCTCGAACCCCGCGTCGCCGCCCTCTGCGGTCCGCGCCGGCGCGGGCACCCGCATGGGGTCGAATTCCACACGACCGATCCAGGACATGTTCACGCCGCTGATTCCCCTCTTCCTCAGCGGCCAGCCGGAGCACGCGGCATGCCAACCCCTCGCGGGCCCCATGCCAAGGGACGGGCGTGCGCCGGCGCGGGCCGGCCGGCCTGGATCCGGCAGATCCTGCCGATCGGGTCCCCGGCAGGAAGTGCCGGCCCGGCAAGGCACGCCGGCGCGCCGGGGCCGGCGCGTTCGGCGAAGAGCTCGACGATTTCTCAGCCTGGGCCTCAAGTGCGCCTGGCCCGCGCCGAGGATCCCTGTGGCGGCAGGGTCCAGCCTGCCGAAGGAGTGTGTGACATGGACGTTGGTCAGATCCGAGGCCCGGGTGGAGTCGATCGCGGCGGAGAGCGCTCCGCGCGCGGCGAGCGCGCCAAGGCCCAGGAGGGCGCGCGCGGCGTGCCGGCCGACGCACTCTCCATCAGCGACGAGAGCCGTCGCGCGGCCAAGGCGGTCGAGGAACTGGCCGAACGGGCCAAGGATGCGGGCGGCGATCGCGCGGCGCAGGTCGCCGCGGCCCGCGCG
>JADLFX010000079.1 GCA_020849665.1 Planctomycetota bacterium | reverse complement strand
GACCCAGTGCCCAGGATGCAGCGATGGTGACGGGTGGGTTCAGGATCCTGGTGCACGAGGGAGGGTGCACACTCCCCCTGTCCAGACTCCACTGTGGACACAACACACAATCTTGGTGGCCAGGATCCTCTCGTAGCCCGCCGCCGCGGCCGCGCCCAGCTCCGCCGCCTGACCTTCCCCGCCGCCGTGCCGGCCGGAATGCGCGCGAACGCATGCCGTGTCCAGGTTCGGCCGCGCTCGGACTACTGCGCCCGGCGCGGCTGGAAGGAGACGCGCACGCGTCCGCCCGGCTGGTCGGTCTCGGTCTGGCTGCCGGCGCGGCGCTCCTCGACGCGCACCTCGATGTGCGGCAGGTCCGTGCGCAGCAGCGCCTGGCGCACCACGGCGAGCCGCAGCTCGGCCAGGTCCAGGCCCACGCGCCGCGCCCGTGCGGCGATCTGCCGCTCCGCGCCCGGGCGCAGGAGCCGCGCGGTCTCGGCCAGTCCGTCGTCCATGCGGCCCTGATTGCGGGTGACAGCCTCGAGCCTGGCGCGCACCGCCTCGGCCTCCTCGGGGCCGCCCGCGGCCAGCAACGAGCGCAGCTGGGCGACGAGCAGGTCCTGTTCGCGCCGCAGTTCGGCGCTGCGCCACCGGTACAGCGTCGCGAGCGCCAGGAGCTCCTCGCGGGTCGGATTGGCGCGCGTGCGGAGCCGGTCGTGGTCCTCGGCGCCGAACGAGTGCTCCAGCACCGCGACCAGACCGTCGTCGTCGTCGAGCACCTCGACCACCCGGGCCAGCGCCGTGCGCGCCTCCGCGGCGAGGTGCGCGTCGCCCGGGCCGAAGCCGAGGTCCACCGGCGGGATCTTCGCCGCGGTCGCCGGCCCGCCGCCGAGGCCCAGCAGGTCGGTGCCGATCGCGGCGACGCGCAGCGGCGAGCGCGCGATCGACTTGGTGATCAGCACGGCGAGCGTCTCCGTGGCCTTGGCGAAGATCTCCTGCGACGACGGTCCGCCGAACGCGGAGGTGAACGAGAGCGGCACGTGCACCTGGTCGCGCTCGTTGCTCAGCACGAAGAGCACCGTGTCCAGCGGTGCCGGCAGCTTGAGGTAGCGGGAGATCGGCCCGCCGGCGGGCTCGCGCAGGGAGAGGCTGGTGAACGTGAAGTCCGCGTTCACCGCCATCTGCCGCTCCGGCCGCAGCCGCAGCGTCACGCCGGCGTCGGCGATGCCGTCGCCGATCTCGATCCCCGCGGCACGGGCCAGGCCGCGCAGCGCGGGCAGCTCGAACGCCGCCACGTTGGTCTTGATCACGCCGGTCGGCGTCGGCGCGAGCACGAGCCGCCCCTGCACGGCGATCTCGCCGAAGAGCGGCCGCTTCTCGAGGGTCACGGCCTCCTTGCCGCCCAGGGTCACCACCCTGGCGGCGGCGCCCAGCATCCCGAGCAGCGGCGTCACCGCGGCCAGGCGCTGGGGCAGGTCGATCTCGCCCGCGCTCAGGCGCAAGGAGAACGAGAGCGGCCGTGGCTCGCGCAGGGCCCGCGTGCTCCAGCCGCTGAGCTTCAGCTCGAGGTCGGTGAGGGGCACGACCACCGGCGGATCCTGGCGTGCGTCGGTGAACACGAAGTCGATCCCCTGCACCGCGACCTCGTCGATGCGCAGCTCTGCCGCGTCCGGCCGGGTGGCCTGCACCGCCGCCGGGACGGGCTCCGCCGCCGGGGCCTCGCCCGTTGCGCCCAGGGGCAGGCGCAGCCCCAGGAGGTGCAGGCCCTCCTGGTCGAGCCGCACGCGGCCGCGGGGCTGGTCGACCTCGATGCGCCGCACGTGCACGCCGCCCCCTGCCGGCTGGACGCGCTGCACCTCGACCCGCACGGCGTCGAGGCCGGCCAGGACCTCACCTTCCGGCGCGGCGCGGAAGCGCAGGTCGCGCAGGTTCGCGCGCAGGCCGAAGCCGCGCGAGAAGTCGGGGCGCAGCGGGGAACGCCGCCGCACCTTCACCTGTGCGTCGCCGGTGACGGTCAGCTCGCCGTCGCTCAGGGCCGTGGCATCGACCTCACCGCGCAACCCGGGCAGCACTTCCAGGAGGCGCGTGCCGCGGATGCCGTGCAGTCCCAACGCGAACGCGAGCTCGGGCTCGCCCTCGAACGGCGCGACGCGCAGGTCCAGCTCCAGCCGGTCGCAGAGCGGATCGGCGCGGCCGCGGATCCGCAGCGGCAGCGCGGCGAGGTCCTCCGGGTGCCGGTCGAGGAGCACGAGCGGTGCCTCGTGGTCGATGCGCAGCGCGGCCGTGAGCGGGATGCCGCGTCCGTGGGTGTCCTGGAAGCGCACCTCCTTCAGGTCGAGCACCAGCCGTTCGAGCGTGACCTTCGGCAGGGGCGGGCCGGTGGCCGCGGCCGCGGCCCAGGCCTGGGTCGCCGCGGCCTCGGATGCCTCCCCTTCCCCCTCGGTCGCGGGACCGGGCGGCGGCGGCGCGATGCGCATCCCGAGCGCCTCGAAGGTGGCGACGTCCACGCGCTTGACGCTCGCCTCCGCGCCCTCCACGACCACCTCGGCGAGCTGCACGACGCCGCCTGCGGGGTCGATGCGCGGCGCGATCACCCGGGCCGAGGCCAGGGCGAGGAGGGGTCGGTCCTGCCCGGCACCGGTCAGCGCGAGATCGCGCAGCTGCAGGCTGAGGGCGTGTCCGCCGGCCGCGACGGTCTCGATCTGCGCCGCGAGACCGAGGTGGAGCGAGCCCTTCGCCAGGACCGGGGTGAGGCCCTCGGGCAGGTAGGGCGCGTACGGCGCGGGAGCGATGTCCGCCAGCCGCAGCTCGGCCTCGGCGGCGTACGTCCGCGGGTCGGAGCGCAGCCTGGCCTCGAGCGAGCCGTGCGCGCCCGAGGCCCGGTCGACGAGGCGCAGCGCGAGAGTGCCGGAACTGGCACTCCCCAAGGTCAGGTCGCGGGCCGCGAGTTCGGCTGCCAGCGCGGTGGCGATGCCGGTGGTCGCGTCGTGCCATGCCAGCTCCACCCCGGCCAGATCCACGCGCGCGAGTGTCAGCGCCGCCGGGGCCGCCTGGCTCGCGGGCGCCGTGGCCGGCCGCATCGTCGCCACCGGCGCGGCCGCTGCCTGCGCGTGACTCGCCCGCGTCGCGGCCGCGACGGGCAGCGAGCGCAGGCCCGGCAGGAGCACGCGGCCTTCCGCATCCCGGCGCAGGACCAGCCGCGGCCCGTCGCTCTCCAGCGCGCCGATGCGCACCCCGGAGGCGTCCGCGCGCAGGTCGCGCAGGGTCACGCGGGCCAGCCGCCACTCGGGCTCGCCCTCGGCGCGCAGGACGACGTCGCTCAGCTCCGCGGCCGCGCGGGTCGCGCCGCCGTCGGCGCGCCATTCCCCCCGGACCTTGAGGTCGGCCGCGAGGGAAGGGCCGCCCGGCGCCAGCCCCAGCTGCGCGAGATGCGCGGCGAAGGCCGTGGGCCGCACGCGCGCCGCGAGCCCGAGTTCCATGGCCATGGCGCGATCGGGGCGGTTCGGATCCAGCGTGCCCTCGAGCCGGAGCGACTCGAGCGGGCCGTTGCCGCTCGCGTCGAGGAGCAGGCGCGCCGGCGGCGCACCCGGGCTGCCGGTCGCCAGCCCGCGCACATCGATCGCCAGCGATTCGAGCGCGAGATCGAGGGGCGGGTCCACGCTCTCGTCGCGGTAGCGCGGCACGAGCCCTGAGGCGCTCAGGCGCCGCAGCCGGAACGGCTCCTGGCCGCGCCGGCCCGCGGCGCTCGCGGGCGCGTCCGCTGGCACGGGTCCGGGCCGGGCCACGGCCGCGGCGTCGCCCAGGCGCAGGCCCAGCAGATGCAGCCTGCCTTGCGGATCCCGGCGCACGGGCAGGTCCAAGCCCTCCACCAGGAGCTCGCCGAGGTCCGTGCCCGGAGCGTCCAAGGCCATGCCGACAACCGCGATGCGGTCCAGGGCGAGCAGCGGCTCTCCGTCGCGCAGCTCGAGGCCGCGCACCTCCGCCGCGAGCTGGCGCGTGCCGTCGGCCTCGGTGCTGAGGTCGCCCTCGGCCGTGAGGCGCAACGCGCCGGACCGCAGCTCGCTGGTCATCCCCGCCCGCGCGAGCAGGGGCTGCAGGCGGGCGAGCGTCATGCCCTCGGCCTGCAGCGCGCAGCGCGCCCGCGGGCGGGTGCCCGGGGGCTGGAGCGTCCCCTGCAGCGCGAGTCGTTCGGCCGTGCCGGGCAGGGCGAGGCGGACGGCCAGATCTCCCGAGTCGAGTCCCGCCGAGGTGAGCCCGCGGCCCGTGGCGCGCAGCTCCTCCACCCGGACCACGGGCTCGCCGTCGGCGCGGACCCAGCCCTCGGTCACGCGCAGTTCCGCGTCGGCGCGCAGCGGGTCGCCGGCCCTGGGCTCGATCCGCGCCGCGAGCCGCCAGCGGCCATCGACGACGTGCACCGGCAGGCCCAGGACGACACCGCCGAGGCGATGCGCGACGGCCTCGGGATCGACGCCGGCGATCTGCACCTCGAGTTCCGCCTCGAGGTGGCGCTCGCCGACCCGCCCGCGTGCTTCGAGGCGGATCAGGTCGATCTGGTCCGGCGCGGTGACCTGCAGGTGCACCTCGCCCGGCAGGTGGGGATGCTGGAGGTGCGTTGCCGCGAGCTCGGCGCGGTAGCGGCTCGGCTGGTGCGCGGGGCCGGCGCGGTCCTCGACGATCAGCTCCGCGTCGTGCAGGCGCAGGGCGACCACCTCGACGGGCAGACTGACGTCCAACAGCGCCTCCGGCGCCGGCGGCGTCGCGGGCAGGGTGGCGGGTGGCGGCGGCGCGGTACCCTCCGGGAGGCCTGGGACGTGCAGGCCGCCGTGCGCGTCGCGGAGCAGGCGCATGCGCACGCCGTCGACCTCGGCGCGGCGCACGCGCACATGCCCGGTCCACAGCGCCGCGACGTCGAGGTCGAGGGCCAGCGTGTGCACGCGCAGGAATCCCGGTTCCCCGGCGCGGGCCGCGGTGCCGCGCACCTCCAGACCCCAGACCTCCAGTCGGCCCTCGAGCAGCGCCAGCTCCAGGCGTTCGGTCCGGATCGCCAGGTCGAGCCCGGCGGCCACGCGCCCGAGGATCCAGGGCAGGGCCAGCCAGAGTGCCACGCGCAGCACGAGCGCGATGCCGGCCAGCCAGAGGCAGAGGCGCGTGAGCCGCCGCCAGCGCGAGCGGTGCACCGGGGGCGCTTCGCTCACGGTCCGCCCCCTTCGGTCGGCCGGCTGGCCGCGCGCGTGGCCGCACGCTCCAGCGCCGCACGCCGTTCCCGCGGGGTGGCCAGGGGGTCGTAGCTCTCGACGGCGAGTCCCCGTGCGCCGAGCCAGTCGGCGGCGACCAGGCGCACGACCGGATCCCCGTCCTCGAGGGCATAGCGGTTCTCGGCCACCAGCCGCCCGTGGAACTCGCGCGCGCCCGAGCAGCCGGCGAGGATCTCGCCCACGAAGTCGAGTTCCAGGGCCACCGATCCCAGGCTCCGGGTCACGACCGCGCGCACGTCCAGCGACAGCGCGTTCGCGTCGCGCAGGCCGCGGGCGTAGGCGATCGCCGCGCGTTCCAACGCGAGGGCCAGTCCATCGGGCGTGAGCGGCGCGTGGCGCAGGGTGGCGGCCTCCTGCAGCGCGAGCGCCTGCAGCTCGCGCAGGGCCGCGTCGGGGAGCCGCAGCGCCAGCTCCTCGCAGAGTCCGGCGCCGGCGTGCATCGCGAGGAAGACCAGGGCGCGGCGTGCCGGGGAGTGCGCAGCGAGGATCTCCAGTCCGCGGGCGAGCAGGCGGTCCGTGGATTCTCCCGGTACCACGCGCAGGAGCTTCTTCGCGTCGGACTCGGACTGCGCGCGCGCCGCCTCCCGGGAGAGCGTCACGGCCCTTGCCCGCGCCGTCACCGTCTCCGGATCGACCGTAGGACTCGCGACCTCGAGGAGGAACGCCACACCGGAGTCCTCGAAGCCTGGGAAGGGCGCGCGTACCACCAGGGCCCAGGGGCCGTCGGCGACCGTCTCCGCGCCGTCCAGCACCAGGATCTCGCGCGACGGCTTGCGCACGTCGCGCACCCGCGGCTCCGCCTCGTCTTCCGCTGGCAGCGCGATCCGTTCCACCTCCACGCCTTCGAGCAGGAGCACGAATCGGAGCTGCTCGGGCCGGTCGGCCCGCGTGGACACCTCGAGGGTGCACGCCGGCCGCAGGGGCATCTCACCGGCGATCTCCTCGTCCGCGGTGAGGGTCACCCGGAACAGGGCCGTGATCTCGGGGCTGACGATGCCCACCAGTTCGGGCAGCACGGCCCCGGGTTCGCCCTCGTTGCAGGCCTCCTGGAATGCGCGGGCCGGGTCGCCGTGCGCGAACCGCGCGCCGCGCCCCAGGCTCGCCGCGGCACGCAGGGGCTCGGCGGCCGAACGCGAGGCGACCAGGCGGGTGCGGTCGGTCAGTGCGCCGAGCGCAGCCTCGGGGAAGCTGCGCAGGAAGCGGGGCATGCAGCGCAGGACCAGGGTGCGTTCCGGCTGGGTGGTCGCCGGCACCTGCAGGGTGGTGGGTCGGGCCCCGGCGAGCAGCGATCCATCCAGGTGCACCACCTGCGTGATCAGGGCCGGAGCCTCGAACGGCTTCGGCTCGGAGGCACAGGCGGCGGCGAGGACGAGTACGCCCGCCATGCCCGCGGTGTCGCGCCGGCGTGGCGGTGTCGATCGGGCTCGGTCCGCGGCCATCCGCGCATTGTCGCCAGGGCCTGCCGTCCGGCGCCATCCTGTGGCCTGGCCACGGGCGGCGCGGCAGCGGCGGTCGCCGCCGTCCCGCGGACGGGAGTTCCCGCGCGCGGGGGAACGCCCGGCAAGGGCGTCGCGGGGCGGCGGGGAATCCCGGACGATCCGTCCATGCACCGCGGCAGCACCCTCGTGCTCGTCTCCGTCTGGTCGGCCGTTCCGGCACTCGTCGCCCAGGACCCGGCGCCGCGCGAACACCGGCTGCACTACGCGCGCCCCGCGGCCCGCTGGACCGAGGCCCTGCCGGTGGGCAACGGCCGCCTCGGCGCGATGGTGTTCGGCGGCGTGGCCGAGGAGCGGATCCAGATCAACGAGGACTCGATCTGGGCCGGTCCGCCGGTGCCGCGCCATCCCGAGGGCGCGCGCGCGGCGCTGGGCGAGGCGCGCACGCTGCTGCTGGCCGGCAAGCATGCCGAGGCCCAGAAGGTCGTCGCCGAGCGCTTCATGGGCACCCACGAGGGCGTGCGCAGCTACCAGCCCTTCGGCGACCTGCGCCTGCGCTTCGTCCTCGGCGGCGAACCGGAGCGCTACGCGCGCGAGCTGGATCTCGACACGGCCACCGCGACCACGCGCTTCGTCGCCGGCGGCGTGACCCACGTGCGCGAGGTGTTCGCCTCGGCGCCCGGCCAGGTGCTGGTCGTGCGGCTGGCCGCGGACCGTCCGGGCCGGATCGAGGTCGAGGCGGAACTGACGCGCGCCGCCGGCGCCACCACGGGCGCACCGGCCGACGACGTCCTCGAGCTGGCCGGGCGCGCGTCCCATGGCGACGCGAATCCTGGCGTGCGCTTCCACGGCGTCCTGCAGGTCGTGGCGCAGGGGGGCGCGGTCGCGCGCAGCGGCGCGGGCCTGCGGGTACGCGGCGCAGACGAGGTGGTGCTCTACCTCGGCGTGGCCACCGACTACCACCGCGCCGCGCCGCACGCCCCCCTGCAGCGCGACCTGCGCGCGGCGGCCCGCGCGGCCGTGCTCGACGCCGCCGCCCTGCCCTTCGCCGAGCTGCGTGCCGTGCAGCTCGACGACCATCGCCGCCTCTTCCGGCGCTGCACGCTGGAGCTGGGCGCCCCCGATCCACGCCCGACCGACGCGCGCCTCGCGGCCCTGCGCGCGGGCGGCGCGGATCCCGGGCTGGCGGCGCTCTACTTCCACTACGGGCGGTACCTGCTGATCTGCGCCTCCCGACCGGGCGACCTGCCGGCCAACCTGCAGGGACTCTGGAACGAGCACCTGCAGGCCCCGTGGAATGCCGACTACCACGTCAACATCAACCTGCAGATGAACTACTGGCCGGCGGGCCCGGCCAACCTGCCGGAGTGCGAGGAGCCGCTCTTCGCGCTCGTGGACGGGCTGCGCGTCACGGGGCGCGGGCTGGCCCGCGACGTGCTCGGCTGCCGTGGCTTCGCCGTGGGGCACACCACGGATGCGTGGCACTACGCGGCGCTCTCGGGCGCGCCGGTGTGGGGGATGTGGCCGTTCGGCGGCGCGTGGTGCGCGCGACACTTCTACGAGCACTGGCGCTTCGGCGGCGATCCCACGTTCCTGCGGGAACGGGCCTGGCCGGTGCTGCGCGAGACCTGCGAGTTCCTGCTCGACTGGCTGGTCGAGGACCCGCGCACGGGGTTGCTGGTCTCCGGGCCGACCACCTCGCCGGAGAACACCTTCGTGGCGCCCGATGGCAGCCGGCTGAGCCTCTCGATGGGCACCGCGATGGATCACCAGATCGCCTGGGACGCGTTCACCAACCTGCTGGAGGCGGCGCGCGCGCTCGGCGTGGACGACGCGCTGGTGGCCGCGGTGGCCAAGGCGCGCGCGCGGCTCGCGCCGCCGCGCGTGGGCCGCGACGGCCGGCTGCTGGAGTGGGGCGAGGAGCTGGTCGAGGCGGAGCCCGGCCATCGCCACATGTCGCACCTCTTCGCCCTGCATCCCGGCCGCCAGATCACGCCGTCCGGCACGCCGGCGCTGGCCGCGGCGGCGGAACGCGTTCTGGCGGCGCGCCTGGCGCAGGGCGGCGGGCACACCGGCTGGAGCCGGGCATGGCTCGTGAACTTCTGCGCCCGGCTCGGCCAGGGCGATGCGGCCGCCGAGCACCTGCGCCTGCTCCTCGCGAAGTCCACGCTGCCCAACCTCTTCGACGACCACCCGCCGTTCCAGATCGACGGGAACTTCGGCGGCACCGCGGGGATCGCCGAGATGCTGGTGCAGAGCCATGCGGATGCGATCGAGCTGCTGCCCGCCCTGCCGCAGGCCTGGCCGGCGGGCGCCGTGCGCGGCCTGCGTGCGCGCGGCGCGGTGACCGTGGACCTGGGCTGGGACGCGGCCCGGCCGGTGGCCGTGACGCTCACTCCCGACCACGCCGGCCGGCTGCGCCTGCGCCTGCGCGAGGATGTGGACCTCGAGCGCATGGACGGCGGCGAGCCCCTGCCGCGCGACGCGGGCGGCGTGGTGGAGATCGCCGGCGAGGCCGGCGTGCCCCTGCGCCTGCGCGGCCGCGCGCGCACATTGCCCGACACGCCGCGCACCGGGAGGATGCCGCGGTGAGCCGGCCCTTCCAGCGCCTCTCCCGCGACGTCCTCGTGCACAACGCCTGGCACCGCTACTGCCGTGACCGCTACACGCGGCGCGACGGCAGCGAGGGGGAGTACTTCTACGTGGACATGACGGGTTCGTGCGGGATCGTGCCGCTCTTCGCGGACGGTTCGACCGTGCTCTGCCGGGCGTGGCGCTACCTCTTCGACCGCGCGCTGTGGGAGTTCCCGATCGGCGGGATGCAGCCCGGCGAGGACCCGCTGCAGGTCGCGCAGCACGAACTGGAGGAGGAGGCCGGGCTGCGCGCGCGCGAGTGGACCCCGCTCGGCCGCTTCGCGCCGTACAAGGGCGTGTCGAACGAGGTCTGCCACTTCTTCCTGGCGCGCGAGCTCGTGGAGGTGCCGCAGCGCCTCGAGCCGGAGGAGGACATCGAGGTGCACCGCATGGGACTCGACGAGGCGGAGCGGCTGCTGATGGGCCAGGACCTGCTCGATGGCCAGTCGGTGTGCGGACTGCTGCTCCTGCGCCGCCACCTGGCCGGTGCCTGAACCGCTGTTGCGGGATCCGTCGTCCCGGATCGGGACCGATGCCACCGCCGGCACGGGCGCGGCGCTCATGTCGGCTTTCGCCACAGCCGAGAGCGGGCAGGCAAGGCCCGATCCCGCTCCCGTTGCCGCTTTCGACCGCGATGTCCGCCAGCACCTTCTGCGCCGCCGCGTTCCACGCCATCCTCTCCGCCTCCCCGGTGGCTCTCCGCCTGGATGACGATGTCCCGGATGCGATGCAGGTGGCGGGCGGGTGGGAGGGCGTGCACGCGCTCTTCGGAGAACACCGCGGGCTCGTGTGGCTGGCGATCGGCGCCGTGCTCCTGCTGGCTGCCTCGGTGTTCCAGCCGCGCTCGACGCCGGAGGAGGACCGGGCCGGGCGCGTGGACGACCCCGGGCGCGGCAGCGATGCGCGACTGCGGCGGGCCCACGCCGAACGGGGCGACGAGCCGATGGCGGGCTTCTACGGGGAACTGCTCACCGAGCTGCACGCGCCCGCGCCGGGGCCGGCGGTGCGGCCGGCCGCCGGGCCGGCGGCCGCGCGGCGGCGGGACCTGCCCATGCACAGCGGCGTGCGCGCCGTGTTGCGCCTGCCGGCCGGTGCCCAGGCGCCCGCCCTCGAGAACCTGCGCCCGGCGCGTGGCGAGCGCGACGTGGACCAGGTGAGCGCGCCGCACTCCGCGTCGCACTCGTCCGGCGTCGACGGCCCGGTGCCGGCGACGCGCGGCTGAGGCGGCGCGCCTCAGCGCTCGGGGTCCTGGCCGCGCAGCACCGAGTTGCCCGCGAAGGTCTGGCGCCGGTCGATCCCCGCGGGCCGCTCCAACTCGGCGGCGACCAGGCGCCCGCCCTGGGCGAAGAACGCGATCGGGTTGTCCCAGACCAGCGTGGCGATTCGCTCCGGGGAGAACCCGGCCTGTTCCAGCTTGAGCGCGGTCTTGGGCACCATGAGGGGATCGCTCACGCCCCAGTCGGCGGCGCTGTTCACGATCATCCGCTCGACGCCGTACTCCTTGCAGATCGCCACCATCCGGTTCTCGTCCATCTTGGTGTGCGGGTAGATGGAGAACCCCGACCAGCAGCCCAGGTCCTTGGTGATCTTGATGGTCTCCTCGTTGCCGTGGTCGAGGAGCACGCGCTGCATGGGGAACGCCATGTCCTGCAGGATCGCGATGCAGCGCGCGAAGCCCTTCTTCTTGTCGCGGTGCGGCGTGTGCACCAGCACGGGCAGGTCGTGGCGCAGCGCCAGCTCGAGCTGGCCGGCGAAGTACTTCTCCTCCTTGCGGGTCTGGTCGTCGAGGCCGATCTCGCCCACGCCGAGCACGCTGTCCTTCTCCAGGTAGCGGGGCAGGATCTCCATCACCGCGTCGTTCACCCGGTCGTCGTTGGCCTCGCGCGGGTTGAGTGCCATCGTGCAGAAGTGGTGCACGCCGAACTGCTGGGCGCGGAACCGCTCCCAGCCGATCAGCATGTCGAAGTAGTCGGCGAAGCTGCCGACCGAGGTGCGGTTCTGGCCCAGCCAGAACGCCGGCTCGAGCACGGCGCGGATCCCGGCGAGCGCCATGCGCTCGTAGTCGTCGGTGACCCGGCTGATCATGTGGGCGTGGGGTTCGAAGATGCGCATGGGCGGGTCGATGGGCGGGCTAGTGCGACAGGCGTTCCAGGACGGCGCGGATCTCGGCGCGGGGTTCGCGGGCCAGGCGCTCGCGGGCGAACGGCACCAGCTCGGGGCGTCCGGCCAGCAGCGCGCCCTCGGCCGCGGCCATCCGCAGCTCGTCGGCCCCGTGCTCCAGGCCGCCGGCCAGGCGGGCCAGCGTGCCGGCCACCGGGGCGCGGGCGATGAGCCGGTAGGTGTCGGGCCACACCGCGCGACCCGCGGCTTCGCGTTCCGAGGCGAGGTCCTGCAGCATCCGGCTCAGCTCGGCGTTGGCGTGCGTCTCGGCCTCGATCACCCGGCGCAGGGGCAGGCCGAGGAACGCCACCTTGAGGAGCATGCGGTTGAAGCCCTCGACGCCGAACTCCGGCCACGCATGGGCGCGGGCCAGGAGGTTCGAGTCGCAGGTGGCGGCTTCGAACACGGGCAGCATGTTGCTGCGCTGCGCCTCGTCGAGCAGCCGCAGCGTGGTGGCGTCGACCGGCGCGAATGCGCGGCTGCGCAGGACCATGGTGCGTTC
Organism: Planctomycetota bacterium; assembly: GCA_020849665.1. GTDB lineage: Bacteria > Planctomycetota > UBA1135 > UBA1135 > UBA2386 > JADLFX01. Next base: position 11,004 of record JADLFX010000079.1, on the reverse strand, counting down.
CTCCAGGTCGCCGCGCAGGAAGAGGTCGAGCAGCGTGCCGGCGCCCGGCCGCGCCGCGGCCAGGAGGTGCACGGCCGCGAGGTCGCACGCGCGCAGGCCGCCCAGGTGCACCAGGATCCCCCCGCCGCCGTGCCACGCGGGGGCGCAGGGCTCGCGCCCGATCCGCCGGGGCAGGCTCGGGAAGAGCACCGGCAGCTGGCCGCCATCCGCGCCGCGCACGGCCTGGCAGGACTGTTCGAGCCACGCGCGGGCCGCGGCCGGCACGCTCGCGGGCAGGCTCGGCAGGGTCTCGGCCATGGCGGCGAAGCGTAGCGCGGGCCCCGGCCGCCGCTAATGTCTGGCGGAATGGGCGAGCTGCTCTTCCCGGCCATCGATCCGGTGCTGCTGGACCTGCCCGGCCCCTTCGACCTGCGCTGGTACGGCCTGATGTACGTGGTCGGGTTCGTGCTGGCGCAGCACATCCTGAAGCGCTTCTGCCGCGCCGGCTTCCTGCCCATGAACGAGCAGCAGGTCGCCGACTTCATCCTCTGGCAGGTGCTCGGGGTGATCCTGGGCGGGCGGCTCGGCTACATGTTCTTCTACCGCCCCGACTTCCTGAAGGACCCGCAGGAGCTGGTGCGCGTGTGGGAGGGCGGGCTCTCGTTCCACGGCGGCCTGCTCGGGGTGTGCGCGGTGTTCGTGTGGTTCGCCCGCAGGCACAAGGTGCCCGTGCTGCGCCTGGGCGACGCGTCGGCCATGGCCGTGGTGCCCGGGATCTTCGCGGTACGCGTGGCCAACTTCATCAACGGCGAGCTCTACGGGCGGATCACCGATGGCAGCGTGCCGTGGGCGATGCGGTTCCCCACCGATCCGGTCGCGCAACGCCTGCTGGGCGTGGAAGCGGCCGGGATCCGCGAGCGCGAGCTGAAGACCCTGCAGGCGATCGACGACGGCACGTGGGCCAAGGTGATGGACCGGGTGCCGCTGCGCCACCCCTCGCAGATCTACGAGGCGATCGGCGAGGGGCTGCTGCTCGGGCTGCTGCTCTACCTCGTGTACCGGGCCACGCGCGGCCGGCCGCTGGGCGCCGGGGCGTACGGCGGCGTGTTCCTGCTCGGCTACGGCGTGGCGCGCTTCGTCGTGGAGTTCTTCCGCCAGCCCGACAAGCAGTTCGAGAAGGCGCCGGGGACCCTGGGGACGGTGCTGGGCCCGTTCTCGATGGGTCAGGTGCTGTGCAGCGTGATGATCGTGGCGGGCGTGGTGTTCCTGGCGCGCGGCAGGCGCGCGGCGGTGCCGGCATGAGCGGCGCCGACCTGCTGGTGCGCGGTGGCCGCGTCGTCGGCCTGGACGGCGTGCGCGCGGCCGACGTGCACATCCGCCGCGGCTCGGTCCATGCCGTGGGGCCGGAACTCGCGGTGCCCGCGGGCACGCCGGTGCTCGAGGCGCGCGGCCGCCTGGTGTTCCCGGGGCTGATCGATCCGCAGGTGCACTTCCGGGAGCCCGGGATGGAGCACAAGGAGGACCTCGCCTCGGGAACGCTGGCCGCCGCGGCCGGCGGCGTGACCAGCGTCCTGGAGATGCCGAACACGAAGCCGCCCACCACGACGCCGGAGCTGCTGCGCGACAAGGTGTCCCGCGCCCGCGGCCGGACGTACTCCGACCACGGGTTCTTCCTGGGCGCCACGGCGCAGAATGCCGACCGGCTGGGCGAGTACGAGGCCGAGCCCGGTTGCTGCGGCGTGAAGGTGTTCCTCGGCTCCTCGACCGGCGACCTGCTCGTGCCCGACGACGCGACCCTGGAGCGCGTGCTGCGCTCCGGCGCCAGGCGCGTCGCGGTGCACAGCGAGGACGAGTACCGCCTGCGCGAGCGCTACGCCGCGCTGCCCGCCGGCACGAGCGTGCGCCAGCACCCCGAGGTGCGCGACGTGGAGTGCGCCTTGCGCGCGACGCGCCGGCTGCTCGACCTCGCCGAGCGCACCGGCCGCCGCGTGCACCTCCTGCACGTGTCGACCGCGGAGGAGATCGCGTTGCTGCGTGAACGCCGCCTGGGGGACCTGGTGACCGCCGAGGTCACCATGAACCACCTCTTCCTGGCGGCGCCGGAGTGCTACGAGTCGCACGGCACGCTGGCGCAGATGAACCCGCCGGTGCGCGAGCCCCGCCACCGCGATGCCCTGCGCGCGGCGCTGGCGGACGGGACCCTGACCTGCATCGGCAGCGACCACGCGCCACACACCCTGGCCGAGAAGGCGCGGCCCTATCCGGAGAGCCCCTCGGGGATCCCCGGCGTGCAGACCATCCTGCCGCTCCTGCTCCTCGCGGTGCGCGACGGCTGGCTGCGCCTGCCGGACGTGGTGCGGGTGTGCGTGACCGGACCCGCGCGCGTGTGGGGGATCCAGGCCAAGGGCGAGCTTGCCTCGGGCGTCGACGGCGATCTCGTGGTCGTGGACCAGGAGGAGCGCGGCCCGCTCGCGCGCGAGTGGCTGCGTTCGCGCGCGGGCTACAGCCCCTTCGTGGGCTGGAGCCTCGCGGGCTGGCCGGTCGCGACCGTGCTGCGCGGGCACGTGGTGTATGCGCAGCACGCGGTGGGGGCGGCCGGCGCGCGGGGCGAGGTGCTGCGCTTCGGGTAGGGGCTGCTGCCGGCGGGAGCGCGTGCTTCGCAGCGCCTCACGCCTTGCGTGCGGTGCGGCCGCGGGCAGCACCCAGGCCGTGCCCCGCCACGCGGTCCAGCGTCTGCCCGTCCAGCCACTCGTCCAGTCCGGAGTTCAACGACTCGAACGCGACATGCAGCGGACACGGCTTGCGCGCGTTGCACTGGCCCCAGCCGAATGCGCACGCGTCCGCCTCGAGTGGTCCAGACACCGCCTCGACGATCTCGCGGAACCGGATCTGGCTGGCGGGCCGATGGAGCGTGAATCCGCCGCCGTGCCCCTTGGTGCCCTCCACGAGGTCCGCGAGCACGAGCCGCCGCATCACCTTGGAGAGGTAGTGCGGAGGCACCGAGGCGCTCTCGGCGAGCTGCGTGGCGGTGAGGAAGTGGCCGGGCCGGAGGGCGGCCAGGACCGACATCGCTCGCAGCGCGTACTGGATCGTCTGGTTGAGGAGCATCCGCTGCGGCATACCCCGCCGCGTGGTCGAGCCTAGCAACCCGGCGCGAAGCTCCTTCTTTCCCGCGGGTCAGGAACGGGCGCGGGCGCGCGCGAACACCTCGGCATCGTGTCCTGCGCCGGCGCGCACGACGTGGCCGGAGGCGAAGAGCACCTGGAGCAGGTCGTGGAGGACCCCCTCCCGCGTGTGCCAGGGCTGGCTCGACACGAACTCGTCCGTGAACGTGAGGGTGCGGACTGCCTGCAGGGCCTGCGCGTCCGGGACCGAGGTGAACCGGTCCGCCGCATCCCGCACCACGAAGCGGGCCTGGGCATGACGGGCGACGGGCGCGCCCGTGGCCTCCAGGGGGATCCACCGGTGGGCGCCGGTGGGCGCGGCCACGACGATCGGTGCCCCGTCGACCAGGAGGATCCCCGCGGCGCATCCGTGGGTCGCGAAGAGGGGCTCGATCTCGCTCCCGGGCGCGTCGAGCACCAGGTGGGTGTCCTCCCACAGCGCCGCCAGGAACACCTGGAGGAAGGCGGCGCCGGGGGGCAGGGTCAGGGCCAGGCGCGAACCCGCCGGCAGGGAGAGGCCGCGAAAGGCATCGACCCAGCGCCGCGCCCCGCTCCACAGGGCGCTCGCCGGCACGATCTCCTCGCCGAACACGAACACGGGCGTGGGGTGGCCGGGAAAGCGTGCGTGGATCTGCCGCCGCCAAGCCGAAGTTCCGATCCGCTCGCCCATGGCACTCCTCCGATGCCGGTGGATCGACGTCCATGCGCGCCGCCCTTGAGGGGCGCCGGGGCTCGGGACTCCCCGGGCGCGGGCGGGCGAACGAGAATCCGGCTCCAGGGCGCACCCCCCGGCGCGCCGACGAAATCCTTGCCATGGACAGCGCCGACCTGGAACGCCGCCTCTTCGCGCCCCGGCTGGAAGGGCTGTGGCAGGAGCTGGCGCGCGGCTGGGCGGGGGCCACGGCGGCGGAGCGCGCGGAACTCCTCGGCTACCTGCACGGCCTGCGGACCGAGATCCTGGAGGTGGTGCGGGGGACGGGCGGCGGGTCCGAGCGGGCCGAGGTGGCGCTCTGCTACGTCTACGTCCGCACCCGTTGCGTGTGGACCATGCTCCACAATCAGGCCAACTTCGAGTCGGTCCTGCACGGGCGGGTGCGGCCCGCGGTGCGGATCCGGGCCGCGGCCGTGGGCCATCTGCTCGCCGAGGTGGAGCCGCTCCTGGCGGAGGAGTCGCTGGCCAGCCTCGGCCTCCTCCTGGGGCGTCCGATCGGTCCGGCCGCCCCTTGAACTCCCTCGCCCTTGCCGGCGCCCCGCCGGCGGGTATCCTCCGGCGCCCTTTCGGAACCTGCCGAGGCACCATGTCCCGAGTCTGCCAGATCACCGGCCGCCGCACGCGCGTGGGCAACCAGGTCACGCGTCGCGGCCTTGCCAAGAAGCAGGGCGGCGTCGGCCGCCGCGTCACCGGCCGCAGCAAGCGGCGCTACAAGCCCAACATCCAGCTCGTCCGCGTCCTCACTCCCGACGGCACGGTGATCCGGATGAAGCTCTCCACCAAGGCCATCAAGGGCGGCAAGGTGATCCTGCGCCAGGGCGACAAGGTGGTGGAGTTCCCCTTGGTGAAGGCGCTGCGCGGCCGCAACCGCCAGTTCACCAAGGCGCAGAAGAAGCAGGCCTGAGCGGCCGCGCGCCGCTCCGCGGCCGCCGCACCCGGCCAGACCGCGGCCCCGCCGCCCCGCTCAGACGCGCTTGTCGCCCTGCCAGCGGTAGAAGCCCTGCCCGACCTTCCGGCCGGTCAGCCCGGCGCGCACCTTCGCGCGCAGCGATTCGGGCACGGCGAAGACCGGCTCCTGCGGATGGCGGCTCCGCCAACCCTCCAGGATCGACAGGGTGGTGTCGAGGCCGACGTAGTCGGCGAGCGTGATCGGGCCCATGGGGTGCCCGCAGCCCAGCATCATGGCGGTGTCGACGTCCTCGGCGCTGGCGTCGCCGCGCTCGACCATGCGCAGCGCTTCGGCCAGGAACGGCACCAGCAGGCGGTTCACCACGAACCCGGGCGTGTCCTTGGCGGCGATCGGGGTCTTGCCGCAGGCCTTGGCGAACTCGAAGCCGGCCGCGGCCACGTCGGGATCGGTGTCGGCGGTGCGGACCACCTCGACCAGCTTCATCAACTGCACCGGGTTGAAGAAGTGCAGCCCCAGCGTGCGCCGCGGCCTCCCGCCGGCCCGGGCCATCTCGGCGATCGGGAACGAGGACGTGTTCGACGCGAAGATCGTCTCGGTCCTGCAGAGCGGGTGCAGCGTGGCGAAGAGCCGCTTCTTGGCGTCGAGGTCCTCGACGATGGCCTCGACGACGAGGTCGCGGTCGGCCAGGGTCTCGAGTCCGAGCGCGCCGCGCAGCCGCGCGCGCGCGGCCGCGCGTGCCGCCTCGGCCTGCTCCTTCGGCGTGCCCTTCTCGACCGCCTTCTCGGCGATCTTGGCGAGGCTCTTGTCGATGCGTGCCAGCCCGGTCTCCAGCGCCTTTGGGTCGCTCTCGACCACCACGACGTCGTGGCCGCCCTGCGCCGCCACCTGGGCGATGCCGTGTCCCATCAGGCCGCAACCCACCACGCCCACCTTCTGGATCTTCATCGTGCCGCCTCCTTGCCGCTGATCTTCTGCAGCCGCAGCTGCAGCATGTTGACCGCGAGCGCGAACGCCATCGCGAAGTAGATGTAGCCCTTGTCGATGTGTTCTCCCAGGCCGTCGGCCAGGAGTACCACGCCGATCAGGATCAGGAACGAGAGCGCGAGGATCTTGATCTCGGGGTGGCGGTCCACGAATCCCGCGATCGGGCCCGCGGCCCAGAGCATGATCAGCACAGAGAAGACCACCGCCGCGACCATCACCGGCAGATGGCGCGCCATGCCCACCGCGGTGATCACCGAGTCGAGCGAGAACACGAGGTCGATCAGGAGGATCTGCGCCAGCACCCCCGCGAAGGTGGCGGTGGGCGCCTTGGCGAGCAGGGCGTCGGCGTGGCCCGACACCTTGTGGCGGATCTCGGCCGTGGCCTTCCAGATCAGGAAGAGGCCGCCGACGAGGAGGATCAGGTCCTTGCCGGTGAACTCGCGCCCCAGCAGACCGAACCACGGCCGGGTGAGCCGCATCAGCCACGCAATCGAGAAGAGCAGGCCGATCCGCATCACCATCGCCAGGAGCAGGCCGTAGCGGCGCGCCTTCGGGCGCTGGTGTTCGGGCAGCCGCGCGGCCAGCACCGAGAGGAACACGATGTTGTCGATGCCGAGCACGATCTCCAGGGCGCTCAGCGTGATCAGCGAGATCAGGCTGTCGACGGAGAAGAGCGGGGGGGTCGGTCCCGCGGGCCCGCCCTCGCCGAGCAAGGGGAGGGCGGCCAGGAACACGCCGTGGAGGTCGGGCATGAGGCGCAGCTTGGCGTCGCGCCGGCGCGGGTCAACGGCGGCGTGGCAGGGTCACGCAGGGTCGCTACGCTTCGCGCCAGGCGCCCGTAGCTCAGCTGGAGAGAGCACCGGATTTCTAATCCGGCGGTCGCAGGTTCGAGTCCTGCCGGGCGCGCCACACTAGATGCCCGAGATCGACCATGAAACCACGGAAACGAGGCCAAACGAGAAAACGCACGCGCCGGCCCCTTGCCCGCGCGGTCCATTTCGCGGACCATTCTCGCATGACCACCAAGACCAAGACGCCGAAGGGGGCACCCGGCGTCACCGTCCGCCGCAACGCCGACGGCACTTTTTCTTTCCGTTCCTGGGTGCCCGCGGGGAGCAACGGAAGGAAGAAGTTCTTGCCTTCCAAGCCCACGCTGGCCGAGGCTCTGACCCTCCGCGAGTTCGCCATGCGCCGCCTGGACGAGGCCCCCGTGGTGGGCGTCACCTGGGGCGAGCTTGAGGCCGAGGTCCTGGCCACGGTGGAGCGCCGCGGCGGCCGCCCCGGATACCTGCGCTGGTGCCGTGAGCACGGCCGCCTCGTGGTCGAGTCCCTGGGCCGACACGATGCGGTCCTCGGCCTGCGTCCGCACGTCCTCCAGGGGATAGTGGACGGCTGGGCCAAGAACCTGAGCGGGTCCACGGTCGCGGGCCGTCGCCGCTGGTTGAGCTTGGCAATCCGCACGGCCCTGCGCCGCGGCTGGGTGAACGAGAACATCGTCGACCGGATCGAGTGGCCGCGCGTGGTCGTGCGGCGCCAACCGTTCTTGAACGCCGAGGGCGTGGCCGAGGTCATCCGTCGCGTGCGCGCCTCCGACCGGAAGGGCGCGGACCTGTTCGCCGACGTGGTGGAGGTTCTGGCTTGCACCGGCCTGCGCAGGAGCGAGTTGGCGCGTCTCACCGTCGCCGACGTGGATCTGGACCACCGCCGGCTGGAGGTCGCGGGCAAGACCGGCACCGTCACCATGCAGATCGGCAAGACCGCTGCCGAGGTCCTGGGGCGCCTCGTGGGCCGCGCAGGACCGACGCCAACCGCGCCCCTGGTTCCTGGACCCTCCGAGGTCGCGCGTGCGTCCTGGCTGAACGTCGTGTTCAAGGAGTGGGCCGACCGCCTCGGCGTGGCCGCGCTCAAGCCCCACGCGCTCCGCCGTGCGTTCGTCTCAACGGTCGTGCAGCACACGCAGAGCCTGCCCGAGGTCATGCAGCTAACTCGCCACCGTTCCGCCGCGATGGTCGCACGCTACATCGGCGAGGCGAAGGACCGCTCCGACGTGCTGGACGCCGTGGGCGACGCGATCCGCAAGCCGAAGGGCAAGGGCAAGACCAAGATCGCCGGCAAGCGGAAGCACCTGCTGCGCCGCGTCGTGTAGATTCCCACGGCCGCCGGCACCCGCGGAGTAGCTACCGCGGGGCGACCCATCCCCGCACGCCGGCGGCCCATTCACCTAGGGATGGGGGGAGGGATGGTAGATGGTGGCGAGGAAGGTAGAGGGCGTGCGCGCGAGCGCAGTCCTGCGGGAGAGACTTCGGCGGGTCGCGGCGATCCTCGCCCAGCCCGAAGCGCAAGCGTGGCGCGTCTCGTGGGACGAGGCCGCCTTCGCGGCGCGTGCGAAGATCATCCGGCCGCTGGGTAACGAGGTGCGCGAAGAGATCTTCGGCCGTCCACGGACCGGGACCACCGAGGGCGTGGTGGGCGTCGCCGATGAGCTGCGCGAACACCTGCGCGTGCTCGGCGTGCAGGAGATTCCGCGGCCCGTCACCCACGGGGCGCACGCTCGACACGCGGAGTTCGTCGGCACCGACCTGGGCATCGCCTGGTTGACCGAGTGTGCGACGTGGTGCGCGCGGTGCCGCGGTGCTGCCCTGCATGAGATCCGCGCCGTCCTGGGCGAGGTCGAGGCCGCCGCCGATGCCGAGTTCACCATCGACATGCAGGGCGCGTGCGAGATCCTGGACCTGGACCCCCTGAAGGGAGGCAAGCAGAAGTTGAAGCGCCTCCGCGACCGGAGCGAGAACCCGTTGCCGTCCCGTGAGGACGAGCACGGCCGCCACCGTTACCGCGAGGCCGACCTGCGCGCACTGGTGGAGCAGGAGGCCCGTGCACGCCGGGCGGCGGACAAGGGCCAGAGGGACCGCGAGGACCTGGAGCACCTGACCAAGTTCCGCGCCGCGAATCTGCCTAGCCCCCGGACCGGAAAAATCGGGAAACGCGGATAGCCGAATAGAGGCCGGCGGCGGGGTCTAATCAGACCGGACCGTCCGCGTGCGGTCCGCGACGCCCGAGGTCCGCGTGGGGGTGCGCTATGGGCGACCCCCGAGATGGCGAACGACACCCAACCCGAGGCCGACCACGCGGTCGGTGCCTATCTGCCGGCGCGCCGGGTCGCCGAGCTCCTCAAGATCACCGTCGCCGAGGTCGAGTCCATAGCGGAGCGCTACGGCGTGCGCGTGGTGCGGATCATCGGCCGTGGCCACCGCCCGAAGTTGAGGATAGAGGTCGCCGGACTCCAGAGGGCAATCGAGGAGATGGGCCGTCGGCCTGTGCGGCAGGCTGATCGGGTCGAGTTGGCCGTGGCGCAGACCCTCGAACGGTTCGGGTTGAACCGCAAGGAGCGCCCCCGATGACCTCTCCAGAATGGGCCGGGCCGACGCCAGGACAGCGCCGACCCGGAAGCGTCACCAGTGACAGCGGCGAGTTTACCGCCTCCGAGCCGACCGCCAAGCCCCGCGCCCTCCTGCTGGGCCGCGACGGCCGCGAGCTGCCCCCGGTGCCGCGGCGCGATCCGCTGGCCGTAGTCGCCTGGTCGGTGCGCCCGCGTGGCCGCCGGGCCGCCGAGGTCGTGCTGGTCGTGGGCGATCGGTTCGCCTGGTCGGCCGTCGTGCGTGACACCGAGCTGGCCGAGACCGTGCAGAGCTGTGTCATGGCCCACGCGCTCTACCGCGGCCGCGAGCCCGAGCTGCTGGCGCTGCTGCGGCAGCGGCGGGCGATTGAGGTCTCGCACTACATGGCCAGCCGCACCGCGCGGCGGAGGGTGACGCCGTGACCCGCGCACCGGATTGGGATGTCTCCAACCTGGCCGCCGAGGTCCGGGCCCGCGCGGTAGAGACCGACCCCATGGCCGTGGTCGTGGCGAACCTGGAACGCCTCGAGTTGACGGACTCCGGCAATGCCTCTCGCCTGGTTGCCCTCGCCGGCGATGATCTTCGCTACTGCGGTCCACTCGGCGGGTGGCTGGCGTGGAACGGCACGCGCTGGGTGCGCGGTGACGACGCCGCGGCCCGATACGCCGGAGACGTGTGGCGCACGGTCCTGGAGGAAGCGAAGGCGGCACCGACCGGGAAGGCGGCGCAACGCTACATGGACCACGCCCGATACAGCCGGAGCGCGAAGGCAATCCGCGAGACGCTGAACGTCGCCAAGAACGACGCCCGCGTTGTAGTGGAGCCCTCCCGCTTCAATGCCGATCCGTGGCTTCTGAACACACCTAGCGGGATCGTGGACCTTCGGACCGGCGAGCTGGCCCCGCATCGGCGGGACGCCTACATGACCAAGATCGCCGCCGCCGCGTTCGATCCGGCCTGTGCTACGTCGGAGTGGGAGGAGTTCATCCGGCAGGCCACCGGCGGGGATGACGACTTCGCACGCACACTATGGAAGGCGGCGGGCTACTCCCTTACCGGCCTGACCACCGAGGAGGTCCTATTCATCGTCCATGGCCCGGGAGGCACGATGAAAACCACCTTCGCCGAGTCCTTGAAGTCTGCTGCCGGCGTTGACGACGGCTACTGCGAGACTGCGGACTTCGAGGCCTTCCTGGAACGTCGGGATAGCGGCGGAGTCCGTAACGACCTGGCGAAGCTGGCTGGTGCGCGGATCGTGTTCGCGGCCGAGGTGGACGAAGGCAAGAGGTTGGCCGCGGGACTCTTGAAGTCCCTTACCGGCGCCGACCGGATGACGGTCCGCTTCCTCTACAGAGAGGCCTTCACCTACCGGCCGCAGTTCGCAATCTGGCTCTTGTGCAACCACCTGCCCCACGCATCCGATGGCGACGATGCCCTTCGGCGCCGCTTCCGCGTGCTGCCGTTCACGTGCAAGCCGGAACGGCCTGACCCGGCCGTCAAACTGCGTTGGACAGACCCCGCCGTCGGTGGTCCTCAAGTTCTCGCGTGGGCGATCCGCGGGTGTCTCGCCTGGCAACGCGAAGGACTCGGCACGCCTACCAAGATCCAGGTTGCCACGGGCGCATACTGGGAGAACCAGAACCCACTCAAGGACTTCGAGGCCGACCGCTTGACCTTCGGCCCCGGCCTGTGGGTTACGGTCGCAAGCCTCCGCGCCACCTATGAGGCATGGGGCGAGGCGATCGGGTTGAAGCACCTTCTCGGCCCCCGCGCGTTCGCCGAGAGGATGACCATGCACGGGTGCACGAAGGGCAGGCGCAAGGTCGCGGGCGAGACCACGCGGACGTGGGAGGGCGT
>JADLFX010000078.1 GCA_020849665.1 Planctomycetota bacterium | reverse complement strand
GCCGATCCCCGCCGATCCCTCGGTCCGCGGCCTCGAGTTCTCCGCCCAGGCCGCGATCGCCGACCCGGCCGGCGCGGGCCTCGGCACCGCGCTCACCCAGGCCCTGCGGATGATGGTCGGCGACTGAGCCGCCCATCGAACGGAACGTGCCGGGGCCGGTAGGTGCGCGGCCGCAGCAGCCGCCGCAGCGGCCGCCCCCGCCACCAGCAAAGGCACCACCGCCACCACCGCCCCTGCCGCTGCCACCACCACCGCCGCCGCAGCCGCCGCCCCCCCACCAGCACAAACACCACCGTCACCACCGCCGCTGCCGCTGCCACCACCACCGCAGCAGCCGCCGCCGCGGCACCGCAGCGGCGGCGGCGGCCCGCGAGCATGCATTTCGCGCGCGCCCGGGTACCGTGGGCCGCCTCATGTTCGAGATCCTGAAGACGGGGATCGACGGCCTGGACGCGATCCTCGGCGGCGGGCTGCGCTACCCCGGGCAGACGGCGGCGTTCGTGTTCATCACCGGCGGGCCGGGCACCGGGAAGTCCATGCTCGGCCTGGAGATGGTCAGCCGCGCCTGGCTGAACGGCGAGGACGGCAGCACCTGCCTCTACTACTCCGTCGAGCAGACGCCGGACCACGTCCACGCCAAGCTGGAGTCCGACTTCGACTTCTTCCGCGTGCCGGCGCGGATCCGCGCGCTGCCGCGCGAGGTGCCGCACAAGCTGGCGCTGGAGGCCGAGACGGCCAAGGGACGCTCGCGGCTGGTGCTCACCCAGGCCAACCCGGCGGGCCTGGAGAAGAACCAGCGCCGCGGCACGGTGGTCGACGTGGACTGGATCCTCACCGAGATCGGCAACCACCGCCTCGCGGGTCCGGTGCACATGGTGTGCATCGACAACGTGGGGCTCCTGCTCACCGACCTCGACTACTTCGAGAAGCGCACCGCCCTGCTGGAGACCCGGCGCGCGCTCGCGGCGCACAAGATCCACGGCATCTTCGTGCAGGAGGAGAACGACCCGCGCGACCTGCGCATCCCCAGCGCGGAGGAGTTCTCCACCGACCTGCTCGTGCAGCTCTCGTTCCACGGCGAGCGGGAGGAGTTCAAGGCGCGCACGCTGGAGATCGTGAAGGCGCGCCACCAGTACTACTACCGGGGCCGCCACCACTTCTCGATCGCGGGGCGCGGCATCACGCGCGACACCTACCTCGGCGCGCGCAACGAGCGCGGGCCGGGGATCCACATCTATCCGTCCGTGGCCGCGCAGCTGTCGATCGCGCGCGACCGCGCGCCCTTCGCGGTGCCGCAGCGCGGCCCCGACCTGATCGACCTGGGCCACCAGGACCTGCACGCCGCGTTCCTCAACCAGAGCGGGCCGGCGCGCGGCAGCTCCACGGTGCTGCTGGCCGAGCCGGGCACGCGCTACACCTACCTGGCGCTGCGCTTCCTGGCCAAGGGCATCGCGCGCGACGAGGTGACGCTGATGCTCTCCACCAAGGAGGACCTGGACGCGCTGCGGCGGATCTGCACGCGCGAGGCGGCGCTGCGCGACCACTGCCTCGACCGGGAGGGCAACTTCGATCCGCGCTTCCGCATCCTCTACCTGCACCCTGAGTACATCTCCCCGGGCAAGTTCACCTGGGACCTGATGCGCATCGTCATGGGCGGCCACGGGGTGCCCGGCCAGGGCCCGGTGAAGCGCTTCGTGTTCGACAACGTGTACCGGCTGCAGGACCGCTTCCCGCTGATCTCGGAGCAGGGCTTCCTGATCCCCGCGCTGATCGACCTGATGCGCTACCAGAACGTCACGCCGCTCTTCATCGATCTGGTGCCGCCGGGTTCGGCGCGCGGCCGCGCCGACTTCAACCCGTCGAGCTACATGACCAACTTCGACAACGTCCTGCACCTCTACCTGGAGGACGACGGGCAGGGAGCGACGCGGCCGATGCTGCGCGTGCTGAAGTCCACCGCCAACGACTTCAGCCAGAAGCCGGTCCCGATCGAGTACCGCCGCACCTGATCCGCGCCGCACTGCACGGATGCTCCGACCCACCCTCGCCCTGCCCGTCCTGCTGGTCCTGCCGCTCCTGGCGCCTCCGCCCGGCGCGCCGGGAGCCGCGCCCGGCGCCGCGCCTCCCGACGACGGCGTGCCGCGTGCCGCGTTGCGCGAGGCACCGAAGGAGGGCAGCGACGCGGCCAACGCGCTGCGCACCGGCCTCGAGCTCCTGGCCAAGGGCCAGCGCGCCGAGGCCGTGGCGCCGCTGCGCGAGGCGCTGCGCGCCCACCCGTTCGCGCCGCCGATCCTGCGCGCGCTGCTCGAGGCGACCGCCGGGGATCCGCAGCGCCAACCGCTCTGGGCGCACCGCTACGCCCTGGCCCTGATCGACGAGCAGGGCCGGATCGAGCGCAAGCATCTCGGCGCGTTCGGCCAGGATCCCTGGCCGGCACGGCTCGCCGAGGCCCGGGCCGCCGCGGTGCAGGAGCTGGCGCGCCACGCCGCCACGCTGCGGCCGGGGCCGGCCGCCGCGGGCAACGAGGTGCTCGCGGCCTGGGCGCGGGGCTTCGCCGCCCTCCTGACGCGCGAGGCCCCGGCCCTCGCCGCCCGCCATCTGCCCGAGATCGAGTCCGTGGGCCGGCGCCTGCCTCCGGAGCCCGCGCGCGTGATCGACGCGCTCAAGAGCCTCTGCCTCGGGCCGCCCGCGACCACGGGGCCGCTCACCGACGCGCAGCGGGCGGAGCTCGACCGCGCGCTCCGCGCCGCGCTCTGCCTCGCCGGCATGGCCGCGCAGGCCGGGTTCGGCAAGGACCTGCAGGGACCCGAGCCCCCCGACACCAAGGAGCTGGCCCGCTTCGCCCGCGAGGCGCGCGCCCGCCTGCGCGCGCGGATCGACGCCGAGGCCGGCGAGCCGTGGACCGTCGAACGCCTGCTCGAACTCGACGAGGCCGGCCGCCGCGCGTTCACGCAGCGCCACCGCCAGTGGTCGAATCCCGCGACCGGGGTGTCCCCCAAGGGCCGCTACCGCGTGCAGACCATCTGCGGCTTCGAGACCCTGCTCGGCGCGCTGCAGACCGTCGAGCTGCACCACGAGCGCCTCGCCGGGTGGTACGGCAAGGACCCGTTCGCGGACCAGCAGGGGCTGGTGCGCATCGTGCCGGACGCCGCCGACCTGGAGGCCGAGGACGCGCCGTTCTGGTGGGCCGGCGGATTCCAGTCGGGCCCCGTCACCACGCTGGGGTTCGCGTTCGGCACCATCGAGGGACTCGGGCGCGGGCTCACGCACGAGCTGACGCACCGCTTCGATGGCACGCTGCTGCCCTTCCTGCCGGCGTGGGCCACCGAGGGGCGCGCGGTGTGGACCGGCAAGGCGTACGGCAAGAGCGAGGACACGGAGTTCCGCGCGCGCCATCTCGACCCGTGGTACGTGCAGGGCCCGTTCGTGAAGGGCTACGGCGACCCCGCGAAGCTCCGCACCCTGCTCGAGGGCAAGCTCGACGACTACCGCGACAACTACAGCGCCGGCTACGCGCTCTACACCTTCCTGGCCACCTGGGAGGCGGAGGAGAGGCCGCTCTTCGCCGCGCCGCTGCAGCGCTACTTCGCCAACGCCCGCGCCGCCGGCAAGGATCCGGTCGGCCACTTCGTCCGGCACTTCGCCGACGGCAAGGAGGGCCGGCCCGAGTCGTTCGAGGCGTTCGCGGCGCTCTTCCGAGGTTTCCTGGAAGGCTGCTACCAGCACGCCTTCGGCCAGCCGCCGCCGTGGATGGGCCGCTACGTCCTGGCCCTCACCGGCAAGATGGTCGACCCGCGCATCACCGACGAGCCCACGTGGACCTGGAGCCGCGATCGCGCCGAGCCCTGGTTCGGGCAGGGTCACGCGCGGCGCGCCGCGCACCTCCTGGCCGAGGCCGGCCACCGCCAGGGCGCGCTCGCGGCCCTGGCCCTGGCGTTCGCCACCGACGAGTGGACATCGGCCGACGCGAGCCTGCAGGCGCGCCTGCTCGAGCAGCAGGGCCGGCGCGACGCCGCGTGGGCGGTGCGGCGCCGCAACGCGCTGCAGGACCCGCGCGAACCCGATCCCGGGCCGGCGCCCTTCGCCGGCGCCCTGCCCCGCGTGCAGGGGCTGCTGCGCCTGCTGGCGGAGGCGTCCAAGGCCTGTGCACACTCCGGGGCGACGGCGGCGGCGGCCCAGCTCGCCGCCGAGGAACGGCTCCTCGCCGCGCAGCTCGGGATCGCCGCGCAGGCCGGCAACCCCGCGCAGGCGCTGCCCCCGCTCCCCGCAGGCTTCCCCGCCGAGGACCTCGATCCGGTGCCGGTGCCCTGGCAGGGTCATGGCCTCGCCGAGGACGGGCTCACCGGCTACGAGGAGCGCCGCCACGCGGGCCGCTGGTACGAGGCGGGCTCCGACGTGCACGTGGGCCGCGAGCGGCCCAAGGACACCAGCGGCCAGCTCGACCGCTACGCCCATCAGGTGCACGCCTACGTGCGCGGCGCGGCGCCGGTCGAGCCCGGCGCGTGGACGTTCCGCACGCGGGTGCACTTCACCACCTCGTTCGTGAGCGGCTGCCTCGTGCTCGGCAGCACGCGCCGCGACCGCAACGTGCGCGTGCACTTCAGCGCGGGGGACTTCCAGTACGCCATCGGGCGCAAGGACTCGGCCGCGGTCACCGAGGCCGTGCACCTGCGCGTCGAGGGGCTCTGGCCGCGCGACGGACACCTGCCCCGGCCCGCGGCGGCGGTGGACCTGAAGTTCCCGCAGCCCGTGTCGTCGTTCCTGCTCGAGGCGGAGGTCGACGGCCCGCGCCTCGTGGTGCGCGTCGACGGCACGCAGCGCCTCGTCTACGGGACCCCGGACCGCGCGCCGATCGCGGGCACCATCGGCCTCGCCATGGGCCAGGGCGCGGTGCGCCTGCAGGAGCCCGAGGTGCAGCGTCGCGACGCGAGCCGGCTCTTCGCACCCGATCTCGACCTGCTCGACGGAGTCTCCGCCCGCTTCGAAGACCTGCTCGTCCGCCCGGTGCGCGGCGTGCCGCTGGCGCCGCACGGCACGATCCTGGTGTGGGTGCCGCTGCGCAAGGACGCGCCCGCCCACGCGCGTTCGCACGCGCTGCGCCTCGCCGAGAACCTGCGGCGGTCGTGGCAGGACGCGCTGCGCTATCCGCAGCGCTTCGTGTTCGTGCTGCCGCACGAGTGCCCTGAGGCCGAGCGCGCCGGCCTCGCCGCGGACCTGGAGGCCCTGGGCGGCGAGCGACTGGGAGTGGTGACGCGGCGCCGCACGGCGCCGTTCGGCAAGGATCCCTGGCTGCTCTTCGTGGACGGCCAGGGCATCCTGCGCGCGGGCGTCGAGGTGTTCCAGGGCGCCGGCCTCGCCGCCGCCGTGGAGGCCTGGGCGAAGCAGTGGCGTGCGCCGTGGACCGGCCCCGCGCCCGCCGCGCCCCGCACGCAGGCGCGCTGAGGCGCGCGCCGGCCGCGCCCGGACGCTGCGGGGCTGCGCCTCGGGCGGCGCCGCCCCGCCGACGGGGCTCGCGCGGATGCTCAGGCGTTGCGGCGGTGCTCGGCGACGATCTTCTCGACCACGCCCGGATCCGCGAGCGTGGTGAGGTCGCCCAGCGCCTGGTACTCGCCCTCGGCGATCTTGCGCAGGATGCGGCGCATGATCTTCCCGCTGCGGGTCTTGGGCAGGCCGGGCACGATCTGCACGCGGTCCGGGGTGGCGATCGGGCCGATCACGTGGCGCACCTGCTCCTTGAGCGCGCCCGACAGCTCCGCGTGGTCCACGTTGGCGAACGCCGCCGACGGCATCACGAACGCGTAGATCCCCGTGCCCTTGATGTCGTGCGGATAGCCCACCACCGCGGCCTCGGCCACCGCCTCGTGGCCCACCAGCGCGCTCTCGATCTCGGCGGTGCCGAGCCGGTGCCCGGAGACGTTGAGCACGTCGTCCACGCGGCCGGTGATCCAGTAGTAGCCGTCGGCGTCGCGGCGGCTGCCGTCGCCAGTGAAGTAGAGCCCGGGGTAGGTGTGGAAGTACGTCTGCCGGAAGCGCGCGTGGTCGCCGTACACGGTGCGCGCCTGTCCCGGCCAGCTCCCGGCGATGCAGAGGTTGCCCTGCACGTCGTTGCCCTCGAGCACGGCGCCCTTCTCGTCGACGATCACCGGCCGCACGCCGAAGAAGGGCAGCGTCGCGGAGCCGGGCTTGGCCGGGATCGCCCCGGGCAGCGGCGTGATCAGGATCCCGCCGGTCTCGGTCTGCCACCACGTGTCCACCACCGCGCAGCGCCGCTCGCCCACCACGTCGTGGTACCACTTCCAGATCTCCGGGTTGATCGGCTCGCCCACGCTCCCCAGGATCCGCAGGCTGTCGCGTCGGTGGCGGCGCACGAACTCGTCCCCGGCCTTGGCGATGGCGCGCAGCGCCGTGGGGGCGGTGTAGAAGATGCTCGCGCGCACGTCGTCGACCACCTGCCAGTAGCGTCCGGCGTCCGGGTACACCGGGATCGACTCGAAGAGCACCGTGGTCGCGCCGTTGGCCAGCGGCCCGTAGACGATGTAGCTGTGGCCGGTGACCCAGCCGACGTCGGCCGCGCAGAAGTGCACGTCGCCCTCGTGCCAGTCGAACACCTGGCGATGCGTCAGACTGGCGTGCAGCAGGTATCCCGCCGTCGTGTGCAGGAGGCCCTTGGGCTTGCCCGTGGAGCCCGACGTGTAGAGCACGTAGAGCGGCGCCTCGGAGTCCATCCACTCCGCCGGGCAGTAGGCCCGCTGGCGCGCCATCTCCTCGTCGAGCCAGCGGTCCCGCTCGGGCACCATCTCCGGCACCGCGCCGGTGCGGCGCGCCACGAGCACCAGCTCCACCGGCAGGCCCTCGCACGCGCGGTCCACGGTGCGCTTGAGCGGGATCGTGCGCCCCCCGCGCAGGCCCTCGTTGGCGGTGATCACCACGCGCGCCCCCGCGTCGAGGATGCGGTCGCGCAGCGAGTCGGCGCTGAAGCCGCCGAACACCACCGAGTGCACCGCGCCGATCCGCGCGCAGGCCAGCATCGCGTACACGGTCTCGGGGATCATCGGCATGTAGATGCACACGCGGTCGCCGCGCCGCACGCCGTGATGCAGGAGCACGTTGGCCAGTCGGCACACCTGCTCGCGCAGCTCGGCGTAGGTCACGTGCTGGTACGTGCCCGGTTCGTCGCCGACCCAGAGGATCGCGGTCTGGCGGGCGCGGCGGGGCAGATGGCGGTCGATGCAGTTGTGGCTGGCGTTGAGCTTGCCGCCGCCGAACCACGCGAACTCGCCGCGCGCGAACTCGCCCTCGAGCACGCTCTGGAACGGGTGGAAGAAGTCCAGGGACTCCGCCTGCTCGGCCCAGAACGCCTCGGGATTGTCCAGCGATGCGCGGTAGAGCCGGCGGTACTCGTCGAGGGAGCGCACGTGCGCCCGCGCGGCGATCTCCGGCTTGGGCGGATACACGGGGTCGGACATGGCCCCGAAGGTATTCCGCCACCGTCGCGCCCGCGACGGGCTCTGCGGCGTGGACCACAGCAGAAGGGTGTCTCCGGCCCGTTCCACGCCAGGGAATGTGCACAGAGTCTTTGCCCGATCCGAGCGGCCTGCCTATGGTTGCGGCCTGCGGTTGGGATCCGGCTCCGAGCCGGGGCTCCGCGATCGCATGCCAAGAATCCAAGGAGTCAACACACACATGCGCAGACTCGCTCTCGCGCTCGGTCTCGTTTCCGCCATCGCCCTCACCTCCTGCGCTGCCGGTCCCCACCAGCTCAAGCGCACGGTCGACGACCTCGACCAGAAGACCTACGTCAACAGCCCCTGGCTGAGCGGCGTGCTCTGGTTCGTCCCCGTGTTCCCGCTGCTCCACTTCTTCGCGGCCATCGGCGACTTCTTCGTCGTCGACGCCTACTCGTTCTGGATCAAGGACGCCTGGGACGGCAAGGGCACCGGCTTCAAGCACTTCGAGGTGACGCCGACCGACGGCCAGATGCGCAGCCTGATGCTCGACGACGGCAAGTTCCTCGAGATCAAGTGACGCACCGCTGACCATCGCCGTCCCGCGAGGGGCGACGGTGCACGCCATCGACCCGGGGCCTGCCTCTCCACGCGAGGGGCGGGCCTCGCGTCGTTCCAGCGGGGGCGCGGCGCGCGCCTACTGGCGCACGAACTCCTCGAGTTCGGTCACCACCCCCGCGTCGAGCCGCCGCACCCACATGCCCACCTCGGGGGCGTACCAGTACACCGTCGCCAGCTCGACGTAGCTGCCCTCGACGGCCGGCCGATGGCGCCGCCAGATCCGATGGCAGCGGAAGGTCCCGGCCTTCACCTGCACCGTCTCCATCGCGTCGCAGACGTAGTGCGCGAGGAATGGCAGCCCCGGCTTGCCCGGTGCCTTGTAGAGGTACTGGACCGTCCACTGCTTGCCCACCCACAGCGGCCACGCGTAGCGCGCGTCATACGGAGCCAGCACGCGCGTGACCTCGGGCAGCCCCTCGGCGTCCTGGCCCTTCTCGTAGAGCTCCGGCGTGAAGCGCAGGCGCAGTCCGGTCTCCTCCTCCTGCAGCACGTAGCCGTCCGCGCCGGCCTCCGTGACGCGCATGGCGACGCGCTGCAGCGTGCCGCGCCGGTACACGAAGCGATCGCCCACGCGCAGCTCGGGCCGCGGCGAGGTCTCGGCACCCGCCGGGGCCTCCCGCGACGCCGTGACCAGTCCCGCGCCTTCGCCCTCGGCCAGCTCGTGGCTGGCGCAGGCGGCGGCACCCAGGAGGAGGAGCGGGACCAGACGGGCGAAGGCGCGCATGTGGGCCGGGAGGATGCCACGCGCGGGCGCGGCAGGGAACCGTCACCAGACGACGCGCAGCGTCAGCTCGTCGTCCTCGGCCCGCGCGCGGTCGATGTCCAGGTTCCAGGCACGACCCTGCGGAGCCTGGAAGCGGAGCCGCAGGGACGGCGCCAGCGGGCCGCCTGCGCCCCGCTCCGGCAGCGGCGCGGGAAGCTCCGCGTGCGGGACGGAGAGCAGCAGGCGCCGGGAGTGGATGCTGGCGTGGAAGCGGCGCAGCAGCGGCTCGAGACTCTGGTCGAGCGGCGTCTCGACCACGAGGCCGAGCGCGAGGCGCGTCCGGCCATCGCCGCGCCACTGCGCCGACACGCGGCCGTCGAGGCGGTTGAGCAGCCCCTTGGCCAGGAGCACCGGCCCGGTGGGCAGCAGGTTGGCGAGCCAGCCGTTGCCCGTGTCCTGGCCGCTCGCGGCGACGAGCATGCCCTCGGCCACGCGCCGGTCGAAGCTGGCCTCGAGGGCCAGCGACGCCTGTGCATCCTCCGGCAGGAGCGAGGCCGGCGCCCGGCCCGGAGTGAGGAGTCCCGGCAGCCCGCTGCGCGAGCCGCTGGTGGCGAGCACGCCCTCCAGCTCGCCGCGCTCCGCGCTCGCATGGCCGCTCGCGGCCAGGTAGCGCAGGCCCTCCAGGTGCAGCGCGGCACGCAGGCGGTCGAGCGCGAGTTCCGATGCGGGCCCGGGGCGCGACGCGCTCGCCGCGGGCGCGCGGCGAGCGACGAAACGCGTCAGGTCGGCCTGGAGATCCACGTACACGCAGATGCTGCGCCCGGGCCGGACCACGCGCGCGCAGGCCTCCTGGAAGTGCGGCGACTCCGCCAGGGTGGCGTAGCCGGTGGGCTCCGGGTCGAGGGCCAGCAGCGCCACGTGTCCGGGCCCCTCCACGACCTCGATCCGGCGCTCCGCGAGCCCGCGCCGCAGGTCCGCCAGCCACTCCCCGCTCCCGGCCTCGTCCGGCCTGGGCCACACCACCGCGAGCGTGTGCCCCGGCAGACCGCGCGCGAACGGCGGCACCGCGCCGCCCACTTCGGACCTGCACGCGGCCAGGGCCAGGAGCAGCCCGGGCACGAGGCCGCGCGCCGTGCCTAGAGCCCGCGCGCCCAATGCAGCAGCGTGCGCACCGCCGTGCCGGCGGCGCCGCCCCGGTAGTAGTCCCGCGCCCGCTGATCCCAGGCCGTGCCGGCGATGTCCAGGTGCGCCCATGCCGTGCCCTCCACGAAGAACGACAGGAACGCGGCTCCGGCGATCGTGCCGTTGCCCGCGCCCGGCGCGTTGATGTTCTGCAGGTCCGCGTACTTGCTCTTCATCTGCTCGCGGTGCGGCTCCCAGAGCGGCAGCTCCCACAGCGGCTCGTCGGCTGCCTTGCCCGCATCCTGCAGCGCGTGCACCAGGGAGCGGTCCGTGCCGATCACGGCGGCGGCCTCGTGCCCGAGCGCCACGATCACGGCGCCGGTCAGCGTGGCGAGGTCGACGATCCGGGACGGCTCGTAGGTCTTCTTCGCGTAGGCCAGGGCGTCGGCCAGGATCAACCGCCCCTCGGCGTCGGTGTTGAGCACCTCGATCGTCGTGCCGTCGCAGGCCGTGACCACGTCGCCCGGCTTCTGCGCGTCGCCGTCCGGCATGTTCTCGCTCGCCGGGATCACGCCCACGATGCGCGTCTTGTCGCGCGCGCCGTCGAGGCCGCCCTTGCCGAGCGCGTGGAAGAGGCCGAGCACGGCGCCGCCTCCGCACATGTCCATGCGCATCTCGTCCATCTTCCCGGACGGCTTGATGCTGATGCCGCCGGTGTCGAAGGTGAGGCCCTTGCCGACCACGCACACCGTGTCCTTCGCCCCGGCCGGGTTGTAGTCGAGGACGATGAGCTTGGGCGGCTGCACGCTGCCCCGCGCCACGCCCAGCAGGGCGCCCATGCCCAGGCGCTCCATGTCCTTGCGCTCCAGGATGCGCACGCGCACCCGGCGGCCGGCCAGCTTGCGCGCCTCGCGCGCCAGGTCGCTCGGCGTGCAGTGGTTGCCGGCGCGATTCTCGAGGTCGCGGGCGAAACAGGTCGCCTCCGCGCCCGCGATCCCCAGCGCGAACCCCGCCGAGAAGGCCTGGAACGAGCGCCCCGCGTAGCAGACCTCGGCCTTCTGCGCGTGGCGCGGCTTGGGCTTGGTCTTGCTCGGCTTCTCGTAGCGGTAGGCGCCCAGGATCAGGCCCTCGGCGACCGCGGTGCCCGCCGCCTCGCCCGAGAGTCCCTTGTGGTCCTCGTCGCGCACCAGCAGGTGCAGCGTGTCCACCTTGTGCGCCTCGGCGCGCTGCTGCGCCAGCGCGGCGGCCTGCCGCAGGCGCTCGGTGCTGACCTCCTTGGCCTTGCCCATGCCCACGAAGCCGAGGCGCCTGGGCAGCGCGCGATCCTTGCGCGCGGTCCCCAGCTGCAGGTGGAACACGCTGGTGGCGCGGAACTCGCCGCTGAGGTCGCCGCTGGCCTGGCAGTCGGCGAGCGAGCGCTGCAGCGGGGGCAGGGCCTGCGGGGTGGCGCCCTCGTGGGCGAGGGCGAAGAGCAGCTCCGCGCGGGGGGCGGAGCCGGGGACCGGGGAGAGACGAAGCTTCATCCGTTCGTGGGTTGCGAGAGTTCGGGGGTTATCCCGTATGCGCGGGGCCGACGCCACAGGGCGCACCATTCCCGGCAGCGCCCGTGCGACGGGGCGGCCCGCGGCAGGCGACCACGGATCGCCGCGCGCCCGCGCGGCCGGGAACCCGCCCCCAGGCGCCACGTCTGCCGCGCGCACCGGCGGGCGTGGGCCCGCCCGACACCCATCCGGAGGCTCTGATGTCCCGATCCAGCGTGCGGAGTCCGGCGATGCGCGCCGCACTCGTCTCGTTCGTCCTGGCCTCGGCCTGCTCCCGCGTCGCGACCGATCCGCCGCCGAACCTCGCGCCGGCCAGCGAGTCGATCCAGTGGGATCGCGGCGGGATCGAGACCAAGGCGCACGCGGAGATGTCACCTCCGGGTCCGGTGCTCCTCGCGCAGCGCGCGTCGGTCCCGCAGGGCTTCGCGCGCGACGGGGCGGCCGGCCTGCCCCGCGACGCCCGCCTCGATGCCCCTGGAGCGGGACGGCGCGCCGGCATGGATCCCACCACCGAGGCCTACGACCACGTGGTGGACAACGCCTTCCTGCGCGTAGGCGAGGCGCCCCTCTCCACCTTCTCCATCGACGTGGACACCGCCAGCTACGCCAACGTGCGGCGCATCCTGCGCGAGGGACGCCTGCCGCCCACGGGAGCCGTGCGGATCGAGGAGATGGTCAACGCGTTCCGCTACGCCTATCCCGAGCCCGCGCCCGGCAAGGCGTTCTCGGTGACCACCGAGGTGGTGCGGTGTCCCTGGCAGGAGCGCCACCTCCTGCTCCGCGTCGGCCTGCGCGGCAAGACCTTCCCCGAGCGCCTGCGCCCTCCGTGCACGCTGGTGTTCCTCCTGGACGTCTCGGGCTCGATGGACGAGCCGGCGAAGCTGCCCCTCGTGCAGCGCGCGATGCAGCGCCTGGTCGCGGGCCTGCGCCCGCAGGACCGCGTGGCCATCGTCACCTATGCCGGCACGTCCGGCCTGGTCCTGCCCGCGACCTCCGGCAGCGAGGCGGCCCGCATCCAGGCGGCGATCGCGGAGCTGCGGCCCGGCGGCTCGACCAACGGCGCGATGGGCATCCAGCTCGCGTACCGCATCGCCCGCGAGCACTTCCAGAACGAGGGCGTGAACCGCGTCATCCTGGCGACCGACGGCGACTTCAACGTCGGGGTCACCAGCCAGTCGGAGCTGGCGCAGCTCATCGAGGAGGAGCGTCGGAGCGGCGTGTTCCTCACCGTGCTCGGCGTGGGCGCGGGCAACCTCAAGGACTCCACCATGGAGAAGCTCGCGCACCACGGCAACGGCAACTACGCCTACCTCGACTCCGACCGCGAGGCGGAGCGCGTGCTGGTCGAGGAGGTGGGCGGCACGCTGCACACCATCGCCAAGGACGTGAAGCTGCAGATCGAGTTCAACCCGCGCCACGTGCAGGCGTACCGGCTGATCGGCTACGAGAATCGCGTCCTCGCCGCGCAGGACTTCACGGACGACCGGAAGGACGCGGGCGATCTCGGCGCGGGGCACACGGTGACCGCGCTCTACGAGCTGGTGCCCGCGGGGGTCGCGAGCCCCGTGCCCGCACCCGCCGCGCTCCGCTACCGCGATCCCGGCGCGGAGACCCCGGCCGCGGCCGGCGGCGAGCTGCTCACCCTGGCCTTGCGCGCCAAGCAACCCGACGGCGCCACGAGCTCTGAGGAAGTGCACGTGTGCCGCGCGCCCGCCGCGACCCTGGCGGCGGAGGGCGACACCGCCTTCGCCGCCGCCGTGGCCGCGTTCGGCATGGAGCTGCGGCGCAGCCCGCACAAGGGCAGCACCAGCCTCGCCCTGGTCCGCGACCTCGTGCGCCGCGCCGGCGCCCTGGATCCGGCGGGCTACCGCGCCGAGTTCCTGGAGCTCGTCGATCGCGCCGCGGCGCTGGCCGAGCCGGTCGCATCCGCCGGCGCCGGCCGCTGAGCCGTCACACCGGGGGGCGGCCCTCGGGCAGCTCCCCGATCCAGCGCTGGTCGGCGGCAGGGCCCGCCAACCGCTCCTGCTTGAAGATCGGGACCTCGGCCTTGAGCCGGTCCATCAGGAAGCGGCACGCGTCGAAGGCCGGACCCCGGTGCTCCGCGGCGACCACCACGAGCACCGAGGCCTCGCCGACCGGCACCGGTCCGAGGCGGTGCGCGACACGCGCCCGGCCGATCCGGAACCGGCGCGCCGCCTGCTCGAAGATCTCCAGCATCACCTTGCGGGCCATCTCGGCGTACGCCTCGTAGCGCAGGTCGGTCACCGCCTGGCCCTCGTTGTGGTCGCGGGTCACGCCCGCGAACGTCACCACCGCCCCGTCCCGGTCGGTGCGCACCTCGGCCTCCAGCCGGCGCGCGTCGAGCGGTCCCTCCACGAACTCGAAGCGGAACAGCTCGGGCACGCCGCTGCCGCCGCTGATCGGCGGGATGAACGCCACCTCGTCGCCCTCCTGCAGCACGCGCGTCGCGTCGGCGTAGTCGCGGTTCACGGCGCTGGTGAAGCGCAGCTTGCGCAGGTCGGGATGCCGCGCGGAAAGGTGCTCCTTGAGCGCCGCCACCGTCGTGCCCGCGGGCAGGTCCACTTCCAGGACGTCGGCCCCGAGTAGCTCACGCACACCTGCGAACGCGCGGATCTGGACCTTCACGGGGGTTCCTTAGCCCCTCGCGCAGGATCCGGGCAAGGTCGCGGCGACGCCACTCCCCGATACTGGCCACCAAGATTTTGGAGCCCCATCCCCAAGGGGGGTGCAGGCCGGCGCGGGCCCATGGGATGGTGGTTCCTCAAATCTGGGTGGCCAGGATCCTTTCCTTGGGCGCTGGCGCGGGTTGCGGGCCGTGTCAGTGCGAGCGCCAGGCGCGGTTGCCCGCGCTGCCGCACGAGCTGAAGTGCGTGCCGCCGGACCTCCCGCAGAGCATGCCGCCGGACCTCCCGCAGAGCATGCCGCCGGACCTCCCGCAGAGCATGCCGCCGGGCGTGCCCCTGGAAGCCGTCCCCTCCGCCCGCCGCATGCGCCGGCGGATGCGGACCCGCGCCGCCGGAAAGACCGCCTCGGGCCTCGCCGTTGCCCTGCCTGGATCTCTGCCGCGCGCTTCGGGTAGTTTCGCCCGTTCCGGCGCTGCTTCCCCCTTCCAACTCCATGTCCAGCACCCACCCGCTCGACCAGGCCTTCCCGCGCTCTGACCGCTTTCTCCACCGCCACCTCGGACCGCGTGCCGCAGACCTGCCCGCGATGCTGGGCCTCCTGGGCGCCAAGACCCTCGACGAGATGACCGAGAAGGCCGTGCCGGGTGCGATCCGCTGGCGGGGCGACCTGCGACTCCCGGCCGCGCGCGGCGAGGCGGAGGTGCTGGCGGAACTCGGCGCCCTCGCCGCCCAGAACCGGGTGCTGCGCTCGTACATCGGCCTGGGCTACCACGGCACGATCACGCCACCGGTGGTCCAGCGCAACATCCTGGAGAACCCCGGCTGGTACACCCAGTACACCCCCTATCAGGCCGAGATCAGCCAGGGCCGGATGGAGGCGCTCTTCCACTTCCAGACCATGGCACTCGAGCTGACCGGCATGGAGGTGGCGAACTGCTCGCTGCTCGACGAGGCGACCGCCGCGGCGGAGGCGATGGCCATGTGCAAGCGCGTCCTGGGCAAGGACGGCGACGAGCGCCACACCTTCCTGGTCGCCACTCACTGCCATCCGCAGACCCTGGCCGTCCTGCGGACCCGCGCCGAGCCGATGGGCATCCAGGTGCGCGTCGCCGACGCCGACAAGCTCGCGTTCGACGCCGACGTGTTCGGCTGTCTGATCCAGTACCCGGCCAGCGACGGGACGATCGCGGACCACTCCGCCCTGGTGCAGCGTGCCCACGCCGCCAAGGCCCTGGTGGTCGTGGCGACCGATCTGCTGGCGCTCACCTGCCTGACGCCCCCGGGCGAATGGGGCGCCGACATGGTCGTCGGCAACTCGCAGCGCTTCGGCGTGCCGATGGGGTTCGGCGGCCCGCACGCCGCATTCCTCACGGCGCGCGAGAGCCATGCCCGCCAGATGCCCGGACGCATCATCGGCCTCTCGCGCGACGCCCACGGCAATCCCGCGCTCCGCCTCGCCCTGGCCACGCGCGAGCAGCACATCCGCCGCGACAAGGCCACCAGCAACATCTGCACGGCCCAGGTCCTGCTCGCCGTGATGGCGGCGATGTACGCGATCTACCACGGGCCCGACGGCCTCGCGGCCATCGCGCGCCGGGTCCATGGCATGGCCTGC
The DNA here is from genome assembly GCA_020849665.1 of Planctomycetota bacterium. Taxonomy (GTDB): domain Bacteria; phylum Planctomycetota; class UBA1135; order UBA1135; family UBA2386; genus JADLFX01. The sequence continues at coordinate 1,901 of JADLFX010000078.1, read as the reverse complement.
GCCCTGGCCGAGGGCCTGCGCAAGGCCGGCCACACCGTCGTGGGCGCCGCGTTCTTCGACACGGTGCGGGTGCGTCCGGCGAAGCTCGGCGCGGGACAGGTGCTCGCGGCCGCGCTGGCGCGCGGCATCAACCTGCGCGACTTCGGCGACGGTACCGTCGGAGTCGCCCTCGACGAGACCGCCAACCCGACCGACGTGCTCGACGTCCTGGAGGCGTTCGGCGTGGAGCGCAACTCGGTCGACCCGGCCGTGCTCGCCAAGGCGCCCGCGGCGCTGCCCAAGGGCCTGCTGCGCAAGTCGCCGTACCTGACCCACCCCGTGTTCCACCGCTACCACAGCGAACACGAGATGCTGCGCTACATCCATCGCCTGCAGGCGAAGGACCTCTCGCTGACCACGTCGATGATCCCGCTGGGTTCCTGCACGATGAAGCTGAACGCCACCAGCGAGATGTACCCGGTCAGCTTCCCCGGGTTCGCCGGCCTGCACCCGTTCGCTCCCGCCGATCAGGCCGTGGGCTACACCACGATGATGCGCCGCCTGGAGGAGTGGCTCTGCGAGATCACCGGGTTCGCCGCGTGCTCGCTGCAGCCCAACGCCGGCTCGCAGGGCGAGTACACCGGACTCCTGGTGATCCGCGCCTGGCATCGCAAGAACGGCCAGGAGCAGCGCAACGTGTGCCTGATCCCCCAGTCGGCCCACGGCACCAACCCCGCCAGCGCCGCGATGGCGGGGATGAAGGTCGTGGTCGTGGCCTGCGACAAGGACGGCAACGTCGACGTCGCCGACCTGAAGGCCAAGGCCGAACAGCACCGCGACACCCTGGCCGCGCTGATGATCACCTACCCCTCGACGCACGGCGTGTTCGAGGAGGCCGTGAAGCGGATCTGCGCACTCGTGCACGAGAACGGCGGGCAGGTGTACCTGGACGGGGCCAACATGAACGCGCAGGTCGGGCTCATGCGGCCCGGCGACCTCGGCGCCGACGTCTGCCACCTGAACCTGCACAAGACCTTCTGCATCCCGCATGGCGGCGGCGGCCCGGGCATGGGGCCGATCTGCGTGGCCGCGCACCTGGCGCCGTTCCTGCCCGGACACCCGCTGGCCCGCATCGGCGGTGCCGCCGGCATCGGCGCCGTGGCCGCGGCCCCGTATGGCAGCCCCTCGATCCTGGTCATCCCCTACGCCTACATCGCCATGATGGGACCCGACGGCCTCACCCGAGCGACCCAGGTGGCGATCCTCAACGCCAACTACGTGGCGCAGCGCCTCACCGAGCACTACCCGGTCCTCTATCGGGGCGCCAACGGCATGGTCGCCCACGAGTGCATCCTGGACCTGCGCCCGCTCAAGGCCACCTCCGGCGTCGAGGCCGTCGACGTGGCCAAGCGGCTCATGGACTACGGCTTCCACGCCCCCACGCTCTCCTTCCCCGTGGCGGGCACGCTCATGGTCGAGCCCACCGAGAGCGAATCGAAGGAGGAGCTGGATCGCTTCTGCGACGCGCTGATCGCGATCCGCGAGGAGATCCGCGCCATCGAGCAGGGCAAGGCCGACCGGCACGACAACGTGCTCAAGCACGCCCCGCACACCGCGCAGGTCGTCTGCGCCACGGAGTGGTCGCGTCCCTACCCGCGCGAGCAGGCCGCGTTCCCCGCGCCCTGGACCGGGACGCACAAGTACTGGCCAGCGGTGTCCCGCGTGGACGATCTGTATGGGGACAAGAACCTGGTGTGCGCCTGTCCGCCGGTGGAGTCCTACGCTGCCTCCTGAGGGATCCTGGCCACCAAGATTGTGTGTTGTGTCCACAGTGGAGTTTGGACAGGGGGAGTGTGCACCCTCCCTCGTGCAGCAGGATCCTGAACCCACCCGTCACCATCGCTGCATCCTGGGCACTGGGT
>JADLFX010000077.1 GCA_020849665.1 Planctomycetota bacterium | reverse complement strand
CACTCGGCGCGGTCGCCCATGGCCGCGTCGGTGATCTCGGCGCGCGAGGGGATGCCGCGCTTGGCGAGGCTCTCCAGGACCTGCGTGGCCCAGATCACCGGCAGGTGCGCCGCCTCGCTGATCCACAGGATCTGCTCCTGCACCTCGGCCAGCCGCTCGTAGCCGCACTCCACCGCGAGGTCCCCGCGCGCGATCATCACGCCGGCGCGCGGGCTGTTCAGCGCCTGCAGCAGGATCCGCGGCAGGGCCGCGAACGCCCTCTGGGTCTCGATCTTGAGGACGATGCCGAGGTCCGGACGGCCGAGGCGCTGCAGCTCCTCCTGCAGCTGGGCCACGTCGGCGGGGTCGTTCACGAACGACTGGCCGACCATGTCGGCGTGCCGGACCACGAAGGGCAGGTTGGCGCGGTCCTCCTCGGTGAGTCCGGAGATGGGGTGCCTGGTCCGGGGCAGGTTGATGCCCTTGTCGGCGCCGAGCTTGCCGCCCCCGGGGGGGACCACGTCGATCCGGATGGTCAGCGCCGCGGGCGTCGCTCCGATCACCGTGCCGCCGATCTTGCCGTCGTCCAGCCAGATGGGCTCGCCGGCACGCACCGCGGCGAGGATCTGCGGCAGAGTGCACGAGATCGTGGCCGCCTGGACGCCGCCGCCCGCGCCCGCCGACTCGGCGGGGCGGCCGGGAACGGGCGCCGCGGTGAGCACCAGCGTGTCGCCGCGGGACAGGACGATCTCGCGCGGCAGGGGTGGCACCTCGCCGAGGACGCAGGTGTCGGCGCGGTCCTCGCGGTGCCAGAGCTGCGTGCCCGGCCCGACGTAGGCGGTGCGCGTGCACGTGGCGAGCACGCCCTCGGGCAGCACCCTCTGGATCGTCAGTCTGCGCAGCCGTCCGCGCAGGTCGCGAAGCAGGACGTTCTGGCCCTCCGCCAACCGTGCCAGCCACGCGGCCGCCACGGGCAGCGTGGCCTGGGCGGCCGTGGGCGGGGACGCCGGGGCCTCCGCCGCCGTCAGCCACACGTGCGCAGGCTCCACCACCCTGCCGATCTCGTCGCGCAGCGGCTTGAAGCGGAGCACCCTCGGTCCGGACTCGAGGTCGCCGGTGCGCAGCTTGGGCCCGGCCAGATCCATCAAGACCCGGCACGGGCGGCCGATGGCCCGGCGTGCAGCCTCCACGTTCTCGACCATCCGCGCCCACGTGTCGGGATCGTCGTGCGCGCAGTTGATGCGCAGCGCGTTCATCCCGCACTCCATCCAGGCGCGGATCAGCGCGGGGTCGTAGGCCGCCTCGGTCGAGGAGGTGACCAGGATGCGCGTGTCGCGTCCGGCGGGTGCGGGGCCAAGGAGCGCCTCGGAGTTGGCGCGCAGGATCCGGGTGCCCGCGTCCATGGCCGCGGCGAACGCCTCCGGGGACTCGCCCTGCCCGCCGGCGATCCGGGTCAGGACCGCGCTCACCGCGCCCAGCGTGGCGAGGGCGTGCGCCTCGGAACGTCCGAGCGAGGAGAGTCCCAGGCGGGTGAGGTTGGCCTGCAGGGGCCGCAGCTCGTTCTGCCGGAGCGCGAGGTAGTGGATCAGGTTGGCCGCACTGGCCCGCCGCGCCGCGGGCAGCGCGTCGAGGGCGGGTTGGAAGCGTCGTTCCAGGTCGAGCGCCTGGGTGCGCAGGCGCTCGACCTCGGCCCGCAGGGTCGCAGCCAGTGCGGCTTCGGTGATGGTCATGACGGAAGGCCCATGGAGGATAGGCCGTGCCGTGAAGAGGACGTCAATTGCCGAACCTCCCGTGCGCGGCAGGGAGGCCGGGGAAGCCTGCGCCCGGAACCGCGCAGTGCGCGTGCCGCGACGCACGCCGGTTCCCGCACGCGGTCCGGCCGGGGCAGGAAGCCACGTGCCTGCGGCGCTACGCCGTCGCCGCGGCCTGTTCCGGCCGCTCCGCGGGCCTCGGCACGCCGTCGCGCTCGCGCGCCAGCGACGTGCGGATGCGCCCCGCGACGTAGCGTGCGAACGGACCGAAGTGCACGTAGAGGGCGATCAGCGCGCCCGTGTAGCGGATCGAGCGCGGATTGCGCCACAGGGACCCGAGGACCGTGCGCCAGAACGGCCCGCGCGTGGGGCCTCTGAGCCCGAGCTTCAGGGTCATGCGGAAGAACGCCTTCAGCTCCTTCCAGCGGTGGCGCAGCGACGGCCTGAAGCGCCGCTGCGACGAATCCAGCATCGCGCCGACCTTCGCCACGCGGCGGAAGTAGCTCTCTGGTTGGTAGATCGACTCGATGACCTGCAGGTAGTCGGCCAGGATCGCCGTCCGCGGCCTCCGGGTGACGAAGTTCAGCCCCGCGGTGCACTGGTCGCCCTCGCCCTCCGGCGCGACGTCGAAGTCGGGCGGCAGCCGACCCTCCTTGGCGAGGCGGCGCGTCAGTTGCGTGGTCGGCAGTGCCGTCAGGAGGCCGGCCATCGCGACCGGGATCCCGGTGGCCTCGATGCACTCGATCACCCCGCGCGCGACCGAACCCTGCTCGGTGTCGAAGCCGAGGATGAACCCGGCGTTCACGAACATGCCGTGCTGGTAGATCTTGTGGATGCTCTCGGCGATCGAGCGGTGGGTGTTCTGCCGCTTCTGCATGGCGACGAGGGTCGCCTCGTCCGGGCTCTCGATGCCGACGAAGATGGCGAAGAAGCCGGCCTCCTGCATCAGCTTCATCAACTCGGGGTCGTCGGCGAGGTTGATCGACGCCTCGGTCGTGAACTCGAACGGCCAGCCGCGGGCCTCGAGCCACTTGCGCAGCTCGGGCAGGAAGAGCTTGGCGAGCTTCTTGTTGCCGATGAAGTTGTCGTCGACCAGGTCGATGTGGCCGCGGTAGCCCAGGTCGTAGAGCCGCTGGAGCTCCGCCAGCATCTGCCCGGTCCCCTTGGCGCGCGGCACGCGGCCGAAGAGCTCGATGATGTCGCAGAACTCGCACTGGAACGGGCAGCCGCGACACCACTGCACCCCGATGTGGTTGTAGCGGTCGAATCTCAGCAGGTCGAAGCGCGGCACGGGCGAGCGGGTCACGTCGGCGCGGGTCGCGTCCTGGTACACCTTGCGTGCGGTGCCGGCGCGCCAGTCGGCGAGGAAGAGCGGGATGGTCACCTCGCCCTCGCCCAGGACGAGGTGGCTCGCCTCCATGTAGAGGTGCGGACTCGAGGTCGCGTCCGGACCGCCGACCAGCACCGTCTTGCCGCGTGCGCGCGCCTTCGCGATCAGCTCGAGGCAGTCGCGCTGCTGCGGCAGCATGCCGCCGGTCAGGACCAGGTCCGCCTCGTCGAGGATCGCGTCGTCCCAGTCGTCGACGTTGCGATCCACGAGGCGGATCTCCCAGTCCTGCGGCAGCAGTGCCGCGACCGTGCAGAGTCCGAGCGGAGCCGCCGGATAGCGTCCTCCCGCGAGCTTGCAGGTCTCCTTGTAGTTCCAGAACGAGGCCGAGCGGAACTCCGGGTAGACGAGGAGGGCACGGGTCATCGGGTTCCTTGCTGCGCGACCACGATGCGTGGCGCGGGGGAACGGTAGTCGTGCCCGCAGCAGATCACCAGCATGCGTACGCGGCAGGGTCCGGCGCCGTTCGGGTGTTCCCGCGCAGGGTGCTCCGCGGCACGCATTCCGCGCGGGGTGGCGAGGCAGGACACCCGGGCCGCGGTTCCGTGGCGCGGCTGGCCGCGGCGTGCACCGTGGAGCCCCGGAGCCGAAGGCCGCCCCGGCGGGTTCGGGGCTGCGGCGCCGTCGCGGCGCGCCTGCGCCGGGAGGCGCACGGCGGCGCGCGGGCCGGCTACGCCGTGGCGGGCTGCTTCGCGGGCTTGCGGCGGCCGAAGCGCTCCCGGATCGCGATCCCGGCCTTGCGGCGCAGGTCGACCAGGAAGGTCTCGAGCTTGCGGGTCTCGCGGCCGCGCAGCGCGTTCCACAGGATCTGCGCCACGCGCCACGGCCGCAGCGCGAAAGACGTGGCGTAGAAGTTCCAGAGGATCCGGTACTTCCACCGCGTGAGCTGGCGGTGGCTCAGGTGGTCGCAGTAGTTGTTCTCGGCGAGCAGCTTCTCCTCGTTGGCAAAGATCGGCGTCAGCAACGAGTCGTCGTTCAACGAGAGCCGGCCGCGCGCCATGAGCTCGCGGTACAGGTGCGTGTTCGGGATCGGGAAGAAGAAGCCGACCGCGATGTCGTCGATGCCGAGGCGCGCCAGCTGGCGTGCCAGCCGCGCGGTCTCCTTCAGGTCGCTCGCCTCGTCGTGCGGGAAGCCGATCACGATGAACGCGGTCACGTTCAGCCGGTGGCGCACGGAGGACCGCACCGCGTCGAGCAGCGAGTCGGTCTTCATCTGCTTGCGGATCAGCTTGCGGGTGCGCTCGCTGCCGCTCTCGGGTGCGAACGCCAGGCTGCGCCCGCCGGTGCGGTACAGCAGGCTCGCCACCTCGTCGTCCACGACCTCGCAGCGGGTGCCGGACGGGAACTGCCACTGGATGTCGAGCCGCCGTGCCAGGAGCTCGTTGCAGAACGCCACGATCCACTCCTTCTTGACGATCGCGGTCAGGTCCTGGAACGGGAAGTTGGTGGCGCCCAGCGTGCGGTGGTAGTGCTCGATCTCGTCGACCACGTCCTTGGGGTCGCGCGGGTACCAGCGCGTGGTCCACATGTTGGGGGAGGAGCAGTAGGTGCACTGGTAGGGGCAGCCGCGCGTCGCGAGGATCGGGACGGTCTTGCCCTTCTTGATCCCGTTGACGAAGTCGTACTCGTTGTAGACGTCGACCTTGATCAGGTCCCACGCCGGCCACGGGATCGCGTCCACGTCCTTGCGCCGCGCGCGCACCTGCAGGCTGCGCACCGGCCGCCCGTCCGGGCCGCGGTAGCAGATGCCCGGGATGGCCGCCCAGTCGACGCTCTCGCCCGCACGCTGCCGCGCCAGTGCGGCGAACACCTCGACCGCGCCCTCCTCGCCTTCGCCCAGCACGACCACGTCGACGGGGGACTGCTCCATCGACATCTCGGGCAGGCCCGTAAAGTGCTCCCCGCCCGCGACCAACGGCTTGTCGGGGAAGCGGGCCTTCACGCGCCGGACGATCTCGCGCACCAGCGGCCACGAGAACGACCACATGTTGGTGATGCCCAGGGCATCCGCCCCCGGGTCGATCCGGTCCACGATCTGGTCGGGGGTGAGCCCGAGCTGGAAGAGCTGGGGGCGCAGGCCCGGGGAGACCTGATCGGGCGCCTCGCCCACCGCGTCGAGGATGCTCACCGCGTGGCCGGCCTCGCGCAGCGACGCGGCCACGTAGGCCAGCCCGAGCGGCACGCTCGGACGCAGCGCGGTCATCGCGTGGACGTTCAGGTAGACCGGCGGGTGGATGAGCTGGACCTTCATGATGCGGGGCGCGGTGCGGAATCGGCCGGCCGGGACGAGCGGCGGGCGGGCAAGCTTACCTCCGCCGCACGCCGGCAAGGTTCAAGGCCGCCGACTGGAAAGGTCCGCTGCCGCCGGGGAAGGTGAGGCGCCCCGCCGGTGCGACCGGTGCGTCGCACGGCGGGGCCCGCGCGAGTCCCGCTCCCGGCCGAGCCCGGCCCGGGCCGTCCATGGCGATCCACGTCTTCGTCCCCGATGCCGCCGAGAGCGCGGCGCTGCACGCCGTCCTGGCCCAGCGCCTCGCGCTCGTGCCGCTGGCGGGCGAGCGCCCGGCGCTGGTGCCCGAGGACGTCGTCTGGATCCACGCGGGGACGGCGGCGGACGCGGCCGCGTCGTTTCCGGCCCCCGCGCTCCTGGCGGCCGTGCGCGCCCACCTGGAGGGCGGCGGACGGGTGCTGCTCACCGGCCCCGCCGCGATCCTGGTCGGCAGCCTCACGGACGAGGAGCAGCCCCCGGAGCTCCTGGTCGGGACCTGGGCCGCGGACACGCCTGCGGACGAGCGGCGCGGCGTCATGGCGCTCCCGGGCCACCCGCTCTTCCACCGCTTCCCGGGCGGCGTGTACCTGCATGCGCCCAGGGCCGGGGCACCGCGCGCGGAGGCCGTGTATCGCGACGGCCGGCGGCCGGCGCGCGGCGCCCTCCTGGGCGTGGAGAAGGCGCCGATCGCCTGCGATCCGGACCGCGGGCTCCTGTTCGAGCACGCCGTGGCCAAGGGCAGGGTCGTGGCGCTCGGCGCGCATCTGGTGTTCGCGAGCGACGACGTGTGGCGCGAGCACCGTGCCCGCTTCGCCGGTGATCTGATCGACTGGTTGAGCCGCGATGCGGCCGCCGTGCGGGGCCGCGCGTGGCCAGCCGTGGCCGCCGGGGTGCGCGTGCTCGGCGACGCCAGCCTCGCCCTGCCCTGCCCCGCGGCGGGCGCGCCGGACGACGACGGGGCGGTGCTCGACGTGCCTGTGGGGCGCGACGCGTTCTTCGATCTGGTGCACCAGGGCGGCCACGCCCTCTACGGCTCCACCCGGGCGGGCGCGCAGGAGGTGTGGGCCTTCCCGTTCCGAGCGTTCCAGTGGCACGTGTCGCTCGGGCCGGTGGGCAGCGACGCCGCGGGGGCGCCCGCGGCCGACGTGCGACCCACGACGGATCCCGAGGTGGGCGTGCGGGCGCGGGTCCATCCGCGCTGGTTCGCGCGCGAGTGCGAGCTGCGCGGCGTGCGGCTGCGCGAGCGGATCGCGACCTGGACCGGCGGCTTCCACTTCGTCTACGAGAACAGCGGCACGGTCGAGTGCGCGCTGCTGCTCCAGGTGCGCGCCGACCAGCGCCTCTTCTGGCCGTATCCCCCCGGCCTCCTCGGCCCGCTCGAGGCGTGCCGTTGTGCCGGGGGGCGGGGCCTCGCCGTGCGCGATGCCGTGCTGGGCCTCGAGGCCCGGCTGGTCTGCGACACCGAGCCGCAGGCGTTCGAAGTGCGTGACGCCTCCGACGGGCGCGCCGGGGTCTCGGCGGCGCACGTCCTGCTCGGCTTCACGCTCGCGCCGGGCGAGCGCGTCGCGGTCTTCGTGAGCGGCGGCGCGCGGGACCGGATGCCCGCCCCGGGCACGCCGGCATCCGTGGCGCGCGGCGGCCTGGAGCTGCACTTCGACGATCCCGAGCCCACCCGGCTGGCGGCGCTGGTGCGATGCCGCGCGCGGGACTTCTTCCTGCGCTACGACGGCGCGTCGGCCGGCTACGTGGCCGGCCACGGCATGACCCGGCCGGGGTTCGGCGCAAGCCGGCCCGGCTACGCGTGGTACTTCGGGCGCGACGCGCTCTTCTTCGCCCACGCCGCGCTCGCGTACGGCGACCGTGACGAAGCCGCGCAGGCCCTGGCGCTGCTGGCGCGCTTCCAGGATCCCGAGGGCAAGATCCTGCACGAGCTGACCCCGGCGGGCGTCGTGCACTTCGATGCCGCCGACGCCGCGCCGATGTTCGTGGATGCGGTGGGGCGCTGGTTCGCCTGGAGCCGCGACCTGGACGGCCTCCGCGCGCTGTGGCCCGCGGTGGAGCGCGCGCTGCGGTGGCTCCGCCGCGCCGACCGCGACGGCGATGGCGTGGCCGAGAACACGCTCGCCGGCCACGGCTGGATGGAGGGCGGTCCGTTGCGCGAGGGCGTGCACGTGGAGACCTACCTGGCCGCGTTCCAGGCGCGGGCGTGGCTGGCCGGGGCCTTCCTGGCCGAGGCGCTGGGCGACGCTGCGCGCGCCGCGGAGTGCGCCGCGCACGCCTCACGCGTGCGGCACGCGCTGGAGGAGCGGTTCCGCGCGGCCGACGGCACGCGCTTCGTGCACGCGCTGCGCGCGGACGGCAGCCGCGACACGACCGGGTCGGTGCTCACCGTCCTGCCCGCCCTGCTGCAGGTGACCGAGCCGGAACGGGCCGCCGGCGAGCTGGCGCCCTTCGCCACGCACCGCCTGCAGGCCGACTGGGGCTCGCGCATCGTCGGCACCGACCATCCGGCCTACGACCCGGCGTCGTACCAGGCCGGGTCGGTCTGGCCGCTCTTCACCGGCTGGACGACGCTGGCGGACCTGATCCATGGCCGGCCCGATCCGGCCTGGGTCCGCCTCGTGCCACTCCTGCGCTCGTGCCTGGACTTCGCGCCGGGGCTCGTCGACGAGGTGTTCCGCGGCGACACGTACACGCCGCGCGGCATCTGCGCGCACCAGGCCTGGAGCCACTCGGCGATCCTCTCGGCCCTGGCCGAAGGCGTGCTCGGCGCGCGCCCGCTGCCCGACCGCGCCGAAGTGGTGCTGGAGCCGACCCTGCCCGGCGGGTTGGACCGCCTGCGCTTCACCGGGCTCAGGATCGGAGCGACGCTGCTCGACGGGACGCTGCAGCGCGACGCCGCCGGCGGGGCGTTCCACATCGAGCTGGTGCGCGTGGCCGGAGCGGATCTCGCGGACCTCGAAGTGGCGCCGTACTTCGCCGCCCCCGCCGCGGTGGACGGCGTGTCCGTGGCGGGCGCGGCGGTGGAGTTCGCGCGCGAGTCCCTCGGCGACGGCTTCCGCCTGCGCGTCCGGGTGCCCATGGCCGAGCGCGTGCACGTGGCGTTCCTGGTGCGCGAGGCACTGCTCGTGGACCTGCGGCCCGCCCCGTTGGTGCAAGGCCAGGCGAGCCACGGCCTGCGGATCCTCGGGCGGCAGGTCCTGCCCGACGGGGCGGTGGAGCTGCGCTTCGAGGGCCCGGCGGGCGCGCACGCGGTGCCGGTGCGCTGCCCAGGGGGACCGCCGCACGTGGTCGAGGGCGCCGAACTCGCCGGTGGTGCGCTGCGCTTCGCCATCGCGGGAGCGGCGCTCGCGGTCCACGCCGTGCGGCTGCGGTTCGCCTGAGCCGCCGGGGCTCCGCGGGTCAGGGGTCGATGGCGCGCGCCGGACGCACGCCGCGTTCGGCGATCGCGGTGTGCACGTGGGTCTGGTCGCGGAACGAGCTGCGCGCCTGCAGGTAGCCGTGGATGTACGAGGCGCCGCGCACCATCCGGAAGAGCAGATGCCGCGCGCTGTCCGGGCGCCGGGCGCCGGTGCCCGGTGCAGCCGCCACCGAGTACCGCGTCGGGACACAGCCCGTGAACTCGGAGAGGTTGCCGACCATGTCGTGCAGGCCGAGGGCGTTGGCCGGGAAGAGCCCGACCGGAGCGGAGTACGCGTGGCCGTCGTCGCGGGCGAAGGCGTCCGGCGCCTGCGACTCGGGGATGCCGCGGGCGAGCATCATGTTCCGGTCGGCGAGGTTGCCACTGCCGTTCAACGAGGCAGGTTCGTCGCCGCACGACCAGGGTGTCGTGCTGCCCGCGCGGCATGCATACTCCCACTGCGCCTCGGTCGGCAGGCACAGGCCGACGATTGCGAGGACCTCCTCGCAGCGCAACGCCGAGACGGTGTCGACCGGGTGGCGCAGGACCGCGTCCGTATCGGTCTGGTCGGCCGGATTCTGGCTCGGTCGGGTGCCGGTCAGCCGCAGCCACTGCCCCTGGGTCGCCTCGAACTTCGCCAGGAAGAACGGCGCCAGGTCGAGTTCGTGCACCGGGCCCTCGACCGGCAGCGCGAGCGGGTCGACGTGTGCCGTCCCGAGCGCGTGCTCGCCGTCGGGCGGATGCGCCCCCATGGTGACGCGGCCGCCCGGCAGCAGGACGAACACGATCCCCATCCCGGCGGAGGGCAGCGGTCTGCCTGCGGCATCGCGCTGCATCGGCGTGCCGCTCTGCAGGTGGGCGAACTCCCACAGGCCCGAGTCCGGGTCCTTGCCGCTGGGCACGAGTCCGAGTTGTGGCCGGAGGCGCAGGCCGCGATACGCCGGGGACGCCTTCGGATCCGCGATGTCGGTGATCGCCGTCCGCCAGGCGGCTTGGGCTTCGACCAGGCTGCCCTGCTCCACCGTGCGCACGTGCGCCAGGCGCGCCGCGGCCACTGCGCGGGGGCCGTTCTGCCGGCCCGCGAAGTCCGCGATGCGCACCACCAGCTCGGCGAGCGTGTCGTGCTCCCATTGGTCCGCGGGGTCCGCGAAGCGCCAGGTCCAGCGTCGGGCCCCGCCGGGCCGCGATCCGAACGCGACGTCGAGCTGCTGGCGTTGCCAGCGCGGCAGTTCCTGGACGTAGGCGGGTGGAGTGCGGTCGCGCTCGCGGTCGGCGTCGGCGTAGGGCAGCGCGCGTGCGCGGACTTGCTCGAGCCGCGTCTCGTGCAGCCGACCGCGGTCGATCAGGTCCGTGGCCTCGGTCAGCCACCGCTCGAGTGCCGGGGCGTGTTCCGGCAGCCACGCCGGCAGGAGTTCCAGCGCGGCTCGCAGCTCGCGCACCGCCTGCACGTCGGACATGCGGCGCAGGTCGGCGACCGTGTCGCGCAGCCGGAGGTTCTGTTCGAGCACGAGGAGCGACGCGATCAGGAGCCCGCCTGCCAGGGTGGCGATCCAGGGGTTGCGCCGGATCCAGCGCATCAGCCTGGTCCGCAGTGCCAGCGGCCGCGCCGCGACGGGGCGTCCGTCGAGGAACGCGCGCAGATCCGCTGCGAACGCGCCCGCATCGGCGTAGCGGCGTGCGGGCTCCTTCTCCAACGCCTTGCCGACGATCGCGCACAGGTCCGGCGCGAGTTCCGGACAGTGCCGGCGCGGGTCCTCCGGGTCCACGTTCTGCACCTTGGCGAGGATCTCGTGTGTGCTGGCCCCGGCGAACGGAACCCGCAGGGTGAGCAGCTCGTAGAGCGTCGCGCCGAGGGAGAACACGTCGGCACGCGCGTCCACGGCGCGGCCAGCAGCCTGTTCCGGGGCGATGTAGTGCGGCGTGCCCGGAGCCTGGCCGGTCGCGGTCAGCGAAGGATGATTCATGCTGCGCGCGAGACCGAAATCGGTGAGGACCACGCGCCCGTCACAGCGGACCAGGATGTTCGATGGCTTCACGTCGCGGTGCACGATGCCGCTGCGATGTGCTGCCGAGAGCGCCTCGGCGATCTGCGCCGCGAAGTCCACGACCGAGGTCACGTACGGACGACCCCAGATCCGCCGGTCGGCGAGAGCGCGGGCATCGGCCTCGTCGCCACCGGGCGCGCGCCGTCGGGCGCGATGCTGTCGCACGCGCACGGCGGCGGCCAGGGTCGCGCCGTCGCGCCGATCCGCGCCGTGCCGGCGCACTTCGTCGAGCACGGCGTCGAGGGGCGCCGCCTCCAGGAAGTCCATCGCGAACCAGTGCGCGCCGTCGCCGCTGCCCACGCCGTGCACGGCTACGATTCCCGGATGCTCGAGCCTGGCGGCGAGCGCCGACTCGCGCAGGAAGCGCGCCACGGCCGTGGCATCCAGCGTGAGGTGGGCCGGCAGGACCTTCAGCGCGACCGTGCGGTCCAGGCTGAGCTGCGTGGCCTCGTACACCACACCCATCCCGCCGCGGCCGATCTCGCGTACCAGACGATGGTCCCCGAGGATCCGCGCATCGGGCAGCGGCTCGGGTTGCTGCGCGAGGGGATCGAGCATGGGCACGAGCAGGTCCGCGAGGTCGGGATGCGCGTTCACCAGGTCGGCGCTCGGCGCGCCCGGGGCCTGGTCCCGCCACTGGAGGTAGGCGAGCAGGGCCCGTTCCAGGCGAGGCTCAGACGGTTGCGGGCGGCTCTGTGGGCGGGGGTCGTTCATGGTCGCAGGCCTCGGCGTCACGGATCACCACGCCGACCGCGCCGCGCCGGAGCTGGTCGAGGGTCTGCGCCAGGCGCGGCAGCAGGCGCGCGAAGCGCATGCGTGCCGCGTCCTCGTGGATGCCCAGCTCCTCGGCGATCTCGGGGAAGCTGCGTCCCTCCCACTCCCGCCGGCGCACCAGGGTGCGGTCCGCGGCAGGCAGCAGCTCGATCGCCAGGGCGATCCACGCGCGCTCCTGCGCGCGTTGTACCGCCACGCTCGGCCGGGTGACGGAACGCACCGGCGGATCCAGGTAGAGCCGGCTCTCGCTGGGGAAGGGCTGTTCGCGCGCCGGGTCGCGCTTCTCCGTGCGCAGGCGTGCCGCTTGATCGCGCAGCACGTTCTCGGTGATCCTTGCCAGCAGGGCGCGGAATCGGTCGTGATCGTCGACGACGAACCGCGGCCCGTACTGCAGCGCCTGCACCATGGCCTCCTGCACGTAGTCGTCGATGTCGCCCTGCCGGCGCAGCGCAGCGCCCAGGCGACGTTCCACGTATGCGCGCACCCAGGGCAGGTCGCGCACCAGCAGTTCCTGCAGGGCTGCCGCATCGCCGTCGTGGAAGCGCTCCAGCAGGTCGCGGGTCTGGCTGTCCGGACTCATCCACCCGCATCATGACCCGACCTCCGCTGGACCATCAACGGGCCCCGCCCAGATGCAGGCGCCAGGCCACGTGGCGCAGCGTGCGCTCCTGGGTCTCGCTGGCGAGGATCCGCTCCAGGACGGGTCGCAGGCCCGGGTGCTCCTGCAGGCGGTCCGCGAGCAGGCAGGCCATCGAGTGCCGGGCCTCGCCGTCCGGTTCGCCGCCGGCGCGTGAGCCGAGATCCCGGAGGATCGCCTCGGGAATGGCGGGCACTCGGGCGAGGCCACCGACCAGCGCTGCGCGAACGCGGCCATCGGTCTCCCCCGCCAGATGCCGCGCGAGGACCGGCGCGGTCGGGGCGCCGCGAGCGCCCAGCGCGCCGAGGGCCTGCGCGGCCGCGGCGCGGACTCCCGGGTCCGGATCGGCTAGCGCGGCCGAGATCTGGGGCGCCAGCGACGCCGTGCCGGAGTTGGCAATCGCCTTCCACGCGATGGCGCGGTCCTCCGGTGGGCCGACCTGGGCTGCGACCACGAGGTGTGCGAGGGCGGCGTCGGCGCCGCGTGGGTCGCCCGCGCGCAGCGCGGCCGCCGCCCTGCCCAGGCCGAGCAGAGCCGTGTGGGCGAGCTCCGTGGCCCCGGCACTGCCGCGTTCCTCCGCCAGGCGCTGCAGGAGACCCAGGGTGGAGGTGGAGGGCGCGGCGACCCCTCCGACCGCGATCAGCGCGCGGATCCGGTCCATGGCGGTCTGCTGCGGATCCAGGGCGACGCTGCCCAGCGCGGTCTGGGCAGGCTCGTGGCCGGCCAGTTCCAGGGCGTGGATGCATCCGGCCCGCACCCGGTCGGCGAGTCCGCTGTGCAGCAGGCCCGGGACGCGCATGGCGAGATCCGGATGCCGGCGCAGCAGGTCGCGCAGGCGGTGGAGAGCGGCCACGTCGGCCGCGTCGCTGGCCTGCAGCGCGGCGATCGCCTCGTCCATGGCAGCGAGCTCGACCGCGGTCGTCGCAGCGGCCCGAGGATCCGCCGGCGCGTCCGGTCCTGGCGGGAGCGCTTCCGCCCGCTCGGGTCGCGCGGCCTGGACACGCGGCTCCGCGCATGGGGTGCGGGCGGTGAACGTCGTGGCCACGCGCGTGGGCCCGACTTGCGTGGTCAGCTCGATGGACTCGTGGGTCTCGGCCTCGTCCGGCCAGGGGCCGCCGTCGGCCGGCATCAGGATCGCGCTCGATCCCGCCACGCGGATGCCGCTGACTCCCGGCGCCACGAGCTCCGAGTAGCGGACCTTCTCTCGTCCCAGGCGGCCGGATCGATCGCGCCACCACCGGCACTCGAAGGTACCCAGCGGATCGCGCTCGGTGGTGGTCTTCGCCGCCCCGGGTGCGAGCGGGAGGACCTGTAGCTCCGCGAGCAGTGCACGTGCCATACCGCCCGCGTCGGACGCAGCGCTGGCTTCGGTCTGCACCTCCAGCAACCGTCCTTCGTGGTCGAGGAGCGCCACGCCTGGCCGCGCGAGCGCCGCCTCCGTGTTCCGGTCGCGCGCTCCGTTGGCCTGCACGGAGGCGTCGGTGAACTCGAAGGCGACGGCCAGGCCCTGGCTCGAGGCGCCGCGCATGGCCAGACGCAGGCGCGCGCGGATCAGGCGCTCCACGTATGGTGCATCACCGATCCAGACGCGCGAGCGGCTCTCGATGTCGAGCACGGCACTGCCGTCGTGGGCCCAGGCGCCAGGCTGCGGGCGCGTGGCGGGAGGTGCCGCGGGTTCGCCTCGCACGCCGAGCCAGACACCGGCTCCGGCCAGCAGGGAGGCAGTCGCCGCGAGGACGACGATCCGGCCGCGGCGCCGGTCGGGATGCGGGGAGGACATGACTCTGCTCCTGGTCTCCGGTAGGTGGCATCCGACCTTTCAGAGGTCGACGGTGGAGGTCTGGACGCGGTGCTCGAAGACATCGGACTTGCGGAAGGTCTGGAAGCGCACCAGGGTGCGCTCGTCGGTGACCGTCGAGACGCCGCAGGGAACGACGTTCCAGCACCACTTGGGCACCTTGCGGTCGGCGAAGAGCCAGATCCGGCCCTCGGGTCCGACCAGCTCGTTGCTCACCTGGAAGGTCAGGGCCCCGCGCAGCGTGGTGGGGGTCGGAAGGGTGAGCGCCGCGGCGCTCCGCGCCGTGAACGTGTCCTTCAGGATCGTCATCGTGCCGCGGACGCCGACCGTCACCACCACCGCCGAGACCGAGGCCTGGGCGTAGGCGCGCGTGTCGAGGTACGGTCCGGCCGAGAGGTCGAGCCGTGCAGGATCCATGGTCAGATTCACCCGGAACCCGAGCGTGCCGGTCACTCCCGCCACCAGGTCGATCGGGACCGGGCCGACGAACACCTTGCCCCGCGCCTCGACGGTGCGCGTGATGCTCCAGTCCTCGGTGTGGGTGTACGTCGGGTTGGTGCTGCTCCGGCTGTAGACGGTCTGGCCGAGGACATCGACGTCGAAGTTGAACTGTGACTGGGTCGGCTGTCCGTCGCGGGGCAGCACTCGGCCGTACGAGCGCACGTCGAGCAGCCGCGACTCGGTGCCGAGGAGTTTCACCGGCACCTGGGCGCGGGCGCGCCCGGTGACCCCCGCCTGGTCAAGGGTCAGCGAGGCCTGCAGGCCGATGCCCGCGGTGAACGAAGGGTTCACCCACTCCTTGCGGAAGCCCGTGTCGAACGCCACGGTGCGCTGCGGGGGGGTCGGCGGCAGCACGATGACGACGTTCGCGTCGATCATGTTGTCGTTGCGCTGCGCATGGCGCCTGCAGCCGAGCTCCCACTCGGCCGTGCGGCCGGATCCGTTGGCGGTGAAGGTCACCACGTAGACGTTGGGCTGTCCGGCACGCAGCCGCGTGTCGATGTGGCGGCGTGCCGATCCGGCGATGAACACGTCGAGATGGACCGTATTCGGGATCCCCGGCGTGATGGTCGTGGCGAGCTCGTTCACGTAGGCGCCGGCCTGCGGATCCCAGATGCGCGCCTGGAACACGCCGTAGGTGGGGATGGTGACCTTGACGGTGAGGTCGAGATTCTGCACCACGTTCCGGCCGGTCGACGTGATCCGCAGCGTGGCGCCGAAGTCGTGGTCCTGGGCGTCGGGGATCCCCCCCACGGCCTGACGGCTCGCGCCCTCCGGGTAGAGCACCACCGCGCTCTGCTCGATCACCGCCTCCTCGAGCACCACGTCTGCGAGGTTCGTGTTGGTGCCGTCCAACTCGACTACGACGCGTCCCGACATGGGCGTGAGGTTGTCGTTCTCGTTGGTCTCGCGCAGGACGTCCTCTGGATCGAGGTGCGCGATCAGGTACCACTCGCCGACCGGTGCGACGGTCGCCGGGAGGGTCACCACGGCGACCTGGGTGCCGGTGCCCTCGGCCACCTCGGCAAACACCGTCGAGCCGACCGGTACCTGGCGCGGGTCACCGACTTTCTGGTCGGCGTCGCCCTTGTGCATGAGGAAGAACGACACCGGGACATCGGCGACCGTCTCGGTGGCATGCAGCGACACGCCGAGTTCCACTTCGTGGCCGGGGGTCGGCTGGCTGGAGCGCACCGTGAGCGCGCCCATGCCCAGGTTGCCCACCACGCGGATGGCCGAGCCTCCTCCGCCACCGCCACCACAGGCGCCAAGGAGGACCAGGAGGAGGAACGCCGCGGATCGCGGCAGGATTCGCTTGCGAGCGAGAGGAGGGAGCATGGTGCGCCTCGACAGGGCCGTGGGTTGGGGTCCGGCCCCGTGCAGACGACGGGGCCCGTCCCCCTCCACAGCCGGGCGCGGCGGCGAAGCGAACTGGCGCGGTGCGGTTTCCGTGCCGGCCGGCAGGAGTGGCGCCGCCGACCCCCACGCGTGCGGGCCGCCGGGCCCGACGGCGCCGGGCCGGGTGCAACGTCGGGGGCGCAGCGGTGGCCGCTCCGGCGGCCCGGTCGGTATGAAGTGCCTAGCCGCCCTGCGGATCGCGCGGACCAGCGGTCCGCGCCGCCACTCGTCGCAGCCCTACTTCTTGCCGGGCTTCTTGTTGGCCAGCAGCTCCTTGCGCTTGGCCTTCATGCGCTGGCGCTTCCTGCGGTGCTTCCTCTTGACGGCTAGGGTCTTGGCGTTGGACATCGTGGCTACTGGCTCCTTGGTTGGGCGCGCATTGGTGCCATCCCGGCGCCGCCGGTGCAAGAGGGAAGGAGACCGTTGCGGCACACCACGTCCGTGGCGGCCTGTCGATCCCCGCAACGGAGCGGCGCGCGGCGGCCGCGGCGTGCGCCGTCACGCGTGGCGTTCCCCGACACAATTTTCGTGGCACCGGGCTCAAGCCCGGTGGCACCGCGCCGAGGATCCCTGTGGATCGAAAACTCCCGTCGGCGGATCGATCGGGAGCGACACGCCGCCGCGCCAGGCGGCACAGCAGGCAAGGGGGAAGACATGGGCCTTCGGGTCAACACGAACATCGCCTCGGTCAATGCTCAGCGCAACGTCGCGCAGGTGACCGGACGTCTCGAGCGGAACTATTCGCGGCTCTCCACGGGCCTTCGCATCACGGTCGCGGCCGACGACGCCGCCGGCCTCGCCATCTCGGAGCGCCTGCGCGCCGGGATCCGCAGCTACCAGCAGGCACAGCGCAACGCCAACGACGGCATCTCGCTGGTCCAGGTCGGCGAGGGCGCGCTGAACGAGGTGAGCAACATCCTGATCCGCCTGCGCGAGCTGGCGATCCAGGCCGCCAACGGCTCGGCCTCGGCCGCCGACCGCACGACGATCAACGACGAGTTCCAGAACCTCGTCGCCGAGATCAACCGCATCGCGCTGTCGACCGAGTTCAACGGCGTGCGCCTGCTCGACGGCAGCGCCAGCAATGCGCAGTTCCAGATCGGCATCAACACCACGGTGGGCATCGATTCGCTGGCGATCGGGCTGTCGCCGGCGCTGTCCACGAGCCTCGGGCTCAACTCGCTCGACGTCGGCTCCACCGGTTCGCCGACGGTGGCGATCCAGGCGCTCGACGCGGCGGTCAGCACGGTCTCGTCGATCCGCGGCCGCTTCGGCGCGCTGCAGAACCGCCTGCAGTCGACGATCGCCAACATCGGCGTGGCCACCGAGTCGCTGTCTGCCGCGCAGAGCCGCATCCGCGACGTGGACGTCGCCCTGGAGACCGCGGAGCTCACCCGCAACTCGATCCTGCAGCAGGCTGCGATCGCGATCCTCGGCCAGGCGAACGCCCAGCCGCAGGTCGCCCTCTCGCTCCTCGGCCAGTGATCGGCAGGGCCCGCACAAAGGAAACACCTGATCCTTTGCCGTGATGGGGGCGCCGCACCTCGGGGTGCGGCGCCCCTGTCCATTTCCGAGGGACGCGGGCGCCGCCCCGGCCGACGAAGGCGGAGCACTTCCCGGCCACCTTGCGCCGTGCTCCACTCGCCGCGCGTGCTCGCCGTCCTGCTCCTCTGCGCCGGGCTCGCTGCCCAGACCCTCCCGGCCACGCGGCCGGCCTCCGACCTGGACACGCGGGTCCGCGCGGCCAAGGGCGTGCTCGACGCATGGCGCGAGCGTACCGGGGCGCCGGGCGTCAACGCCGCGCTGGCCTGGCCGGAGGGGCGGAGGATCGCCGTGGCGAGCGGGCTCGCGATGCTGGAGCCACCCCGCGCGCTGCGCCCCGAGGACCGGATGCTGGCCGGCAGCGTGGGCAAGATCTTCGTCTCGGCCGTGACCCTGCAGCTCGCCCAGGAGGGCCGCCTCGACCTCGATGCGAAGCTCGCCTCGTGGTTCGGCAGCGAACCGTGGTTCGCGCGCGTGCCCAACGCACCCGAGCTCACGCTGCGCCATCTCCTCAACCACACCAGCGGCATCGCGGAGCACGTGCAGCAACCCGAGTTCCTCGCCGCCCTGGCCAAGGAACCGGAGCGGCGCTTCACGCCGCTGGAGCTCGCGGCGTGGTCGTTCGACCGCAAGCCGCTCTTCGCACCGGGCAAGGGTTGGAGCTATGCCGACACGAACTACATCTACGCCGGCATGGTGCTGGAGAAGGTGCTCGGCCGGCTCTACCACGACGAGCTGCAGCGCCGGCTGCTCACGCCCCTCCGGCTCGACGCCACCACGCCGGTCGAGGGTCCGGAGCTGCCGGGGCTGGTGCCAGGATACACGGCGAAGGGCGGGCCCTTCCCCGTGCCCGGGCAGGTGGCCGAACCGGGCCGCTACGCCATGAATCCCCAGTTCGAGTGGACCGGGGGTGGCCTCGTGAGCACGCCCGGCGACCTGGCACGCTTCGCGGCGCGGCTCTACGGCGGCGACGTGCTCGGTGCGAAGATGCGCGCGGCGCTGGTCGCGGGCGCCGTGCGCGCGCGCACCGGTCCGAACGACCGCTACGGTCTGGGCGTGATCCTCTGGCCGACGCGCCACGGCGAGGCCCTGGGCCACAGCGGGTGGTTTCCGGGCTACCTCACGCAGGTGGCGTGGTTCGCGGACCTGGGCGTGGCCGTGGCGATCCAGGTCAACACCGACGACCGCAAGGCCGCCGGGGCGCTGCGCCGCCTGGCGGAGGACCTGGTGGGGGGCTGAGCGGGCGCGCCGGTCCGGCGTGCCGGAGCCGCGCGGTTGCCTGCGGGCCGGGCTTGCGGTGTCGTTCCGGCATGGAGACCTGGTTGGCGATCGTGTTCGGGATCGGCATCGGCGCGGTGCTCGCCCGTGCCGTCGCCGCGCGCGACTCCGCCGAGTCCGGCGCGGAGCCGCAGGGCATCGCCCTGCACCGGCTCGCCATGGAACTGCGCGAGTTCTACGAGGCGATGCCGCTCGACGATCTGCGCGCGCATCCCGGGTTCCAGCGCGGGGTGGCGCTGCTGCGCGCGTCCGGCGCCGACGCCGAGGCCCTGCGCCGCTACCTGCTCACGGAGAACGGCATCATCGCGAGCATGGCGCTCGAGGTGGTGGCCGGGCGGCCGGCCGCCGGCGAGCGCACCGGGCTGCTCCTGGACGCGCTCGGCAACGCGATCCCGTACGTGCGGCGCTTCGCGCTGCTGCTCCTCGCGCGCCTGGCTGAACGGCCGGTCCTGGTCGCGGTGATCGAGCAGGCCGACCCGGCGTTCACCAACCCCTACCTGCACGACGGCCTCGTGCAGCTGTTCCGCTCCCGTGCCGCGGTGGAGGCGCCGCCGGCCGGCCAGGTGACGGTGTCGCCGATGCCCCAGGAGAAGGCGGGCTGGTGGGCCGCCTTCGTCCGCGGCGTCGCGTGCCCGGAGCTGGAACCGCTCGCGGTGGCGCTCGACGCCGCGGCGCGCGGCGCGGACGGGCCGGAAGCGCGGGACGGGGCGCCCGGGGCGGGCGCGAGGCCGGCGGGGCCGGAGTCCGCCGAGCTGCGGGAGTTCGCCCGCGTGCTCACCCCCGCCGATGCGCCGGAGTTCGTGCACCGCCACGCGCGCTTCGCGGCCCTGCTCGCCGAGCTCCGTGCCCATGTCACGGCTCCGCGCCCGCGGTCCGTGGTCGTGGTGGGCGAGCGCGGCGTGGGCAAGACGCTCGCCATCGAAGCGCTGGCCGCCGAGCTGGTCGCGGAGGGCTGGCTGGTGTTCCGCGCCAGCGGCTCCGAGCTGAATGCAGGCATGCAGTACGTGGGCACGCTGGAAGGGCGCGTGCAGCGCATGCTCGCGACGGTGGCCGCGCACGGCCGGGCGCTCTGGCTCGTGCCGGACCTCCAGGACCTGCTCTGGGCGGGCATGACCCTGCACGGCCCGCGCGGCGTCCTCGACCTCGTCGTGCCCGCACTGGCCGACGGCCGGTTGGTGATGTTGGCCGAGAGCGAGCCCACGGCCTGGCAGCGCACGCTGCAGGAGCGCCCGGCGCTGCGCGAGGCGGTGGCGGCACTGGCGGTCGAGCCCCTGGACCGCGCCGCGACGCTCGAGCTGGCGGCCGCGTTCGTGGCGCGCTGGTCGCCGGCGGAGGGGCCACCCCTGCTCGGCCCCGAGGGGCTGGCCGAGGCCTTCGCCCTGGCGCAGCACTTCCTCGACACGCGGGCCGCGCCCGGCAACCTCCTGGGGTTCCTCGCGGAGCTGCACGCCGCGCGCCTGCGCGCCGGCGCCGGCACCGGCGCGTGGAGCCGCGACGATCTGCTCGGCTCCCTGGCGCGGCAGAGCGGCCTGCCGCTCGCATTCCTCGACGAGCGCCGCAGCATCGATCTGGCGCAGGCGCGCGCGACGTTCGCCGGCGCGGTGATCGGTCAGCCCGAGGCGGTCGAGTGCCTGGTCGACCGCCTCGCGCTGCTCAAGGCCGGCCTCGGCGACCCGCAGCGCCCGCAGGGGGTGTTCCTGTTCACCGGGCCGACCGGCACGGGGAAGACCGAGCTCGCGCGGACGCTCGCCGCGTGGCTCTTCGGTTCGCCCGAACGGCTCGTGCGCCTGGACATGAGCGAGTTCCAGGACGAGTCCGCGCTCGGCGCGATCCTCGGCGACGGGTCCGTGGGTTCCGGCCGCCTGGCACTGGTCGACCAGATCCGCCGCCAGCCCTTCGCCGTGGTCCTCCTGGACGAGTTCGAGAAGGCCCACCCGCGCGTGTGGGACCTCTTCCTGCAGGTGTTCGACGCGGGCCGCCTCACCGACCGCCGCGGCCGCCGGGCCGACTTCCGCCACGCGATCGTGATCCTCACCGCCAACGTCGGCGCCGAGGCCGCCGGCCAAGGGGTCGGCTTCGCCGCCGGGCCGAGCGAGGCGGGCCAGCGCGCGGCGACCCAGCGCGCGCTCTCCAGGGTGTTCCGGCCCGAGTTCCTCAACCGCCTCGACCGCGTGGTGGTGTTCCGCCCGCTGAGCCGCGACGTGATGCGCCGCGTGCTCGACAAGGAGCTCGCCCTCGTGCTGCAGCGCCGCGGCCTGCGCCAACGCAACTGGGCGATCGAATGGGACGCATCGGCGCTGGAGTTCCTGCTCGACCGCGGGTTCTCCCCCGAACTGGGCGCGCGGCCGCTGCGGCGCGCGATCGAACACCACCTGCTCGCACCCCTGGCCCGCACGATGGTCGAGCACCGCGTGCCGAGCGGCGACCAGTTCCTCATGGTGCGCGCCGCCCGCGGCCAGATCGAGGTGGAGTTCGTCGATCCCGACGCCGGCCCGGCGCCCGTGGCGGCGGCGCCCGCACCGGCCGCGGCGCCGCCCGGACTGGAGGGCATCGTCCTGGACGCGCGCGGCACGGCCGCGGAGATCGCGGCGCTGGACGGCGGCCTGCGCGAGCTGCGCACCCAGGTCGACGGCCCGGCGTGGCAGGAGCGCAAGGAGGCGCTGCTGGCCCGGACCGGCGAGGCGGAGTTCTGGACCTCGTCCGACCGCTTCGCCGTGCTGGGCGAGGTGGAAGCCATGGAACGGATCCGTGCCGGCGTGGAGCGTGCCAGCCGGTTCTTCGACCGCCTGCGCGGCAATCCGGCGCATCCGCGTGCGCACGCCGCGCCCGATCCGGTGGCCGGGCTCGCGCTCAAGCTCCTGATGCTGCGTGGCGAACTGGATGCGCTCCTGGCCGGACGCCTGCGCGACGCCTTCGTGCAGGTGGAGGCGCTCTGCGACCCGCGCGAGGACGGGTCCATGGCCAGGGCGTTCGCCGAGCGCCTCGTCGCGATGTACCTGCGCTGGGCCGAACGGCGCGGTGTCGAGGGCCGCGTGCTGGAGCGGAGCCGCGCCGGCGACACCGTGCCGCTGCGCGCGGTCCTGGGACTCTCGGGCTACGCCGCGCATCCCCGGTTGGCGGGCGAGCATGGACTCCACGTGCTCGAGTCCGACGGCGAAGGGCGCGGGCGCGGGGCGCGCCAGCGCGTGCGCGTGACCGTGGTGCCCCAGCCGCATGCCCCCCTCCCCGCCGACGACGCAGCGGCGGCGCGCGTGGCGCGCGGCGTGCTGGACGCCGCAGGCGAACTCTCGGCGACGATCGTGCGGCGCTACCGCGAGGAGGGCTCTCCGCTGGTGCGCGACGCGGTGCGCGGTTGGCGCACCGGACGCCTGGACCGGGTCCTCGCGGGCGACTTCGACCTGTTCACCTGATGGTGGAGCGCCGCACGACCACCAGCTCGGCCCGCTCCGCCACCGACCACTCCGCCAGCTGCAGCCCCGCGGGCAGGGACCCGGCCCAGGCCGCCCGCCGCGCCTGAGGGTCGGCCAGCTCCGCGTCGTGCAGGATTCCCACCTGCACGGAATCCCGGCCCAGTTCGCCCAGCGCCTGCCCGAGCCATTGCGCCACGTCGGGCACGGAGCGATCCGAGATGCGCCAGTACGGGGTGCGCAGGACCTCGCGCAGGCGCGGCGAGCCCTCGACAAGGTAGCGCCCGCCGCCGCCGGCGACGCGGCCCGCGCCACGCCAGTGTGCGGCGCGAGTGCGCCCGAACACCACCACCACGTCGTACGGAGAGAGGCAGAGCACCGTGTCGGGATCCACCCGGCGCAGCAGGGCGTCGGCCTCCTGGCCGTGCAGCGGCGCAGCCGGGAACTCCTCGATCGGCCCGCGCCGCGCCGCGGTCGCGGCGCTGAAGCCCGCGAGGGCCAGGACCAGGGCCACCGCGCCCGCGCGCAGCCCGCGCCACCCGGGCAGGCCGTAGTGCAGCGCGATGGCGAGGGCGAGGAGCTGGAGGAGCAGGTAGTGGTGCTGGTGGCGGGCCTTGCCGCCGAAGGGGTGCAGTCTGGCCATGGCCAGCGCCGCTCCCAGGGCCCAGAGCAGCGCCAGGCCCAGCGCCACCGCGCGGGCGGTGCGGGGTCCGCGCCAGGCTGCCGCGACCAGTGCGAGCGTGAAGCCCAGCGTCACTGCCAGTTCGGCCAGTCCGCTGGCGGAGGTGAGCGGAGTGAAGAGTGCGGCCTGCCGGTGCACGGCCTCGCCCAGGAACGCGAGGGCCGGCTGATCCGCGCCGCGCACGTGGGTCCCGAGGTGCTGCAGGGCGAACTCGGTGCCGGTGGCGCGCAGGTAGAGACCTCCGAGGATCGCGACCGGGAGCAGCGGCACGAGGAGGCGCCAGCGCATGCGGCAGGCGGCGACCAGCGCGGACCAGGGCGCGGGGTCGCGTGGCGCGAGCACGGCCAGGGCGGCGCCGCACACGGCGAGCACGAGGCCCGCGCTGTACTCGGTGCACACGGCGAGCGTGCCCCACAGGAGCAGCCAGGGCAGCGCACGCGACGCCCGGCCCGGATCGCGCAGGATCTGCATCCAGGGCACGAGCGCGAGCCAGGTGAACCCGGCGGCCAGGGTGTATGCGCGCACGCAGGCGGCGAGGTTGAGGTTGGTCCAGGAGATCGCCCCCATCAGGGTCACGGCCAGGGCCACGCCGCGAGACACGCCCGCCTCGACCGCCACGCGATGCAGGCCGAGGAGTGCGAGCGCGCTGCCGGCGATGGTCGGCAGGCGCAGCCACGCCGCAGCCGAATCCGGGGACGTCAGCGCGCGCAGCACGATGTGGTGCAGCGGCGGGTGCGCCTCGAGCCGCAGCTCGCGCACCACCTGGCTCAACGGCGAGGCGTGCGCCATCCACACGTGCATGGTCTCGTCGAAGCCCAGCTCGAAGCGCAGTGCGCAGGCGAGCGCGAGGGCGACGTGCAGGACCAGGATGCCCGCCAGGGCGAGGTCGGCGCGCGTGGCCATTCAGCCCGGTTGCGGCCGGCCGTCCCCGCGCCCGCCGCGCATCCAGTTCTGGATCCGCCACAGCACCCGGCCCAGCGGCGAACGTGGCGCTGGCTGCGGCGCCGGCGGCATGCCGCGCAGGTCGATCGCGACCGCGGCCAGCCGGTCCAGGAGCCCGGCATCGGGGGTGCCGCGTGCCAGGACCCGTTCCGGCTCCAGACCGGGCTCGCGCGCGAAGGCTGCGCCGGCGAGCGCCTCCGCCTGCGTGAACGGCACGAAACAGGGCCGTCCCGCAACCTGCACGAGCAGCAGGTCGGCGCGCGGCAGGAGCTGGGGCCGTCCGCCAGACCACTCGGTGAACCCGTAGCTGCGCCCGTCGTCGGGGCGCACCAGGACCTGGAAGCGGGCCAGTTCCACGCCCCGCTCGCGGAACGAAGGCACGCCCTGCAGGCCCTCGCGCTGCGACTCGTAGTCGAAGTTGGCCAGGTACACGTGGCAGGCGCCGACCATGGCCGCATTGGGCTGCTCGGGCGCGAGCTGGTAGGGCACGACGGCGCCCTGCCGGTCGATCGTGTAGGGCGCCGGCGAGATCCAGCGGTTGGTGCGCTGCACCGCCTGCAGGGCGATGCCGAGCAGCTCCCCGATCGCGGCTGGATCGGCGTC
This sequence comes from Planctomycetota bacterium, assembly GCA_020849665.1. Taxonomy (GTDB): domain Bacteria; phylum Planctomycetota; class UBA1135; order UBA1135; family UBA2386; genus JADLFX01. The sequence continues at coordinate 6,694 of JADLFX010000077.1, read as the reverse complement.
GCCGGTCACGACGAGGAGTCCGGTGTGCGGCACGATCGCGACCGGCCGCCCCGCGACCCTGCCCTCGAACGCCGCCAGCCAGCCGTGGATCAGGAGCCGCGACGGCTCGTAGCCGTCGACCTGCTCGACGCGGAACGCACGCGCGCCGCACGGCAGCTGGAACTCCTCCAGGCCTTCGCTGGCGAGTGCCGCCAGGTTGGCGCGCGCCACCGCCAGTGCGTCGCGTGTCGTGAGGCCCAGCTCCGCGAGCGTGGCGCGGTTGGCATACGCGATGGCGGTGGGCCGGTCCTCGACCAGCACCGCGGCGAGATGCGGGGCGAAGGGCTCCGCGAGCCAGGTCTCGGCCGGCCCGCCCTGGCCGCCGTGTTCGCGCGCGTGCTGCAGCGACGAACTCATCGAGAGCGGCCGCAACACCAGGCGCAGCGCGGTCCGGCTGCGCGCGCCGGACCCCGCGGGCTCCTGGAAGAGGTGGCCGAGGAACTGCCGCACACCCTCCTCGATCTCGTCCGGCGGCATCCGCTCGAGTTCCCGGTACAGGTTCTCCAGGAACACCGTGGAGGTGCGCTCGCCGATCTGCACGTTCATGCCGAACTCGCTGGTGAGCGGTTCGGCGCCGGTGACGCCGGGCATGCCTCGGGCCACGCCGAGCGCCCGCTGCAGGAACCCATCGCGCTGCGGGTAGCCCTCGCTCATCCCGGCAGCTCCAGGCCGCGCTCCTCTTCCGGCGTGATGCCCACGTCGAAGGACGAGCCGAGGTAGACCCGGCGCACGGTCTCGTTGGCGACGATCTGGCCCGGGGCGCCCTCCGCGATCACCTTGCCACTCTCCAGGATGTAGGCCCGGCTCGCGATGCGCAGCGTCTCGGCCACGTTGTGGTCGGTGATCAGGATCGAGATGCCCCGGACCACGAGCTGGCGCAGGATCTTCTGGATCTCCTCGACCGTGATCGGATCCACGCCGGCGAACGGCTCGTCCAGGAGCAGCAGGGTCGGTTCGGTGGCCAGAGCGCGGGCGATCTCGAGGCGGCGCCGCTCGCCGCCGGACAGCGTCTCGGCGATCGCGTCGCGCAGGTGCAGGAGGTGCAGCTCGTTGAGCAGCTCCTCGGCCCGGTCGTGCCGCTCCGCGCGCGGGTGGTCGAGGACCTCCAGCACCGCGAGGACGTTGTCGAGCGCGCTCATGCGCCGGAACACCGACGGCTCCTGGGCGAGGTAGCCCATGCCCAGGCGCGCGCGCCGGAACATGGGCATGCGCGAGATGTCCGCGCCGGCGAACCAGACCGAGCCGGAGTCGGGCACGACCATGCCGACCACCATGCGGAACGACGTCGTCTTGCCCGCGCCGTTGGGGCCGAGCAGCCCGACGATCTCGCCCTCCTGGACCGAGATGCTCACGCGGTCGACCACGCGCCGGCGGCGGTAGCTCTTGACCAGGTTCTCGGTGCGCAGGATCAGGGTCACGCGGGGGCGATGATCGGGTGGCGGCGCGCGCTTGTCATCGGCCAAGGCGGCCGGTCCGGATTCCGCGGCGGGCGGGGCGCGCGTTCCGGGACCGCCAGGACTTGCCGGGATCCGTCCGGCACGCAACGGACCGCTCCGGCGACCGGCCCCGCCGGCCGCCGGCCGCCGGCTCCGCCCGCCGCCGGTCCCGGCGCGGCGCCGTGGCGGCTCCGCGGCGCGGCATCGTCACCGGATGACGTGCGCGCGGTTGGGTCCGAAGGGCGGGATCGGCCAGAAGCCCACCAGGGCGCGGCCCAGCATGTGCTCGCGCCGCACGAACGGCAGCCGTCGCTCCGGCGGGTGCCATTCCTGGCCGGGCTCGCCGAAGAGCATGTTCTGCGGGCTGTAGGCTCCCGAGGTCTTCGCGCGCAGCACCCGGATCTCGCCGATCTCGTCCTCGAACACCACCCGCTCGCGCGAGCGGATCGGGATCGGGTTCTCGTCCACGTCCGGCGGATTCTCGGCCGGCACCGGCCGCTTGTTGCCGGAGATGGCGCGCGCCCCGGGCGTGCGCGGGTCGACCATCCGCCCGTCATCGGTCACCCCCACGGTGATCTCGGTCCACTCGCGCGAGTCGGCCGAGGCCAGCGTGTTGTCGCCCATCATGAAGTAGTGGCCCGCGGGCACTTCGATCAGGTGGTTGCGCTCCAGCGAGCCGCGGGTCCAGTGCTGGTCGGCTTCGACGCGCAGGTCCGTGAACACCGCGTCGCCGGCGTCGCGCAGCGTGATCGCCGCGTCCGCGCGCGTGTTGGGGATGGTCATGTCCTCCAGCGTCTTGAGCACGCCGCACTCCAGCTCGGCGACCATCGTGCCCTCGTGCCAGGCCACGAGCAGGTCGTCGACGTGCGCGAACGCCACCTCGGTGGCGCGGCCGGCCGGCAGCGCGAACTCGAACGGCGCCGAGGCGAGCTCCTGCTTGCCGGCCAGGTAGCCCTTGAGCGTGCCCTTGCCCTCGCGCACTTCGAGGGCGAAGCGCAGCGGCTTGCGGTCCTTGCCCGACACCGTGATCTCCACGTCGAGCTGCGGGCTCTGGCTCGGCAGCAGGGTGAACGAGATGCGTGCGTCCTGCACCGCCTCCAGCGGCATGAACTGCCCACGTCCCAGCGCCTGGCGCCGCAGCCCGTCGTCCTCCTCCTTCAGCTTGCGCCCCATCTCCACCGGGTAGCCGTCCCAGATCTGGTTGCTCAGCCCCTGGTGCGCGGCGTCGTAGTAGGAGAGGCGCACCAGGCTGCCCTTGGCCGCGCTCACCCGCAGGCTCTCGCCCTCCTCGCGCCACTGCCCGCCCTGCGGAGAGAAGAACGTGTTCAGCGCCGTGGTCGCGCCGGTCACCTCGCGCCGCAGCGGATAGAGCTCGCGCCAGAGCTCCGCCTGCACCTTGGGCGGCCTGCGCAGGGGCGTGAGCCTGGTCAGATCGGCGAAGAGCCGCGCGCGGTCCACGTCGGGCGCGGCCACGTAGACGTTGCCGCCGGCGATGTGCAGCCGGTCGCCGGGCATCCCCAGGATCCGTTTCACGTAGTTCTGCCGGTGGCGCACCGGGTACCGGAACACCGCCACGTCGAAGCGCGCCGGCTCGCGGATCTCGTAGGCGATCTTGTCGACCAGCACCCGCTCCATCACCCCCGCCGTCGGCGAGCCCATCATCGTGGGCTGCATCGAGGACGTCGGGATCTGGTAGGCCTCGACGGCGAAGTACTTGAGCAGCACCGCCATCAGCACCGCCATCGAGAATGCCTCGAGGTTGGCGCGCACCCGCCGGTGCCGTCCGTACACGCTGCCCGCGGCCTTCGCGCCCACGTCCTGCGCGTCCATCTCAGCCCTCCTCGTCCGAGCTCAGCACCGCCAGGAACGCCTTCTGCGGGATCTCCACGTTGCCGACCTGCTTCATCCGCTTCTTGCCCTCCTTCTGCTTCTCCCACAGCTTGCGTTTGCGGGTGATGTCGCCGCCGTAGCACTTGGCGGTCACGTTCTTGGCGAGCGCCGCGATGCTCTCGCGCGCGATGATCTTGCCGCCGATCGCCGCCTGCAACGCCACTTCGAAGAGGTGCCGGGGGATCTCCTGGCGCAGGCGCTTGAGGATCTTGCGGCTCCGCCCTTCGGACTGCTCCCGGTGGCAGATCATCGACAGTGCGTCGACGTCCTTGCCCGAGACCAGGATCCGCACCTTGACCAGGTCGGCCTCCTGGTAGCCGGCGACCTCGTAGTCCATCGTGCCGAAGCCGCGCGTCATCGACTTCAGCTTGTCGTGGAAGTCGAAGAGGATCTCGGCGAATGGAACCGTGAAGTGGATCATCACGCGTTCCTTGCCGTAGTACTCGGTCTTGACGTAGGTGCCGCGCCGCTCGGTGCACAGCTTCATCACCGCGCCGATGCATTCCGTCGGGACCACCACGTTCAGGTTGACGATCGGCTCCAGGTACTTGTCGATCTTGCTCGGGTCGGGCATCTCCGAGGGCGAGCGGATCTCCTGCTCCTCGGCCAGGCCGTGCTGCACCACCCGGTAGGTGACGTTCGGCGCCGTCTGCACCAGATCCATGTCTTCGTGCCGCTCGAGCCGCTGCTGGATGATCTCCATGTGCAGGAGGCCGAGGAACCCGCAGCGGAAGCCGAAACCCAGCGCGTCCGACGTCTCCGGCTCGAACGTGAACGAGGAGTCGTTGAGCCGGATCCGTTCCATCGCCTTGCGCAGGTTCTCGAAGTCGCCCGGATTGGTCGGGTAGATGCCGCAGAACACCATCGGCTTCGGCTGCCGGAAACCCGGCAGCGCCACCGCGCGCAACTTCTCGTCGTAGTGCGTGATCGTGTCGCCGATCACCACGTCCTGCAGCCGCTTGACGTTGGCCACCACGTAGCCCACCTCGCCCGCGTGCAGCTCCGGCTCCGCCAGCATCTTGCCGGGCACCAGCCGCCCGATCTCCTGCACCTCGTAGTTGGTGCGCGTTCCGCACATCCAGATCTGCTCGCCGCGCCGGATCGTGCCGTTCAGCACCCGCACGTACACCACCACGCCGCGGTAGTCGTTGTAGACCGCGTCGAACATCAGGCACTGCAGCAGCCCCTTCGGGTCGCCCTTCGGAGGCGGGATCTTGGCGATGATCGCGTCGAGGACCGCCTCGCAGTTGAGCCCGGTCTTGGCCGAGATCGGGATCGCGTCCTCGGCCGGCAGGCAGATCGCGTCCTCGATCTCCGTGGCCACCTCGTCGGGCCGCGCGTGCGGCAGGTCGATCTTGTTGAGCACCGGCACCACCGCGAGCCGGTTGGTCTCGGCCAGGTGCGCGTTCACCACCGTCTGCGCCTCGACGCCCTGGGAGGCGTCCACCAGGAGCAGTGCGCCCTCGCACGCCTGCAGGCTCTTCTGCACCTCGTAGTTGAAGTCGATGTGACCGGGCGTGTCGATCAGGTTGAGCAGGTAGGTCTTGCCGTCCTTGGCCGCGTAGCGCATCGCCACCGGGTGGGCCTTGATCGTGATGCCGCGCTCCCGCTCCAGGTCCATCCCGTCGAGCAGCTGCTCGCGCATCTCACGCTTCTCCACGGTCCGGGTGAGTTCGAGCAGGCGGTCGGCCAGCGTGGACTTGCCGTGGTCCACGTGTGCGATGATGCTGAAGTTGCGGATCAGGGAGAGCTCGGTCACGGGTGGCTTCGAAGCCCCAACGGGCGGGTCTGCAGATTGGCGCGGAGTGCGCGCAGGGCGCGGCCGCGGTGGCTGATGCGGTCCTTCTCGGCCGCATCCAGCTCGGCGAAGGTCGGCGGGTGTGGGCGGTCGAGATGATCGCGCGCGACGAAGAGCGGATCGTAGCCGAAGCCGGCTCCGCCCCGGGGTTCGGCCAGCAGGACTCCCTCGCAGGCGTCGGTGCATTCGAGCACCGGCCGACCCTCGGGGTCGCACACGCAGATCGCGCACACGAAGCGCGCGGTGCGGCGCTCGCGCGGCACCGCGCTCAGTTCGCCGAGCAGCCTGGCGATCCTGTCCTGGTCGCTGGCGTGCGGACCCGCGTAGCGCGCCGAATGCACGCCCGGCCGCCCGCCGAGCGCGTCGACGCACAGGCCCGAGTCGTCTCCCAGCGCGAAGCCGTGCGCGGCCAGGGCCAGCGCCCGGGCCTTGACCCGCGCGTTGCCCGCGAAATCCGGCTGGTCCTCCAGCGGCGGCGTGAAGCCCGCCAGCTCGGACTGCAGGCGCAACCGGTAGCCGAGGGGGGCCAGCAGGCGTTCCAGCTCGGCCCGCTTCTTGGCGTTGCCCGTGGCGATCCACAACTCGGTCGTGCCCATGTTGGTCGCATCCGGCCGGCTCACGGCCGGATTCACAGCCCCAGCGCCGCCCTCTGGCGCTCGTGGACCTCTTTGCAGCCGGCGCGCGCCACGCGCAGCAGCTCCTGCATCCCCGCGTCGTCGAATGCCGCGCGCTCGGCCGATCCTTGGACCTCCACGAAGCGTCCGTCGCTCAGGCACACGACGTTCATGTCGACGTCGGCCTGCGAGTCCTCGCCGTAGTCGAGATCCGCCACCACCTTGCCCTGCACCATCCCGACCGAGACCGCGCTCACCAGGCCGGAAAGCGGCCAGCGACGCAGGGAACGCTTCTCCGTCAGGCGCTGGATCGCGTCGTGCAGCGCCACCGCCGCCCCGTTCACCGCGGTCGTGCGCGTGCCGCCGTCAGCCGAGATCACGTCGCAGTCCACCCAGATCGACATCTCCGGCAGGGCCCGCAGGTCGAGGATCGCGCGCAGGCTGCGGCCGATGAGCCGCTGGATCTCCAGGCTCCGCGCGTCGATCTTGCCGGTGCGCGAGTCCCGCGCCTTGCGAGCGTGGGTCGAGCCCGGAAGCATCCCATACTCGGCGGTGAGCCAGGCCGAGCCCTGGCCCTGCAACCACTGCGGCACCTGGTCGGTGAAGGTCACGGTGCAGAGCACACGCGTGTCGCCGGCCTCGGCCAGGACCGAGCCCGGGGCGTGGGGCGTGTAGGCCCGGGTGAAGCGCAGGGGCCGGATCTGCTCGGGGGTTCGGCCGTTGCGTCGGGTCATGGGGGGGGTCTGGGTGGGTTCGGGCCGCGCCGCGGAAAGGGGGCGAGGATACCAAAGGATCCTGGCCACCAAGATTGTGTGTTGTGTCCACAGTGGAGTTTGGACAGGGGGAGTGTGCACCCTCCCTCGTGCAGCAGGATCCTGAACCCACCCGTCACCATCGCTGCATCCTGGGCACTGGGT
>JADLFX010000076.1 GCA_020849665.1 Planctomycetota bacterium | reverse complement strand
GGCCCCCCTTGGGTCACAACCGGGCCGCTGGCCCCCCTTGGGTTAGAAACTAAACCCGATCGTCACCGCGAAGAAGTAGCCCTCCAGCGCGAGATCCGCCTCGTAGCGCAGGCCGCGTTCCACGCCCGCGGCCTCGAAGTCGGAGTAGCGGTAGCCCACCGCGATGGAGACATCCTGGTCTTCGAAGGCGTAGCGCAGGGCCACCTCGGCGTCGTTGCACCATCCCTCGACGTCGCCGCCCCAGTGCAGGTCGGGGTTGGCGAGGTACTCGGCCTGCACTTGGAACGGCCCGCGGGCGAGGCGCGCGCGCAGGCCGGCGTAGGGAGTGCCCTGGTCCTCGATCTTCAGGGCCTCGCGCCGCGCCCCGGTGCCCTCCCGGAACGACCACTTCCAGTCGCGATGCGCGAGCAGCACGCCCGGGGCGAGCTGCAGGCGCCAGCGCCCCTCGCTCAGGGTCTCGTCGAGGATCGCGCCGAAGTACCCGATGCGGAACTCGTCGCCCTCCAGGCGGCTGGTCACCGCGTCGCCCGCGGTGAGCGCACCGAAGTCCGAGCCCAGGATGCCGGGCTGCGTGTCCGTCATGTCGATCCGGTCGTAGCGGAAGTCGATCCCGGAGAAGCCGTCGCCGACCTGCAGGAGCGCGCCGAAGTCGCCGTCGTGGTGGTCCTGGCCGAGGTCGCGCGCCTTGTTGCGCGGGTTGTTCACCGGGCTGGCCGCGGTGCCCGACTGCATGCTGGCCTTGCCGGTCAGCCGGTGCACGTTCCAGCGTGGCTCGAAGCGCGCCATGGGGTCCACGAGCCCGGGCAGGGTGTCGCACGCGGGCAGGACCAGCAGCAGGGCGAGGACGGCAAGGCGAGGCGGCGGCGTGCGCTTCACCCGCGCGATCCTATATGGTGCGTTCTGCGATGAGAACCGCCGTGGAGCCGTTCCAGGAGCGCGACTTCCTGGTCTACGAGAAGGGTCGCCAGGACAACGAGGAGTACAACGCGCTGCGCCTCCTGGTCCGGCGCAAGCTGAAGGCGATCGCCGACGAGACCAGGACCCGCGCCAAGGAGCGGGGCACCGAGCTGGCCAGCCAGGCCGGCCTGCATCACCCGTACGTGTTCAACGCCTACCGGGTGCGCGAGCAACGCGCCTACCTCTGCCGCTCGGACGCGCAGCGCAAGAAGCTGGCGCGCTACTTCGGCGCGGACCTCGGCAAGGACGCCGAGACCCACTACATCCAGACCGTCCTGGAGGTGAGCCTCGACCATCAGGTGGTGGAGGCGGCGCTGCGCATCCACCCGCAGGCGTGGTGGGACGGCGAGAACCTGCGCAAGAAGGTGGCCGCCGAGCCGGGCATGGAGGAGTGGTGCCGCCTGCTGCGCGCGCTGCCGCCCGGCTTCCAGCTGCGCATGCACGACTGGAAGAAGGTGTACTGGGCCAGGGAGGCGAAGCCCTTCCACCTGGCCGAGTACTTCCAGGCCTACACCCCGGGCAACCACTGGCTGCATCTGGTGCGCGAGCTGCCGAAGGAGGACGCGGTGGCGATGGGCGGCGACGCGCCGCTCTGGCTGGTGGATTCCCTCCTCGCGCTGCTGCCGGTCTACGCGTTCATCCTCTGGGAGCCGTGAGGCGCGCATGCGGCACGCCCCGCCCGCCGCGGCGGGGCGCGCCGGGTCCTGCCCCGCGCAGCGGCGGGCGCGGGTCCTACTGCGCCGGGTAGGTCTTCAGCACCCACTCCTTCCACCGCAGGTCGAAGGTGAGCGGCGAGAGGCTGTAGTGCTTCTGCAGGGCCTCGCGGGTCGCGCCGACCAGGTCGTTCTGGTCCGGCAGCCAGTCGGCGGTGACGCGGCCCTTCACGTCCAGCATGAACGCCGCGAACTTCTCCTTGCCCTGGCCCATCAGGTAGTCCCAGCGCGACCAGATCAGGATGTGGTCGTTGAACTCGATCTGGCTGTAGTCGCGCCACGTGTACGCCTCGCTCAGCGGCGTGCCCTTGTCGCCGCTCACGAGCTTGCGCGCCTCCTGCTCCCAGCGCCACAGCGGCCGCATGTCCGCGAGGGACGCCTCGTTCATGTCGAACGAGTTCCACTTCGGGCTGATCTTGCGCTCGAAGTAGTGCGCCAGGCCCACCTTGATCCACACCGGCAGGTCGTAGGCGTAGAAGCGGTAGCCGTCGATCAGGTTGTGGGTGACGTTGAAGATCGTGTTGGCGTGCACCGCGGTGTCGTGGCGCAGCCGGCCGCCCTCCATGTCCGCCGCCACGCCGTAGAAGAGCGAGCCCTGCTCCTTGAAGTTCCAGCGCTGGCCGAACTTGGTGACCCGGCCGACGAAGCGCTTCACGTAGTCCTGGTAGGAGCCCTCCTTCTCGAAGAGCAGGACCAGGTACTTGTCGGGCTGGCCGAGGTAGGGACCCTGGCCCATGTAGCGGCCCTGGCCGCGCACGACCTTGTCGACCCCGCCGGGGAAATCCGCGTCGGTCACGCCGAGCCACTCCTGGAGCTGGGCGTAGTGCTCCTCCAGCCGCATCGCGAAGAGGTGCAGGCGCAGCCACGGGTCGAGCTGGCGCGGCTTCTCGTTGATCTGCGGGAGCTTCTTCTTCAGGCGCAGGAGCTCCTCGCGCAGCTTGGACTTGGTGTCGGGCTCGAGCGGCACGTCCCAGGCCTGCAGCGCGCTGCCGAAGCGGAAGTGCGCCGTCTCCACCCACAGGATCCGGTCGTAGGAGACGTGCCGGTCGATCTCCTCGGTGGTCGCGTTGCCGAAGCGGAACGGCCCATAGCTCACGTAGCCGAGGTCGGCCATCAGCTTGGGGTCGTTCCTGGTGTAGGGGTCCTGGCGCCAGCGCGGCAGCTGGCCCTGGGCCGCGAGCGGGCCCGCCGCGGCGAGGACCAGCGTGAGCAGCAGGGTGCGCGGCGCGCGCGTCGGACGGGGCCTCATGCGGTGGATCCTCGGGTGCCGCTGCGGCGGCGGTCGTGCTCGCTCGTCATCGGAGATCGGGTGCCACGGTTCGACGGTGGGCGGGTCACAGGCGCGCCGACCAGGTCTTGGCCATCTCGATGGCCTGGAACACGGAGAGGTCCTCGAGGGGCTTCTCGCCGTCCACCATCACCCGCAGCGCGTTGATGGCCTCCTTCTTCACCAGGTGCTCCTCGGTGGTCAAGTAGGGGCGCAGGGCCGGGGCCGACTCCTTGGCGCCCAGCGCACGCAGCATCCGCAGGCCGGCCACCTTGGTGCGCACCTCGCCCCTGGCCATCCGGTCGAGCAGCCACTGGCTGGGTGCGGGCCCGCGCGCCGGGGCGGTGGCGCGGTGGATCAGGGCGCCCATCTCGCGCCACTCGGCCTGGGCGCGCTCGAACACCGGCTCCAGGCTCGACCACTGGCCGATGGCCACGAGGCCCAGGTGGGCACGGAACACCACCTCGGCGTCCTTGTCCTTCGTCGCCGCCTCCAGCACCGGCCGCATGGCGGGGTCGGGCAGCAGTGCGAGGCGCTCGACCACGTAGCGGCGCAGGTTCACGCGCCGGTCCTTGGCGAAGCGCGCCAGGAGCGCGGTGTGCTCGACACGGGTGGTGGCGTCGAGCACCAGGCAGAGGGACGCGTTGAAGTTGGTGGGCTGGTCGGAGATCCGGTTCAGCAGCAGGGGCGCCGCCGCCGGGCCGAGGCCCAGCAGCTCCTGCTCGGCCTTGGCGGTCAGCTCGGGCTCGTTGCGCGCCAGGTTCTCGAAGAGCTGCTGCACGCGCTCCTGCGCGGCGCGCTCGAGCTTGGGCCACTCGCTGGCCGGACGGGTGGACTGGCCCGCGACCAGGGCCGGGACGAGCAGGGCGGCCAGGGGCAGGAACACGGCTCTCACGTCTGGAACTCCTTGGGCAGCACGTCGCGATACTCGGGATGCACGTAGGTCACCTTGCGGCCGGCGGCGCGCAGCGCCTCTTCCACCCATTTGCCGAACGCCGCACCGTCGTGGTGGAAGAACGGCACCTGCCACACCTCGGCCTTCTCCATGACCTTGGTGAGCGCATCGGTGACGTGGGCCGTGGCGAGCACCACGAAGCCCTGCGGGACCTCGATCGGGCCCCGCACCTGCCCGAGGTGCTCGCGGTCGAAGGCGAACGGCGTGGCGGCGAAGGCCAGCTCGTTGCGCGAGAGCGGGTCCTTGGCCTGGTAGCCGCCCATGTGGCGGCTCTTGGCGACCAGGTCGGGGTAGCCGCCGTTGCCCACGTTGCGCACCAGCGCCTCCGCGCGCGCCTTGAGTCCGGCGCGCGGTTCCGCGAACGCGCGCTGCGCCAGCTTCAGCGGGATCAGGTGCTTGGCCAGGATCACCCGGCGGCGGTAGTTCAGCCCCAGCGTGGGGTCGAGGGCCTCGAGATAGGGGAAGAACGCCTCGATCTCCCCGCGCGTGATCGTGAGGCCGTCGAACTCCAGCACCACGTCCGCGGGCCGCGTGGCCGGCGCGGGCGGATCCTCGCCGCCGCAGGCGAGGAGCCCCGCGCAGGCCAGCAGCGCGATCGTGGGACCGGCGCGCCGGATCACGGGCGATCGAAGCTCCCCACGAACTGGAACACCGGCCCGGTGAGGAACGCGTACGTGGCGTGGAGGTGCACGCCCAGCTGGGGCAGGTTCTCCACCTCCATCGGCCCGGGGAAGCTGCCCAGGTTCTCGAGCCAGAGCGAGCGCGGGTCCTGGTTCCAGGTCTCGACCCGCACGTTGTAGACCTCGCGGTGCTGATCGGTCTGCGGGAACGCGAGGCGCATGCCCAGGCTGGCCAGCGGCCGGCCGAACGCGGTCCAGTTCTCGGTCGGACCGCTCACGATCTTGCGGGCGAAGAAGTCGCGGCTGTCGGCGGTGTGGCGCGGCGTGATCAGCGTGCGCACCACGAACTGCTGCGCCGGCGAGCTGGTCACGCCCAGCGCCGGGAGCGCCACGCTCGCCACCTCCACCAGACGCGTGGCGTAGTCCTCCGCCGTCAGGTTGCGCAGTTCCTCGCGCACCACGATCCGGTCGGGAAGGAAGCTCACCACCGACACCGCGCCGGGGGTCTCGGGCGGGTTGGCCAGATGGATGCCGTCCTGGGCGATCTGGAAGTTGACGTAGCGGATCTCGGGGCGCTTGTAGAGCGCGTTGTGGATCGACTGCACCGCGTCGACCCGCAGCTGGATCGGCTGGTACAGGATCTCGGACAGGAACGCGATCGATCGCGCCTCGTAGCTCATCGCCGCGATCCTAACCGCGCGCCGCATCGGGGCGTGGTCCGCCCCGGCGGCGGGGCCGCCCGCGGCGTCCGCCGCGCCGATGGCGCGGGCGGGTCGCAGGGCCGCGCGGGCCGCGCGCGCCAGCCCCCAGGGCGTTTCCCGGCCGCGGCGGGAGCATTGTCGCTCGGCCGGGCGTTGGGGTGCTCGCGCGCGTCCCCGCGCTGGATACACTCCCGCCCTTCTCCCGGCCGGCCCTGCTCGCCGCGAGGCATCCCCACCATGAAGTCCCGAGTCCTTGGTTTCCTCCTCCCGTTCGTGCTGGCCGCCGCCGCGCCGGCCCAGAACCCCGCACCCGCTCCCGCCACCCAGGAGGAGCAGGAACTGGCCGCCAAGATCCGTGAGCTGGAGACCTGGCTGACCAAGAACCGGGCCGAGGGCCTGCGCGCGGTCAAGGTGAACGGCAAGGTGCTGCCCCCGGAGCAGGTCCGCCGCGAGGCGATCTATCTGGTCGGCCACCGGCTGGTGGAGGCCAAGATCGCCGACTTCTTCATGGAGGAGTGGATGCAGAAGGCCCTGGCCGAGGGCCGCAAGCCTGCGGAGTTCGAGATCTCCGAGGCGGCGATCATGAAGGAGCTCGAGGGGGCGGTCGCGGAGACGCGCATCAAGAACCCCGGCGTCGAGTTCTGGGACGCCGTGCGCGCGGTGACCGGGCTGGACAAGGAGGGCTTCCTCAAGCAGCGCCGCCAGACCGAGGTGTTCAACAAGGTGTTCTTCCCCGGGCCGCCCCAGAAGTGGCCGCAGATCACCAAGGAGGCCATCATGGCCTCGGCGCAGGGCAGCAACGGCCAGGAGTTCTGGAACAACATCGAGAAGGCCGGCGTGGATCCGGAGGGCAAGCCCCGCGAGCTGCCGGCGTTCTGGATGCAGCTCTGCCGGCAGTGGGTGCAGAAGCAGCTCAAGAAGTGGAGCGACATCCGCTACCCCTCCGACGGCCTGCCGCCGGAGATCTGCCTGCACGTGAACGGCGCGGTGTGGAAGACCAACGAGGCGTTCGAGGAGATCCGTCCCGCCCTCTACCCGCAGGACATCGAGCGCGCGATGACCGAGGTGATCGTGCGCGAGGCCGTGCGCCAGGACCTGGAGCGCCAGGGCGCGTTTCTCAACGACGAGCAGTTCCGCAAGGAGTTCGACGAGTTCCGCAAGCCGTACGACGACACGCCGTTCAACGTCGAGGTGATCGCCGTGGCGTTCAAGGGCTACCCCAGCCTCGAGGCCTACCGCCAGCGCTGGCGCCTCTTGAAGAGCTACGAGAACCTGATCGCCAAGGAGATCAACGACGACAACCTGGGCGCGCACGGCGAGACGTTCGCGCGCTTCTTCGGCGACGGCGCGACCAGCGTGGACGTGATCCCGTTCATGGCCAAGGACGTGAAGACCGACGCCTGGGTGCCGTTCGGCATGCAGGAGGCGCGCAAGCGCGCCCAGGACGCGTTCGACGCGATCGCCAACGGCGCGAGCTTCGACCAGATCCTGGAGCAGCGCGGCGAGTTCTTCGCCAACGACCAGGAGAAGGGCCGCCTGTCCGGCAAGGCGATGAACCAGCTGCGCCAGTCGCTGCGCGAGAACGAGTTCACCGACCTGCTGATGGGCTACTCGCTCGGCACCTACCTGTTCTTCGACGCCGAGGTCGGCAAGGTGATGGGGCCGCTGCGCGGCGCGATGGGCTACTACGTGGCGCGGGTGAACGCGCGCACCCCGGCCAAGGGGCCGGTGCAGGTGTCCGACTCGCGCACCCGCGAGCTGGTGAAGCAGGACTACGTCACCTACCGGTTCCTGAAGTACGCCAACGAAGTGATGGGGCGCGCGACCATCGAGTGAGCGGACGGGACGGATTCCGGCGGGCGCGTCGTTCCCCGGAGCGCTCCCGCGACGCAAGATAGGGCCGCTCCGGCCCGGGCGGCCTGGCCGCCCCGGCCCCGTCGGTCGCAGCCACTCCCGTCTTGATCCACGCGCCACTCCCGGAAGCAGCAGCCAGCGCCCGCCCGCCGGCCGCCAGCCTGCGCATCCTGCTGCGCCGGGTCGGACGGGCCCTGCTGCACAACAAGCTGCTCTTCGTCGCCATCGTCGTCGCGGCGGTGGGGGAGGCGTTCTTCACCAAGGCGCCGTTCCTGCTGCTCAAGCCGCTCCTGGACACCCTCTCCCCGGGCGCCCCGGTGGTCGGCCAGGAGCCCTGGGTGGCCACCAGCCTGCGCGAGTTGATGGACAGCGCGTCGCGCTGGAGCCAGGACCTGCTCGGGCTCGACCTCTCGGGTTCGCCCGCCGGGCTGGCCTCGATCCTCGGCGCGGCGGCGATCGCGGTGCTGTGCGCGTTGCCCGGCGCGGTGTCGATCTACGGGGTCGCGGTGCTGAGCCGCTACTTCGCCACCAAGATGGTGGTCGAGCTGCGCAACGAGGTGGCCAGCCACCTGCTCAAGCTGCCGCTGCGCTTCTACGGCGGCCGGCGCATGGGCGACCTGATCTCCAACATCACCACCGACACCGCGGTGCTGCACCGCGCGTTCACGCTGGCCGCCGACCACGCGGTGGAGGATCCGCTGCTGATCCTGATGAACTTCGTCATCCTGGTGGTGTGGGTGCCGGAGAGCGCGTGGCTGCTGGCGCTGCTGATCCCGCTCATGGCGCTGCCGATGATCCGCCTGGGCAAGAAGGTGCACCGCACGTCGAGCAAGAGCCTTGCGGCCATGGGCGACGCCACCGAGTCGATGAACCAGATGCTCTCGGGCATCCGCACGGTGAAGGCCTTCCAGCTCGAGGACGTGCGCATGGCCGAGTTCGCCGACAGCAACGCGCGCTTCCTGCGGCGCACCAAGCGCATGCTGCAGGCCAAGGGCCTGTCGGAGGCCCTGGCCTCGTTCGCCTACACGCTCGGCTTCGCCGGCCTGATCGGCGGCATGGGCTGGCTGGTGCTGAGCGGCCGCTACACCGTCGGCGACCTGGGCGTACTGATCGTCCCGCTCAGCACCACCTACACGCACGTGAAGCGCCTCTCGCGCGCCTACAACACCCTGATGGAGTCGGTGGGCGCGCTGGACGGCATCGAGTCGATCCTGCTCGAGCCCCTCGACCTCGCGGCCAAGGGCGGCGAGGCGATCGCGAGCCTGCGCGGCGAGGTGGAGATGGAGGGCGTGTCGTTCGCGTACGGCGCCGAGCCGGTGCTGCGCGACGTCAGCTTTCACGTCGAGCCGGGCCAGACCGTGGCCCTGGTGGGGCCCTCGGGGGCCGGCAAGTCGACCACGCTGGACCTGCTGGCGCGCTTCCACGACCCCGACCAGGGCCGCGTGCGGATCGACGGCAAGGACCTGCGCACCCTGGAGGTGGGCAGCTACCGGCGCCGCGTCGCGGTCGTGAGCCAGCAGCCGTTCGTGTTCAACACCACCATCCTCGAGAACATCCGCTACGGCAGGCCCGAGGCGGCCATGGACGAGGTGATCGCCGCGGCCCGCGCGGCGCAGATCCACGACTTCATCGCGGCCCTGCCGGAGGGCTACGGGACGCTCGCCGGCGAGCGCGGCTGCAACCTCTCGGGCGGCCAGCTGCAGCGCATCACCATCGCGCGGGCGATCCTGCGCGACCCCGCGATCCTCTTCCTGGACGAGGCCACCTCCTCGCTGGACTCGGAGAGCGAGCAGGCGGTGCAGAAGGCCCTGGAGAACCTGATGCGCGGCCGCACCTCGTTCGTGATCGCCCACCGGCTCGCCACCACCAAGAACGCCGACCTGATCCTGGTGATGGACGACGGCCGGATCGTGGAGCGCGGCCGACACGACGAGCTGATGCGCCTGGGCGGTCTCTACAGCCGCCTCAGCCAGCTGCAGCAGCTGGAATAGGGGATCCCGGCCGCCCGGATCCGAGGGCCGCTGCGGGTGGGGTGCGCGCCGGCTCCGACGCCCCGGACCGAGGGTCGCCAGCCATCCTGGCGGCCAGGATCGCCTAGTCGCTGGTGGCGGCGCGGCGCGCCGCGTCGCGGTCGCCGCCCACCAGGGCCACCACCGTGGCGCGCAGCGCCTCGCCGCGCCCGATCTCGCCCAGGCCCTCGCCGCTCTTGCCCTTCACGTTCACCCGCTCGGGGGCCAGCGCGAAGAGCCGGGCCAGGGAGGCGCGGATGGCGCCGCGGTGCGGCGCGATCCGCACGCGCTCGGCCTCGATCACCGCGTCGAGCGACCACACGGTGAGCCCGGCCGCGCGCAGGAGGCGCAGGGCCTCGGCACAGAACTCGCGCGAGTCGCGGCCGCGGTTGCGCGGGTCGCGGTCGGAGAAGAGCGTGCCGAGGTCGTCCAGGCCGGCCGCGCCGAGCACGGCGTCGCAGGCGGCGTGCAGCAGCGCGTCGCCGTCGCTGTGCGCCTCCATGCCGGTCGGGCCCGGGACCTCGACCCCGCCCAGGACGCAGCGCTTGCCGGGGACCAGACGGTGCAGGTCGATGCCGAGGCCGATGCGCAGCGTGTCGATCATGGCAGGTGCTCTCCGCGGAGCAGGATCTCGGCGAGGATCAGGTCCTCGCGCGTGGTGATCTTCAGGTTGTGGGGCGAACCGGGGACCACCTCGACCGGCAGCCCCGCGTGCTCGAGCAGGGCCGCGTCGTCGGTGGCCTGGAAGCCGTCGCGTTGCGCCGCCGCCAGGGCGCGGACCAGCAGGTCGCGGCGCAAGACCTGCGGCGTCTGTGCCGCCCAGATGCCGCGCCGGTCCACGGTGCCCAGCACCTGGCGCCGCTCGTCGGCGCGCTTCAGGGTGTCGGTCACGGGGATCGCCAGCAGGGCCCCGCCCACCGCGGCCGCGCGCTCGATCGCCAGGAGCGCGGCCGCACGCGGGAAGAGCGGCCGCGCGGCATCGTGCACCAGCACCACCTCGTGGTCCTCGGGAGCCGCGGCGAACGCGTTGCGCATCGACTCCTGGCGCGTGGCGCCGCCCGCGACCACGCGGTCGAGGCCGGCCGCGTGCAGGGCCGGAAGGATCGGATCGAGGTGGGGGCCGTGCGCCGGATCGGCGGCGAGCACCAGGGTGCGTTCGGGCCAGAGCGCCGCCAGGCGCCGCACGCAGTGCACCACGATGGGGGCTCCGGCGCAGGGCACGTAGGCCTTGGGCACTTCGCCGCCGAAGCGCGAGCCCTGGCCGGCGGCGAGGACGAGGATCGCGAGCTTCACGCCGCCACAGCCTATCCGCGGCGGTGCACGCCGCGCCGCGCGGAAGTGGCCGGGGGCGCCGGCCATCCGCCCGGCTACCATCCCGCGATGCGCGTCCTCGGCGTGGACCCGGGCACCCTGGTGGTCGGCTATGGCTGCCTCGAAGTGGCGGACGCGCACGCGGCGCGGCGTGGGGGGGCGCGGATCGCCAACCTCGTCGACCTGGGCGCCGGCGGCATGCGCGTGGTCGAGGCCGGGGTCCTGCGCCTGGGCGGCAAGCGCCTGGACCTGGCCGAGCGCCTGCGCAGCCTCGCCGACCAGATGGGCGCGCTGCTCGACCGGCTCGTCCCGCAGGAGCTGGCCCTGGAACAGGCCTTCCTGGGCAAGAGCGTGCACGCCGCCCTGCGCATCGGCGAGGCGCGGGGGGTGGTCCTGGCCGAGGCCGGCCGGCGGGGGATCCGGGTGCACCACTTCGCCCCGGCCCGGGTGAAGCGTGCGGTGGCCGGGCACGGCACCGCCGACAAGGATGCGGTCGCGGAGATGGCCCGGCGCCTCCTGGCGCTCGACCGCCAGCCGAGCCCGCGCGACGTGAGCGACGCGCTGGCCGTGGCGATCACCCGCGTGGAGGCCCTGCGCTGGGAGCGGGCGACTGGGGGTTGCATCGCCTCCGAGCGCGACGTGTAATCCCCGCCCGTGAGGCCTGGGCGCAGCGGGGTTGCCGCGAGCCCGGGGTTCGCCGTCCGCCATGCCGGCGGCAGTGGCTGCCACCGGCGCGTCGCGACGAACAGTGGAGCGTCACCGGCGGTTGCGGGAGCCGATCCTGCAGGACGGGGACGCGAGGCGGTTCTCGGAGGTGGATCCTGGCCCGGACCCTGGGCTATCCAAGGCGATCCGTGCACACGCGCACCCGCGCGCAGCGGGCGGCCGCGGGGGTGAGCCCGTCGTGATCTCGGGCCCGCGCATCGCCAAGAGCCGCGACGGCCTGGCCGAGCTGCTCGTCCGCCTCTGCGAGGGACCCGCGCCCGAACTCCACCTGCTGGCCCAGGACCTGCTGCTCGACGACGACCTGCTCGTGGACGCGCTCGCCGTCGACGCCACCGGCGGACCCGTGCTCGTGTTCCTGGCGCCGGAGTCCGAGCCGGCCGCGCTGCCGGCGCGGCTCCTCGCGGCGCGCGTGTGGGCGCGGCGCAACGCGCCGCTGCTGGCGGCCGCGAGTCCGCGCGCGGGCGCCCTGGACTGGGCCCGCGCGCGCGTGTGGGTGCTGGCCTTCGACCTGCCGAGCGGCATGCACGATCTGCTCGCGGAGGCGAGCGGCGGCAGGCTGGAGGTGCGCCTCGTCCGCTGGCTGCGCCACCAGGGCCAGGTGCGCGTGCACGCCGAGGCCGGTCGCGCATCGGAGGCTCCGCCCCCGGCGGAGAGCGCGCCCGGGCCTGCGACGCGGGATCCGCGCGGCCACCTCACGACCTTCCTCGAGCGGCTCGACCGCCGCGTGCGGCTCCACGAGGACGGCACTTCGGGAGCGATCCTGCTGGGCGACACCACGCTGGCGCGCCTGCAGGGCACGAACGGCGATCTGCACCTGCACATCGAGGACCGCGCGCCGCTCGCGCTGCGCGACGAGCCCGAGCGCAGCGAGGCGCTGGAACTGCTCCTGCGGCGCTACTTCGCGGCCACCGCACCGGCCGCGCTGCAGGCGGCCACGCAGCCGTCGCGCGCCCGCGGCCACGCCGACCCCGCGCGCCCGGAGTTCGAGGCGCCGCGGGTCTCGCCGGAGGAATTCACTGCATTGAGTGGCGCTCCGTGCGCCGGGATCCCGCCCTCCCACGAAGGGACGGCGCCGGCCGGAGCGAAGCCAGGGGCTCGCCCAACCCAGGAGGAATCGTTGGAGTCCTGATCGCGGGGGGTGCATGGACCACCCCGCGCATCGCTCCGCTGCATCGCGGAGGAGGTAGCTGGTGCACGTCCCGACGGATGGTGCGCAGGACGCGGGTTCCGTCCCGCCCCTGCGCGGCTGGCCAGGGGTCGACGCCGCGGCGCCAGGCGCCGTGCGGCGGCAGGCCTTCGTCCTCGGTGTGGCGAGCGGGAAGGGCGGGACCGGCAAGTCCTTCGTGGTCAGCAACCTCGCGGTCCTGCTCGCCGGCGCCGGCGTGCGCGTGACCGTGGTGGACTGCGACTTCGGACTCGGCTCGGCTCACCTCCTCCTCGGCGTGAACCCCGAGCGCACGCTGCAGCACTACCTGGCCGGGAAGGCCGGCCTCGACGAGGTGTGCGTGGCCACGCCGCACGGACCACGCCTCCTGCCTGGCGGATCGGGCGTGAGCGCGCTGGCGAGCCTCGACGAGGCCCAGGTGCTGCGCGTGCTGAACGCACTCGCCCGGCTGGCGGCGGAGTGCGACGTGCTGCTCCTGGACGCGCCGGCGGGAATCGCGCCGCAGAGCCTGCTCCTCCTCCTGGGCTGCGACCTGGTCACGGTGGTGACCAACCCGGAGATCGCGGCCATGACCGATGCCTACGCGCTGGTGAAGTGCCTGTGGATGCGCGGCGGACGGTGCCCGATGGGCGTGGTGCTCAACCGCGTGGCCTCCGCGGAGCAGGGCGCGGAGTCGTTCGCGCGTCTCGCCGAGGTTTCGCGCCGTTTCGTGGGGTGCCCGCTCCACTCCCTGGGGCACGTGCCGGAGGACCCGGGCGTGCGCCAGCGGCGGCTGGGACAGCCGCCGGCCGTCGTGGGCCAGCCCGCGAGCGAGGTGGCATGCGCGATCCAGGGCATCCGGGACCGGTTGGAGACGCTCAGCGGCGGGCTGCGGACCCGCCCCCTGACGGGCGCGAGCGATCCGCGCGAGCGGTGGCTCCACTGGCTGCGCCAGGAGCCGCCGGGCGAGGGAGCCACGACGGCCTGACCGCGTCGCGCCGCCGCCTGCTCCTGCAGGCCTGGGCGCTGGTGTCGCTCTTCCTCCTGGTGCGCGCATTCGCCGCCGCGCTCGCGCCGGAGCGCGGCGCGGGACCGCCCGTCCTCACGCCGCTGCGTCTCGACCCCAACCGCGCCACGCTGGACGAGCTGACCGCGCTTCCCGGCGTGGGGCGCGCCCGCGCCCAGGCGCTGGTGCTGCACCGGCTGCGGCATGGCGCGTTCCGGAGCTGGGCCGAGCTGGACGCGGTGGATGGTTTCGGAGCCAAGACCACCGCGAGCCTGCTGCCGTACCTGAGCGACGATCCCGGCGGCGGCGGAGTGCCTGCCGCCCAGGCCGTGGAGCGTCGCCGTCCGGGCCCGCGCCGCCGCCGGCCCGGGCACGCTTCGCGGCTGTGCGGGCTTCGGATAGCCTGCCCCTGCCGATGCTTCCGGAATCCACCCAGCTGCGCGACCTCGTCGATCGAGCCTTGGCGGAGGACCTCGGCAAGACAGGCGACGTCACCAGCGCGGCGGCAGTACCCGCGGCTCGGCGGGCACGCGGGCGCGTGGTGTGCAAGGCGGAGGGCGTCCTGGCCGGGGTCACCCTGGCGGAGCTCTGCTTCCTGGCCCTCGATCCGGAGGCCGTGCTGGTCCGCCAGCGCGACGACGGCGCCGCGCTGGTGCCCGGGGACGTCGTCCTCACGGTCGAGGGCTCGGCCCGCGCGCTCCTGGCGGCCGAGCGCACGGCGCTCAACTTCCTCCAGCACCTGTCGGGCATCGCGACGCGCACGCGCGCGCTGGTGCGCGCGGTGGGCAGCACCGGCGTCCGCATCCTCGACACCCGGAAGACCCTGCCCGGACTGCGCGTGCTGCAGAAGTACGCGGTGCGCGTGGGGGGTGGCCGCAACCATCGCTTCGGGCTGCACGACCAGGTGCTGCTCAAGAACAACCACTTCGCCCTCGCCGAGCCCGAGCCCTACGAGTCGGTCGTGCGCCGCGCGGTGGGCGCGAGCGCCGCACCGCTGATCGCCGAGGCACGGACCCTGGAGGAGGCGCGCGCGGCCGTGCGCGGGGGCGCCGATGTGGTCCTGCTGGACAACTTCGCTCCCGGTCCTGCCCTGCGCGAGGCCGTGGCCACGGTGCGCGGCGAGGCGGCGCGCCTCCGCCGCACGGTCGAGATCGAGGCCTCGGGTGGCGTCGACCTCCACAACGCCGCGGCGTTCGCCGCGTGCGGCGTGGACCGGCTCTCGGTGGGGGCGCTGACGCATTCCGTGCAGGCCCTCGACCTCTCGCTGCGGCTGGAGGTCCTCGCGTGAACGGCCTGCACTTCCGCTTGCTGCCCAGGCCGGAGGAACTGCGCCTGCTCCGCCGCACGGTGCGCGAGGCGCTGAGCCGGCGCAGCCTGCCGGAGGCCGAGATCGACTCCGCGGTCCTGGTGATCGACGAGATCGTCAGCAATGCCATCGAGCACGGCCGCCCGTACCGGGATCGGGACGGCAGCCCGCACGATCTGGAGGTGCACCTGTGGAGCGAGCAGAAGGACCTGTGGATCGAGTTCACCGACCCCGACGTGCCGGACGCGGTGGTGCAGCGCCTCGCGCGTGAACTCGCCGAGTGCGGCGGCCAGCTGCCCCCGGCCCACAGCGAGCGCGGGCGCGGCCTCTACCTCGTGGCCAGCGGCCTGCACCACCTCTCGGTGAAGGGTCTGGGCGTGCAGGGCCTGCAGTTGCGCGGTCGCCTGGTGCGCGGCTCGTGACCCCCGCGGCGCTGCTCCGCCTCTACCTCGCGCTGCCTCGCACCGTGCGGCTGGCGGCGGCGATCGTCTGGGCCGCGGGCATCCTGTACGCCACGCTGGCCCCCCTGCGCGGCGCGCCGACGGGCGCCGCATGGCAATGGCTGGGCAACGCCCTGCACCTGCTCTTCTTCCTCGGACTGGGAGCCCTCTGCCTGCTCGTGCCGCGGCCACCCCTGGCGGCACAGGGCCGGCGCACCTGGATCGCCTGCGGCGCGTTCGGTGCGCTCGACGAGTTCCTGCAGGGGCTCGTCGGCCGCACGCCCTCGTGGTTCGACCTCGGGGCCGACCTCTTTGGCGCGGGCCTGGGCGTGGCGCTGGTCCTCCTCGCGCTCGGTGAGGCGCGGCGCCGCAGCGCGGCGATGGCGTGCCTCTGCGCGTTGCTGGGTGCGGGCTGCATCGCCGGGGCGACCCTCCTCGATTGAGCGGCCCCGTGTCCTGCGGCGCTGTCTCCCGGGCACGACAGTTCCCCGGGAGCGCGCGCGCAAGTCCTTGTGCCATGGGCGTTGCAGCCCTGGCACGCGCTTCGCTCCTCTGGCCTTCGCCATGATGCGAATCCTGATCCTCGGTGCGGCCCTCCTCGCCGCCTTCACCTCCTCGCTGCCGGCCCAGCTTCGCATCGAGGCTCGGCTCGGCAGGCACGTCGCGATCGGCGCCGACCTGCCGATCGTCCGCACCTCGTATCCGGCCCCGCACGCCCCGCCGCCGCCCGCGCGGGGCTGCTGGACCACCGTGGAGGAGCGGGTGTGGGTGCCCGGCGCATGCCGCACCGTCTGGGTCCCGCCCGTGTACGGCTGGACGCGCGACCACTGCGGCCGGCGCCACTACGGGATCCTCCGCGAGGGCTACTGGCAGACCGTGCAGGAGCCCGGCCGCTACGAGATCCGCACCCGCCGCGTGTGGGTGAGCCACTCCCGCGGCCACCGGCACGACGACTGAGGCGGCCGCGGCGCCCGGCCCCCAGCTCGGGCGCGCGGACCGGGGCCGCGGGATGCTAGAACAACGCCATGAGCGATGGCGCCCGCGGTGACCGCTACGACAACCCCCTGGTCGAGCGCTACGCCGGATCCGCGATGGTCCGGCTCTTCTCCCCACGCTCGCGCCACGGCACCTGGCGCGATCTCTGGATCGCGCTGGCCGAGGGGCAGAAGGCGCTCGGCCTGCCGGTCCGCGACGATCAGATCGCGGCGCTGCGCGCCGCGCGCGACCGCTTCGACTGGGATCGCGTGGCGCAGCTCGAGAAGGAAGTGCGCCACGACGTGATGGCCCATGTGCATCACTATGGCGAGCTGGCGCCTGCGGCCATGCCCATCCTGCACCTGGGCGCGACGAGCTGCTTCGTCACCGACAACGGCGACCTGATCCTCTACCGCGAGGCGCTGCGCCAACTGGAGGTGCGCCTCGGCCGGGCGATCGCCGCCCTGGCGCGCTTCGCGCGCACGCATCGCGACCTGCCCTGCCTGGGCTTCACCCACTACCAGCCGGCGCAGCCGGTGACCGTCGGCAAGCGGGCCTGCCTGTGGATCCAGGACCTCGTCCTGGACCTCGACGAGGTGCGGCGCGTGCGCGCGTGGCTGCCCTGCCTCGGGCTGAAGGCCACCACGGGCACGCAGGCGTCGTTCCTCTCGCTCTTCGACGGCGACCACGCCAAGGTCCTGGAGCTGGAGCGCCGCGTGATGGCGGCGATCGGCTTCGAGCGCGTCCTCGACGTGAGCGGCCAGACCTACACCCGCAAGCTCGACTGGACCGTGCACCAGTGCCTGTCCGGGATCGCCCAGTCGGCCGGCAAGTTCGCCAACGACATCCGCCTCCTCAGCCACGACGGCGAGCTGGAGGAGCCGAGCGAGGCGAAGCAGATCGGCTCGTCCGCGATGGCCTACAAGAAGAACCCCATGCGCTGCGAGCGGATCGGGTCCCTGGCGCGCTACGTCAACTCGGTCGCGCAGACCTCCGCGGAGACCGCCGCCACGCAGTGGTTGGAGCGCACGCTCGACGACTCGGCGGTGCGGCGTCTGGCGCTGCCCGAGGCCTTCCTGGCCGCCGATGCGATCCTGATCCTGGTCGAGAACGTGGCCCGGGGCCTCGTGGTCCATCCCAAGGTCATCGAGCGGAACCTCGCGGCCCAGCTCCCCTTCCTCGCCACCGAGGAGATCCTGATGGCCGCGGTGCGCGCCGGCGGCGACCGCCAGCACCTCCACGAGCGGATCCGCGTCCACTCGCGCGAGGCGGCGCGGCAGGTCAAGGCCGAGGGCCGGCCCAACCCCCTGCTGGAGCACATCCGCGCGGACCCCGCGTTCGCCATGCTCCGCGACCAGTGGGACGCACTGCTCGACCCGCGCCGCTTCGTGGGACGCGCGCCCGAGCAGGTCGACGAGTTCCTGGGGAAGGGGGTGGAGCCGCGGCTGCGCGGCCTCGACCTCGCCCCATCCCCCGACGAAGTCAAGGTCTGAGGATCCTGGCCACCAAGATTTGGGAGCCACTTCCCCGTGGGGGGTGCCGGGGGGCGCCGTCCCCAGGGATGGTGGTTCCTCAAATGTGGGTGGCCAGCATCCTGGACTGCCAAGGTGTCGCGCCGGGCGGATGAGGTGGTCAGAATGGCGGGTTGCACTCCCCCGGTACCCGCGCAAGACCCCGCCACCTGGGTCGTTCCCTACCCGGCGCGCGTGGCACACCGGATGCGGGAGCGCCGCGACCGAGCGACGCAATGGGGCTCAAGTACAAGGACTACTACGACATCCTCGGCGTCCCGAGGGGTGCCAGCCAGGAGGAGATCCGGCGCGCCTATCGGGACCTGGCCCGCAAGTACCACCCCGACCTGAACAAGGCGGCCGACGCCGAACGGCGCTTCAAGGAGGTCAACGAGGCGCACGAGGTGCTTGGCGACCCCGAGAAACGCAAGCGCTACGACGCGCTGGGCGCCAACTGGCAGGCGGGGCAGGAGTTCCAGCCCCCGCCGGGGTTCGGCGAGGGGGGCTTCGACTTCGGGGGCGGCAGCTTCGGCGAGTTCCGGTTCGGCGAGGGGCTGGGCGGGTTCAGCGACTTCTTCGAGGCGCTCTTCGGGCGCGCCTTCGGCCCTGGCAACGGTCGCGGCGCGCGCGGCCGCGGCGCGCCGTCCGGCGAGCGCACGATGCGCGGCGAGGACGTCGAGGCGGAGCTGGAACTCGATCTCGGCGAGGCGATCGCCGGCGGCACGCGCAGCCTGCACATGCGGACTCCCTCGGGCGAGCGCACCTACGAGGTGCGCATCCCCGCGCTCGTGCCGGAGGGTGGACGCATCCGCCTCGCGGGGCAAGGCCAACCCGGGCTGGGTGGGGGACCCGCGGGCGACCTGATGCTCGTGGTGCGGTATGCGACCGATCCACGGTTCACCAGGCTGGAGCAGGGCGACCTCGAAGTGCGCGTCCCCGTGGCGCCCTGGGAGGTGCTCTTCGGCGGGCCGGTGACCGTGCCCACCCCGGGCGGCGAGGTCGTGCTGCGCGTGCCGGCGGACAGCCAGGGTGGCCAGAAGCTGCGCCTGCGCGGCCAGGGGATGCCGCGCAAGGGTGGCGGGCGCGGGGATCTCTACGCCGTGCTCGAGATCCGCGTGCCGCAGCAGCTCACGCCACGCGAGCGCGAGCTCTTCGCGGCCCTGGCACGGGAATCGCAATTCAAGCCGCGCGGGTGATCGCACCCGCCATCGAGGAGATCCTGGAACCATGGACATGAGCCGTCTGACCCAGAAGTCGCAGGAAGCCCTGGCCGCCGCGCAGACCAAGGCGGTGGAGTTCGGCCATCAGGAGGTGGACAGCGAGCACCTGCTGCTCGCCCTGATCGCCCAGGAGGGCGGGCTGGTGCCGCGGCTCCTGCAGCGCATGGAGCTGCCGGTCGAGGCCCTGAGCGGCGCCCTCGAGGCCGAGCTGCGCAAGCGCCCGCGCCTGTCCGGCCCGGGCTTCGAGGCGGGCAAGATCTACCTCACCCAGAAGCTCTCCAAGACCCTCGTCACCGCGGAGCAGACCGCTCAGCGGATGAAGGACGAGTACGTCTCGGTCGAGCACCTGCTGCTGGCGATCGCCGAGGAGGGCGCCGCCAGCCCGGCGGTGCGCGTCCTCAAGACCTTCGCCGTGGACCCGGCGCGGATCCTGGAGGCGCTGCGCGCGGTGCGCGGCCATCAGCGGGTGCAGAGCGCCAACCCGGAGGCCACGTACGAGGCCCTGGAGCGCTACGGCCGCGACCTGGTGAAGATGGCGCGCGCCAACAAGCTCGACCCGGTGATCGGCCGCGACGAGGAGATCCGCCGCGTGATCCGCATCCTGTCGCGCAAGACCAAGAACAACCCGGTCCTGATCGGCGAGCCGGGCGTGGGCAAGACCGCGATCGCCGAGGGTCTGGCGCAGCGCATCGTGCGCGGCGACGTTCCCGAGGGGCTCAAGGACAAGACCGTGTTCGCCCTCGACATGGGGTCGCTGATCGCGGGGGCCAAGTACCGGGGCGAGTTCGAGGAGCGCCTCAAGGCCGTGCTCACCGAGGTGAAGGAGAGCGAGGGCCGGGTGATCCTGTTCATCGACGAGCTGCACACCATCGTCGGCGCCGGCAAGGCCGAGGGCGCGATGGACGCCGGCAACATGCTGAAGCCGATGCTGGCCCGCGGCGAGCTGCACTGCATCGGCGCGACCACGCTCGACGAGTACCGCAAGCACGTCGAGAAGGACGCGGCGCTGGAGCGGCGCTTCCAGCCGGTGCTGGTCGACCAGCCCACCGTGGAGGACACGGTGTCGATCCTGCGCGGGCTGCGCGAGCGCTTCGAGGTGCACCACGGGGTGCGCATCGCCGACAGCGCGCTCGTGGCCGCGGCGACGCTCTCGCACCGCTACATCACCGACCGGTTCCTGCCCGACAAGGCCATCGACCTCGTGGACGAGGCCTGCGCGATGATCCGCACCGAGATCGATTCGGTGCCCGCCGAGCTGGACGCGGTGCAGCGCCGCGTCCTGCAGCTGGAGATCGAGGAGAAGGCGCTGGCCAAGGAGAAGGATCCCGCCAGCCAGCAGCGCCTCGGCGAGCTGCGCAAGGAACTCGCCGACCAGCGCGAGAAGGCCAGGACGATGCGCGCCCAGTTCGACGCCGAGAAGGCCTCGATCGGCAAGGTGTCGGGCCTGCGCGAGCAGCTGGAGAAGGCGCGCCAGGAGCTGGACGCGGCGCAGCGGCGCTTCGACCACGAGAAGGCCGCGGAGCTCAAGTTCGGCCGGATCCCCGAGCTGGAGAAGCAGCTCAAGGCGGAGGAGGACCGCACGCGGCCGGGGGCCAAGGGCGGCGCACGCCTGCTGCGCCAGGAGGTCGACGAGGACCAGATCGCGGCGATCGTGTCGCGCTGGACCGGGATCCCGGTGACCCGCCTGGTCGAGGGCGAGCGCGAGAAGCTGCTCAAGCTGGACGAGATCCTGCACCGCCGGGTGATCGGCCAGGACGAGGCCGTGCAGCTGGTGGCCGACGCGGTGATCCGCGCCCGCTCGGGCATCAAGGACCCGCGGCGGCCGATCGGCTCGTTCCTCTTCCTCGGGCCCACGGGCGTGGGCAAGACCGAGCTGGCCAAGACCCTCGCCGAGTCGCTCTTCGACTCCGAGGACAACCTCGTGCGCATCGACATGTCGGAGTACATGGAGAGGCACAACGTGTCGCGCCTGATCGGCGCGCCGCCGGGCTACGTCGGCTACGAGGAGGGCGGGCAGCTCACCGAGGCGGTGCGCCGCAAGCCGTACAGCGTGGTGCTCTTCGACGAGGTCGAGAAGGCGCACCGCGACGTGTTCCACGTGCTCCTGCAGATCCTCGACGACGGCCGCGTGACCGACGCGCAGGGCCGCACGGTGGACTTCAAGAACACGGTCATCATCCTCACCAGCAACATCGGCGCGCCGCACCTGCTCGAGGGGATCACCAAGGACGGCGAGATCCGTACCGGCGCGCGCGACCAGGTGATGGCCGAGCTGCGCGCGCACTTCCGCCCCGAGTTCCTCAATCGCGTGGACGAGATCGTGCTGTTCAAGCCGCTGCGCCAGTCCGAGATCGAGCGGATCGTGGATCTGCTCATCGCCGGCCTGCGCAAGCGCCTGGCCGACCGGCGGATGACCCTGGAGATCTCGGCGGCCGCGCGCAAGCACGTCGCCGAGCAGGGCTACGACCCGGTCTACGGGGCGCGTCCGCTCAAGCGCTACCTGCAGCGCGAGCTCGAGACCCGGATCGGCCGGGCGCTCCTCGCCGGGGCGGTCCAGGACGGAGCGACGATCCGCGTCGAGCTGGAGGACGGCGCGCTCGCCGTGCGTACCGGGACGCCGGCCGGGGCCAAGGCCTGATCGCGCCCCGAGGCCGCGGCGCGCGGCCGCGGAACGGCCCGCGCCGGAGGCCGGCGCCGGTTCGGAGGTCCCTTGCGACCGCGGACCTGGCGCAAGGGTAAGGGTGCGACCCGTGCGGCCGCGATGCGCGCGCGACCCGCGCGGCCCGGGCAGGACGGGGCAGGCGACCCCCGATGGGGCACCCGGGACGGACCGGCGGGGGGTGGGTGGCGACGCCCCACGGAAGGCTCGCGCCGTGCGAACATCCGCGCCAGCCGCCGGCCGAGGGAATCCCGGGGCGATTCCGGGCGCCTTCCGGCGTTCGCACCTGCGGCGACAATCACGTCTCGGAGTTCACGGAGGTCCCCATGCGCAGCACCCTACTCACGACGGCGGCATTCGCCGCGCTCGCCTCGGTCGCAGCGTCCCAGACGCAGCCCACGCTGGTCGGGGTCACCGGCACGACGCCCTACCTGTTCCGGCAGGACATGAGCAGCTGCCAGGTCCGCGCCTGTCCCATCCAGCTGGGCCCTGCCGCGCTCCCCGCCGGCGGCACCGCCTACGACGCGAGGATCGGCGCGGTGTGGGCATCGAACGGCCCGCTCACCGGCGCCTACCGGGTGACCGACTGCACGGTCGTGTGCCCGCCCAAGCCCCTGCCCCTGATCACCCCGGTGATCGTGGTGGTGACCGGGCTCGCCGTGCACGAGGCGCGCCAGCTGCTCTTCGCCGCCGACACGCTCAACCAGATCCACGTGTTCGACATCCGCGTGGCCTGCCAGCCGCGGCACGTCAGCTCGTGCCGGGTGCCGAACCTGCCCGCGGGCGCGCAGATCGGCGGGCTGGCCGTCAGCGACGTGCAGGACCTGCTCTTCTACAGCGTCTCGGCGGCGTCAGGCGCGGCCGGCAACCAGGTGTTCGTGGCGCCGGTGGCCTCGCCCTGCGCGCCGCTCTGCAAGTTCGACCTGCCCGCGTGCGGCACGGCTCCGCTGGGGCCGGTGACGGGGCTGGCGTTCGACGACTGCAAGACCGCGCTGTGGGCCACCGACGGCGGCCGGACGCTCGGCATGCTGTGGAGCCGGACCGCCTGCTCGGTGCAGCCTTTCCAGTGCTGCCCGATCATCACGACCATCCAGGAGCGCCTGGTGGGGCTCTGCATCGTGCCGAGCCTCGCGACCGGAACGGGCCGCAACTGCACCGATGGCGCCTGTCCGGCCTGCCCCTCCATGAGCCACGAGACGCTGGGCGACGCGGCGCTCGGCAATGCCAGCTTCGCCCTCGAGCTGCGCAACGCACCGGCCAACGCCCAGACCGTGCTGGTCGTCGGCGGCGGACCCTGCCTCGCCGCCGGGCTCCCGGTGCCGCCGTTCTGCGGACCGCTGCTCGTGCCGCTGATGCCGGTGGCGCCGATCGTCGTCGGTCCGCTCGCCACCGGCGGCGTCGGCCCGTGCGACGGCAAGGCCAGCGTCAACCTGCCCATCCCGCTCAACCCGGCGTTCTGCGGGGTGACGCTCGCTTCGCAGTACTTCGTGGTGTGCCGCTCCGCGGTGGGGATCGGCACCGGCGTCACCAACTGCCTGAGCTGGACGATCACCGCCGACTGAGGGGCGGTCCGGCCACCGCGTTGCCGTGCTCGTCCGGGACGGGCGGGCACGGCCCCTTCACGAAGAGCATGCCGTACGACACGGCCAGGGCGCGCGCCGGGCGCAGCGCGATGGCCCAGGAGCGGAGCGTGTCGAGCAGCCGCGGGGCCGCGCCCTCGGCATGCACGGGCAGGAGTCCGGCCTGCTGCGCCATCGCGCGCACCTCCTGCGGTCGCAGGAAGAGCGCCGGATCGTGCGTGCCGCGCGGGACCAGCCCGATCCCCTTGGCGAGGTGCACGGCGAGGAGGCGCGCCCGCCAGGTGCGGTTGAGGGTGAACACGTAGAGCAGGCCGCCCGGACGCAGCAGGCGGCCTGCCTCGGCCACCATCCGTGCCGGCTCGCGCACGTGTTCCAGGACATCCGAGATCAGGACGACGTCCGCGCAGGCACCGGCGAGCGGAGGCGCCAGCGCGTCGCCGCGGGCGAAGAGCCCGCGGCGTCCCGGCGGCAGGTGGTCGCGCGCCGCCGCCAGGCTGCCC
Source organism: Planctomycetota bacterium (assembly GCA_020849665.1). Classification (GTDB taxonomy): domain Bacteria; phylum Planctomycetota; class UBA1135; order UBA1135; family UBA2386; genus JADLFX01. Next base: position 4,452 of record JADLFX010000076.1, on the reverse strand, counting down.
AGGCTCAGGTCGATGCCGACGACGGCGCGGGCGTGCAGCGCGAGCGGGCAGAGGAGCAGGCCGCCGCCGCAGCCGAGTTCGACCACCAGTGCCTCGGCCAGCTCGGGCCCGAGCCAGCGCCCGAGCTGGGCCCTCTGGAACTCCTTGGTGCGGCGCAGGGACGCGAACGCCCGCGCGCGCGGATCCCACCACTCCGCGGCGTGGCGCTCGTAGAGGGTGAGGTCGTTGCGCATGCGCGGGCGGGACGGGAGCCGGCAAGGCTATCCGTTCGGCCGCCCGCGCCGCGCGCGGATCAGCGCACGAACGTCACGACGGCCGCGTCGGAGAGCACGACGCCGAGCGGGTTCGCGGACGCGTCGGCCACCGCCGCCTGGAGATACATCGAGGTGCCGAGGAGCGACGCGAGGTTGGGCACCTGCGCCTGCAGGCGCGCGGTCGTCCCGCCCACCTGGGCCGCGAGGTGCAGCTCGCCGCTGGTGTAGAGCGAGCACCCGGGCATGCCGTAGGGACCCAGGTCGAGGGGCAGGTTGGCGCTGCCCCAACGGCTGCGCGAGGTCCCGGCGAGGAAGGTGGCCGCCGAGACCCCGGGCGGCATGCGCAGCGCCTCGGTCACGAAGGTGCGCCCCAGGCCCGGGTAGCCATCGGGCGGCATCTGCAGGCTCGGGGTGCCCCCGGCCCCTGCGCAGCCCGAGCCGAAGCTCACGAAGGGCGTGCCGATCCACTCGCCGACCAGATCGATGCCCGTGGGATCGGGCACGACCGAGCCGAACGGCGGCATCCGCACCTCGCTGGTGCGGCGCATGCGCTCCCAGAGCACGCTCGACTCGCGCATGTGCGCCTTCACCAGATAGGCGTCCGGCAGGCCGAGCTCGCCATGGTTGGGGCGCACGTGCACGACCCCCATCTGCGCGGTCGGCGTGGCGTAGCGCAGGTCGAAGTCGGTCGGTGCCGTGCCGTTCGGCTGGTGGCACACGGCGCAGTGGACGTGCAGGTAGGCCTTGGCCCGGGACTCCGGCGCGACGCGCGTGTCGGCGTACTCCGGGTACGCCGGGTACTTGGCGGCGCTGCCGATGTTGGTGGTGAAGAAGAGGTTGGCGTTCCAGGCCTCGAGCTGGTTCACGGTGACGCTGCCCGAGGTGATCGTGCGGTTGAGCTGGTGCGTGCGGACGCCCAGCACCCGGCCCTCGGCCTGCGTGTGGCAGAGCAGGCAGTCGCTGCCGGAGGGGTAGGTCCAGACCTGCTGCCGGATGATGTTCTGGTTCCGGTCGCGGATGGTCAGCGGCTCGCTCGCGCGACTGGTGACCAGGTCGGCGTCGGTGCCGGTCGAGTCCCAGCGGTACGTGTAGCCGGCCCAGCCGTCGATCTCGTGCACGAACACGCGGGTCTCCAGGCGCTTGGTGCTGGCCGGCACGCCCTGCACCAGCTCGATCTCGAAGTGCTTGACGGTGACCGTGCCGACCGGGAACGACCACGGGTCCGTGGGGTGGAAGACGAACGGCACGCCCGGCCACGCGAGCCAGCGCCGCTTCTCCGCGCCGTCCGACCAGAGCGGCGCGTTCACCTCGAAGGGCACCACGCCCACCGCCGGGGCGAGCGTGGCGAGATCGGCGAAGAGCCCGGTCTGCGAGAGCTTGACCGGGAAGTTGCCGCTGCCGCCGCCCGACCGCTGCAGCTTGTGCAGCGTGCCCGACAGGCTGGCGATCAGCACCTCGCCGCTCTGATCCTCGCCGAACGTGGCCACCGAGCCCACCGAGGCCAGCAGCGTGTTGGACACCACCTGGCCGTTGCGGGCCACCAGCGCCCAGATCCGGCCCGAGCTGTAGTCGCCATGGAGGTACGCGCCGCGCAGCTCGGCGAAGCGCGTGCCGCGGTACACGTAGCCGCCGATCACGCAGCGTCCCTCGCTCGTGGGGTAGTCGCGGATCGGTGCCTTGAAGAGCGAGGGCGGCAGGTTGCCGGGGTTGTTGTACGCGAGGTTGCCTTCGTACACGTTCCAGCCGTAGTTGCCGCCGCGCACGATGACGTCGATCTCCTCGCGCGCGTTCTGGCCGACGTCGCCGCACCACAGCTCGCCCGTCTGGCGGTCGAAGGAGAGCCGCCACGGATTGCGCATGCCGAACGCCCAGATCTCGCCGCGCGCCCCGGCCGTGCCCGCGAAGGGATTGTCGGAGGGGATCGTGTAGGGCAACGACCCCGACGGCCGGCTCGGGTCGATGCGCAGGATCTTGCCCAGCAGCGTGTTCTTGTTCTGGCCGTTGCCGAACGGATCGCCGCCGCTGCCGCCGTCGCCCACGCCGATGTAGAGCATTCCGTCGGGTCCGAAGGCCAGCATCCCGCCGTTGTGGTTGGAGAACGGCTGGTCGATCGAGAGCAGCTCGACCTCGCTGTTGGGATCGCCCACGTCCGGATTCGCGGTGACGCGGAAGGAAGAGAGCACCGTGCGCCGTTGGCCGGTGTTGGACGAGTAGTAGAGGTAGAAGCGCCCGCTCTGCGCGTAGTCCGGCGCGAACGCGAGGCCCAGCAGTCCCTCCTCGTTGGAGGCACGGCTGACGCGGGCCGTGATGTCCAGGAAGGTCCTGGCCGCGGTGATCCGTTCGTCGTTCGGGAACACCCGGATCGTGCCGGCCTGCTCCACCACGAAGATGCGGTCGGAGCCGTCGGGGGCGTGGGTGACGAAGATCGGCCGGGCGAACGCAAGGCTCGGGAACGCGCGCACCGCCTGCATCGCGCCGGGCCGGGGGCCCTGGACCGGGAAGTTGTGCTGGGCCGGTTCCACCGGAGGGGGTGGGGGCGGCACGAGCCCGGCGTGGCTGGTGGCACCGTCCCGGGGGGTCTCGGGCCAGAGGACGACGCAGGCCAGCAGGGCTGCCGCGGACCAGGCGCGGATCCGGATGGAGCGGCGTGCGGGCACGGGGCGATCGGAGAGGTGGCTCATGGTGTGTGGCGACAGGGATCGCGAGAGATCGACCGGTCCGGCCGCTGGCCGGCTCCGCTCTCCCTACGCTGGCGGGAGACCGCAAGGGCCTCCGCAGACCGGATCCGTCGGTGGTGTGCGGGCCAGGGAGAGAGGGCCCACGCGATGGTCCGATGCACTCCCCCGGGGTCAGGCGGGGAAGCGGGCGCAAGATACGGCAGGACTCCAGCGGCGTGGCGCTCCTTGCCGACTCTTTTTTCTGGCGCGTTTCCTGGTCGCTCCGACCAGGTTCGGAGAGCACCTGGGTTGCTTCCGCGCAGCGCAGGAGGATCGTGACCCTCCGGTCCCACCGGCGTCTCGCGATCGAGTAGGAAGGGGTCCTGGATCCCCGCGACGGAACGAGCATGGCCAAGCACGAACTCGCGATCGGCATCGACCTCGGCGGCACCAGCATCCGGGCCGGCGTGGTGGACGCGCGCGGCCAGGTCACCGGCTACGCGAAGAAGAAGACCCACGCCGACCGCGGCGGGGCAGCCGCCGTCACCGAGCGCATCGTGGCCTGCGCCGAGGAGGCGCTCGCGCAGGCCAAGACCGACAAGGACGCCGTGCAGGTCCTGGGCGTCGGCGTCGCCGGGATCGTCGACGGGGCGAAGGGGCGGGTGCGACTCGGCCCCAACCTGGGCGAGGGCTGGACCGAGTTCCCGCTCGGCAGGATCCTGGCCAAGCACTTCGCCGCGCCCGCCTGGCTCGAGAACGACGTGCGCAGCGGCGCCACCGGCGAGCACGAGCACGGCGCCGGAAGGGACGCCAAGGACATGGCGGCGATCTTCGTCGGCACCGGGATCGGCGGTGGGCTGATCCTGGACGGCAAGCTGCGCCGTGGCTTCCGCGGCAACGCGGGCGAGGTGGGCCACACCGTGGTGGCGATGGGCAATGGCACGCTGGGCAAGACCGGCGCGGACGGCACCGTCGAGCCCATCGCCAGCCGCACCGGCATGCACCGCCGGGTCAAGGAGCTGGTCGGCCGGCGCCGCCGGTCGATCCTGCCCGAGTTGATCGAGCAGGTCGGCGGCGGCCGCCTGACCAGCAAGGTGATCACCCAGGCCCTGCGCGAGGGCGACGCGGTGATGCAGGAGGTGCTCGCCGAGGCGCAGGAAGCGCTGGGCCGGCTGGCCGCCAACGTGGCCAACCTCGTGGACGTGGAGGTGATCGTGTTCGGCGGCGGGCTCACCGATCGCCTCGGCGAGGAGTTCGTCGCCCCGATCCGCGAGGTCGCCTACGCCAACCTGATCGACAAGGTCACCAGGCCCCTGCCGCGCATCGTCCCCGGTGAGCTCGGCGACCACGCGGGCGTGGTCGGCTCGGCCGTGCTGGCGCGGAAGGCACTGCTCTAGGGCGCGGCGCGCCGCCGGTTCAGTCGCCCAGCACCAGCCCGCGCCCGGCCGTGAACGCCAGCCCGAGCACCGGCCCCTGCGGGTCGGCGACGAAGCCCTGGGCGTAGAGCCGCGCGCCGCGGAGCGAGATGTCCAGCGGGATCG
>JADLFX010000075.1 GCA_020849665.1 Planctomycetota bacterium | reverse complement strand
GTCGTGGCCACTCCCTCCACCCTCCTCTCGGACGAGGCGTTCGGCGGCGTGCTGCGGGCGGTCTCCTCGTTCTTCGACGTGGTCATCCTGGAGTGCCCAGCGCTGAGCGGCGCGCCCGAGAACCGGGTCCTGCTGCCCAGCGCGGACGCGTGCGTGGCCGTGTTCCGGAGCGGCACCGTCGATCCCGAGCAGGCCAGCCTCTGGCTGGCACGGATCGAGGAGTACGGCGGTCGGATCGGCGCGGTCTGCCTGAACGGCATCGTCGCCGGTCTGCCGGCGCCTCTGCGCGGCGCACTCTGACGCCGGGCCCAAGGGCGACATGCCGGGCACCCTCGACTTCGCGGTGATCGTCCTGGTGATCGCCCTCCTGGTGACGATCTTCGGCGGGATCGTCGCCGGGCCGCAGCGCGTCGTGCCCACGCTGGTGTTCCTGTCGCCGTTGCTGCTGCCGGCCGGCGCGACCCTGAAGCTGCCCGGGATCCCCGACCTGAGCCGTGGCACCGTGGTCGGCTTCGGCATCCTCCCGCTGCTCTTCTTCACGCCGCGCGACCGCATCGCCAGCTTCCGCTTCTCGCTCTGCGACGTCCTGCTGATCGGCTACGTCCTGTGGGCCTCCAACTGCGTGCTCCAGAACCAGGGACCCTGGGCGGCACAGAGTTCCCTGGTGCGGGGCGTGGTGGCGCTCCTGCTGCCGTACTTCGCCGGCCGCCTCTACCTGCAGACGGCGGAGGACCTGCGCCGCATGGCCTACACGGCGACCGTGTGCGTGCTCGCGCTCCTGCCCCTGGTGCTCTTCGAAGCCCGCATGGGACCGCGCTTCGCGTGGTGGTTCTACGGGCTGGCGCCGCAGGTCAACTACCGCTTCGGCGTGGCGCGCCCGGTGCTCTTCACCGCGCACGGCCTGGAGTTCGCCTACTTCATGGGGCTGGTGTTCGTCCTGCTCATCGCGGTGCATCGCTCGGGCGGCCTGCAGGACTCGCGGCAGACCAGGATCCTCCAGTTCGGGGCCTGGTCCACGGCGTTCACGATCCTCCTGTCCATGGCCAGGGGACCGATCACGGGCCTCGTGCTGGCGCTGCTGGCTCCGCTCGCCGTGCGTCGCACGGCCGTGTTCTCGCTCTTCCTCGCGTTGATCGGCGTGTGCCTCTTCCTCTGGATGCTCTCGCCGGACGGCCGCCCGATGGACGTGGCCGAGTTCGTCGCGGGCAAGGGGGAGGAAGGCGCCAGCGCCTCGCTGCACTACCGCTTCCTGCAGATCCACGTGTTCAAGCCGCTCTTCGAGCAGAGCCCCATCTACGGCTTCGGCGAGACCTGGCCGCGCGACGAGTACATGCTCATCATCGACGGCTTGCTGCTCCTCACGGCGCTCGGCTCCGGGTATCCCGGCGTACTCCTGCTCACGGGATGCTGGTGCGTGGGCATCCTGCAGCTGCGGCGGCCCGGGTCCCTCACCGGGACGCCCGTCGCGGCGCTGGCGAACGCGTTCGCACCCTTCCTCGGCTTCATGGCGTTCGGTGCGTGGGGGGATTCCTTCTTCACGCCGGCGCACTATCTCGTCCTGGGCGGCCTGACGGGGAGCCTGGTGCGGCACGCCACGCTCGCCCCGGTGGAGCAGGGAGCGTGGCACACGCTGCGCCTGCTGGTGACGCCGAGGGTGCAGAGACCGCGCGGGTCGCTAACGTGACGCGATCCCTGCAGCGCGCCCCATCCGGCCACGCGCATCGCGGATGAACCCTCGGCCGCCATCCGGCCGATAGCGGATCTCGGATCGATACTCATGAACACCAACGCAACCATGTCGGAATCGGCGCGCTCCCTGAAGGAGAAGCTCGACCAGCGCAAGGCCCTGGTCGCGATCGTGGGTCTGGGCTACGTCGGCCTGCCCCTCGCGCGCGCCATGCACGCCGCCGGATTCCAGGTGCTCGGCTACGACCGGGACGAGACCAAGATCCAGAAGCTCAAGGCCGGCGAGAGCTACCTGAAGCACCTGGGCGACGAGATGGTGCAGGAGTTGTCCGGCTCGTCACGGTTCCGCCCCACGCACGACCCCAAGGAGCTGGGCAGGGCGGATGCGATCATCCTCTGCGTGCCGACGCCCTTGGGCCGGCACATGGAACCGGACATGAGCTACATCCACGACACCACGCGGATGGTGGCGGCGACCCTGCGCAAGGGACAGATCATCTCGCTCGAGTCGACCACCTATCCGTACACGACCCGGGGCGAGTGCCTGCCGATGCTGGAGGAGACCGGCCTGAAGTGCGGAGCGGACTTCTTCCTGGTGTTCTCGCCGGAGCGTGAGGATCCGGGCCGCAAGGACGTGTCGGTGAACCAGATCCCCAAGCTGGTGGGCGGCGTGGATCCGGTGAGCGGGCTCCTGGGCAAGGCGCTCTACGGGGCCGCCGTGCAGCAGGTCGTCCTGGTGGACAACGCCGAGGTGGCCGAATCGGCGAAGCTGCTGGAGAACATCTACCGCGCGGTCAACATCGCCCTGGTCAACGAGCTCAAGCCGGTGTTCACGTCGATGGGCATCGACGTGTGGAAGGTGATCGAGGCCGCCTCCACCAAGCCCTTCGGCTTCCAGCCGTTCTTCCCGGGCCCAGGCCTGGGCGGGCACTGCATCCCCATCGATCCCTTCTACCTCACCTGGAAGGCGCGCGAGTACGGGCACCACACGCGCTTCATCGAGCTGGCAGGCGAGGTGAACAACTCGATGCCGCACTACGTCGTGGAGCGGACCGGAGAGGCCTTGAACCAGCAGGGCAAGCCGCTGCGCGGCGCCAAGGTCCTGGTGTGCGGCATCGCCTACAAGCCCGACATCGACGACGTCCGCGAGACGCCGGCGGCGGAGATCATCCACCATCTCGCCCAGCGCGGCGCCGAGGTCAGCTACCACGACCCGCACGTGCCCAGCTTCCCGAGCATGCGCAAGTGGAACTTCGATCTCGACTCGGTGGAACTCAGCGCCGATCGTGTGCGCTCGTTCGACTGCGTCGTCATCGTGACCCACCACAAGGCCATCCGCTGGGAGATGCTCGCCAACCACGCGCGGCTGATCGTGGACACCCGCAACGTCATGGCGCGCTTTCCCAGGTCCGAGGCCAAGGTCGTGCAGGCTTGATCGTGCGTGCCGGCAACCCGTCGGGCGCAGCCCGGCCGGCCACCGCGCCGGGCGCGGCCCCTCGCGGACGCCGGAAGGGACCGGCGCGTACGGCGGGTGTGGTCAGGGGCCCGACCGCGTGAGCAGCGATTCCGGCAGGCTCCGGAGCCGCTAGTGGCGAGAATCGTCGCGCGACGCGAGCTTCCCGTGGAACGCCGTCCCTCTCTCCCTGCGAGCCGCCCTGGCAGCCCCATCGCGGCCCCGGGCCCCGGGCCTGCGCACCTGGCGCGGGCCCTGGCTGCGGCCAACCCCCGGCCCGCGATGGGATCCACATGAGCGGCGCAGGCGCAGGGACCGATCTCGTGCAGGCGGGGGGCGAGGGGGCCGTTCCGCCGCATGAGCCGGAGGGGGAGAGCCTGCGCACCAAGGCGGTGCGGGGATCGATCTGGACCCTGCTCGGCTATGGCGGCGGGCAGGCGTGGCGGCTGCTCAGCCACTGGATCCTCGCCAAGATCCTGAGCCCCGGCGACTTCGGGCTCATGCTCCTGGTGCTCACGGTGATCGTGTCGCTGGAGATGGTGTCCGACCTCGGGCAGTACCTCTTCGTGCAGCGGGATCCGCGCGGCGCCGAGCCCAGGGTGCGCGACAGCGCCTTCACCCTCCAGGTGGTGCGCGGCGTCGTGCTGGCGATCGCGACCACCTCGCTGGCCCATCCCGTCGCGGCCTACTACGGCCGTCCCGAGCTCGTGGGGCTGCTGATCGCGTCGGCGCTGAATCAGCTGGTCGCGGCCGTGCAACCCATGGCCCTCTTCGTGGCCGCGCGCAACCTCGAGGTCAAGAAGCTGACCTACCTCGACCTGTCGAGCCAGATCCTGGGTTCGCTGGCCACGATCGCCCTCGCCCTCTACCTGCGTTCGGCATGGGCCCTGGTGCTCGGCACGGTCGTCGGGACCGTGTGCAAGGTCGGCCTCGCCTACGTGATGGTCGCCGACCGGCGCGACCGCCTGGTCTTCGACCCGCCGATGCTGCGCGAGCTGCTGCGCTTCGGCCGGTGGACCGCGGTCTCGAGCACGCTCTACCTGATGTCGCGGCAGATCGACAAGTTCTTCCTCGGCCCCCGGGTGGGCGACGCCTTCCTCGGCCTCTACTACGCGGGCGGCAATCTGGCCGAGCCGATCGTGAACGCCAACTCACGGCTCTCCGGGCAGGTGCTCTTCCCCGTCATGGCCCAGGTCCTGAACAGCCCGACCGGCCAGGGGGCGCGCATGTACGCCGCGGCGCGCCGCCGCATCGACCTGCTCTTCATGCCCGCCGCAGGCGGGTTGTTCGCGCTGGCTCCGGTGGTCGTCGGGCTCTTCTACGACGAGCGCTACGAGGGTGCGGCACCGATCCTGCGCTTCTTCGCGGCCCAGGCGGTGCTGCGCTGCCTGATCGAGCCCGCCAACCAGGTCGTGTACGCGCTGGGTCACGCCCACATGATCACGCTCTCCAACGTGCTGCGGGCCGCGCTGATCCTGGGCGGCGTGCCCCTGGCCTACTCGCGATGGGGCGTCGACGGCCTGCTCTGGGCCCTGGTGGGTGCGGAGGCGCCGGTGCTCGTCGTGCTCTGGGTGCACCTGGCGCGGAGGAGGCTCCTGCCCTGGCGGGCCGAGGTGGTGGCGTTGCTCGTGGCGCTCGCCACCGCGGCGCTGACCCTGTGGGCCGGACGCCTCGTCGGCCTGCCGCTCTGAGCCAATCCCGGCCGCGGCATCCGGCGGCCGTGCGCCCCCGCGCAGGGACCCCGCGGTGCCTCGGCCGGCCCGGGCCGGGTCTTGGCCGCGGCCGACGCCGGGCCGCGCGGGGAGGGGGACCGGTGGCTCAGTGGCCGCCGCCGCGCAGCACCTCGCGGACGGTCTTGGCCATGATCTTGACGTCCATGCCGAGCGACCAGTCGTCGATGTACTGCAGGTCGAGCTCCATCCAGCGGTCGAACTCGATGTTGTTGCGTCCGGAGACCTGCCAGATGCACGTGATCCCGGGGCGGACCGAGAGGCGCCGGCGCTGCCACCAGTCGTACTGCAGCACCTCCGAGGGGAGCGGCGGGCGGGGGCCCACGATGCTCATGTCGCCGATCAGGACGTTGATGAGCTGCGGCAGTTCGTCCAGGGAGTAGCGGCGCAGGATCCTGCCGATCCGGGTCACGCGCGGGTCGTCCTTGATCTTGAACACCGGGCCCTTCTGCTCGTTCTGGGCCAGCAGGTCGCCGCGTCGCCGTTCGGCGTCCATGACCATCGAGCGGAACTTGAGCAGCGTGAAGAGCCGGCCGTTGAGACCCACCCTGGTCTGACGGAAGAACACCGGGCCACGGCTCTCGAGCTTGATCGCGAGCGCGATCGCCAGGAGGAGCGGAGCCACCAGGACGAGGCCGAGCGTCGCCCCGAGGATGTCGATCAGCCGCTTCACGCCCAGGAGGTTCTGGTTCTGGAAGCCGGACGCGAACACGTAGAAGGGCACCGACCCTATCCACGACACCCGGGTGCGCGAGGCCGGGATCCCCAGGAAGTCCGGCGCGACCTTGCAGGGCAGCCCGACCGTCTCGCAGAACCGCAGCACCGACTTCACCTCGGAGGCCCACACCCCGTCCGCGGGGCAGAGCACCACCTCGTCGATGGCGTGGTCGCGGAGCACGTGCTGCAGGTTGGCGGTCGTCCCCAGGTGGTTCATCCCCGGGATCGGAGCGAGGTTCTCCTCGCCGGTGAACGTCATCCCGCCCAGGACCTTGATGCCGTAGTTGCTGTGCTCCTGGAAGTCCGCCGCCAGCGTCCGGGCCGAGCGGCCGCGTCCGATGAAGAGCAGGCTGCGGTAGTTCCGGCCGTGCCGGCGCAGCCAGAGCAGGGCCATGCGCAGGACGAGGCGCGTGCCGCTGAGCAGCAGGAAGCTGAACATCAGGGTCCACGCGACCTCGTAGCCGGGGTGGAATCCCAGCGCGGCGCGGAGCAGGTACACCGCTCCCAGCGAGTAGAGCATCGCCTGGGAGAGGGGCAGGGTCTCGCCCAGGATGGGCTCCGTGCGCCGGGACTCGTAGAGGCCGAAGCGGCCGGCCAGGTGTGTCCAGGTCAGGATCAGGAGCGCGAACTCGCCCAGGCGCAGCCAGAACCCGGGCTCCTGGGACCCGTTGGGGGTACCCAGGTAGAGGCCCACGCACAGGGTGGCCAGGTCGAAGGAGTAGATCAGGCTTGCGAAGGCCCGACGGTGTTGCAGCAGCATCGGAGGTGGGGGTCGCGGAGGTGGTGTGCGGCAGGGTGCAGGGCTCCTGCAGGTTTGGCCTGCAGGCGGCGTGAAGCTTCGGGCGGAGGTGGTTTGAGACCCTTCCTGAACAGCGCATCCGTGGCCGTCGATGGGGGGCGAATCACCCAGCGGGGTCCACGGGGTCTGTGCGGATGGTCTCGGCTCGCGGCGAGGGTGCAGAGCCCAGCCGCCGGATCGCATTGCGATTCTCGTGCCAGACCGCGTGGGTCCCCCGGTGTCGAGGATTCCCCCGTCGAGCACGCGCACTTCGCTGCGGCGTAGGCGTTTGCCACTCGGTCCCTCCACCCGAAACCTAGCACGCTCCCCATGCCGAGGTCGCCCACCGCCGGGTTTCCGACTTCCCCCGCCGGAGTTCCGTCGGTTCGCCGCCCGTGGCATGGCATGCAAGGGCGGGCCCCGTGACGCGGCGCTTCCTGCTCGGACACCCTCTTTTCCTGCCGGCCCGGCAGGTTCATGCTCAGCGCCCTCGACCCGTGCTGCCGCCGAGGGCCGGGAGGCTGGCGAAGGAGATGCTGTCCCAGCTGTGTAACCGGGTCCCGCGGCCGTTGCCCAGCCGAGTTCGCGCATCGGAGCCCCAGCCGAATCCATGCCTGCCACGCCACTCCGCATCGCCTTGACCCTGGACGACGCACCGAGCGTCGCCGGACGTGCCGACGTGGCCCCGGGGGATCCGTCCCGCATGGACCGGATCCTGGAGGTGCTGCAACGCGGGCAGGTGCGCGACTGCGCGGCGTTCGTCATCGGCCGCATGGCGGCCGGTGAGGAGCGCAGACTCGCCCGCTGGCTGGAGGCCGGCTACGCCTTGGGCAACCACACGTTCGGCCACGCGAACGCGGACCGGGTCGAGCCCGAGGAATTCCTCCGGGACGTCGAACGGTGCGATGCGCTCCTGGACTCGATCGGTGCCTTCGCCCAGGGCCGCCCGCGGCTCTTCCGCTACCCCTACCTGCGACGGCCCGGGCACCCCGAGCGGCGCCGCTGGCTCGAGGATCGGATCGAGACCCTCGGCTACCGCATCGTCCCCGCCGGCCTGGACACCTTCGACTACCAGTTCGAGGTTCCGTTGGGGCGGTCCGTGGCCCGGCAGGATGCCGCGCGCATCGCACGCGTCGAGGTGCGCTTCCTGACCGCGGCGACCCGAGCGCTGGTCGGCGACGCGCGGGCCCTGGAGGCGCACGAGCGGCGATCCGTGCGCCACGTGGCGTTCGCCCACTTCGGCATCGTGGCCGACCGCTGCCTGGATCGCCTCGTGGATCGCCTGCGCGCCGCGGGGGCGACCTTCGTGCCCCTGGCCGAGGCGCTCGAAGACCCCATCTACCTGCGGTACCGGGTGGAAGAAGCGGCGAACGGGCGCGTGGCCGGAGCCCTCGTGCCGCGGAGCCTCGCCGGTCGCATCCGGCGCTGGGCGGTGGGTCAGAGCATGCGCTTGGGGCTCTTCGCGCAGCGCGAGTACGGCCCGCTCCGCCCCCACCTCGCCGAGTGAACGGCGGGCGGAGCGTCAGTTGCCGCCGCCAACCGAGACGCCGGTGATCGAGAATGGCAGCAGCCGGCGGATGTAGAGCTCGACGAAGTTGCCCATGTCGGCGATGAACGAGGTCTGGCACCAGACGATGTCGCCCGGCAGCAGCAGGAAGTCGGGCGACTCCCCGGCCAGGATCGCGTTCACGTCGACGCGGATCGAGCGGGGCTTCTGATCGACCGGATCGGGGCGGACCAGGAGCACGTCGCTCGACTTCACCGTGATCAGGAAGCCGCCGGCCGCGGCGATCGAGCGCGCCACCGACATGTTGGAGACCCACGGAATCGCGCCCGGATCCTGCACCTCGCCGGCGACGTACACCGAGCGCTCGTTGGCGGTCTTCAGGTTCACGGAGATCTCGGCCCCTGGCTGGATCTGCGTGTAGGCCTCCTCCACCAGCTTGCGGAACTCCGACACCTTGCGGCCGATCGCCTTCAGCGAGCTGGGCAGGCGCAGGAGCGTGACCGAACCCGAGGGAGACACGACCACCTCCTGGGTCAGCTCCGGCACCTGGAAGCAGGAGATGGCCAGGACGTCGCCCGGCACCAGCACGTGATCCTGCTGCATGTAGCTGCCCCACTCGCGCACCATGCCCTGGGCATCGAAGGCCGGCGCGGCGCAGCCCGCGTAGAGCAGGGCGAGGAAGGCGGCAGGGAGGTGTCTCATGGTTTGCGTCGTGGGCGGGACTCTAGGGGGCTGCCGGTGACGGCGTCGAGGGTGTGCGGCCAAGCGGGCCCACCGGCCTTGCCAGGACCGGCGCATCCGGCGGGAGGCCGTCCGGCGCCGCGCGCCACCGTGCGCCGGACCGGACACCTGGGCTGGGCGCGCGGCACGTCAGGGCAGGAACTTCTCGGGGTGCTTGAGCTTGCGCGGCAGGTACTCCTCGATCACGAAGTTGAGTCCCCACTTGGCCAGGGCCTGCTGCTCGGCGCGCACGCCCATCGCCAGCATCTGCTCGATGGCCCTCTGCCACTCCTTGTGAGCCTGGAAGAACGGGTCGTTCTTCAGCGCGTCCTTGGCTCGCTTGATGTCGACCTCCTGCAGCGGGTGGGTGGCGTCCTGGAGCTTGAAGTCCACGATGTCCTGGGGCGTGACGCCCAGGTAGCGCGCCTGCGGCACGCAGAAGAACTGGTTCAGGTGCACGGCGTTGCCGGAGCCGACCTTCAGGGTGCGGTAGATGTTGGAGATGCCGTACGGGTCGCAGTCGTTGAAGGCGTAGACCGCGAGCTTGCACTCGTCGGCGAGCTTGCGGATGAACCGGCGCGTGGCGCGGGTCGGGACGCCCGCGGTCTCCACCAGGATGCAGCCGGCGCTGCGCCAGAACTTGTGGTTGTTGAGGCGCTGGAACATGCCGCCGGTCTCGATCGCCAGGATGAACTTCGCCTTGGTCTCGAAGCGCAGCTGTTCGACCGAGTGCGGGATCGCGTACGAGCCGGTGGCGAACCCGGTGCAGTCGATCCGCACCTCCCGATCGGTCTCGGGATCGCGGTCGATCACCACCAGTTCGCCGGCGACCGCGCCGCCATGCTCCTCCGGGTAGAAGCGCAGCTGCTCCCGCGTCACCCCTTCCAGGGAGAAGAGCGCCTCGATGTCGTCCATCACGGCATCGGACTCCGGCTGCTCGGTGAACTTGGCGTCCCCCCAGTTCTTGCTGACGTAGTAGGCCTCTCGCTTGGTAGCGAAGTCGTCCTCGCGCACCATCTCGCGGCTCAGCGCCATGAGCTTGAGGGTCTGCGCGAAGGTCTTCACGGTGTTCACCGTGAGCGTGCGCAGGACGCGGGCGCGCCCCATCTGGAAGCCGCCCTTCTTGTCGTAGCGCGCGTTGCGCAGCGAGCGCTCGGGGAACTTCAGCTCGGGCTTCTCGAGCTTCAGGATCCTGCCGTGCACCTGGGCGGCGCAGCCCTCGATCTCGCGCAGCGTGACCTTGTCGAGACTGCCGAGCGGCTTGCGCGGTTTGTCGCCACCGGCGGGCTTCACGTCCTTCTTGGCTGCCATCGGTCTGTCTGGTGGTGGTGGGTTGCTGGGCCACCGCCGCAGCGGCGCGTGGCGTCACGTAGGGTCCGGGTGCGTGCACAGCGCCGCGGTGCGGGCGGGCACGACTCTGTCACAGTTTGCGGCTCTTCTCGAGCACCGTGGTGAGGCGTCCCACGCATTCGCCGACCTGCCGGTCGTCGAGGCTCAGGATCTCCTTGAGTGCCTGGCCGATGTGGGGGATGTACTTCTCGATGAAGCCGCGCTTCTTGAACTCGCTGGCCAGCTTGCGGCCCTTGCGGATGTGCGTGCCGAGCTTGCGGGCGCACTCCTGGATGCCCAGTCGGATCTCCTTGAAGATCTCGTCGTAGCCGGCGATCGCCTCCTTGGACTCCGAGGTGAACGGCACCCAGACCGAGGCGATGTGCACCATCAGGACCATGGGGCCGATCGGCAGCGCACCGCGCGGCTGCTGCAGGCCGTAGTTGCGCCAGTTGGTGGCGATCACCGACTTGCTGATCGCGCAGGCCGACTGCTGGAACATCAGCGGCACGCGGTTGGCGTAGCGGATCAGGCGCACGGGCTCGTCGGCATTGCCCATCAGCGCCTCCTGGTTCTCGACCTTCTTCTTCTGCTCGACGATCTTGCCCTCCTCGGTCAGCAGGAGCGTGTCTCCCGGGCGGCCGAAGGCGATGCCGACCTCCACGAGGAAGGGCCGGCCGCGGTAGACCACGGGCGAGCGCGACGTGGCCACGTAGAAGTCGGCCTCGACCTCCTTCCTGAGCCCCTTGAGCATCAGCTCCTCGCCGATCGGCGCGATGCACGAGGTCGGCGGCGCCATGATCCTGGTCTGATCGATCGCCTTCTTCAGCCGGTCGGCGTCCTCCTTGACGATCACGCGGGGATTGGCGCGCGGGTTGATCTTCGCGGCCGCGCAGATCTCCTCGGCCACCTTGGGGCCCACGCGGCTGAAGTCGCGCTGCAGGAAGAGGTGCACCCACTTCTCCTCCGTGTCCTGCAGCATCTTGATGAGCTGGCCCAGCTCCACGCCGTGCGGATGCGGCTTGATCTCCTCGGTCTCCTTGGGCAGCTCGGTGGTGGCGCGATCGAACAGGGTCGCGACGCCCTCGGGGTCCTTGAAGGCGATGCGCACGTGCGGGTTCGCGAGGGCGACCAGCTTGAGGAACTCCTCGACGCTGCGCTGGCCGCGGCGGTACTCGCCTTCCAGGTCGATCTCCACCCGCGTCCCGTGGTCCTTGTCCCACTCGACCACCTTCTCGGTGAACTCGGGCCGGTTGCGGGTGGTGTCCATGCGCACGGTGAAGAAGTACGGCAGGGCCTTGCGGCCGATGCGGCTGGTGATGCGCATCGGGTTGCCGGTGGTGAGCTGGCTGTACATGCCCGCCGCGGCGATGCCGATGCCCTGCTGGCCGCGCGACTGGCGCAGGCGGTGGAACTTGGATCCGTAGAGCAGGCGGCCGAAGACGTTGGGCACCTGCTTGGGCACGATCCCGGGTCCGTTGTCCTCGACGATCACCGTGAAGGTGTTCTCACGGCCCTGCACGGCGCGGATCTCCACCTGGAGGTCGGGGACGATGCGCGCCTCCTCGCACGCGTCCAGCGAGTTGTCGACCGCCTCCTTCACCGCGGTGAGCAGCGCCTTGCGCGGACTGTCGAAGCCCAGCAGGTGGCGGTTCTTGGTGAAGAACTCCGACACGGAGATCTCGCGCTGCTGGCGCGCCATGCGCTCGGCAGCGCTGCCCCCGCCGGTGCCGCGCGCTGCGTCGCCGCCCTTCGGTTTGCGTCCCGCGGAGGTCGGAGTCGGGTCGGCTGCGCCGGACGGGAACAGGGTGCCCTGGGTGTCGCCCTCGTGGCTCATGGTGGTGGGTTCCGTGGTGGTTCAGGGATCGAGGAAGGTGGGTGCCAGATCGGGTCGCGCCAGGCCGAGGGCAGCCGCTTCGGCGTGGAAGCGCAGCAGCCCCTGCCGGTCGGCAGGACCGAGGTCGTGATGGATGGATGCGGGCGCCGTGCTCGGACGCGGCAGGGTCCGCGCCCGTGCGCGCCCGGCACGCAGCGCCGCGGCGATGGGGGCGGGATCCACGCCTGGCCGGATCAGCCAGAGCGCGAATACGAACGGCAGGCCGGTCCACGCGTACCACTCCTCGCCCAGGTCCCACACCTCGCGCGGCCCAGGGTCGGCGCGCAGCCCCGTGTCCCCGATCAGGAGCACGAGGTCGTGGGGCAGGCGATCGGGCTGCTCGGTCGGCGTGATCGGTTCGAGGACGCAGTCGCGGGCGTCCGGGCGCCGCGCCAGGAGGATGCGCAGCAGGGCCGCGGAGCTCTCGCTGCCGGAGTCGATCCCGACCCTCCGGATCGGCACGCCGCGGCGCCGGAAGGCGCGCACCGTGCGCACCGCGCCCCGGCAGGCCACGCCCAGCTCGCCGAGGGCCGTGTAGCCCGGGCGGCGGAAGGCCTCGATCGAGGAGACCAGGCCGGCATCCAGGATGCCGGCGCGCAGGTCGCGGATCAGGGCCGTGGGTACCGCACGCACCAGCTCCACGGCCGGATCCTGGGCCAGACCCGCGGTGAGGGGATCGCCCACACCGAACGAGACGCCGCCGATCCGCCAGGATGCCACTGCCGCCCTCCGCATCGCTCCGCGCGCGAACATACAGGCGGGGCGGGCGATTCCATACCTTCGAGAGACGGGCCTTGCGGTCCGGCCGCCGCGTGTGGAACCCTGTGCTCGCGCCAGGCATGGCACCCAGCACGATGCAGCCACCACCGCAGCCCAGGACCCGCCGGCGTCGCCTGCTGGGCGCCGTGATCCTGTTCCTGGCGCTGGCGTGGTTCGGCGGCACCGCCGGCGTGCGCTGGTGGGTGGATCGCCAGGTGCACCGCAACGACGGCCGCGCCCTGCCTGCCTTCGCGGTGCGGGACCTGGCCGGTGTCGAGGTCCGGGACACGAGCCTGCGCGGCCGCACGGTGGTCCTGAACTTCTTCCGCTCGCGCTGCCCGAGCTGTGTCGCCGAGGCGCCGGCGATCCGGGCCCTGGCCGCCGAGCTGGATCCGGCCCGCTACGAGGTGGTGGGGGTCATCACCGACGCCGTGCTCGGATTCCCGGCGGCCGAGACGCAGGCCACGCTGGACCGGATGGCCTATCGCCACCGGGTCTTGCGTGCCGACGCCGCCATGCTGCAGGCATTCCACGGCCAGGGCTGGGCGCACGTCACGCCCGTCACCTACGTGGTCGATCCCGAGGGGCGCGTCGTGAAGAGCCTGCGCGGGCACCAGGACCTCGCCGCCCTGCGGACGGCGGTGCGCGGCGGCTAGAAGAACACGAGCTCCAGGCCGCGCGAGCACTCGGCCAGCAGCGGGCTGGCGCTGGCGATCGCCAGGGCCTGGAATGTGACCGCCTGGCCGATCAGCGAGGGGTTGTTGGGGAGCGGCAGCCCCAGGCGCAGCGCACCGGTGTTGGGCACCGTGTAGCCGGCCACCTGCGCCATCACGCTGAGGTCGAGGAGGATGGTCCCGAACGGGGTCGGCACGTTGCCGCGTCCGATGCTCGCGAGGATCACGCCCTGCGAGCCGGTGGTTCCCCCCACCCTCAGGCCGAAGAGCCCGTTGCCCACCGCCGGCAGCCCCCCGTCGGTCCCGAGCCACGCGAGCCCGGGCCCGTTCCCCGACGCCAGGCCGTAGTGCGCCGGACTCTGGCGGAGAGCGATGTCGACCGGGTCGCGCACCACGGTCTGGGCCCACATCGAGCCCTGCCCCGCCAGCATGTCGACCAGCTGGAGCGATCCGGCGATCAGGGTGGGGGGAGTGAACACCGCCGCGACCGCGGCCGGAGCCACGAAGTCGGCGACCGCCACCGCCGTGGGTCCGCCGGTCACGGCCACCGGCGTCGCGCCGGGGGCGTGCGGCAGGCGCACCAGGCTGCTCTGGCCCGCCGGTGTCGGCAGCTGCCCCGCGAGGAGGAGCTCGCCGTTGGCATCGGCGCCCAGGGCGGCCATGCGCGGCACGCTCACGAACTGATGAACCCGGAAGCCGGCCGGGACGCTGTCGTAGGTGAAGGACATCACCTCGAGGTTCACCACGAAGAAGCTCTGCAGGAAGGCCGCCGCGAAGCGGGTGCCGAGGTCGGCGACGGCGACCAGGCTGCCCGCGGGAAACTGGCTCACGGCGGCGAGGTTCACCACCGTCCCGCCCGGGAGCACCAGGCAGGCGAGGGTCTTGGGCATCGGATTGGCGTTGGCCAGGATCTCGGTGGCCGCGACCAGGAGGCTGCCGTCGCCGCGCACCTGCAGGTCGCTCACCTTCCAGAGTTCGCCTGCGGGAACCGTGTGCACGGTGGCCAGCGGCTGGTCGAGGATCGCGGTGGTGCCGCTCACCAGGATGCGGCGGACCTCCAACGGCAGCGGCGTGGTCCCCGTGCGGTTGTCCACGCCCAGGCCCACGAAGAGCTCGCCGATGCTCGAGACCGCCACCGACTGACCGCCGTCGAACCGCGTCGTGCCGAGTGTCGCGGCGCTCAGTCCGGTGAGATCCCGCACAACCCCGGCGCGGTCGACCAGCTTGATCCCGCCCGTGGCCGTGGGGTTGGAGGGCTTCCAGGCGACGGCGGCGTGGCCCGAGGGGATCTGGGCGGCCAGAGGGCAGAGGGCGAGGAGCGCGGCGAACGCGGTGCGCAGCGGTGTGGACATGGTTGGCTCCATGGCGTGGGGGAAGGGGTGTCCAGGATAGACCACCCGGTCCCGATCCGGGGCAGGGGGCCTGGAAGGGGCGAGGGGTCCGCCTAGAGTGGCCGGGTCGTGCGCCGTTCCGCTGGTCTCCTGCCCTGCCTGCTGGCCGCCGGCCTCTCCCTCGCGCTCGCCTCGTGCGGGGCGGGCATCTTCGGCGGGATCGCGGCGAGCAACCGCAACCGCAGCGGCTCGACGCCCCCGCCCGCCCAGCCGCCCGAGCTGAGCCTGCCCGAGCCGACGGCGCCGCTGGTGCCGGCGGTGGCCTTCTTCGGCCGCGCGGTGCTCAGCAACTTCCAGGTGGCCGCGTCGTCCTCGCTGCGGGTGGAGATCCGGGCGCTGGACGCGGTCTCCGTGCAGAAGTCGCCGGTGCTCCTCTCCGTGCAGGGCAACAGCTCGGTGATCGGCTTCGTGTACGAGAACGCCGAGATCCGTGCGCGCGTGCAGGACCCCACCGCGGCGGACGTCGATGCGCTCCTGGCGGTCCTGGTGAATGGCTCCGAGGTGGCCAAGCCCGCGGCGCTCAAGCTCCTGCGCCAGCCGCGCGCCGTCCTCGTGCCTCCCTCGCCGGGCGCGGCGGTGGCATTCCTGGCCATGCGCGGCGGCACCCGGGTCGGCTTCCAGGTCAGCGGACTCACGACCGAACGGGCCGAGGATCTGCGCGTGCAGTTCGGCGTGCCGGATCCGGACGGCGGTGCGGCGGCGCGGGTGCAGGAGGGCACGGCGATCACCCTGGCCAGCGCGGGCGGCAGCACCGTGGTCAGCGTGGCGGCGCCCGGGAACACATTCGCCACGCGGGCCTTCGCCACCGTCATCGACCCCCGCGCCGGGCTCTCCACTGCGGTCAGCGACCTCTACTACCAGCCCGAGATCGACGTGGTCTCGCCGCGGCTCGGCGTGAGCGACGGCGGCACCCAGCTCACGCTGTCCGGCCAGGGGCTGGTGCCGTTCGAGTTCCCGCCCGGGGGTGGCCGGCCCTCGCTCGACTTCAGCAAGGTGGCCCTGTCGTTCCGCAAGGGCGGCCGCCAGACCCCGGTGCCGGCGGCGGCGATCCGCACCGACCTCTCCACCAGCAACCGGATCGTGTTCACGTCGCCGGCGTCGCCCGATGGCCGCGCCGGCCCGGCCGAGATCGTCCTGCGCGTGGGGCTGGGCACGGTGCAGGCCGAGGCGCGGGCCACCGGTCTCTTCGGCTACGGCTACCAGGGCGTCACGCTGGGGCCCCGGGGCACGCTCCTCCCCGAGCCCGCGATCGGGTTCACGCTGCTGCCCGTGCTGGATCCGCTGGGAATCAACGTGGACGCCGTGCAACTCTCCGAGGTGGGCGGGTTCGCCCGGCTCACGCTCCTGGGCAACCGCGGCAACGGCCTCTTCGAACGGCTGGGCGGCTCGCTCGTGGCGGGCACGGTCAGCGATCCCGGCCAGCGCGGGCCCGTGGACCTGGCGCGCGGCGACTTCGACGGCGATGACCGGGACGACCTCGTCGTGGCCAACTTCGGGTTCCTGGGCTCCGCCGGGCACGGCATCACGCTCAACCAGGCCGCCCCGCTCGCCCCGCTGCGCTTCATGGGCGGGCTGGTGCGCGACAGCGACGGGGCCCGCCGCGCGCGCGCAGCCGACCTGGACCGCAACGGACTGGCCGACGTCCTGATCCTGCGCGGCGCGGGCGGCGTCGGCCTCGAGTCGAGCGTGTTCCTCGCCGATCCGCCGGTGGCCGGCGCGCCGCGCTTCCGCAGCGGCGCGCCGATTCCGGGCGCCAACGGCGCCTTCGACGCCTTCGACGTCGGCGACCTCGACGGCGACGGGCTGCTCGACGTCGTCTACGCCGCCGGCGGCATCGCGCCGCGCCTGGTGACCGCCTTCGGGCGCGGCGACGGCACCTTCGCCGCGGGCCAGGACCTGGGTCTCGTCGTGCCCGGCCACGCGCCCGTCGCCACGTCGTCGGTGGTGGGGGTGCACCTGGCGGGCCCGAGCGCGCCGCGATCGGTCACGGTGGTGCTCTCGGGTACTCCCGCCAGCACCACTTCGCCTCCCTGCGTCGCCGTGCTGCGGCCCGGAACGCAGGCGCGCACGCTCGAGCAACCGGTGGCCGGCGACGTGGTGCTCTTCCCGTCCGTCGACCAGGCGTTCGCCACGAGCGTGGCCGGCGACCTGGACGGCGACGGCACCGTGGAACTCGTGGTCGCGGCTGGCGGGTTGGCGCCGCGGATCCCGCTGCGGCTCTTCCGGTGGTCGGCCGGCACCTTCGTGGAGGTCGTGGACGGCGCCGACCTCGGGGTGGAGGCGTTGCGCGATGTGCAGCGGCTCGCCATCGGCGTGGTCGCCCGCGAGGACACCGGCCGGGTCGAACGGACCATGCGCGGGCTCTTCGTCCAGCACCGCTACCTGGTGGACGGGCTGGAGGAGAACCGCATCTCGACCCTGGTCGCGGGGATCGATGCACGCCTCGCGGCACCCGACGCCGGGGTCCAGCTGCCGCAGGCGGTGCGCGGCCTCGTGGCGGGCGACTTCCGCGGGCGTGCCTTGTCGGGTGGCAGCGGCTCGGCCGCCGATCTCTATGCGCTCACCGACCAGGGCCTGCAGCCGCTCGCCAACGACGGGATCGGCGGCCTCAAGCCCGGGTCGCTCCTGCCGGCCACGGACGTCGTCGGCTCCTCGCTGGCGGCGCTGCGACTGCGCGGCGCATCGGCGGAGTCCCTGGTGTTCCTGGAGGCCAGCACGGGGCGGCTGGCGATCCTGGTCGCGGGCGAGTCCCTGCCGCGCGTGCTGGATGTGGATCTGCGCCGGGTGCTGCCTCTGGAGGTGCGCAACCGGGCGCTCGGGCCGGACTCGCGCGTGCGTGTGGCCGACGTGGATGGCGACGAGAACCTGGACGTGATCGTCCTGCTCGTCCCCGACCTCGGCGTGGATCGGCGCGAAGGACAGGCGGCCCTCTACCTCCTGCGCGGCAAGGCGGCCTTCGCCCCTGCGGAGTTCCCGTTCCACGCCCCGGACGCGCAGCTGGGGATCCCGCTCGTGCACGGCAACTCCAGCGACGTGGTCCTCGGGGACTTCGCCGTCCAGACCGGCGGCGCGCGCCTCCTGGAGGCCGCGGTCGCGGTGCCCGAGGGCAGCCTGCTCGCGCCGGAGGAAGGCAACCACCTGCGCTTCTTCCGCTACGACCCCGGATTGGCCAACGATCCTGGCGACGATCGCTTCGTGCGCTCGCACGCCGAGGAGACCTTGAAGGTCCTGCTGGCCGGCGACGGTCCCACCTGCCTCGCCGCGGCCGATTTCGACGGCAACCAGACGGTCGACCTCGTGGTCGCGTCCAGCCGCGACGCACGGATCCGCATCCTGCTGAACCAGGGTCTGGTGGTGCCGGGCCGCGAGACCGAGGTGAACCTCGCCGCGTTCGTCGAGGGCGCGGCGAGCCGGCGGATCCTGCCCAGCGGCCGCTGCCGCGAGCTCTTCCTCGGCGATCTGGACGGCGACCAGATCCCGGACCTGCTCGCGGTGGTGAAGCGCGAGACCGTGGTGCAGGAGTTCCTGGCGGCGCTCTTCCTGAGCGACGGCAACGGTGGGTTGGAGGACGGGGGCACGCTGCCCCCGGTGCGCACCGGCAACCTCGTGCTGCAGAGCGGCGCGCTCGTGCCGCGCGACGCGACCGCGTGGTCGGTGTTCGCCGACCTGAACCACGACGCGTTCCCCGATCTCGCGATGGGTTGGGGCACCGCGGGGACGGGCGATCGCAATCTGCGCCTGCTCTTCTGCGGTGTGCGCTGAGCCAGGGGCGACCCGACACGCCAGGGATCTCGGCCGCGCCGGCCTGCCCGGGACGGTCGCGGCGCGCGCGCCCACCGGACCGGGCCCTGGCGTGGATCGGCACGGCGGGCGCCGATAGCCTGCCGTCATGACCCACGCGAAGCCGGAGCCGCCGTTCCGTCCCGTCCGTGAGCCCAAGGGGATGGGGGTGGCGATGGTCGGGCATGCGTTCATGGGCCGGGCGCACGCCAACGCCCTGCGCCAGGTCAACCGGTTCTTCGACCTGCCGCTCCAGGTGTTGCCGCGCGTGGTCGTGGGGCGCGATCGTGCGCGCGCCGCCGCCATGGCCGAGAAGCTGGGCTTCGCCGAGGCGTCGGCCGACCTCGCCACGGTGCTGGCCCGCGACGACGTGCACATCGTGGACGTGGCCACGCCGAACGACAGCCACCACGAGATCGCCATGGCCGCGCTCGCGGCCGGCAAGCACGTGCTGTGCGAGAAGCCGCTCGCCATGACCGTCGCGGAGGCCGAGGCGATGGTGGCCGCGGCGCGCCGCGCCGGCGTGCGCGTGGGCGTGTGGCACAACTACCGCCGCTGCCCCGCCGCCAGCCTGGCGCAGCGTCTGGTCGAGCGAGGCGAGCTGGGCGTCGTGCGCCAGGTGCGCGCCACCTACCTGCAGGACTGGCTGGCATCGGCCGACACCCCGGCGTCGTGGCGCACGGAACGCAGGCGTTGCGGTTCCGGGGCGCACGGCGACCTGAACGCGCACCTGATCGACATGACCCGCTTCGTCACGGGCCTCGAGTTCGCGGAGGTGTGCGGCATGGAACAGACCTTCACGCCGACCCGCACGACCCCGGACGGGCGCGCCGTGCGGGTCGACGTGGACGATGCGTTCGCGTTCCTGGCGCGCTTCACCAACGGCGCGATCGGCACCTACGAAGCGACACGTACCGCGCCCGGGCGCAAGAACTGGCATCAGCTCGAAGTGCACGGCGCGACGGGCTCGCTCCTGTGGAACCTGGAGCGGATGAACGAGGTGCAGGTGTTCCGCTACGACGAGCCCGCCGATGCCCGCGGCTACCGCACGGTGATGTGCATGGACCCCGTGCATCCGTATGCGGCCCACTGGTGGCCGGACGGGCACGTCCTCGGCTACGAGCACACGTTCGTGCACACCCTCGCCGATTTCCTGCTGGCCCTCCACGACGGCTCGCCGTTCGCGCCGGACTTCGCCGACGGGCTGGCGGTGCAGCGGGTGCTCGACGCCGCGGCGCGCTCGGCGCGGGAACGCCACTGGGTCGAGGTGGGAACCAGAGGCAAGGAGGCAGCACGATGAAGGGGCCCGGCATCTTCCTGGCGCAGTTCGCGGGCGACACCGCGCCGTTCGACACCTTCGAATCCCTGTGCCGCTGGGCGGGAGGTCTCGGCTACCGGGGCGTGCAGATGCCGTCGTGGGACGGGCGCTGCATGGACCTGCGCAAGGCTGCGGAGAGCCAGGCGTACTGCGACGAGCTGCGCGGCACCGCGGCGCGGCACGGCCTGGAGATCAGCGAGGTGGCCACCCACCTGCAGGGCCAGCTGGTGGCCGTGCACCCGGCCTACGCGCCGATGTTCCAGGACTTCGCGCCGCCCGGCGTCGACACGCCCGCGGCGATGGCCGCGTACGGGACCGAGCAGGTGCAGCTGGCGCTGCGAGCGTCGCGCAACCTGGGCTGCACCGCGATGCCCACCTTCTCCGGAGCCCTGCTCTGGCACACCGTCTACCCGTGGCCGCAGCGTCCCGCGGGTCTGGTGGAGGAGGCCTTCGCCGAGCTGGCGCGCCGCTGGCTGCCGATCCTGGACTACGGCGAGGAGATGGGTGTGGACTGCGCCTTCGAGGTGCACCCCGGCGAGGATCTGCACGATGGGGCCACGGTGGAGATGTTCCTCGAGCAGGTGCGTGCCCACCCGCGCGCCTGCCTGCTCTACGACCCGAGCCACTTCGTGCTGCAGTGTCTGGACTACCTGGCCTACATCGATCACTTCCACGACCGGATCCGGTGCTTCCATGTCAAGGACGCCGAGTTCCGCCCCGACGGGCGCGTGGGCGTGTACGGCGGGTATCAGCCCTGGCAGGGGCGTGCCGGCCGGTTCCGCTCCCTGGGCGACGGGCAGGTCGACTTCGCGGCGATCTTCACGCTGCTCACCAAGTACGGCTACCAGGGATGGGCGACCCTGGAATGGGAGTGCTGCTTCAAGGACTCCCAGCAGGGCGCGCGCGAGGGCGCGCCGTTCATTGCCCGGCACATGATCACGCCGCCGGCGCGCGCGTTCGACGACTTCGCCGGCGGCACGGTCGACCGCCAGCGCGTGCGGCGGATCCTCGGGTTGTCGT
>JADLFX010000074.1 GCA_020849665.1 Planctomycetota bacterium | reverse complement strand
TGAACCAGACCCTCGGCGACAACACCCTGGACGTGACCATGAACGCCAACGCCACGGCGACCGCGGTCTACTACCAGCGCACCGTGGGCAGCTTCACCACCTACGGCACCTCGTGCCAGGGCACCACCGGACTCTCGTCGCACACCGGCGCCGCACCCAAGGGCTACCCGTTCTCGGGCGACCCGTGGACCCTGCGGCTCACCAACGCCCGCGCCAACACCGGCGCCGTGCTCTACGTCGGCGTCTCCAGCACCACCTGGGGAGGGTTCGCCCTGCCGCTGAACCTCGGGTTCGTGGGCATCCCGAACTGCTTCCTGCGCGCTTCGGTGGACATCAACCTGGGCACGTCGACCAACGCCAGCGGCCAGGCGTCGCTGACCTTCCCGACGCCGCCCAACAGCGCGTCGCTGATCGGCGCGAACCTGTACTCGCAGTTCGCCTACGTCGACTTCGGCGCCCCGTACGCGACGCCAGTGCCGCACTCGAACGGCCTGCGCTCGACCTTCGGCGGCGACCTCTGAGACGTGCGCCGCCGACCCGCGGCGTCCGGGCCCGGCCGAACCAGGCCGTCCGGCGCCGCGGCGGCGGCGATCTCCGCGCTGCGCGGCGCCCAGCTACACCAGGTCGCTGTCCCCCAGCGTGTACCACCAGTGCTCGGCGAGCCACTCCGGCTGGATCGCGGGGTGGTACGCCACGCGCATGAGGAAGCGCTCCAGGTAGCGCGCCGAGGGGACCACCTGGAAGCCGCGCGACCGCAGCGCCGCATGCTCGGGTGCGGGATCGGGGAACACGGTCATGAGGCTCGTGCGGCCCCGCTCGCGCCCGCGCGCCGCCGCGCACGCCAGCAGCGCATCCGTGGTCTCGGCGTCGCGCGGGGGGACCACCCAGTCGGCGATCGTGCACGCACCGGGAACGAGTTCGTGTTCGGGGCGGAGCACCATCACGCCGGACACCGAGCCGTCGCGGCGCGCCACGTGGAGCTCGTAGGGCTGGCCGGGACAGCGCGCGAAACGCCAGTCCAGGTAGCGGCCGTCGCGCACCGTCGCGCAGAGCCGGTCCGCGGACGCGAGGCGCCAGGCCTGGTCCGCCGCGGCGCCGAACGCGGCCACGCGTTCCACCTGCACCCGTTCGGGCGCACGTGGGCCCGGCTCGCCGAGGTCCAGGCAGAGATAGTTCACGACCCGCACCGTCGTGTAGCCGAGGTAGCGCTCGCCGATGCGCCGCGCCGCCTGTACCGGGTAGCCGTAGAGGACGGCGTCGCCGCGGGCCTTGCAGTCGGCGAAGAACGGGTAGGCGGTCTCCAGGAAGAGACCGGTCTTCTTGAGTCCCTGGCGGTAGGCAGGGTGCACGAACGAGTCCACGCAGTGCACGAAGGTGACCGGTCCGTGCGGCGTGGTCATGCAATACGGCACGCCCGCGTAGTTGGCTGCGATCGTGCCGTCCCGGTCCACCGCCACCCACATCCGCCAACCGTTCGGGTTCTCCAGGAACTCCCAGCGCCACGCATCCATCGTGCGGTCCTGGTACCCGGGACCGCACACCTCCCGGAACACCACGTTGAAGCTGCGCACGATGCCGGCCTCGTCGCCGGGCTGGTAGGGACGGATGGTGACGTCGGCCATTCCCGATCTAGGCGAACGAGCTGCAGAAGCCCTGCAGCAGGGCGGCGAAGCGTGGCTCGGCCGCACGGCCGGCCGCCACCACCTCGTCGTGGCTGAGCGGTGTATCGGCGATCCCGGCCGCGGAGTTGCTGATCAGGGACACGCCCGCCACCTCCGCCCCCAGCGCGTTCAGCGCGACCGCCTCGAGCACGGTGCTCATCCCCACCGCGTCGGCACCCATCGTGGCCAGCATGCGGATCTCCGCCGGCGTCTCGTAGCTGGGGCCGAGGAGGCCGGCGTACACGCCCTCGTGGAGGCCTGGATCGGCGGCATGCAGCCGGGCACGCAGCTCGGCCCGGTACACGCGGCTCTGGTCGGGGAAGCGCGGGCCGAGCGCCGCCTCGTGGGGACCCAGGAGCGGCGAGCGGCCGGTGAGGTTGAGGTGATCGCGCAGCACCATCAGGTCGCCGGCGCGCAGGACGCGGGCGATTCCGCCGGCGGCGTTGGTGAGCAGGAAACGCCGCACGCCGGCCAGGGCCAGGGTGCGCACCGGGCGCACCACCTCGTGCGGATCGTGGCCCTCGTAGAGGTGCACCCGACCGGTGAGGCAGGCCACCACGACGCCGCCCACGCGCCCCAGCACCAGGCTGGCGCCGTGGCCCTCGATGCGCGGCACCGGCCAGTACGGGATCGCGGTGAACGGCACCTCGTGGCGGTCGTCGATCGCGTCGGCGAAGTGCTTGAGACCGCTGCCCAGGACCAGCGCCACCTCGGCGCGCGCCACGCGCGGCGCCTGTTCGAGGAAGCGCACCGCGGCGTTCAGCTTCGGCGTCTCCGCGCGCAGCGGATCAGACATCGCTGACCACCCCCGCGATCGCCGCGGTCAGACAGGTCGCGATCGCCCCCGCGAACATGGCCCGCAGCGCCAACCGGGCGATGTCGGGCCGTCGCTCGGGTGCCATCGCCGAGAGTCCGCCGATCTGGATCGCCACCGAGCCGAAGTTGGCGAATCCACAGAGCGCGAACGACGCGATCCGCACCGTGCGCGGGTCGAGCTCGGCCTGCATGCCGCTCAGCTTCTGGTAGGCCACCAGCTCGGTGAGCGCCAGCTTGGTGCCGAGCAGCTCGGCCAGCGGCAGGACATCGGCGCCGCGGACGCCGAGCACCGCGGCCACCGGATAGAAGATCACGCCGAGGACGCGCCCGAGGTCGAGGCCCGGGTAGCCGGTCCACCCGCCCACGAGGCCGAGCGCCGCGTCCAGCACCGCGACCAGACCCAGGAACGCGATCAGCATCGCCGCCACGTTGAGGGCCAGGTGCAATCCGTCGATGGCGCCGTTGGCGGCCGCCTCCACCACGTTGCCCGCGGTGCGCGGCGCAACCACGCGCACGGTGCCGTAGGTCTCGCTGGTCTCGGTCTCGGGCCAGAGGAGCTTGCTCACCAGGAGGCCGGCCGGCGCCCCCATCACGCTCGCCACCATCAGGTGCCCGGCGTCCACGCCGAACCCCACGTAGAGCGCGAACACACCGCCGGCGATGGTGGCGTAGCCGCCGGTCATGATCGCGTGGATCTCGCTCCTGGTCATGCGCGCGAGGAAGGGCTTCACCAGCAGTGGCGCCTCGGTCTGGCCGACGAAGATGTTGGCACACGCCGAGAGCGACTCGGAACCCGAGGTGCGCAGCAGGCGCACCATCACCGCGGCCATGCCGCGCACGACCGCCTGCATCACGCCCAGGTGGTAGAGCACCGCCATGAACGAGGCGAAGAAGATCAGCGTCGGCAGCACCTGGGCCGCGAACAGGAAGCCCTTCTCGGGCCCGAACACGCGCCCGAGGCCGACCGGGTCGGCCAGGGCGTTGAACACGAAGCTGGTCCCGCGCATGGACAGCCTGAGGAAGCCCTCCACCTTCTGGCCGAAGCCCTGCAGGGCCTGGTTGCCCGGCGTCCAGTACAGGAACACGGCGGCCACGGTGAACAGGATCAGGAGCCCCATGCCCACGGTGCGCCAGGAGATCGACCGGCGGTCGCGCGAGAGGGCGACGCAGAGCCCGAGCAGGGCGACCACGCCCAGGACCGAGACGAGACGCAGCATGGCGGCGTAGGGTGTAGGCATCCGGCGGGTGCGGGTCCACGCTCCTTCCCGAGCGCGGCGCCGCAGGCCTCAGCCGCGCCGTCGGCGCGGCGCCGGGCGCACACGGCCCTTGCCGCGCGCCTTGGTCACCGCCGCGCCGAGGTCCGCCAGTTCCCGGCCGAACTCGAGCAGCAGATCGTCCAGGCGCACCACCCCCACCAGCACGCCGTCGCTCACCAGGGGGACGCGGCGGATGCCGTGCTGCTCCATGCGTGCCAGGATCGCGTCCATGGGGTCGCCGGGGCGGGCCGCGATCAGCGGCGCGCTCATGGCCTTCGCCACGAGGGTGCGCGCCGGGTCCCGTCCCTCGGCCACCACCCGGATCGAGAGATCCCGGTCGGTGAGGATCCCGCAGGGGCGGCCCTTCGCATCCAACACCACGAGGCAGCCCACCGCGCCATCGACCATGCGCCGGGCTGCCTCCAGCACGGTGGCATCGGCCGGGATCGTGGCGTGATCGGAACCGCCTGCCACCGCACTCATCGGGAACCTCCCCGCCGGCTCTCGCGCGCCTGCTCCTGCCGGACCGCCCGGCCGATCGCGCCGAACTGGCGGGCGTAGCGCACCAGCAGGTCATCGATCGAGAGCACGCCGTAGAGCCTGCCCTCCTTGGTGACGACCACGATGCGCCGCACGCCGTGCCTGGCCATGGCCGCGGCCGCCTCCTGGAAGGGCGCGTCCATCGCGACCGTGCGCAGCGGCCGCGACAGGATCTCGCCGACCCTGGTACGCCTGGGATCGCGGCCCTCGGCGAGCACGCGCACCGCGATGTCCCGATCGGTGACGATCCCCACCGGATGGTCGTCGTCCACGACCACGACCGAGCCGACGTGGTCGTCGCGCAGGATGCGGGCGATGCGCTCCACGGTCGCGTCCCGGGTCACGCGGCTGACGCTGCGGCGGCAGTGATTGGCGACGATCATGGCGGACGCGCGCGGAGCATACTCCCGTGGGCCTGGGGCACCGGTAACCTTCCCGGCGATGACCGCTCCCTCCGAGCCGCTCGAGGGCCCAGCGCCCGGCGCCAACCGGCGCCGCCTCGTGGACGGCAGCGAGGACCTGCTGATCGGCGAGGAGCCGCTGCTCCTGGTCCTCGGCGAGGCACGCCTGCTGACCATGCGCACGCCCGGCAACGACGCCGACCTGGCTCTGGGCTTCCTGCTCAGCGAGGGCGTGCTGGCCGCGGCCGGCGATCTGGAGCAGGCGCGCTTCGCGCCTGGCGACGCCGCGGCGCGGCGTCCCGACACTCTGCACCTGCAGGTGCGCGGCGCACTCCTGCCCGCCGCGCAGGGCCGCCTCACCAGGACCCACGAGGTGCGGCCCTCCTGCGGCGTGTGCGGCCTCACCGACGCCGACGCGATCCTGGAGGACCTGCCGCCGCTCCTGCCGGGCGTGCCGCGCGTGCCGCCAGGACGGATCGACACCTTGCGGCAGGCCTTCGCCACGCTGCAGCGCACCTTCGCCGCCACGGGCGCCTGCCACGGCGCGGCGCTCTTCGCCGCCGACGGGGCCGTGCTCGGCCACGGCGAGGACGTGGGCCGCCACAACGCCCTCGACAAGGCGATCGGCATGGCGGCGCGCGCCGGGCACGACCTGACGCGCGCGATCGCCCTGCTCTCGGGTCGCGCGGGGTTCGACCTGGTCGTGAAGTGCCTGCGCCTGCGGGTGCCGGTGATCCTCTCGGTCTCGGCCCCTTCGGCGCTCGCCTTCGATCTCTGCCAGGCGGCAGGCGCCACGCTGGTCGGCTTCGTGCGCGCGGGGCGCGCCAAGGTCTACTGGGACGGCGGCAGGCTCGTGCCGTGACGCGCGGGTGCGCCTGCCTCGCCGCCGTCGCGTGGGCCCTGGGTGCCCCCGCGCAGGACTCCCGGCGCGGTTCGGAACGCTGATCCGAGTCAACCCTCGATCTCCATGCCGCCCGGGGAAAGGCGGACGGTCGGAGGGCTCGTCTCGGAGGAGGCTGCGCCGGATGGAGTCACGGTTCGGGCGCTCGCTTAGCAAGTTGCGTGCCGCACGGCTGCGGCCATGTCGTCCGGATCGCGCAGTCCGGCGACATCGCTGGATGCCTGCCAACCGGGGGATAGTCGACGTGCGGTGTGTCCCGCCTGTGGGTCGGCCAGGCCGGCGGCGAGCGGCGTGACGGTCGGTGCCTGCGACCCCAGCGACGCCGCAGCTGCCGAACAGCGCTCCGCGCGGCCGATTCGCGTGATCCAGTGTCACGTTCGCTGCCCTACGGGCTTTCCTGGTCGCAGCCACCGACTTCGACCCAAGACGCCATGGTCCCAACCGCTCTCAGGTGCATCAGCCTCCTCGTCTTCGCCCTCGCCAGCGCTCTGTCGGCGCAGGGCCTGCTCATGGACATCAACGCCGCACGGCCCGAGGATTGGGGCTCGAACCCCAGGGGATTCGCCACCGTCGGCACACAGATCTACTTCGCAGCCTCAGACGACGTGAACGGCGACGAGCTCTGGGTCACCGACGGGACGCCGGCCGGAACGCGGCTGGTCCAGGACATCAGTCCCGGGCGGGGCGACTCGAGCCCGTATGGCATGGTCGAGCTCGGCGGGTACGTGTACTTCGCGGCTACCGATTCGGTCGGGGCCGACCTCTGGCGCACCGACGGGACGCCGGCCGGCACGGCCCTGGTCAAGGACGTTCGTCCGGGAGCGCTACACAGCAATATGAAGAGCCTGACCGTCGCAGCGGGCAAGCTGTTCTTCAGCGCCACGGACGGGACGCGGGGAACCGAGTTGTGGATCTCGGATGGCACGACGGCGGGCACGGTCCTCGTAGACCTCGTCCCAGGTTCCGGGTCGTCGATCCCGGACACCATGGTCGAGTTCGGCGGTCGACTGTTCTTCACCGCAATCTCTGCCGGAGTCAGACGACTCTGGAGCTCGGACGGCACGGTCGCTGGCACGTCGGTGTTCTCAACGTCGTTCCACTTCACGGTCCCAACCTACGGCAAGCCAAACCTCGCGAAGCTAGGGCACCTGCTGCTTTTCAGCGCTGACAGCGGCAGTCCAGAACTCTGGAGGACGGACGGTACGGTTGCTGGGACGGTGATGGTCGCCCAGTTCAGCCCACTGGGTACGCCGGTGCACGTCACGAGCGCCAATGGGCGTGTGTGGTTCGGGGCGGCGTCGGCGGTCGGGGCGGGGCTCTGGTCATCGGACGGCACACCGGCTGGCACCGTACTGGTTGCCCCGGTGAATGAACCCATGTGGTTCCAGGCGTTCGGCACGAACGTCCTGTTCTCGGCCCGGACCGGGAACGACCGCCATGCGTGGATCACGGACGGGACGTCCGCCGGCACCGTGAGCCTTGGGAAACGCGTCCAGGATGACAACCCGCGGCCGTTCGCCCTCGTTGGCTCCGTGGCCGTCTTCAGCGGTGGAGACGGCTCGAGTGGAGCCGAGCTCTACGCCACCGACGGTACGCTCGCGGGCACGGCCTTGTTGAAGGAGATCTACCCCGGATACGGTGCCGGCTCCGACTTTCGGACGGGACACGCGTCCCTCGGGGGCTGGCTGTACTTCCAGGGCATCGAGCCGATCATGCCGCCCGGACGAGGCGGGGAGTTGTGGCGTACGGACGGTACGACGCTGGGAACGACGCTGTTCGCCAACATCCTCCCGAGCCAGAGCGGGAACTCGGATCCCGCTGGCTTCGTGGAACTGCTTGGCCGATCGGTGTTCAGCGCAACCGACGGTCTGCACGGCACTGAGCTCTGGATCAGCGACGGCACGACCGCTGGCACGGCGCTCCTGAAGGACATCCAGCCCGGCGGGGGCAGCTCGGATCCGACCGAGATCACACGCGTCGGCGACCGGGTGTTCTTCTCCGCCGACGACGGTGTGGGCGGCCGGGAGCTGTGGATGACGGATGGAACCACGGCGGGCACCTCCCGCGTGGCCGACATCCAACCTGGCCCGATCGGGTCGTGGCCCCAGTCATTCGTCGACCTCGGCGGCAGACTCCTGTTCTCGGCCACCGACGGTGTCGGGGACCGAGAACTTTGGACGAGTGACGGCACTGGCGCTGGGACGACCCGAGTCGCCGACATCTGGCCCGGCGGTGGGAGTTCCGCTCCCGAGGGGCTCACCCGCATGGGAAACCGCGTGTACTTCGCTGCGGAAGACCCAGTCCACGGGCGGGAGCTGTGGGCGAGCGACGGAACGACATCCGGAACTGTGCTCGTCACCAACATTCACCCCACATCCAGTTCGAGTCCGGTAGGCTTCGTGGCAATCGAAGGCCGCCTGTGGTTCCGGGCTCGTACTGCCTCCCTTGGAGAAGAGCCTTTCGTGTCCGACGGCACGAGTGCCGGAACCCGGATGGTCGCCGACATTCGCCCGGGAACGGGCGACAGTGTTGCACTCATCTTCACGGGGATCACCGGCGGCCTCGTGATGTTCGTAGCCAGCAACCCGGCGTCAGGCACGGAGCTGTACGCGTCCGACGGCACGGCGGCAGGGACGGTGCTCATCGACATCGTGCCCGGGAGCGGCAGCTCGTTCCCCGAGGGTCTCGTCGCGATCCGGGGGCTCTGTTGCTTCAGCGCGACCACGGTGACCCATGGGCGCGAGCTGTGGGTGAGCGATGGCACAGTCGCTGGCACCAGACTGCTCGTGGATGTCCTGCCCGGCAGGAACTCCGGGGTGATGAGCGGACCCGGCGCGTTGTCCCGGCAAGTGCGGATCGGCAACCGGATGCTCTTTCCCGGGAACGACGGAACGACGGGCTACGAACCTTGGATCACGGACGGCACGGTCGCCGGAACCCGGTTGGCAGCCGACCTGTTGCCGGGCATCGGGAGCTCGATGCGGGAGTACCTGGTTCCGTACCGCTGGTCCTCCGGTGTCGTCGGCACCCGCGCCGTGTTCCCCGCGGTAGACGCGACGAGCGGCAACGAGCCTTTCGTCGTCGACCTCGCCATCCTCGGTTCCGGGCTCGCCGAGCCCTTCGGCGTCGGCTGCCCTGGCTCGAACGGCACGCCACGCTTCACGGGCGACATCCCGGTGATCGGCGCCACGCTTTCGTTGACCGTCGGCAGCGCGCGCCCGAACGCGGCATTCGCGGCGCTGCTCGGGATCGGTCCGGCGCCCACTCCCATCGGCGGCGGCTGCACTATGTACCTCATGCTGAGCCCCATGCTCGCGCTCTCCGGCGTGAGTGACTCCAGCGGCACCGGCGTCGTGCCGGTTCCGATTCCCAAGGACAACGGGCTGGTCGGCGGCATGCTGCACGCGCAGGTAGCCGTCCTCGACCCCGCTGGCGCGTGGCACAACGCACTTGCGTTCACCAACCCGATGAAGATCGTTGTCGGCCGCTGAACGACCGTCGAATCATGCGTCGAGTTCCTCCCAGCGAGCCGCGAACGCCGCGATCGCACGGTTCAGGATCTGGCGGCTGTTCTCCACCGAGATGCCCAGTTGCTCCGCGATCTCGGCGTGCGATAGCCCGGCGATCCGGTGCAGCGTGAGTACCTCGCGCTGCCGCTCAGGCAACGCATCGAACGCGCGCTCGACGCGCGCCTGCTCTTCGGCGTGGATCGCCGCGGTCACCGGGCCAGGCGCGCATGCCGCGACGATCGCAGAGACGCGCATGTCCTCGTCGATCCGGACCTCGCGCTGCACGGAGCGGCGTAGGGCCGCGTGGTATCGACGCGTGGAGCTGAGCTTCATCAGCGCCGCATTGCAGATCCACGCTCGGAACTCCGCCTCGCTCCGCCACTCGAACCCGCGCTCGCGCGCCAGGATGTCGCAACACAAGGACTGGACCAGGTCGGAGACCGACTCACGTGCCCGGAATGTCTCATCGAGACGGAGTCGGAGGAACGACCGGACGAACGGTAGATGCCGCACAAGCTGCGCGTACAGTTGTGCTGACAGGCCGCCTGCTGAGCACCCGCCACCACTCGTTGGCTCGTCATCGGGCGGTTCGCGTCTCACGCAGTCCACGCTGTAGGATTCTACGTGTCCGCCGCGCCGACCGGCAACCCACGATGCCGCAACCATCCCTGGAAGATCTGATCTTCGCATGCATCGAGGCGCCCGATGCAGAACGTCCAGAACGGTTGGCCGCCATTTGCGCTGCGCATCCGGATCGAGCCGACAGCATCCGCCGGATGTACGCCAAGCTCACGCAGCTCGGATTCGTTCGACCCATGAAGGCCGGGTGGCAGGCGCCGTCGCAGCTGGGGCACTACCGGCTCGAGTACCCCATCGGTCGAGGCGGGATGGGGTTGGTCTACCGCGCGCGCGACACATCTGCAGGCGAACGCGTCGTCGCGCTCAAGCTGCTCCGCCCCGAGCTCGTCGCGAACCCGAAGGCCCGCGCCCGTTTCCTGCGCGAGGCCGCGCTCGCCAGCCGTCTCGACCACCCCAACGTGTGCGGTGTCATCGACGCCGGCGAAGCCGACGATATCGCCTGGATCGCGATGCGCTACATCGAGGGAGCTTCGCTGGCTACCTGCATCGCCGCCGCTCGCGAGCACTGCGCGAACACACCCGACGCCCTTCCCCGCCTCACGCCCGGTGTCGACTCGGGGATCGACGGTCTCTTGCGGGCGTTCGAGGCCATTGCCGACGGCCTCGCGCACGCCCACGATCGCGGGATACTCCATCGTGACGTCAAACCTGGCAACATCGTGGTACAGCCTGATGGCGTACCCGTGCTACTGGACTTCGGTCTCGCCCGCGACTTCGAGCACGACGATGGCCTGACCATGACGTCCGATCTGCTCGGGACTCCAGCCTACATGGCTCCCGAGCAGTTCACACGCGGCACGGTCCTGGACGGCCGGACCGACGTGTACGCGCTCGGCGCAGCCCTGTACGAGTGTCTCACCCTTGACCTACCGCACCCGGCGCCGACACGGGACGCGATGGTGCGTCGCATCCGCCGCGATCCCGCGCCCGACGTGCGCCTCGCTCGCCCCTGGCTGCCCCGGTCCGTGGCCGCGCTCGTCGAGGGCGCCCTACAACCCGATCGCGACCAACGCTACGGGAGTGCGCGCTCCTTCGCCGACGACCTGCGCCGCGCCCTCGTTCGCCAGCCACTCGCCATCCGCAGGCCATCGGCCGTTTCTCGTGTTCGAGCCTGGGTGCGCCTCAATCCCTGGCCCGCCGCAACGGGTTGCATCCTGGCACTCGGGCTGGCGATGACACTGGTGCTCGTCGCCATCATGAATGAGCACGCTCGACTCGCTCGCGCGGGACACCTGGTGGGCCGATCGCTGGCAGCGCAGGGTTTCGATCCGGTGTCCGCCCTCCACCACGCGATCGCAGCGTTCGACCTGGATAGTGCACCGAGCACCCGCGACCGCCTGCACCATGCCATGCGTGCGGCGCGCGTCGTGGCGCGGGTGCCCGTCGACGAGATCGGAGCCGTCGAGCTGGCGTTCAGCAGAGACGGCCAGCGGCTTGCGGTGGCATGCAGGCACGCGCTGGTGGTCCTGGACCGGTCCGGCCGCGCCTCGCAGCGCACGAAGACGCCCGAGATCGACTGCGCCCTGATCGCCGAGACGGCGACCGGTTTCGTGGCCCTGCTGGGGGGTGCCGACGGAACCATCCGCACCTGGTCGGAGCAGGCCCCGGATCGGGTGACCGACCTGCCGGGTCACCGCGCGACGCCGCGCGCCGGGAGGGCGACCTTCGCCGACGCCGTGCTTGCCGGAGACCTCGGGCGCGCGGTGTTCGCTGCCGCCGACGGACACGTCTACGAGGTCGCGCCGCTGCACGGGGCGGTCACTCGCTGGCAGCTCGCCAGCGGCGGCGACGCCGAGGTCTCGCGCTGTCGGATCCTCATCGATGGCAGCGTCGTCGCTGCCCGGCAAAGACCGCTCACGGCCGATGCGCCGCTGGTGCACACCGATCTGTACCGCAAGCGCGCCGACCGGATCGACGGGCCCATCGCCGTGCGAGGCCCGGCGGGCGAGTTCCTCGGGGTACGCTTCCTCGAGCCGGGGCCGGCTGCGGGGCAGGTCTGGCTGGGAGTGCCGTTCGGGCTGGTGCTGTTCGACCTCGACACCGCGAAGCCGCTCAAGCGCTTCACTACCCTCTACGACGTCCATTCGATGGCCACCGCCGGCCCGTTCGTGTTCGCGGGACACAACAATGGCGTCGTCCAACGCTGGGAGCAGACCGGAGTGGACAGACCGCATCCGATCCCCTGGCACAGCGGTCTCGTCGATCGGATGCTCGCCGTCACCGAACCGATCCCCGGCTTCGGTGACGTGGTGACGCTCGTATCTGCGTGCGCGACCAGCAAGCGGATCCAGCTCGGACGCGGCAACGGGTGGCGAGTGGGGGAGCCGCTGTGTGGCATCGCCGCCGCGGTGACTGCCATTGCACTCGATCCCAGGGGGGAGCTTCTGGCCACTGCGACAGCGGACGGATTCGTCCAGCTTTGGCGGCAGCGAGATCCCACGCCGACGCTTCTCAACCCCACTGGCCCGTTCTTCGGGCACTTCGTGATCTCCGAGCGGAACGAAGTCCTCCTCGCCCAGAACGGCACTGTCGCCTGGCGCGGAACGCCCGCGGAGCAGCGCCTCGAACTGCTGGGATTCCTCGATACGGGGCAGCAGTGGACGCAGATCGATGTCCGATCCGGCCGACTCGCGCGAGCCGACGATCAGTGGCTGTCATTCCACGATTCCGAGACTGGTGCGTTGCTCGCCCCACGTGTGCGGGTACCGCAGTCGACGTGTGGCGTTGCGCTGTTGGGTCCCGATCAGATCTGGCTGGCCGTCAACGGCGGTGCCCGCGTCAAGCCCCGTTTCCAGCTCTGGGAGGTGGGCGGAGGGGAAATGCGCCTGCGCGATGACTGCGAAGTCTCCGAATGTTGGGACCGCCCGCTGGCCTACTGGCACCATGCCCGTGCAAGCGCCGACGGCAGGCTCTTCGCGGTGGCGTGCCGTGACGGTGCGGTTCGAGTGTACGGACGGAACGGACAGGCGATGGGACCGCCCTTGTGGCACAGCCGCGAATCCGTGCGCATGGACGTGCTGCGCGTCGCCATCTCGCCTGACCAGAGGCGCGTCGTGTCCGCTGGCCTGGATGGCCAGGTTAGGTCGTGGCTGAGGACCGAGGACTCCGTCTTCGTCTCTGAGGGCGTTGTCACGTCCTTCTCGACGCCGGCTGGGTTCGTCGAGTTCGATGCGAGCGGTGATCGAATCGCATGCTGCTCTGACGCGGGGATCCTGCGTGTGGTCACCACCGATGGACACAATCTCCTAGAGGAATTCAGCGCGGGTGCCGGCCTGCGATGCTGTCGATTCGCGCAGGACGGGCGTTCGATCCACGCCACCACGAGCGATGGCCGACTTCTGACCTGGTTCCTCGACCACCGCCACCTGCGCCAACGCGCGGCGACGCTGATGCCGCTGCCGGCTCAGGATCAGCCAACCGATCGGCAGGCACGCTGACCTGATGCTTCCGCTGTTGCCGGCGCGCGATGCCTGCGGTGTACGGTTCAACTCCGGTCAACACGCCCAGCGCCAGGGGCACCGGCGGTCATGTCGCCTCGCTGGACCGTCGCAGCCGCGCCCGATGTGGCGACACTGCCAAGGGTAGTCGGCGTGCGGAATGCCGGGCTCGTCGGCAATCGCCGTCGGTTGCTGCGGCATGCGCGCCGGGTCCACGCTCACGCCTCGTCCGGCCGGCGCCGATCCGGGACGAGCCAGATGAGCACGGCGCTGAGGGCGCCCATCGCCGCCCCCACGTGCAGGGCTCCGGCGTAGGTGCCGGTGCTCGCCGCCAGCCAACCCATCAGCGGCTGGGTGACGAGTTGCGCCCCGCGGCCGACGTTGTAGAACCCCGACGCCGCGGTGGCGCGCAGGCGCTCGGGGTAGTTGACGGCGAAGAGCACGCCGAAGCACGACCACGTGCCCGTGCCGAAGCCCGTGAGCGCCATGGCCAGGGTGAACCAGGCGAGGTCCTGGGTGAGCGTCTGGTAGCGCCACGCCACCACCAGGAGGCCGGCGGTGAAGAGCCCGCAGAACCACGCGAACACCCTGCGCCGGCCGTAGCGGTCGGCGAGGAAGCCGAACGCCACGTCCGCCGCGATCTGCGCCGCCGCCACGCCGAGCTGGTACACGCCCACGAACGCGGGCGAGGCGCCGCGCTCCTTGAGCAGGGCCGTGGGCATCCAGGCATAGGTGCACCAGAAGCCGGCCATGTGCACGAGCAGCAGCGCCAGCAGCGCGGCGCTGGGCCTGGCGAACGGCGGCAGGAAGAGCTCGCGCCACGACCCCGTCGCGGCCGGCTTCGGCACCTTGGCGTCGGGCAGCGCAGCGCGCGCGAACACCACCAGCAGCGCCGGCAGGCCCGAGAGCAGGAAGCATGCGCGCCAGCCGATCTCGGGACCGGCGAAGCAGCCCACCGCCGCGGCAAGGCCCATCGCGAACGGGGTGCCGGCCTGCAGGATCCCGGCCGCGCGGCCGCGCAGCCGCTCCGGATAGGTCTCGGCCACGATCGCGTGCCCGATCCCCCACTCCCCTCCCACGCCGATCCCGGTGAGACAGCGCGCCGCGAGCAGGGACCAGTAGTCCTGCGCGAAGGCGGTGCCGAACGCGCCCGCCGAGTAGACCAGGATGCTCAGCACCAGGGCGCGACGGCGGCCGGTGGCGTCGGCGATCCGTCCGAACCAGAACCCGCCGACCGCGGTGGCGAAGAGCGTCCAGCCGTCGATCCAGGCGATCGGACCGGTCACCTCCAGGCCGAGGTCGCGGGCGATGGCGACCTTGAGGAAGGCGAAGAGGATCAGGTCGTAGAAGTCGAAGACCCAGCCCAGCCAGCAGAACGCGAGCACCCGGCCGCGGCCATGGCCGAAGAGCTCGTCGCGGACTCGCCTCGGCCCGGCTGGCATCGCGGCGAGGGTAGCCCGCTGGCACGGCCCCGGCCATACACTGCGCCGTGCATGCGTTGGCCGCTCTTCCTCCTCGCCCCGGTGCTGGCGGTCGCGGCGGCCGCGCAGACCAGGCCAACGCCGCGCGCCGAAGTGCGCGCCGCGTGGGTGACCACGGCGCGCAGCGACGCACTCGCCTCGCCGGCGGCGACGGCCGCGACCATGCAGGCCCACCGTGCCATCGGCCTCAACACCGTGTACGTGGAGTGCTGGAAGCGCGGCGCGACGCACTACCCCTCGGCTGCATACGCACGCCTGATGGGCAAGGACCGCAATCCCGAGCTGCTGCCGGGGGGCGCGCTGCACGGCGGCGCGGGGGGCGCGCGCGACCTGCTGGGCGAAGTCGTGCTGGAGGCGCACCGTGCGGGACTCCTGGTCCTCGCCTGGTTCGAGTACGGCCTGATGGCGGCGCACCAGTCGATGCCCAACGCGTTCCTGGAGCGGGTGCGCCCCTGGCTGATGACCGACCGGAACGGCTCGATCTGGGCCAGGAACGGGTTCGCGTGGCTGAACCCGCTCCGCCCCGAGGTGCAGGAGTTCGTGCTCGGCATCGTGCTCGACGCCGTGCGCGGCTACGACCTCGACGGTGTGCAGTTCGACGACCGGCTGGCCTGGCCGCACGTGGAGATGGGCTACGACGCGTACACGCGCGAGGCCTACGCGCGCGAGCACGGCGGCCGCCCGCCACCGGCCGAGTACCGCGACCCGGACTGGCTGCGCTGGCGCGCCGGCAAGGTCGCGGCGTTCGCGGCGAAGTTGGCGGAGACCCTGCGCGCGGAGCGCCCCGGCCTCCTGCTCTCGCTGAGCCCCGGCCCGCACCCCTGGTCGTACCAGAACTACGCCGTGGACTGGCCCGAGTGGAGCCGCTGGCCAGGACCACGGGGCGGCCCGCGCGCCGGGTTCGACGAGTTCGTGCCCCAGTGCTACCGCGCCTCGCACGAGGGCTTCGCCGCCGTGTTCACGCAGCAGCGCACGCGCATGGCGCACCGGCCGCTGGCCCTGGTGGCCGGGATCTCCCTGGTGAGCGACGACGTCGTCCTGCCCTGGGACGATCTCCGGCGCAGCCTGGAGCTGGTGCGTGCGTCCGGCGCGGCCGGGCACGCGTTCTGGCACTCCAAGGCCGTGACCGGCGAACACGCCGCAGACCTGCGCGCCTTCTACCGCACCGACGAGTCGGGGCCCGCACGGCACCCTCTGCGGCCGGCGGACTGGCGCCCCCCGCCGCGCGAAGTGTCGCCCCTGCACCAAGATCGCACCCGCTGGTCCCTCGACGGCGTGCCGGCCGGGGCGTGGCGCGTGGTGTACGAGCGCGACGGAGTGCGCCGCGAGGTCCAGGATCTCGCCCTGACCCGGTCCGGCCGCCGCGATCCGCTGGTGGTGCCGGCGGGCCAGGGTCCGCCCGACCGGGTGTTCCTTCTGCTCGATCGCCGTCCGGACATGGCGCGGCCGGTGGGCGCCACGCGCTGAGGCCCGTGCGGATGCGCTAGGATCCCTGCCCCCGATGTTCCAGGTCCCGCGCCGCAAGACCGTTCCCGTCCGAGTCCGCAACGTGGTCGTGGGCGGTGGCCATCCGGTGGTGGTCCAGTCGATGACCAACACCGACACCGCCGATGCCGCAGCCACCGCCGCGCAGGTCGCCGAGCTGTTCCACGCCGGGTCCGAGCTGGTGCGGATCACGGTCAACCACAAGGAGGCCGCCGCGGCGGTGCCCGAGATCCGCAGGCGGCTGGACGATCTCGGCGCCGACGTGCCTCTGGTCGGCGACTTCCACTACAACGGCCACGTCCTGCTGCGCGAGTACCCGGAGTGCGCGCGGGCGCTCGACAAGTACCGGATCAACCCGGGCAACGTCGGCAAGGGCGCCAGCCACGACCGCAACTTCGCCACGATGATCGCGGTGGCCCGCGAGTACGACCGCCCGGTGCGGATCGGCGTGAACGCCGGCTCCCTCGACCAGGAGCTGCTCGCCGAACGCATGGACGCCAACGCCAGGCTTGCCGAGCCCGCCGACGCCCAGCAGGTGTTCCTGGAGTGCCTGGTGGAGAGCGCGCTGCGCTCGGCCGAGGCGGCGCAGGCGCTGGGACTGCCACGCGACCGGATCCTGCTGAGCGCCAAGATCAGCCAGGTGCAGGAACTGGTGTGGGTGTACCGCGCGCTGGCCCGGCGCACCGACCTGCCGCTGCACCTCGGCCTCACGGAGGCGGGCATGGGGATCAAGGGCATCGTCGCGTCCACCGCGGGGATGGGCATCCTCCTGCAGGAAGGCATCGGCGACACGATCCGCGTGTCGCTCACCCCGGCGCCGGGCGGCTCCCGCACCGAGGAGGTGCGCGTGGCCCAGGCGATCCTGCAGACGCTGGGCATCCGGCCCTTCCTGCCCAGCGTGACCGCGTGCCCGGGCTGCGGGCGCACCACCTCCAGCTACTTCCAGGTCCTGAGCCAGGAGGTCGAACGCTTCCTCACCGCGCGCATGCCGCTCTGGCGCCAGGACCATCCGCGCGCCGCCGAACTGCGCGTGGCGGTGATGGGCTGCGTGGTGAACGGCCCCGGCGAGAGCCGCGCCGCGCACCTGGGGATCTCGCTCCCCGGCACCGGCGAGGCGCCGCGCGCGCCGGTCTACGTGGATGGCGAGCACGTCGCCACCCTGGAGGGCCCGACGCTCGCGCAGGAGTTCCAGCGGATGATCGAGGAGTACGTGCGGACCAGGATGTGACGGCTACACCACCGCCAGCGGCAGCTTGCCGGCCGGCGGCGGGAACTCGCGATCGATCTCGGCGAGGTCCTCCGGTGTGAGCCGCAGCCGCAGCGCCCCGGCGTTGTCGCGCACGTGCTCGGGGCGCGCGGCCTTGGGGATCGCCGCGACGCCGGGGAGCCGGATCGTCCACGCCAGGGCCACCTGCGCGGGCGTGGCGCCGTGGCGCCGGGCCACGCGCGCGAGTGCGCCGCCCAGCGCGAGGCGGCCCTGGTCGAGCGGCGAGTACGCCATCACGGCGACGGCGTGGTCCCGGCACCACGGGAGCAGGTCCCACTCGATGCCGCGCCGGGTGGGGCTGTAGTAGACCTGATCGGCGATCACGCCCTCGCCGCCCGGCAGGCGGCGCAGCGCCGCACAGAGGTCCACGTCGAAGTTGCTCACCCCGTAGGCGCGGATCTTGCCCTGGCCGCGCAGTTCGACGAATGCCGCCAGGGTCTCCTGCAGCGGGTGCTCGCCCTCCCAGTGCAGGAGGTAGAGGTCGATCCGGTCCGTGCGCAGGCGCCGCAGGCTGCGCTCGCACGCCGCGATCGTGCCGGTTCGCGACGCGTGCTGGGGCAGGACCTTGGTCACCAGGAACACGGCGTCGCGACGCCCGGCGATCGCCTCGCCCACCACCTCCTCGGCCCCGCCATCGCCGTACATCTCCGCGGTGTCGATCAGGTGCATGCCCAGGTCCAAGCCGAGCCGCAGCGCCGCCACCTCGGCACCGCGGGAGCCCGCGCGCACGCCGATGTCCCAGGTGCCCAGGCCCAGCCGGGGCATCCGCACGCCGGGGGCCACTTCGCTGCCGAGGGTGTCGCTCATGCGCGGATCCTCGCCGGAACGCGGCGCCGTGCCAGCCTCGGGATCGGACCGTGCGCTCACCCCGCCCCGCACACGGCCACGCGCGAGGCGCCAGGGGCGACCTTCTGCACCAGGACCACCGCGCCGATCCGCTCCGCCAGTCCGGCCACGTGCGAGATCGCGACGACCTGCCGGCCGGCGGCCTGCACCGCGTCGAGTGCGGCGAGCACGGTGTCGAGCGTGGCCGGATCGAGCGTGCCGAACCCCTCGTCGAGGAAGAGCGATCCGAGGCGCACGGTGCGGGCGGTGAGTTCCGACAGGGCGAGTGCCAGGGCCAGCGACACGAGGAAGGTCTCGCCCCCGGAGAGCGAGCTCACCGCGCGCACGCTCTCGCCGAGGTCGTGGTCCACGACCTGCACCTCGAGGTCGTGGCCCGGCACGCGTTGCAGCGCATACCGCCGGGCGAACCCGGCCAGATGGCGGTTGGCGCGCCGCAGCAGGTCCTGGAACACCAGCCCCTGGGCGAAGCGGCGGAACTGGTCGCCCTTGGCCGAGCCGATCAGCTCGGCGAGTCGCAGCCAGACCGCGGCCTCGGCCTCCGCCTGCGCAAGGCGTCGGCCCAGGTCCGCGCGCACCTCGCGGCGCGCCTCGTCCGCCGCGCGTCGACCTTCCAGCTCCCGCAGCCGTGCTTCCGACGCGGCCTCCGCCGCCGTGGCGGCCGCACGCGCGGCAGGCAGGGCCTCGCGGGCCACCGCGGGCACGCCGGTGCCCTGGTGGCGCGCGAGTTCCTCTTCCAGCGCGCGGCGGCGGGCCTGGGCCCGTGCCACGCGCTCGGTCAGTCCCGCGAGACGTCTGGTCTCCGCCTCGATCCAGGCACGGTCCCAGCGCAGGAGTCCGGCCAGGGGGTCGAGCACCAGACCGGCGCTCGCGGCCGCGTCGCGCAGCCGGCCGAGGGCCACTGCGGCGTCGCGCCGGCGCACGAACCGCTCGACAGCCGCACGAACCGCCACCGCCAGTCCCTCGGGGTCGCGTTCCAGGAGCGAGCCGCCGTCCGGCGA
Organism: Planctomycetota bacterium; assembly: GCA_020849665.1. Classification (GTDB taxonomy): domain Bacteria; phylum Planctomycetota; class UBA1135; order UBA1135; family UBA2386; genus JADLFX01. The sequence goes on along the minus strand of JADLFX010000074.1, from coordinate 87,561 downwards.
TCCGGCCGGCCGGGCCACGGGGACGCCCGCGAGCGCGGTGAGCGCCGTGGCGTCGGCATCGGCAAGGCTGCCCAGGACCTCCCGCACGCCGGCCCGCTCCTCGGCCAGCCGCCGCACCAGGTGCTGCTCGTCACGGTCACGCCGCGCCACTTCCTGTTCGATGCCGGCGAGTCCGGCCTCGAGCCCGGCTCGGTCGCGTTCCCGCGCGGCCATGGTCGCCGCCGCGCCCGCGACACGCGCCGCGGCGGCCTCGAGTGCGCGCACCAGCTCCACCGCCCGTGCGTGCGCGGCAGCGGCCTCGGCATGCGCCCGGCTCGAGTCCCGCTCGCAGGCCTCGAGGAGCGGCGCCGCGTCCTCGGCCGCCGCGTCCACCTGGAGTCCGGCGGCGCTCTCGGCCAGCGCGACGCGCCGGGCCGCGACGACCCGGCCGAGCTCCTCGATCCGCAGGCGCAGGGCGGCGAGCCGCTGGCGGCACTGGTCCTCGATCCCGCGCGCGGTACCGGCCTCCTCGCGCCACTGGCCGACCCGCTGCTGCGCCGCTGCCAGGCGCATGGTCCACGACGCCACGGATGCGTCTGCCGGCAGGGCCGCGCCGGCGAGCGGGTGCTCCCGCGCGCCACAGAGCGGACACGGCTCCCCGGGCACCAACCCGGCGCGGTGCGCGGCGAGATCGAGGCTGGCCTGGGCGAGGCGCAGCGCCCGCTGGGCCTCCGCGGCCTCCCCGGCCGCGTCCTGGGCCGCTCGCTCCGCCGCCTTCCACCGCGCCTGGGCCTCGGCCCGCGCGCGCTCCACCTCGGCGGCCTCCTGGCGGCGCGCCGACCATTCGGCCTCCTCCTCCAGCACGCGCCCGTGCAGGTCGCGGAGGGAACGCGCCGTCTCGAGCCGGGACTTCGCTGCCTCCAGGGCTGCCCGGCGCACGTGCTCGGGCTCGGCTTCGCTCGCGAGCCGTGCCGTTTCCTGCGCCGCGCCGGCCGCCTGCCACGCGTCGGCGGCCTCGGCACACGCCTGCCGTGCGCGCGCCGCTGCGTCACGCGCCTCCGCCGCCCGCCGCAACAAGGGCTCGCGCGCCGGAAGTGCGGCATGCTCGGCGCCCAGCTCCGCGCAGCGGCGGAGGGCTTCGGCGGCACGCGGCCATCGGGTCGCGATCGGCGCCAGCTCCGCGTGTGCGGCCAGCCACTCCTGCACGCCGCGCAAGCCTTCGTCGGTGATCGGGATCCCCGCCTCGCCCGCCGCGACGGCAGCCTCCCGGTGGAGCATCCGCAGGCCGTCCGCCGCCTGGACCCGGGCCAGCTGCGCGCGCGCCGCGGGCTCGTCCTCTGCCTGGTGCGCGGCGGCGTCGGCCTCGGCCTCCGCCCGCCGCACCTGCTCCGCCAGCCGCGCCTCGTTCGCCCACCAGAGTCCGGCCGCCTGCAGGGACTCGAGCCGTGCGCGGCACCGTGAGCGGACCTCCGCCTCCGCCGCGATCGCCGTGGCCAGGGCGGTGCGGGCCTCCGGATCCAGGAGCGCGATCCGGTCGTGCTCCGCACGCAGCTGCGCCAGCCCCTCCTGGCGCTCCCTGGCCTTGGTGTAGGCCCTTATCGAGAGGCGCGTGTAGAGGTCCGCGCCGGTGATCGCCTCGAGCAGGCGCGCCCGGTCGTTGGCCGGGGCACGCAGGAAGCGGTCGAACTCGCCCTGCGCCAGGAGCACCGCGCGACGGAACTGATCGAACGTGAGCCCCACCGCCTGCTCGATCGCCGCGAGCGTCTCGCGCTTGTTGCCCTGGGCCAGCACCTCGCCGCCCAGCAGCGCGAGAGAGAGTTCGTCCGGCTGCACGCGTCCGCCGGCACGGCCCCGGGCCCGGCGCACCGACCAGCGCGCGGCGTAGCGGCGGCCGTCCGCGCCCACGAAGTCGACCTCCGCGAACCCGTCGCCCGCGCCACGGCGCAGGATCTGGCGGGGGTCGTTCGCGCCCAGCCGCTGCTCCTCCGCCTCCGCCGGGTCGCCGACCCGGAGCGTGGCGGAGGCACCGTGCAGCCGCGGCGTGGTGGCATAGAACGCGAGGCTGATCGCGTCCAGGAGCGTGGTCTTGCCCGCCCCGGTGTCGCCCGCGACCGCGATCAGGCCGGCGTCGCGCAGGGGGGGCTGATCGAACGCGACCGCGAACGAGCCCTCGAGGCTCGCGAGATTGCTGCCGCGGACGGCGAGGATCTTCATGCCCCGGCCTCCGCCTCGACTTCGCGCCGCAGCGCGCGGAACGCCGCCCGGAGCGGCTCCGCGGGCGGCGTGCCGTGCACCCGCTCGTGCAGGGTCGCGAACACCAGGTCGGGATCCAGATCGGCCAGCTCGTCGGCCCCGACTCCGGCGTCGCTCTCGCCGCCGGCGGGCCGTTCGACGACGAGCCGCGCCAACCGCGGCGCGCGATCGGCCAGGGCCTCGGCCACGCGCCGATGCAGGTCGGGCTCGGGCCCGTCGAGGGCCACGCACACCTCCAGGAACGCGCGCCGTGCCTCGGGCAGGGCCGCACGCGCCGGCAGCGCGCGCAGCGCCGCCAGCGCCGCCTCGATCGCCAGCGCGCCGCGCTCCGGCACGCGCACGAACTCGACGGCGCGCGGCACCGGCAGGGCGCCGATCCGCGCCGCCCGATTCCCCGCGACCTCGACCAGGACCACCTGGTGCGGGTAGCCGGCCTCGCCCATGGAGAGCGGCAGCGGCGCGCCGCAGTAGCGCACGTGCTCCCGCCCCGCCACGGCCTGCGCGAGGTGCAGGTGTCCCAGCGCCACGTAGGCCAGGTCGTCGGGGAAGAGCTCCGCCGGCCAGGCTTCGGCGTCCCCGATCACGATCCGCCGCTCGCTCGCCTCGGAGATCCGGCCGCCCCGCACGTGCGCGTGCCCCATCGCGATCAGGGCCCGTCCGCCCGCGCGTTCGCGGGCCGCGGCGAAGAGGCTGGCGTGCAGGTCCCGCACCGCGGCGAGCCGGGCGTCGCCGTTGCCGTCGTCGCGGACGCGGAGGTCCGCGGAGCGCAGGAAGGGCAGGGCCACCACCAGGGCCGCGGGCACGCCCGACGCGTCGTGCAGCGGCACGAGCAGGCGGGGCAGGTCCGGGGCGCCGGACGCGTCGCGCGGCAGGCTGCCGACGACGTGGACGCCCAGCGCCCCAAGGAGATCGCGCGGCGCCTCGAGGCGCGCGCCGCCGTCGTGGTTGCCGGCCACCACCACCACCTGCATCCCCGCCCGTGCCGCGCGCACCTCGGCCAGGAAGCGATAGAACGCCTGCAGGGCGCGGGCGTCGGGGTTGGCCGTGTCGAACACGTCGCCGGCAATCAGCAGTGCGTCGACCCCGTGTCCGCGGACGGTGTCGATCAGCCAGTCCAGGAAGCACTGGTGCTCGTACTCGCGCCCCATGTCGTGGAGGCGGTGCCCCAGATGCCAGTCCGAGGTGTGCAGGATGCGCATCGAGTCTCCCAACGCCCGTGGCGGAATCCGGATCATGCCGGCGCCGCCGGCACGCGCAACGCCGGCGCGCACGCTTCCCGGCGCGCCGGCGCGCGAGGGGCGCGGCGCCCCTCAGCGGTGCGTGAGCTTCAGGCCGACGATCGAGACCACGAGGAGGGCCAGGAACGCCAGCCGGGCGGGCTCGCGCGACTCCCCGAAGAGCACGATGCCCAGCACCGCCGCGCCCAGCGCGCCGATCCCGACCCACACCGCATAGGCCGTGCCGATCGGGAGGGTGCGGGCGGCGAGGGCGAGCAGCACCATGCTCACGGCCAGGGCGGCGACCGTGCCCACGCTCGGCCAGAGCCGGGTGAACCCTTCCGTGTACTTGAGACCGATCGCCCAGGCGACCTCGAAGAGGCCGGCCAGGAAGAGCAGGAGCCAGGGCATTCCGTCAGCCTAGGGCCGGCAGGGCGGGCCCCGAAGCCCGCTCCTGCCCGGTGCGAGCGCAGGCCCGATCAGCGCAGGAATGCCTTGAGCATCCAGACGGTCTTCTCCTGGCCGTCGGCGAATCCCTCCAGGAGGTTCGCGGTGGCGGGGTCCTGGGCCTCGCTGGCCATCGCGGCGACGCTGCGCAGCCACTGATCGACCTTCTCGAGGTCGGCCACGACGTGCCGCACCATGTCTGGCGCCGCATAGGTGCCCGCGTCCTCGCTGAGGCGCGCCTTCTCGAGCTGGGCCTTCAGGGTGGCCAGCGGCTTGCCACCCAGGGTCACGATCCGCTCGGCGAGCGCGTCCACGCGCTCGGCCATCTCGTCGTAGAGCTCCTCGAACTTGCCGTGCAGTGTGAAGAAGAGCTGGCCCTGCACGTTCCAGTGGAAGCCGCGCAGCTTCTGGTACAGGACCTGGTGGTCGGCGAGCAGCTGGTTGAGCGCGCCGAGGACTTCGGGCTTGGACATGTGGGGTTCTCCTTGGAATCGAGTTCTACCGTTCAGGAAGAGGAATGGGCACTACGGCCTGCGCTTCGCGCGCAGCCCCGGCAGAGGCCGCGGAAGTGCACGGAGAAGTCCGTGATCCGGAAGCCGTGCTTCCGGGTGTCCGGGAGCGCGAGCCGGTCGAGCCGCCGGTCCTCGAGATCCCGGATCGCGCCACAGGCCTCGCAGACCAGATGGTGGTGACGCTCCAGCCGGGCGTCGTAGCGCGCCGCCGAGCCGGGATGGTGCACCCGCACCAGGAGGCCCAGGTCGACCAGCGTGTCGAGCGTGCGGTACACGGTCCCACGCGCTATGCCGGGCACGACCCCGGCGACCTCGGCGTGCAGTTCGTCGGCCGTGGGGTGGTCGTCGCGGCCCAGGGCCGCGGCGAGGACCATGCGGCGCTGGACGGTGAGAGGGATGCCCTGGGCCGCGATCCGCTCGGCGGCGGCGGTCATCGGATCGAGGCGGCTCGCGCTGCAACGCATGGGAAGGATGTATGACGATCAGGACTTGATCTCAAAAAGTATTTATTCGCAACTGGGTCCGGCGCCGGGGCCGTCGGCGCTGCCAAGGACTGCAACGGCGCTGTACCAGGCCGGATTGCGGTGGCCGTGCGCGGCGGAACGCCCAGGGCCCGATCACTCGCGAAAGGGGCAGGCCAACGCCCCGGTCGGGCCACCGGCCTAGACCCGGCCCAAGACCAGCCGCCGCCGGCCGGGGCGGCGCGGCCCGATGCGGATCGCGGCGGTGAGGCGCTCCGCGGCCAGCGTCGCGCTCTCATGGTCACGGGCATGCACCACCGCGAGTGGGTCGCCCTTGGCCACCGGCTCCCCCACCTTGCGGGCCAGGACGATCCCCACCGTGGAGTCGATCGGATCCGCGGGCTGGCGGCGGCCGCCGCCCAGGTCGCGCACGAGTTCGCCGATGACACGGGGATCGATGTCGGTGACGAAGCCTCTGCGGCGGCCACCCACCACGAGCTGCACCGGGGCGGCTCCCAGGCGCGCGCGCTCGTCCAGGATCCGGGGGTCGCCGCCCTGCCGCGCCACGTTGCGGGCGAAGCAGGCCCGCGCACGACCCTCGGCGAGCGCCGCGGCCAGAAGCTTGCGTCCGGCTGCGAGCGTGCGGGCCCGACCCGCGAGGCGCAGCATCTCCGCGCCGAGCTCGAGCGTGAGCTCGACGACGTCCGCGGGACCCTTGCCGTCCAGACAGTCGAGGACCTCCGCCACCTCCAGGGCGTTGCCCGCGGCGCGCCCCAGCGGCGTGTCCATGTCGGTCAGCAGGGCGACGACCCTGGTGCCGGCGGCCCGGCCCACCTGCACCAGGCTGCGCGCGAGGACCTGCGCCGCACGGCGGGCAGGCAGGAACGCCGCGCGCCCCACCTTCACGTCCATGACCAGGCCATCGATCCCCTCCGCGAGTTTCTTGGCCAGGATCGACGCGGTGATCAACGGCACGCTCTCCACGGTGCCGGACACGTCACGCACCGCGTACATGCGCCGGTCCGCGGGCGCGATCGCGGCGCTGGCGCCGGCCATCACGTAGCCGCACTCGCGCAGCACGTCGACGAACTCGCCGGGATCCAGGTCGGTGCGATAGCCCGGGATCGCCTGGAGCTTGTCGATCGTGCCGCCGGTGTGGCCGAGCCCGCGCCCCGAGATCATCGGCACCGGGACGCCACAGGCGGCCACGAGTGGCGCCAGGAGGAGGGAGACCTTGTCCCCGACACCTCCCGTGGAGTGCTTGTCGATCTTGCGTCCCGGGATGCTCGAGAGGTCGAGGACCCGGCCGGAGTCGCGCATGGCCAGCGTGAGCGTGCGCGTCTCGTGCACGTCCATCCCACGGCAGCAGACCGCCATGAGCCAGGCGCCCAGCTGGGCGTCGCCCAACGAACCGTCCACGACCCCGGAGACCAGATCGAGGATCTCGGTCTCGGAGAGGGATCCGCCGTCACGCTTCTTCTGGATCAGGAGGGCTGGATGGGTGCGCATGGGGTGGCCGCCGGTCGGTCCGGGGCATTTCCCGGCACGGGAGTCCGGAATGCCATGGTTCTGTGCCGGGATCCGCGCAGACCGCCACGCGGACGCACACGGGGCAGGACGCGAGGCGGGCCCCGACCGCTTCGAGCGGCGTCCGTGCGCGGCGACGCGCGCGCGCTGGCCACCCCGGTCCAGCGCCACCCGCTGGCGCGGTGCGTGGCCGCGCATGCGCCCTCGGGCCGCGCCCCGTCCTCGTCCACGCCTCTGCGTCTGGGTCAGAGGATCTGGATCACTCCGCCGAGTTCCTGGACCGCGCTGCCCGTGATCGCGGCGCGGTTCCACGTGAGGGTCCGCTTCACCGCCACCGGCGCCGGGAACGCCGCCGGAAGGGTCCACTCGCGGCCGTTGGAGAGCGCCACGGGGATGGTCTTGCTGGCATCCGGCGAGGCCGCCTGGGCGTGAAGCTTCGCGCCCAGCATGGCCTGGCTCATCGGGAACGTGACGTTCGCGACGGTCCAATTGCCGGTGCTGCTCGCGCCGGGCCCGGGCAGGAGGACCAGCGCATCGCTGTGCAGCGCCGTGCACAGGCCGGGGACCTGCACCCCCGGGTTGGTGAGCCCGATCAGGAGCAGGTTGCCGGTGGCGTTGGGCGGGGCACGGAGCACCGACCACGTCGAGGTGAGCGTCCGGCTCGCGTTCACCGACGAGCTGACCGCGAGGGCCATGGGCGACGTGGCGCTGGCGCCGGTGAAGCAGCCCGTGCCCACGATCGCCGAGCTGCCGGGCATGGACTGCACGGGCGAGACATGGTCCAGGGGGATGAGCTGATAGCCCGGCCCCGCGCTGTTGCCCCACGTGATCGCCTCGATCACCAGGTCCCGGGTGCCGAGGTGGGGATAGGGCGCGTCGAAGGGCAGCACCACCGTGAACGGCGCGGGCGGCGTGGCCGGCAGCGGGTTCAGGTCGGGCAGGTTCAGCGTGCGGCGCGCCATCACCCGGGTCGAGGGCGTGGTCGCGTCGTAGTTGCTCGCGAAGGCCGTGCCGAAGGACGCGAGCGATCCGCCACCGGCGAAGAACTCCAGGTCGAAGGTGCGCGGCCCGTAGGTCGTGCCCGTGGCCGTCTCGCAGTCGCGCCTCCAGGCCAGCCGGGTGATGGCCAGGGGCGTGCCGCGCGGATCGGCGTGGACCTCCTGCCAGCGCATGTCGTCGTGGCCGAACGGATAGGCGGACGCGGAGTTGCCCTCGGTGCCGGCGTTGGCCCGGGGAGAGACGAAGCCCTGGGCGGCGAGCAGGCCACCGAGAGCCACGACTGCGGAAGCACGTGCGAACTTGGGCATGGTTGGTTCTCCGGCTCTCGATACGCGCCGCGGCGGGGAACGGCCTCTGGATCGTGCCGCGGCGCCGCGCGATCGAGGGTTCAGAACGCCACAGGATGCCAGAGCGTCTTCACCTCGACGAAGGGCTCGACCCAGAGCAGGGAGCGGAGCCGCGCCGGCTCGGACCACTCCGCCGCCGCGAGGTCGGCGTGCCGCACCCGCTTCACGCTCTCGGCCGCCGCCTGACCGAGCGCCGGATCGGGCGCGCCGGCCGCCAGGAGGCCGTCGAGGTCCCGATGCGACGCGAAGTGGGGTTGCAGCTCGCCCCGCTGTCCGGCCAGCAGGTTCACCACCCCCGGCGGCAGGTCGCTGACCGCGAGCAGCTCGCCGAGCGCCAGGGCGGCGAGGGGCGCCGGCTCGCTCACCAGCGCCACGACCACGTTGCCGCCCACCAGGATCGGCAGGACCAGGGCCACGAGGCCGAGCAGGGCGGGGCGTTCCGGCGCGATCACCCCGACCACACCCGTCGGCTCGACCGTGGAGAAGTTGAAGAAGGGTCCCGCGACGGCGTTCTGGGAACCCAGCAGGGTCTGCACCTTGTCGCAGAGCCCGGCGTGGAACACGCACAGATCGATGACCTCGTCCACCTCCCTGCGCGCCGCTGCCGGCGTGGCGCGCACGCATGCGCGCAGCTCGGCCACCAGCGAGTCCTTGCGGCTCTCCAGGACCTCGGCGAGGCGGTAGAGGATCTGGCCGCGGTTGTAGCCTGAGCGGCCGCTCCACCCGGCCAGCGCGCCGCGCGCCGCGACCACCGCGTCGCGGAGGTCCTTGCGGCTGGCGCGCGCGACGTTCACCGCCGGCGCGCCGGCCGGCGCATAGCTGCGCCCCGACTCGCTGCGCGGGAACGCGCCGCCGACGAAGAGCTTGTAGGTCTTGCGGACTTCGGGTGCGTGGGTCATGGCGATGCGGTGGCGTTCAGCCCTGGCGGAACGAACCGGAGAATCGCAGGTAGGCGCGCAGGCCCTGGCGCCCACCCTCGCGGCCGAAGCCGCTCTCCTTGTAGCCGCCGAACGGCGCGGCCGGGTCGAAGCGGTTGAACGTGTTGTTCCACACCACGCCCGCGCGCAGGCGTTCCGCCAGCCACAGGATGCGCGCTCCCTTGTCGGTCCACACGCCCGCCGAGAGTCCGTACGGCGTGTTGTTGGCCTTCTCGACCGCCTCCTCCGGCGTGCGGAACGTGAGGATCGAGAGCACGGGGCCGAAGATCTCCTCGCGCGCGATCCGGTGCGCGGGGCCGACGCCGGTGAACGCCGTGGGCGGATACCAGTAGCCCTTGGCCGGCAGCGCACCCGCGGGCTGGTGCAGCGTGCACCCCTCGGCCACGCCGCTCTCGACCAGACCGCGGATCTTGTCGAGCTGCGCCCGCGAGTGGATCGCGCCCAGGTCGGTGTTCTTGTCGAGCGGATCGCCGACCCGGATCCGCTCCATGCGCCGGAGCAGCTTCTCGACGAAGAGGTCGTGCAGGCTCTCCTGCACCAGGAGCCGCGAACCCGCACAGCACACGTGGCCCTGGTTGAAGAAGATCCCGCGCACCACGCCTTCCACCGCCTGATCGACGGCGCAGTCCTCGAACACGACGTGCGCGGCCTTGCCGCCGAGCTCCAGGGTCAGGTCCTTGCCGGTGCCGGCGAGGGTCCGCTGGATCTCCTTGCCCACCTCGGTCGAGCCGGTGAAGGCGACCTTGTCGATGCCCGGATGGCGCACCAGCGCGGCGCCGGTGCCGCCATCGCCGCACACGATGTTGACCACGCCCTCCGGCAGATCGGCCTGCTGCAGGATCTCGGCGAGCCGCAGCGCGGTGAGCGGCGTGGTCTCCGCGGGCTTGAGGACCACGGTGTTCCCGCAGGCCAGCGCCGGCGCGAGCTTCCAGGCCGCCATGAGCAGCGGGAAGTTCCACGGGATCACCTGCCCGATCACGCCGATCGGCTGGCCGACCGCCCCGGGGAACGCCAGGTGCACCTTGTCGGCCCATCCCGCGTGGTGGAAGAAGTGCTGCGCGGCCAGGGGCACGTCCACGTCGCGGGACTCGCGGATCGGCTTGCCGCCGTTGCGGGTCTCGAGCACCGCGAGCTCGCGCGCGCGCTCCTGGATCAGCCTGGCGATGCGGTAGAGGTAGCGGGCGCGGTGCGCTCCGGGCATCGGGCCCCAGACCCTCTGCTGGGCGCGGCGCGCGGCCGCCACCGCGCGGTCGACGTCCGCGGCGTCGGCATGCGCGACCTCGGCGAGCACCGCCTCGGTCGCCGGCTCCACCACCGGCAGCGTGCGGCCCGCCTTGGCCGGCTGGAACTTCCCGGCGACGAAGAGCCCGTAGCGCGCCTCGATCCGGACCTGGCCCGAGTCTTCGGGCGCGGGCGCGTACTTCCAGGTCGCTCCGAAGGTCAGGGACGGGCGCGCAGTCGCGGCGACGGTGTCCTTGGCGGCCATGTCGCAAGCGTAGCGCCCGGCCACGCCCCCGCGACCGCGGCTTCGGTGCCCGGACCACGCGGCACGTGGCCGGAACCGGCGCTGCCCGCCTCGGCGCCGGGCTGCCGCGGGCAGGAGCCCCGCCGCGTGGAACCTGCGAAGCCCCGGATCAGCGGTCGGTCTCCGGCACTGGCTCATGGCGCACGGGCGTCCGTCCCATGGCCACGAACACCGAGTCGGCGGCCTCGCGGTTGGGGTTCGAGGCCACCGCACTCAGACAGCCAGCGACGAGCTCCGCATCGATCTCCCGCGCGAGGTGATAGGGCAGCGCAGCCAGTTCCTTGGGCGTGGCGGCCATGGCCAGCAGCGCCGCGGCCCGGCGGCGGACCTGGGGCGGCACGGGCTGCGGGCCGGTGCGCTCGAACGCGGTCTCCTCGAGGAGCGAGCGGGCGCGCGGATCGCGGCTCGCGCGGGAGCCGAGGTAGTGCACCAGCACCGATGGCAGGGACTCGCCTTGCGCTGCGCCCCGGTCCGGGATCGTGCGGATCGCCCGGCCGAAGAACTCCGGCGCACGGGACGAGCCGGCGTCGTAGAGCGCCCGCAGCCACGCCATGCGCCGCGCCTGCGGCGTCGGCCCGTCCAGGATCTCCGCTGCCATCCCCTCGAGCCGGCCGAGGTCGGAACGTGCCAGGGCCAGGAAGGCCAGGTACTGATCGCGCTCGGTGTTGCGCGGCCGTCGCGCCGAGGTCCCGCCCCCGGGATCCTCGGCTTCGGCGGCGGGGACCGCCGCGACGGTCGTCGCCACCCGGCTCGCCTCCGGCGCGGACCCCGGCACCGCAGGATCGGCGTCCTCGACGGTCCAAGGCAGAGCCAGCGCCGGCCGCTCCCCCGGCGGTGACGGCACCAGATCCTCGTCCGGCACGAGCAGGCGCTGCACCAGGAACGCCGCCGCGAGGGCCCCGAAAACGAACATCGCAGTCACCGCGAGCCCTTTGCGGTCGGGGCTCGCGGGACTGCGAAGCGGGGAACGGAGCTGCATCGAGCGGTCAGCGGGTCTGCTTGTGCATGAACTGCACGTTCCACTCCTTGCCTGGGTCGTGGCAGACCGCGCACGACTCGGAGCCACTGGCGGCGGACATGGCGTCGATGTGAGCCTGGGCCGCTTCGCCATCATGGCACGAGCCGCACACGAAGCGCCAGTTCTGGCCCGGCTTCACCTGGGCGGTGGGGTGCTTGCGGGTCACCGGCGCATACCACGCCGTGTTCGACGCACCGTGGCACCGGACACAGTTCTGCACGCCTCCCGGCCAGGCGGGGAACACGACCTCCTCATAGCTGTAGGCCGTGAAGTTGTTGGGGAACGCGGCGGAGCTGTGGCCGTTCACGATGTAGCTGGAGGCGTTCTCCAGTTCCTCGCCCTTGTGGATCTTGTGCAGCATCTGCCGGAAGTCCACCGACACGCCCGTGGTCGCGCCGGCGTTGCCGGCCACGTACTGCGGACGGTCCTCGGAGCCCGCCGTGCCGTGGCACGCGATGCAGGCCTCGTAGCCGCGGCGCCCACCGCCGTGGAAGTAGAGATCCTGGTGGCAGGCGTTGCAGGTCTTCCCCAGGTCGGCGATGAACGGATAGGCCGTCAGCGTCTTGGCCGAACCCACCAGGAAGTCCTGGCGCGCGGCCCGCGCGGTGCCGCGGTAGCTGTTGGTCTCGCCGAAGAGGTCCAGGGTCAGGGTGCGAGCACCCCACCAGGTCACGCTGTAGGTACCGTCCACGATCGGCTTGCCGGCCCACTCGCCGACGGCGTCGTCGAAGTCGTAGCCGTCGTTGAGGGAGAGCGGGTAGGTCGCAGGCATCACGAAGTCGGTCGTGTACGTCACGACCACCGCGTTGCCCGCGCCGAACTCGGTCACCTCGGTGATCTGGCCGGTGGCCGCGTTGATCGTGAAGTCGGTGCCCTTCACCTTGGCGGTGAGCCGCACTTCCTTCACGGTCGCACCCACCGCGTGGCTCTTGGTCACGCCCGGGGCGTACGCCGACGTGTACGGCGAGGAGAACCAGAGGCGGTTGCCGATCACGTTCTGGATCTGCAGGTACTCGACCTTGCCGGCCACTCCGTCCTCGAGGACGACGTAGTCGTTGCGGGCGAAACCGGTGGCATCCACGACGTCAAGGTAGTTGGCCGGCGGGTTCGCCGCCCCGGCCAGGGTGCTGTTGCCGCCCGTCGTGGCGGTGCGCACCCACACGCTGGTCAGTGCACCGGTGATGTCCCAGTGCGGCACGCGCGCCGTGGTGAACACGTCGCCGAGGGCCGCCGTCGCGACGCCCGGAGACTCGAGGTACACCACTTCGGGCAGGAAGAGCGTGAACGGCTGGCTGCCCTTGAGGGCGCCCGCCGGGATCGAGACGTAGGCCACGACGTTGTTGTTGGTGACCGGTCCGTGCAGGACCGCGTTCATCGACGCGACCGCCGAGGGCAGCGCGTCCGCGCCCTTGTCGTCGGTCACGCGCATCGTGATGGCGACCTTCTCGCCCGGGTCGATCGTGCCGTCGTTGTTGTTGGTGCCGCCCTCGGCCAGCTTCGTGATCTGGAAGTTGAGGCCTGGGTTGAACGACGGATCCAGCAGCGGGTGCAGGTGCGCCTTCTCGTTGTCGAGGGCGCTGTTCACCACGCCGTGGCAGAGCAGGCAGGCCGAGTCGTTGGCCTGGGCCGGCATCGCCACGTTGTTGGCCTTGTAGGGCAGGCTCCAGTCGATGTCGTCGTGGCACGAGCCGCAGGCGCGGCGGGTCGGCTGGGAGAACGCCAGGGCACCCTGCTTGGGCGCCTGGATCGGGCCGGCGCCATCCGGGTCACCGTGGCACACCGCGCAGCTGGTGACGCCGGTGCGGATCGTGTCCTCCTGGGTCTTCTGCGCGCTGGTCAGGGCCGTGTAGCCGGCGTCGCGCGGCATGGCGATGTTGAAGTTCGGCCACACCGGGAAGGCGATGTGCGAGTAGTCGTGCACCGAGCCGGCCACGACCTTGTAGGGCTTCGGGGTGGCGTCGTACTTGCGCGAGCCATCCGCGTTGGTGGCCACGCCCAGGACCGCGGGCAGGTGCCTCCCGTTGTGGATCTTGTGGATCATCACCCGGAAGTCGATCGTCACGCCGGGGCTGCCGCCCTCGACCGCCGGGTTGTTGCGGTCCTCGGAACCCGAGGTGTGGCAGAGCAGGCAGAGCGTCACCTCGCGCCGCAGGTCGCCGTGGAAGCGCATCGTCGCGTGGCACTGGTTGCACGAGTCCTGGCCCACCACCTCGCGCGACTCGATCTTGGTCGCGCCGCCGAAGAGGAAGTCGTAGACCTCGTTGCCGGCGTCACGGAACGACTCGCCATCGACCGTGTAGTCCCAGCCCAGGGAGAGGCCGATGCTGTAGGTGCCGGCCTGCAGCGGCTGGCCCTTCCATTCGCCGTCGTCGGGGCCGAAGAAGCTCGAGTCGTTGATCGGCGCCGCGTAGACCGCGGGGATCGCCGTCGCGAAGGTGTAGGTGTACGTGTCGTCGGCATTGTAGACCGCCTTGGTCGGCACGTCCTGCACCTCGGGGATGACCCGCTGGTAGTTGCTGGTCGGGCCGGAGAGCATGATCCGGCCGCGGCCGAAGTCGGTGATGTTCCAGCTGGTGCCGTCGGTCTTGCGGACCTTGAAGTTCACCGAGATGGTGTCGCCGACCTGGAAGGTGCCGTCCGCGCCGGAGGCGCCGGTCAGCTTCACGACCTCGACCACGATGCCGGGCAGCGCCGCACCGCGGGCGACCTCGGTAGGTGTCTTGCCGGGGGGCGTCTTGGCCGGCGGCGGAGGGGGCGGGGGATTGTCGTCGTCGTCGCAGCCCGCGAACACGAACGCGAGCAGGCCCGCGGCCAACGCCAATCCGGTGGCGCGCCACGAACCGAGGGGATGTCTCGAGCTAGTCATGTGCAGCTCCTGGTTCCTCCGGGGGGAGTGAACCCCGCGCCAGGGCAAGGAGCGTGCCGCTCTCGCCAGCGTGCGTGAGCCGTCCCTGCGGCACCGCCGTTCCTGCGGAGCCCGATCCGGCCGCCGCCGCAACCGCCCGTGGCATCGGGACTCGGGATCGCACCCGCCTCGCCCTGCGCGCAGGCGCAGGGATGACGCGGGAATGACAGAGAGCGGGGGTTTTTCCGCGACCTCGCGGGTTCTTCCCCACAGGCTCCCGCGGGCTTTTGCGCGCCGGAAGCCACGCGCCAGGTTCCTGGTCCGCGCCGCCGCGGATGGAGCGCAGGTCGCACGAGACCGTCCCGCGCCCTGCCCCCGCCACGGCGCACCGGCCGCGGCGGTGGGCGGCGCATCATGCGCTCAGCGGTGGCAGTTCGTGCACTGGTCGCCCTTGTCCACGTGCGGCAGCGGCTGGCCGTTGCCGTGGCACTGCCGGCAGTTCATCGCGGCGTTGTGGCCCGGCGGCAAGGGGGTCGCGAGCTGGTGGCTGGGCGTCGACTTGTGGCACACCGAACAGTCCGAACTGGACAGCGGCTCGTGGCAGTTGAGGCAATGCGTGCTGCGTCCCGCGCCCCACTGTCCGACGTGGTTGGTGGGCCGCGTCTCACGGTGGCAGCTGTCGCACATGTCGGTGCGGTGACACGCGGCGCACTGGTCACGATCCATCCGCGCCAGCAGGCCGTGGCCACGGCGGCGGAAGTAGTTGTTGTGGCTCTCGGGCATCTGGTCCAGGTGGCAGCTGGTGCACTGCGTCTCCTGGTGACAGAGCGAGCAGTCGTCGACGGTCTCGTTGCTGTGCGCGCGCACCACCTTGCCGTGCTGGCGCGACCAGAACTTCTCGTGGGTGCGCGGCGCCACGTCGGACCGGATCTCCCGGTGGCAGGTCGCGCACTCGTTGGCCACCTTCCTGGTCGTGTGGCACTCGCTGCACTCGGACATGGTGACGGCGAGGCGCGGATCGAGCGTCTCGTCCTCCTCGATCCCGGTGTGGCACGTCTTGCACGACTCCTGGTCCGTGACGTGCCGCTTGTGCGAGAAGACGACCTCGTCCGACAGCCGCGCCACGCCCGTGGCCAGGTACTTGCCGTCCCGGTAGAGCGTCTCGACCCGCCGCTCCGGCGGCTTGTCCTTGTCGATGTTGTCGTGGCAGAGCTTGCAGCCCGCCAGGCCGGGCAAGCCGGGATCGTCGGCTTCCTGCCAGGCCGTGTGGCAGTCGCCGCACTCCATGCTCTCACCGGTCACGTGCACCTTGTGGCTGAACACGAACGGCTTCGCGCCGCCCGTGATGGCGTCCACCAGCATGCAGCCCATCATCCCGCCGGCCACGAGCAACAAGGCCAGGGGCCTCGACCGGCGGACGCGTTGCGCGGCGCTGCCGACCCGCGCCATGAGGCCGCGGCCTCGCACGGGGTCCGGTGCAGCACCACCTTCGCCGCCGCGGTGCGGCGGCAGACCGTTCAGAAGCGCCATGTGCCCCCCAGTCGCAGCGTGTGATAGGTGTCGAAGTCGTCGTCCTCGAGCTCGTACCAGAGATCGAGGGTGAGATCGGCCGAGGCCTTGTGGCGCACCTTCGCGAAGTAGGTGCGCACGTGGTCGCGCTCGTCGGCCGTGAACAGATCGTACTTGTAGAGGGAGTAGTAGGTGCCCACCGAGGCGTCCCACTTCGCGTCGAGCCGGTAGCCCAGATCCCCGCTCAGGGTCTCGATGTCCTCGTCCTCGCTCTGCCAGTAGTCGGCGGTCACGCTCAGGTAGAGCCCTTCGGTCCCGATGTCCTGCAGCGTGCCGGTGCCGTAGTAGCGCTCGTAGTCGCGGTTGTTGGTACCGATGTCGGACTCGTCCCGCACCCGGCGCACGTCGACGCCCACCTGCAGATCCAGGTGCTCGCCGAGGCCCTTCGCCACCATCCCGCCGACCTGCCAGAACGGGTAGTACTCGCGCAAGGTCTCGTAGTAGGGGTCGAGCTCGATCACCAGATCCTTCTGGGTGCGCAGGAGCTGGTAGTAGGTCGCCTGCACCATCAAGTCGGCGGCGGGCTCGTTGAACGCCACCCGCCCGCGCACGTCGCGATCACGGCTCTCGATGCGCGAATAGCCGGCCTCCAGGTCGACCTTGCGGGCCACCTTCTGCCAGTAGCGCGCGGCGTAGAGATCGTCCTGGTGTTCGCTCACCAGCGTCTCGTCTTCCAGGTGCATCCAGTCCAGGCGCAGGCGGCCGCCGGCCCAGGGCCGGCCCTGCGCGTAGGCACCCAGCATCCAGTCGCCGCTGTGCGAGCTCTCGTAGAGGTGCGTGGAGATGCCGGCGTAGGCGCCGAACTGGGCCTCCATGGCGCCGAACTCCTCGGTCTCGGCGCTGACGCCGTCGAGGAACGCCAGCTCGGGCGTGTCCCAGATCGTCTGCCGTCCGATGCGCAGGCGCGAGAGCACGTCGACCCGGTGCACGTCCACGTACGCGTCGTAGACGTAGCCGCTGACGGCGCCCTCTCCGACGTCGTTCACGCTGTAGAAGGGCGAGCCGTCCGGCTCGCTGCCGTCGAGGTCGCCGACGATCCTGCCCATGAAGCGCCCGGTGACCTTGTGCTCCTCCGCGTTGCCGATGTCCAGCGTCAGCGTGGCGTACAGGTCATGGTCGCTGTCGTCGCTCGTCCAGCGCGCCCAGTAGCGCGTCTGCAGCAGGCCGCGCACGAGCGGCGTCTCGCGCTGCCTGGCAGCCGGTGGCCTGGTCGCGGCAGCGGCTCCCTGGCCGCCACTCGCCGGCCCGCCCTGCGGATCCTGGCACCGCGGAACCGCCGCGCGCGGTCGCACCGCGGCGGCGAGCCCGATCCGATCGCCGGGTACGCCTGAGGCGACGGCGCTCGCGAGGAGGAGGAGCGCGAACAACGGAGATCGTGTCTCCGCCAGACGCGGCACGGTAGGGCGACGGCGCAACATGTTGCGGTGGGCGAGACCTTCACCCGCCGGAGGCACGCGCCTCACGATGCGGGTGCGCGGATCCTATGCAAGAGCCGGGCCGCAAGTCACTCGCTGCCGGAAGCAAGATCTTCGAGGTGGAACTTCTGGATGCGGTAGCGGATCCGGTCGCGGTTGATGCCGAGCAACCTTGCCGCGCGCGTGCGATTGCCGTGGGCGCGTTCCAGGGCCTGACGCAGGAGGTCGCGCTCCACCTCCTCCAGCACCACGCCACCGGGCGGCAGCTGGAACGGCGCCTCGACGCCGGAACCGTTCGCAACCCCACCCTGCGCGGGCTTGCGGCCGCCTGTCCCGATCCTGATCTCGACAGGCAGGTCCACCTCGCCGATGCGCTTGCCGTCCGAGAGGAGGACCGCGCGCTCGATCGCGTTGCGCAGTTCACGGACGTTGCCCGGCCATGGGTAGGCGCGGATCCGCTGGGCGGCCACCGCATCGATACCGTCCAGCGACTTGCGCAGCTCGGCGTTGAAGTGGCGGACGAAGGAGTTCGCCAGCGGCAGGATGTCCTCGGTCCGCTCGCGCAGCGGCGGGATCTCGATGGGGATGATCTTGAGGCGGAAGTAGAGGTCGCGGCGGAAGCGTCCGGCCTCCACCTCGCGGGCCAGGTCCTTGTTGGTGGCCGCGATGATCCGCACGTTCACGCGGATGTCGCGCGTGCCACCGACGCGGCGGAACACCTTGTCCTCGAGGAACCGGAGCAGCTTGCCCTGCAGGGCCAGGGAGATGTCGCCGATCTCGTCCAGGAACACCGTGCCGCCGTCGGCGAGTTCGAAGAGGCCCTTCTTCTGGTTCTTCGCGTCGGTGAAGGCTCCGCGCTCGTGGCCGAAGAGCTCCGACTCCAGCAGCGTCTCGGGCAGGGCCGTGCACGTGATGTGCATGAACGGCTTCTCCCAGTTGCTGCCCTCGAAGTGCAAGGCTCTGGCGATCAGGCCCTTGCCCACCCCGCTCTCTCCCAGGATCAGGATCGTCGTGGCCTCGCTCGCGGCGATGCGCCGGACCAGATGCACCACCTCCTGCATCGCCGCGCTCTCGGCGATCAGGTTCTGGATGCTGTAGGTGCGCTGGCTCTCCTCGCGCTGCCGCGCCACCTCCTCGCGCAGGCGGCTCGCCTCCAGGGCGCGCGCCACGGTCTGCAGGACCTCGTCGATCTCGAAGGGCTTGGAGAGGTAGTCGTACGCCCCCTCCTTGGTCGCCTCGACCGCGCCGGTGATGCTGGCGTGGGCCGTCAGCATCACCACGGGCACCCGGGTGGAGACCTTGCGCAGGCCGCGCAGGACCGTCAGGCCCGTGTCGTCAGGGAGCTTGAAGTCGAGGAGCACCAGGTCGGGCAGTTCTCGCGCGATCGCCTCCTGCGCCTCCTTCGCGCTGGCTGCCTCGTCGACCTGGTAGCCGGCCTCCTCCAGAGCCTGCCTCAGGCTCCAGCGGACCAGCCGCTCGTCGTCGACCACCAGGACTCTGGAACCCATCTTCACGCACTCCAACCCTACACCCGGCTGCGGAACTTTTCGCGGCGGCGCGAGGAATCCCACACCATGGGTAGGGTGGCGCCCGTTGCGAAGGGCGCTGGGCGCGCTCCCGGCACATGCCATACCAGAGCCCGAGACTCTTCGGGTCGGGAGGTCCCAGCGCTGCCCCCGGTCCGGGCCGGCCAGTGGCGGGAATCGCCGCGCGGCGCGATCCTCCTGTGGGATGTCGTCACCCTCTCCCTGCGAGCCGCCCCGGCCGGCCCATCGCGGCCCCCCTGGGCTGCGGGACCCTGCCCCGAGGGCGGGACTTCGCCGTGGCCAACCCTGGGAGCCGCGATGGGACGGGAGGCGACCTCCTCGCATATCGTGAACCTGCGATGTCCTCTTCCGAGACGAGCCGCACTCCCCAGCGTCCGACCCGGTCGGTGACGCTCCCGGCTGCGGAACTCGCGTTCCTCAGGGAGGCCATCGGCGAGGCGGCCGGAGCCGAGGCCGCGGGAGACATCCTGTTCCGGCTGGGGCGGAGGCTCGGCCGCGACTTCGCCACCCGGGCCGGTGCCACCGCGACGCGCGCGGCGATGGAGCAAGGGTTGGCCGGCCTCGCCGACCTGGGCCTCGGTCACGCCACGCTGGAGGAGTTCCGCCTCGACCCTGAGAGCCGCGACTGCCTCGTGGTGGGCCGCGTGCAGGATGCGCAGGAGGCGGCCCGCGCCCGCAACGGCGACCCGGAGCCGGCGGGCGAGGTGTGCGCGGTGACCGTCGGCTACCTCACCGGCTTCACGGCCGCGCTCACCGGCATCGACGTCGTGTGCAGCCCCTTCGTGTGTTCCCAGCACTGCGAAGGCTGCGGGTGCACCTTCGAGATCCGCCCCGCCCACCACCAGGCCGGGGTCACGCAGGGCAGCCGTGCGCCGTCGGGGAGCGCGCGCTTCTTCCTGAGCACGATGGGCAAGGGGCTGGCGGACGCCGACATCGCCCTCGACGAGTTGGTGGAGCACAGCAGCGACGCGGTCATCCTGATCGACAACGACAACGTGCTCCGCTACTGGAATCGCGGCGCCGAGCAGATGTTCCAGTACGCGCGCGAGGAGGTCGTGGGCCGCAAGGTCGGATTCCTCCTGCCGCCGGACCTGCTCCAGGCCGACGAACTGGGCTGGATCCGCCAGCACCTGGGCGCCCACCAGGCCCTCCGCAACCACATCACCCGTCGCGTCCGCAAGGACGGCACCGAGCTCTGGGTCAGCCTCGGGCGCGCCGTGCTCTACGACAGTGCCGGACACGTCGTGGGCACCACGGCCACGATCCGCGACATCACCGAACAGCGCCGCACCGAGCAGGAGCTGTCGCGGTCGCGCAGCCTCGCCATGGTCGGCGAGCTGGCGGCCAAGATCGCCCACGAGGTGAAGAACCCGCTGGCCGGCATCTACGCCGCGGTGCAGCTCCTGAGCCGGGACGTGGCCGGCGACGACCCGCGCAAGCAGGTGTTCGATTCGGTCGGCGCGGAGATCCGCCGCCTCGACGACATCGTGCAGGATCTGCTGCGCTTCGCGCGCCCGACCCCGGCGCGCCTGCGCGCCGCGGACCTGAGCACCTTCGTGGGCGAGGTGATCGAGTCGCTGCGCCACCATCCCGAGGTGGCCCGCCATCGCGTCGTCCAGGGGATCGCGGAGAACCTGACGGTGACGATCGATGGACGCCTCCTGGGCCAGGCGCTGCTGAACCTGGTACTGAATGCAGCGCAGGCGATGGAGGAGGAGGGCACAGTGACCGTGTTCGGCGAGGCCCGCGGGCAGCGCGCCGTCCTCGAGGTGCGGGACACGGGACCGGGGATCCCTGCACCCAAGCTCGCGGAGATCTTCGATCCCTTCTTCACCACCAAGACGCGCGGCACCGGCCTCGGTCTCTCCATCGCGCGCCAGAGCGTGCAATCCTGCGGCGGCACCCTGGAGGCCGGGAATCTGCCGGAGGGTGGTGCGGTGTTCCGTATCGAGTTGCCGTTGGCGCGGGAGTGAGGCGACCGCTGCGCCCCGGCCAGGTGCGCGCAGGGCTTGCGCGGCAGCCCTGGCGGTGCAGACTCCGGTTCTCCCATTCCCGGAGATTCCCCCATGCTCAACTCCCACCCGCGCCTCCTGGCGCTGGCTCTCGTTTGCTCTGCCGTCGCCGCTCAGGGAACCAAGGTCGTGTCCCCGGGCGCGCTGGTCAACTCCTACGGCGGCATCAACAACTCCATTCCCTGGGGACCCTTCACCTCCAGCGAGCAGTTCTGCCAGCAGATCGATGCTGGCCTCCTCGGTACGCCCGGCGTCCTCAAGGCCATGGCCTTC
Source organism: Planctomycetota bacterium (assembly GCA_020849665.1). Lineage (GTDB taxonomy): Bacteria > Planctomycetota > UBA1135 > UBA1135 > UBA2386 > JADLFX01. Next base: position 66,677 of record JADLFX010000074.1, on the reverse strand, counting down.
CGCCACCAGTACTCGGTCGCACACGTCGCGAAGAGCTACGTCCTGACGTTGCGCCTCGGCGACGCGGCCACAGGGCCCACGGGGATCAGCACGACGTTCGCGAACAACTTCAAGGCCGGCTCCACGCCGACGACGGTGTTCAACGGCACCCTCAACTTCCCTGCGGTGGGCACCTATGCACGGCCGCCGGCACCGTTCGACGCGCCGATCCTGTTCACCCTGCCCCACGTGTACACCGGCCAGGATCCGGTGATCTGGGAGGCCTACATCGCGTCCTCGAACCCGGTGACTCCCACCCAGTTCTACGAGCGCGGTCCGGGCTCGACGCACACCGCAGGGTTCCTCGGGACGGGCTGTCTCGTCACCGGCGCGGCCAACCCGATGACCGCGACGGGCTCGATCAGCAATACGACGGTGCTGAACACCCTGGCCAACGGACCGGTGTCCTCCACCGCGACGCTGATGTTCGGCGACACGGCCAACAACGTCGGCGGCATCCCCCTGCCACTCGACCTTGCCCTGATCGGCTCCGCGGGCTGTTTCCTCCACATCAACCCGATCGTGTTCCTCAGCTTCCCGACCACGGCGGCTGGTGGATCCTCGACCTCCTTCCCCATCGTGATGAGCCCCGCGATCTCAGGGTCCCGCCTGCGCACGCAGTGGGTCGCCCTGGATGGCGCGCAGCTCAAGACCAGCAACGGCCTCGACCACTCCGTGCCCTATGCCACGGCCGGCGTCCCGTGGCCGCAGGGTCGCGTGTACGCAATCAGCTTCGGGACCACGCCTCCCGCGACCGGGGCCATCCAGGCCAACGGGCTGGTCACCGAGTGGACGTACTGAGCCGCTGAGCGAGAGCCCCGGCCCCGCCGGGGACGGAACCGCGTTCCGACCGACCGCCCCCGGCCGCGCGGCGGCACTGGTCGGGCCACCGGCCGGTCCGGTCCACGCCCTGGTGCGCGGATCGGACCATGCCCGGATCCGTGACTCACGGCAGCGAGAATTCCGACGGCCGCTGGTACACCCCCGACTCGACCCGCAGCAGCTGCACGAGCAAATCGTTGAGCAACGTGCTCGCGCCGAACCGGAACGCGTCGGGGGTCAGCCACAGGTCGCCGCAGGTCTCGTTCACCACGACGAGGTAGCGCAGCGCGTCCTTGGCCGAGCGGATGCCGCCCGCGGCCTTCACACCCACGCGGCGGCCGGTCTCGAGGTAGTGGTCGCGCACGCTCTCCAGCAGCAGGAGGGTGACCGGCAGGGTCGCTGCGGGCTGGACCTTGCCGGTGCTGGTCTTGACGAAGTCGGCGCCGGCGAGCAAGGCGATGCGCGCGGCACGGCGCACGTTGTCGTAGGTCCGCAGCTCGCCGGTCTCCAGGATCACCTTCAGGTGGGCCGCGCCGCAGGCCTCCTTGACGCGGCCGATCTCGTCGAACACCTGGCCGTAGTGGCCGGCGAAGAACGCCCCGCGGTCGATCACCATGTCGATCTCCGCGGCCCCGTCGCCCACCGCTCGCCGTGTCTCCTCCAGCTTCAGGTCGAGCGCGGTACGCCCGGAGGGGAAGCCGGTCGCCACCGACGCGACCTGTACGGGGCTGCCGCGCAACGCCTCCACCGCGACGCGCACGAGGTCGGGATACACGCATACCGCCGCCACCGGACCTACGTCGCCGCGCCCCGGCAGCGGCTGGAGGGCCTTGTGGCAGAGCTGCCGCACCCGACCGGGCGAGTCCATGCCCTCCAGGGTGGTCAGGTCGGTCATGGCCACGGCCATCCGCAGGCCCTTCGCCTTGCTCTCCTTCTTGATCGAGCGCGTGGCCAGCTCCGCCGCGCGCGTCTCCAGCGCGACGGCATCCACCGGCGGGACCTGGAACGGAGTCGGCGATCGTGCGGCGCGGGTCATGGGTTGCTCGGGGCAGGGTGGACCATGGCGGCGGACACCGGACTCACGTCCCGGAGTACTCGAATCGGAACGCGTGCGGCAGCAGCTGCTCCACCGTGCTGCGCACGATCCGGTCGTCGCGGCCCACCAGGAAGAGGGGCAGCTTCGGCGCGAACTCGGCCAGGACCTGCCGGCACGCCCCGCACGGGTAGGCCGGCTCGACCACCGGCGTGACCACGACGAGAGCATGGAACGCGCGCACGCCCTCGGCCACGGCCGTGCCCAGGGCGTTGCGCTCGGCGCACAGGGTCAGCCCGAAGCTGGCGTTCTCGACGTTGCAGCCGGCGAACACGCGGCCATCCACGCCCAGCAGCGCGGCCCCCACCGCGAACCGCGAGGCCGGGGCATAGGCGTGCGCCTGGGCGGCGCGTGCCTTGGCGATCAACATGGCGAGCAGGCCGGGGTCCATGCCGAGAGGATGGCGGCCGGCACGGCCCGGCCACAAGGGGCGAAGCGCCGGTTCCGGCGCAGCGGCGCATCCCGCCGCCGGCGCGCGCGCCCGCGCGCCACGCATCGGGCCGCTTCGCGCGCCGGGCCGATCTAGTATGAAGGGAACCCGATGCAGCCCACGCCGCCCCCCACGCGCAAGGACCTCGCACTGGCCGAACACGTCCCGCCCGGGGCGCGGGAGCTGGCGATCGGCGGCATCGCCGCCGAGGAGCTGGCGGGCCGCTTCGGCACGCCGCTCTACGTCTTCGCCGCGGAGATCCTGCGCCGCACCCTGGCGCGCGTGCGCGCCGCGCTGGGGCCGCGCGTGCGCGTGCTCTACGCCCTCAAGGCGAACCCCAATGCCGCCCTCGCGCGCGTGCTGCGCCTCGCCGGCGCCGGCGCCGAGATCGCCTCGGCCGGCGAGATCCACGTGGCCAGGGCCGCGGGTTTCGCCGGCGCGGACATGCACTTCGCGGGGCCCGGCAAGAACCACGAGGACTTCGCCCTGGCGACGGCCACCGGACTCGGCACCCTGAACCTGGAGTCCGAGGCCGAGTACACGGCCCTGGCCGCGTTCGCCCGCGCCAAGGGCGCCCGCCCCGGCGTGGCCGTGCGCGTGAACCCCAAGGACGCCATGGCCGGTTCGCGCATGAAGATGGGCGGCGGCAGCAAGAAGTTCGGCGTCGACGAGCCGGAACTCCTCCCCTTGCTGCGCCGGATCCGGCGCGAGGACGTGTGCACGCTGCGCGGGCTGCACGTCTACGCCGGCACGCAGTCGTTCGACGCAGCGGCCTGGGCGGCCAACGCGGGTCACCTCGTCGACCTGGCCAACGGTCTCGAGCGCGATCTGGGCGCGCCGCTGGCCTCGCTGAACTTCGGCGGCGGCTTCGGGGTGGCCTCGTTCGAAGGCGACCCCGACTTCGACCTGGAGCGCGCCGGGGCCGGCCTGCAGGACCGGATCGCCCGCGACGCCCGCCCGGATCGGACCTACTGGGTCGAGCTCGGCCGCTACCTCACGGCACCCGCCGGCGTCTACCTGACGCGGGTGGTCTACGCCAAGACGTCGCAGGGAAAACGCCACCTGATCCTGGACGGCGGCATGCACCAGCACGGCGCCGCCGCCGGCCTGGGCAGCGTGATCCGGCGCGCGTTCCCCATGGTGCCCGCCCGCGAGCCGTGGCGCACGGGCGCGGAACGCTACACCTGCGGCGGCCCGCTCTGCACTCCGGCCGACGAGTTCGCCGCGGACCTGCTGCTGCCGGAACTGCACGCCGGCGACCTGCTCGCGATCCTGGTCTCGGGCGCGTACGGGCTCACCTTCTCCAACACGATGTTCCTCAGTCACCCCGCCCCGGCCGAGGTCCTGGTCGACGGCGGCCAGGCGTGGGTGGTGCGGGAGCGCGGCCGGCCCGAGGACGCGCTCCGCGGCCAGCGGCTGCCCTGAGCGCGCCGCCGAGACCATCCCGAACATGTTCGCCCGACTCCTGGAAACCACGCACGGCCGCGAGACGCGCCTCGCCGTAGCCAACGAGAGCCGCGCGGTGGACCACGCCACCCTCCGGCGGGAGGCCTGGGCCGTGCAGCACCTGCTCTCCGGCGAGCGCCCCGCCGTGTGCATGGTGATGCTGCCCGGCGGACCGGAGCACACCGCGGCGGCCTTCGGCACCTTCGCCGCCGGGGGCATCCTGGTGCCGGTGCCCGACAAGTGCACGGGTCACGAGGCCGGCGCGCTCCTCGACCTGCTGGAGCCCGACCTCGTCCTGGTGCACTCGACGACCGCGCAGGCGGCCGCGCTCGCGGCCCTGCGCCGGCCCACGACGATCGTGGCACTGACCAACGCCGAGGCCGGACCCGGCGGCGGACACCGGCGGATCCTCTGGCAGGACCTGCTCGCCAACCCGCGGGCGTTCGATCCCGTGGTGGCGCCCGCCCGGGTGCTGCCGGCACCGACGCGCATGGTGCAGTTCACGTCGGGCTCGACCGGACGCCCGAAGGGCATCCTGCTGAGCAACGCGAACCTGCTCGCCAACCTGGACCAGAACCGCGAGCACCTGCGGCGCGTGGCCGACGAGAACGTGTTCTGCCCGGTGCCGCAGTTCCACGCCATGGGCGGCGCCGTGGTGTTCGAGCACCTGCTGCACGGTTCCGGCGTGGTGCTCAGCAACCGGTTCGTGCCGGGCGACGACGTGGCTCGCATGCAGGAGCACGCCTGCGTCGCGGTGCTGGCCAGCCCCAACTGGTTCAAGCTCATGCTGCGCCTCGGCGCGCTCTCGCGTGCCCACCTGCCCCGGCTGCGCTCGTTCACCCTCGGCACCGCGGCGATCGACACCCAGCTCGTGCGCGATCTGCGCACGGCGTTCCCGGCGGCCACCATCCACCTGCGCTACGGCCTGAGCGAGTCGGTCGGCGCGATGACGCGGCTCGACCTCGGCCCGGGCGAGGTGCTCGACGACCCGGGCATGGTGGGTCCGCTGGTCCCCGGCACCATCCTGCGCCCGGGACTCCCGGCGCCGGGGCACGGCGAGCCGGGCGAGATCGCGGTGCGTTCGCCCGCGAACGCCATCGGCCAGCTGGTCGCACGCGACCGCTGCGAACCGCTCACCGACGACTCCGGCTTCCTGCCCACCGGCGATCTGGGCCACGTCGACGCCCACGGCCGGATCCACCTGCGCGGGCGGATCACCACGTTCCTGAAGAGCGGCGGCCACCGCGTCAATCCGTTCGAGATCGAGGGCGTGCTGCGCGAGGTGCCGGGCGTGCAGGAGGCGGTGGTCGTGGGCGTGGACGACCCGGTCCTGGGCCAGCGCATCGTCGCCTGCGTCGAACCGCAGCCCGGCCACGCGGCGCCCGGGACGGAGGCGCTGCAGCAGGCTTGCCAGGAGCGCCTCTCGCCCCACAAGATCCCGCATCGCTTCGTGGTCCTGCCCTCCCTGCCGCGCACGCACGCCGGCAAGCCGGACCGCCGCCAGGTGCTGGCACAGCTCAGCCGATGACCGAAGACCTTCCTCCCGCGTTCCTCCAGCAGGTCACCGACCTGGTGCGCCGCGTCGTGCTCGAGAGCACCGGCCGCAGCCTGACGCCGAAACCCGACGACCGCCTGATCGAGGCGGGCCACCTCGACTCGATGAGCATCGTGAACCTCGTGCTCGCGCTGCAGCAGGAGTTCCAGGTCACGCTGGAGCTCGGCGACCTGAGCGAGGCCAACTTCGGCAGCGTGCGCGCGATCGCGCACATGGTCCGCGAACGCCAGGGATGAGGCTACGCGAGTCGCGGCGGCTGCACGGACCCAGCCTGCTCCTTCCCGAATCGGGGGTGGAGCTCGACGTGGACGCGGAGCGCGGGCCCGCGCTGCAGCTCGCGGAGGCCTGGCGCGACCTGGTCGAGAACCTGCTGGCCCGGCTCGGCTGGTCGCGGGAGCGGATCGTCGAGCGGGCCCAGACCCACGGCGTGCGGCTGGCGCTGGCCGCGCCGGTCGATGCGCTCGCCACGGCGCAGGAGGCCGGGGAGTGGGCGTTCGGCGCCGCGCAGGCGCAGCTCGCCGGCGGCGCCGCGGCCGACGTCGCCGTGGCGGCGGAACGGCTGCGCGCCCTGGCCGCGCGCGAGGCGCGGCCCGCGCTGCAGGCCCTGCGCCAGGCCGCATCCGCCCGCAAGGTCGCCTTCTACTGCGACGCCACCAGCGTCACCGTCGGCCAGGGCACGGGCGCGCGCTCGTTCTCCCTGGAGGGTCTGCCCGATCCCGACGCCCTCGACTGGCAGGGCATCCACGACATACCGGTGGCGCTGGTGGCCGGGTCGCGACTGCGGGCGGCCACGGTCGCGACCCTGGCCCGGATCCTGGCCGCGTCCGGGCGCGTGTTCGGCGTCGGCGGCCACGAGCGCATGGTCGTGGCCGGCACGCCGCTGCGCGTGGGAGGCGAGGGGCCGCATGGCGCGGCGGTGCTGCGCGATCCGCGCGTGGAGCTCGCGGTGCTCGAGGCCGAGCCCATGCACGTCGCCCGGCTGGGCACCGGCCTGCGCCACGTGCACGCCGCGGTGGTCACCGACGCGGACCTCGACCCGGGCGGCACGTTCGGCATGGACGAGGTGCGCGAGCGGGTGGAGATCGTCTTCACGGTGCAGCGCGCGCTGGCCGAACCGGGGCGGCTCGTGCTCAACGCCGAGGACGAGCTGGTGCTCGAGCACGGCCGCCACCTGCCCAAGCCGCTCCTGTGGTTCGGGGCCGACCCGCAGAATCCGCAGGTGCTGCGCCACGGCAGGGCCGGCGGCGACGTCGCCACGGTGGCGCGCGACATGCTGGTGGTCGTGCGCCGGCGGCACGCGTACGGCGTCGTGCCGCTCCCCGACATCGTCACGCTGGCCGACGGCACGCCCCTCGCCGCGGTCCTGGGTGCCGCCGGCGCGGCGGCCGCCATGGACCTGCCCATGCAGGCGATCGCCGCGGGCCTGAGCACCTGAGCGGCGCCGCGCGCGGTCACGCATCCAGCGCCGCGAGCGGGAACTCCTCGATCGCCGCGTAGACCGGGCCCTCGGGGGTGAGCGTGCTGCGGTAGAGGCCGAAGCGCTCCAGCACGAAGGGCGCACGCTCGAGGCGGGCCGCCAGGGGTTCCAGGTCGGGCAGGCGCGCGCGCGGATCCTTCACCCGCAGCAGGGTCACGTGCGGCACGAACGCCTTGGCCTCCGGCGCCAGGCCCAGGCCGGTCATCGCCTCCTCCACGCGCTCGGCCAGGGACACGAGGCCGGCCGCGTCGCCGGACAGGCCGGCCCAGACGACGCGCGGGGCGCCGCGCGGAGGGAAGCGGCCCAGGCCGTCGAGATGCAGGCGCAAGGGGTGTCGGCCCGGCAGCTCGCGCAGCGCGTCGCGCACGCGCGCCACCCACGCCTCGTCCAGGTCGCCGAGGAAGCGCAGCGTCACGTGCAGCCGCGCCGCGGCCACCGCTCGGCCGCCCCCGCGCGGCGGCACCAGCGCGGCCAGGATCGGGGCGAGTCCCTCCTGCACCGGGGCGGGCAGGAACACCGCCACGAAGCAGCGCAGGGTCGCGGCGTCGGGCCGGTTCAGGCGCTGGTCCACTCGATCGCGCCCCCGGGCAGGAAGTAGAGGATCAGCATCGTGCCGCCCGTCACGGTGGGCACGTGCTCGGAGCCCGGCGGATACACGGCCCAGCCCGGGGCGTGGCCATCGAAGTGCGGGCTGCCGCTCACCGCGAAGAGCAGGTCGATCTCCCCGTTGGGGTGGCGGTGCCGCGCCGCGGGTCCCGACATCCGCACGGCGTCGACGCTGAAGCCGGCCAGGTCCTTGGCCACGCGGCCGTACCGTACTCCCTGGTTCTCCTTGGGCAGGAGCCAGCCCGCCGCGGCGCCGGCCTCCAGCGCCTCGCGCACCGCCTGCAGCTCGGGCGAGTGCAGCGGCATGCGGGCATTCAGGTGTGCGGCCGCGAGCCCCGCGTCCTGCAACGCCACGCCGCGCAGCAGCTCGGCCAGCGGCTGCAGCAGCGCCGCGAGTTGCTGGCGGTCCATCAGCGCACCCCCAGCAGCAGCTCGGTCGTGAGCTGATCGAGGCGCTCGTACCCGAGGCCGCGGGCGGCCAGCGCCCCGCGGTCGAACGTGCGCTGCAGGAGCGCGCGCCCGCGCGCGCGCGCGTAGCCGGACCCGACCTCGTACGGGTCGCCGGCGCGCAGCCCGGCGAGGATGCCCTGGATCTCGGGATCCCGCGCGAACCGGTGCGCCTTGTCCTTCAGCGCCAGATAGGTGCGCATGCAGCCGCGCGCGAAGTCGCGCACGCCGGCCTCGTCCTCGCTGCGGTACGCGTGCGCGTCGAAGTGCCGGCTCCCCGCGTAGCCGACCTGCTCCAGGAAGCGCACCAGGAAGAACGCGGCGCGCGGGTTGGCGGCGCCGAAGCGGAAGTCCTGGTCGTAGCGGCCCGGGATCTGGTCGTTGAGGTCGATGTGGAACAGCTTGCCCGCGTCCCAGGCCTGGGCCACCGCATGGGTCATGTTCAGCCCGGCCATGTGCTCGTGTGCGACCTCCGGGTTCACCCCCACCATCTCGGGATGGGCCAGGGTCGCGATGAATCCGAGGACCGCGCCGGTCGTGGGCAGGTAGATGTCGCCGCGCGGCTCGTTGGGCTTGGCCTCCAGGGCGAAGCGCAGCGCGTAGCCCTGGTCCTTGGCGTAGCCGCACAGGAAGTCGAGGCACTCCCGGTACCAGCGCAGCGCGTCGAGGGGGTCCTTGCCGGCGTCGGTCTCGCAGCCCTCGCGCCCGCCCCAGAACACGTACACCGAGGCGCCGAGTTCGACGCCCAGGTCCATGGCGCGCATCGTCTTCTGCAGCGCGTAGGCACGCACCTGCGGATCATGCGCGGTGAACGCGCCGTCGCGGAACGCCGGGTCGGAGAACAGGTTGGTGGTCGCCATCGGCACGGAGATGCCGTGGTCCGCGCAGGCCTGACGAAACTCGCGCACGATCGCGTCGCGCTGCGCCGCGCCGGCGTCGATCGGCACGAGGTCGTTGTCGTGCAGGTTGACGCCGTAGGCCCCGACCTCGGCCAGGAGCTGCACGAGGCGCACGGGTGGGACCGCCGGCCGGACCGGCGGCCCGAACGGGTCGGCACCGCGGTTGCCTACGGTCCAGAGTCCGAAGGTGAACTTGTGCTCGGGGCGGGGTTGCAGCGGATCGCTCATGGCGGCGCCAGGGTAGCGGCCCCGCATGCGCCGGTCAGTGGGCTGCAACGCCCTTGATCGGCGGCGCGGCCCGGCCGATCGTTCCGCCATGGTCGAGACCGGTAGGGAGGCTCCGGCCCTGTCATTGCCGGACCAGGACGGAACGAGGGTCACGCTCGCCGACTACGCGGGACGGTGGTGCATCCTCTACTTCTACCCCGCGGACGACACGCCGGGCTGCACCGTGGAGGCGTGCGAGTTCAGCGACCACACGGCGGAACTCGCCGCGATCGGGGCCGCAGTCGTGGGCGTGAGCCCCGACGACGCGGCACGCCACCGCGAGTTCATCGCGAAGTACCGGCTCAGGGTGCGCCTGCTCTCCGACCCGACCCACGAGACGATGCGCCGCTACGGCGCGTTCGGCGAGAAGGTGTCGTACGGCCGCAAGAGCGTCGGCGTGATCCGCACCACGGTGCTGATCGATCCGCACGGCCGCGTGGCGCACGTGTGGCCCAGGGTCAGCGCGAAGGGCCATGCGGCCAAGGTGGCGGCGCGCCTGCGCGAGCTGCAGCAGGCCGGCGCCGCCCAGGCCTGAAGCGGCCGGTCAGCGCCCGGCCGCGAAGCGCACCCGGCACTCCTTCACGCCGCGGCCGGCCACGGCCGTGACCTCGAAGTGCAGGCCCGCGTGCTGCACGCGGTCCCCCACCTGGGCCGGCCGCTCCAGCAAGGCCAGGATCAACCCGCTCACCGTGTCGATCTCGTCGTGGCGGATCGGCACGCCGAGGGCCTCGGCGAGCTCGTCGAGGCGCACGGTGCCCGCGGCGCGGGCCTCGCCCTCCTGGCCGGGCGCGGCGGCGCGCTGCACCACCACCTTGGAGTGGTCGGCGGCGCTCTCCTCGATGTCGCCGATCACCTCCTCGAACAGGTCCTCGACGCTCAGCAGCCCGGCGGTGCCGCCGGACTCGTCCATCACCACCACCATGTGCACGCGCTCGCGCCGCATGATCGCCAGCACCCGGTCGAGGCGCATGGTCTTCGGCACGAACGGCGCCGGGCGCACGAGCTCGCGGCCCACCGGCGTGCCGTCGCGCACGCAGCGGAACAGCCGCCGCACGTGCACCGTGCCCACCACGTCGTCCAGGTTGCCCACGAACACCGGATAGCGGGCGTGGGCGGCGCGCCGCACGATCGCGCCGATCTGTTCCGCGGGGCAGCCCAGCGGCACGCCCTGGATCAGCACGCGCGGCACCATGGCCTCGCCGGCGCTGCGCTCGCCGAACGCGAACAGGTCGCGCACGACCTCGCCCGCCTCCTGGCGCAGCAGGCCGCTCGCCTGGCTCTCGCGCACGGCCTCCACCAGGTCCTCGGGCGTGTAGTAGCGGCTCACGCTGGTCTGCGTGGGCGGGATGCCGAAGAGCCGCAGCGCCCGGTGGCCGAGGAACTCCAGGGTCACCACCAGGGGCAGGAGCACGAGCTCGACGGCGCGCAGGAGCGGCACGGTGGTCAGGGCGGTGCGCTCGGAGCGCGCCAGGGCGATCGACTTGGGCACCATCTCGCCGAGCACCACGTGCAGGAAGGTCATCGCCGCCAGCGCCGCGGTGGAGGCGATCGCGTGCGCCGCCGCCGCCGAGAACGCGCCCAGGCCGGCCAGCAGAGGCGCCAGCCGGTCGGCCAGGGCGTGTTCGCCGTACATGCCGAGGCCGAGACTGGCCAGCGTGATGCCCACCTGGGTGGTGGCGATGAAGCGGTCCTGGTGCTGCGGGGCACGCAGCACGCGCAGCACGGCGGCGGCACCGCGTGAGCCGTGCGCCGCCAGGGCCTCCAGGCGCGAGCGGTTGGCACCGATCACACCGAACTCCGCGGCCACGAAGAGCCCGTTGAGGACCAGGAGCAGCAGCACGCCGAGGACCGCGAGGGCGCTAGCCATCGGTTGGCCCCCCCGCCGCCGGCGCCGCGGCCACCTCGCGCACCAGGACGCTGCCGATGCGCCGGTCGCGCACGCTCTCGACCACGAACTCGCGCGTGCCTGCGCGGACGTGATCGCCCGGCACCGGCATCTGGCCGAGCAGTTCGGTGACGTAGCCGCCCACCGTGGAGATCCGCTCGCTCTCCACCACGCCGAGCCAGGGGACCGCGTCCGCGAGGCGCATCTGACCCGGCAGCCGCACCCGGCCGTCGCCGAGTTCCTCGACGCCCTGGCCATGCTGCTCCGTGAGTTCGTCGAACACCGAGGCCAGCACGTCCTGGAGGCTGACCAGCCCCGCCACGCCGCCGAACTCGTCCACCACGATGGCCTGCTGGGCACGCTGCTCGCGCAGGCGCGTGATCAGCTGGTCGGCGGCCAGGTTCTCGGGGACGAACACCACGGGCTGGAGCACCTGCTTGAGGTCGTCGACCCGGCCGCGCTCGAGCAGGGCGAGCATGAGGACCTTGGCGTTGACCACGCCCAGGATCTCGTCCATCGAGTGGCGGTACACCGGCAGGCGCGTGTACGGGGAGTCGAAGACCTGCTGGAGCGCCAGATCCACGGGCGTGGCGACGTCGATGGCGACGATGCGCGGCCGGGGCACCATCAGCTGGCGCACGGTGCGATCGCCGAGCTTGAGGGCATTGGCGAGGCGGCGCTGTGCTCCTGCGCCCAGCACGCCGCCGGCGCCGCTCTCGGCCACCATCCTGCCGATCTCCTCGGGCGAGTGGATGGTGCGCTCCCGTACTCGCGGAGCGCCGAGCAGGCGCAGGACGCCGTCGGCGGCGCCGTTGAAGAGCGCCAGGACGCCGCGCAGGACGCGCCGCGTCCAGAGCACCGGCAGGAGCGTGGCCAGGGCCGTGCGGTTGGGGAAGCGCAGGGCGATCGACTTCGGCACCTGCTCGCCCAGCACCACCTGCAGCGCGGTGGTCGCCACCAGCACCAGGACGGCGGCGAGCTGGGCCGCGGCGGTCGCCCCCAGGCCGAAGCGCGCCGCCAGCCACGGCCCGAAGTCCTCCACCAGCTGCGCATAGGCGAACGCCCCGAGGCCCAGGCTCGAGATGGTGATGCCGAGCTGGCAGGCCGCGATGTAGCGGTCCAGCGCGCGGCTGTCCTCCAGGATCGGCAGCAGGCGCTTCGCCAACCGGTTGCCCCGCTCGGCCCAGAGCCGGATCCGGCTGCGCCGCGCCCCGACCGCGGCGAACTCGGCCGCCGCGAAGAGCGCGTTGGCGAGCAGCAGGGCCACCAGGGCCAGGAGGACGTTGGCACTCATCGCGGCCGGCCGGCGATGGTAGTGGCACGGCCGGCGCGACCGGCAGGGTTCTTCCCGGTCCGGCCGCCGCCCGCCGGCGCGCTCACTTCCTGGGGCGGAACACCTTCACGCGCGCCGGGTTGCCTTCCAGCGTCGGGCCGCCGGCCAGCTCGATGCAGTACGGCACGGCCGGGAACACGGCGTCCAGGCACACGCGGATCGAGTCGGGCTTGCCCGGGAGGTTGATCACGAGGCTCTTGCCGACGATCCCCGCGGTCTGCCTCGACAGGATCGCCGTCGGCACGCCGCTGGCCAGCGAGGCCCGCCGCATCTCCTCCCCGAACCCCGGCAGCTCCTTCTCCAGCACCTGCCGCATCGCCTCCGGCGTCACGTCCCGCGGCGCCGGCCCGGTGCCGCCGGTGGTGCAGATCAACGCGCAGCCCTGCCCGGCGAGGCGCCGCACGCTGGCCACGATCTCCGGCACCTCGTCCGGGATCACCACGCGCTCGTACTCGCATTCCGTGGCGAGGTACTCGCGCAGCACGGTCTCGATGTTCGGCCCCGATACGTCCTCGTAGATCCCCCGGCTCGCCCGGTCGGAAACGGTCACGATGCCGATCTTGGGAACCATGGCAGAGCGACTCAGAGCAAACTCGACGGTCGCGCTACGCCAGCGTAACAACCCTCCGGCCGGCGGATCCATCCGCCAGGAGACCGGCGCAGAGCAGACGTGACGGTCGCGCCACGCCGGCGCGACGTTCGGCGTGTCTGCGCCGCCGGCCGAGCCGCGTCCGGCGGACCCGACCCCGCGCCGGCCTCGACGCGTCCCCGGATCCTCGCGCGCCTCACGCCCCCGACCCCATCTCCTGCACCGCCGGCTTCTCGCGGGCCACGGCGCGCAGATAGTCGCGGTTGAGCTGGGCGATCACGCCCACCGAGATCTCCTTCGGGCACACGGCCTCGCACTCGTACTGGTTGGTGCAGTTGCCGAACCCCTCCTGGTCCATCTGGCGCACCATGGCGAGGACACGGCGGTCGCGCTCGGGCTGCCCCTGGGGCAGGCTCCCGAGGTGGGCGACCTTGGCGCCGACGAAGAGCATGGCGCTGGCGTTCTTGCACGCCGCCACGCACGCGCCACAGCCGATGCACGCGGCCGAGTCGAACGCGCGCTCGGCGTCGTCCTTGGCGATCGGCACGGCGTTGGCGTCCACCGCCGAGCCGGTGTTCACCGACACGTAGCCGCCCGCGGCGATGATCCGGTCGAAGGCAGAGCGATCCACGATCAGGTCGCGCAGCACCGGGAAGCCCTTCGCGCGCCACGGCTCGATCCACACCTCGTCGCCCTGGCGGAACGCGCGCATGTGCAGCTGGCACGCGGTCGTGCCCTGCCAGGGACCGTGCGGGCGGCCGTTGATCACCATCGAGCAGGTGCCGCAGATGCCCTCGCGGCAGTCGTGGTCGAACGCGATCGGCTCCCGGCCCTCCTGCACGAGCCCCTCGTTCACGACGTCGAGCATCTCCAGGAACGACATGTGCGGGTTCACGCCCCTGGCCACGTAGGTCTCCATCCGGCCCGGGTCGTCGCGGTCCTTTTGCCGCCAGACGTGCAGGGTGAGTTCGATGCTCTGCGTGTCGCTCATCTCCGCGCTCCGCGTCACTTGTAGCTCCGTTGCACCAGCTTCACGTTCTCGAACACCAGCGGCTCCTGATGCAGGGCCGCCGCCCGGCCCTCGCCCTGGTACTGCCACGCGGACACGTGGCAGAAGCGCAGGTCGTCGCGATTCGCCTCGCCGTCGGGGGTCTGGTGCTCGACGCGGAAGTGCCCACCGCACGACTCCTCGCGCTGCAGCGCGTCGGCGCACATCACCTCGGCGAACTCCAGGAAGTCGGCCACGCGGCCGGCGCGCTCGAGCTCCTGGTTCAGGCCCTCGCCCACGCCCACCACGCGCAGGTCGCGCCAGAACTCTGCGCGCAGCTCCGGGATGCGCCGCAGCGCCTCCTGCAGCCCCTCGCGGGAACGCGCCATGCCGCACTTCTCCCACAGGAGCTTGCCGAGCTCGCGGTGGAACGAGTCCGGCGAGCGCTTGCCCTGCACGCCGAGCAGGCGTGCGGTGCGCTCGCGCACGTCCTTCTCCGTGGCCGAGAACGCCGGCGCGTCGGCCCGTCCGCCGCCGGGCTTCTGGCCCGCGAGGTAGTCGCCCAGCGTGTATGGGATCACGAAGTAGCCGTCGGCCAGGCCCTGCATCAGCGCGGACGCGCCGAGGCGGTTGGCGCCGTGGTCGGAGAAGTTGGCCTCGCCCAGCACGAAGAGCCCGGGCACCGTGCTCATCAGGTTGTAGTCCACCCACAACCCGCCCATCGTGTAGTGCACGGCGGGATAGATGCGCATCGGCACCCGATAGGGGTTCTCGCCCGTGATCTTCTCGTACATGTGGAACAGGTTGCCGTAGCGCTGGCGGATCTGGTCCTCGCCCAGCCGCTGGATCGCGTCGGCGAAGTCCAGGTACACCCCGAGGCCGAAGGTCCCCACGCCGCGGCCCTCGTCGCACACCTCCTTGGCGCTGCGCGACGCGATGTCCCGCGGCGAGAGGTTGCCGAAGCTCGGGTACTTGCGCTCCAGGTAGTAGTCGCGCTCGGCTTCGGGGATCTGGTGCGGCGCGCGCGTGTCGCGCTGCTGCTTGGGCACCCAGATGCGTCCGTCGTTGCGCAGCGACTCGGACATCAGGGTGAGCTTCGACTGGTACTCGCCCGACACCGGGATGCAGGTGGGGTGGATCTGCGTGAAGCAGGGGTTGGCGAAGTACGCGCCGCGCCGGTAGGCGCGCCAGATCGCGGTCACGTTGCAGCCCTTGGCGTTGGTCGACAGGTAGAACACGTTGCCGTACCCGCCGGTGCAGAGCAGCACCGCGTCGCCCGCGTGGGTGCGGATCGCGCCGCTCACCATGTCGCGCACCACGATGCCCTTGGCGTGGCCGTCCACCACCACCACGTCCAGCATCTCGCTGCGCGTGTGCATCTTCACCCGCCCCGCCCCGACCTGCCGCTCGAGCGCCTGGTACGCGCCGAGCAGGAGCTGCTGCCCGGTCTGGCCGCGCGCATAGAACGTGCGGCTCACCTGCGCGCCGCCGAACGAGCGGTTGGCGAGCAGGCCGCCGTACTCGCGCGCGAACGGCACGCCCTGGGCGACGCACTGGTCGATGATGTTCACGCTCACCTGCGCGAGGCGGTACACGTTGGCCTCGCGCGCGCGGAAGTCGCCGCCCTTCACCGTGTCGTAGAAGAGGCGGTACACGCTGTCGCCGTCGTTCTGGTAGTTCTTGGCGGCGTTGATCCCGCCCTGTGCCGCGATGCTGTGCGCGCGGCGCGGGCTGTCCTGGTAGCAGAAGCACTCCACCTGGTAGCCGAGCTCGGCGAGGGTCGCGGCCGCCGAGGCGCCGGCGAGGCCGGAGCCGACCACCAGGACCTTGTACTTGCGCTTGTTGGCGGGATTGACCAGCTTCAGCGCGAACCGGTGGTTGTCCCACTTCGCGGCCAGCGGACCGGACGGGGTCTTCGAGTCGAGCGCCATGTCACTGGACTCCTGCGGGAAGCTGCACGAAGCCGAACAGCACCGCGGCGGGGAGGGTCAGGAATCCGGCGGCGATCAGGATCGCGAACACCGGCCCGACCCTGCGCAGGATCGGGTTGTAGCGGGGGTGGTTGAGCCCCAGGGTCTGGAACACCGACGACACGCCATGCGACAGGTGCAGGCCCAGCAGCACCATCGCGGCCGCGTAGAGCCCCGACACCAGCGGCTGCTGGAAGCCCTTCACCATCATCGAGAACACGTCGTGGCGCGTCGTCGCCACGCCGCCGCGCACGACGGCTTCGCGCAGCGCATGGTGCTCCGGATGCGTGACGCCGACGGTGAAGTGCGCCAGGTGGAAGAGCAGGTAGGCCAGCACCAGGAGACCGGTGAGCACCATCGTGCGCGACGCCTGCGTCGCCACGTTGGTGTGCTCCTTGGCGTATCGCACCGGGCGGGCTGCACGATTGGCGGCGGCAAGGCGCAGTGCGGTGATCACGTGCAGCAGAAACACCGCCAGCAGTCCCAGGCGGACCGCCCACAGCAGCGCGGGGGATGCCTTCAGGAACTCCGCGTAGTCGTTCACCGCCTCGCGGCCACGGAACAGGAGCAGGTTCCCGGCGAGGTGGCCGACGAGGAAGAGGGAGAGCAGCACGCCGGTGATCGCCATCACCAGCTTGCCGCCGATCGAGGTCTTCAGGACTTGGGCGAGCCAGCTCATGGTTGGACAGCGCGTCGCGCCGCCGGGGGGCAAGGGGCGCGGTAGTGAATCCGCGGGCCGCGCACCGATCCAGCCTGGGCAGCAGAAAGGCGGCGGCCCCCGGAGACCCCGGCCAACGATCGCCCGCGGGCCGTCTTTCGCCGCGGCGCCGCGGCGGCTGCGACGCCTACCGCTCCGGGTGGACTACGGCGTCAGGCCCAGCTCGCGGAGCTTCGCGAGCAGCGCTGCCTTGCGGATCGGCTTGACCAGGTAGCCGTCGGCCCGCAGCCGGAACGCGCTGGACACGGTCTTGAAGTCGCTCAGCGCGGTGGTCATGACGACCTTGGCCGGGCGCAAGGTGCTCTCCTCGCTCTCCGCCTCCAGTTCCCGCAGCTTCGTGAGGACCGCGTGGCCGTCCAGCTCGGGCATCATCACGTCCAGGCACACGAGGTCGTAGGGCGTGCCGGAGGCCAGGGCCTTGGTGATCGCCTCCACCGCCTCCCGGCCATCCACGGCGACCTCGCAGGTGCCGAGCGCCGCCAGCATCCGCAACATCAGGTTGCGGCTGCCGAAATCGTCTTCGCTGACCAGGATCCGCATCGGAGTGCCGATCGGGTCTTTCGGCCCGTGGCTCCCCGACCTTGAATGCGATTCCCCCCGCTGCCCCGGCAGGCCGGCCGCCGCGGAGGTCGCGGCAGCGTCAGGTCTGGTCGCGCCGGAACCGGCGCTCCTTGAGGAACGCCAGCACCTGCAGGATGGCGCGATCATCGAACGAGATCCGCGTGTGCCCGACCGGCACCCGGATCGAGTCGGCGGCGCCTTGCAGGCCGGCTTCGGCCACCGCCACCGTACCGTCGTCGTCGCCCGGGATCGCGTCGTGCCAGCCGCGCTGGTCGCCGCGCCCTCCGACGATCGTGCCCAGCGGGAAGGCCGGCGGCCGCAATCCCGCGAAGAATGGCGCGCGCGGCGCCATCTCCAGTGCGGCACGGCTGCCCATCAGCAGGCGGAAGAGCCAGAGATCGCGGCGCAGTTCCACCAGCACGGCCCCGCCGTGCGGCGTCCCCAGGGTCACCATCGTGGTGGGCGCAGGCATGCCTTCGCCCTGCGCGAGCGCGCGCAGCACCAGCCCGCCCATCGAGTGGCCGACCAGGTGCAGCTCCTTCGGGCCGGGGCCGAGCGCCTGCCACGCCGCCAACACCTGCGGGCGCAGCCGGGCCGCGTGCTCGGCGATGCTCGCCTCGGTGCTCGGGTAGGAGACGTTGAGCACCTCGTAGCCGTGCGCCTGCAGCGCGCGCTCGAGCTTCCACAGCGAGCCGGCCGAGCGCCACAACCCGTGCTGCAGCACCACGAGCCGGCGGACTCCGTCGGAAGGCGCGACCAGCTCCGCGTGGTGCGGCGCCGGCCCGAGGTTCATCGCGTAGTCGACCGGCGTGGACGGGTTCATCCCGAAGCCCAGCACCGCCGCCGCGTAGCCGGCGACGACCGCCAGGAACCAACGGCCCAGGCGCCACCAGCGCCGGCCGCCGCGCGCGGCGGGCGGGTTCACACCGCGCCCCCGTGCAGGCGCGGCTCTTCCGATCCGGCGGCGGCGATCGTGGCCTCGCGGGCCAGGAACTCGGCGAGCCGCGCGGCCACCTGTGCGGGCGGGAAGCAGAGCTCGGCCAGCCGCACGTAGAGCGCGTGGTGGCGGGCCTCGCTGGCCACCAGGTCCGCGTAGAACTCCGCCAGCTCGGCGTCGCGGCCCCGCAGCTCGACGGCCAGGAGGCGCATCCGTTCGCACGAGCGCGCCTCGATGCACGCACAGGCCAGCAGCGTGTCGAGGAGGCGCTCCGGCTCCGCCGCGCGCACGCCCTGCAGCAGCCGCTCTGCGTACGGTCCCGGCACCTGCCGGCCGAATGCCACCCCGCGCCGTTCCAGCAGCTCCTGCGCGCGCTCGAAGTGTTCGAGCTCCTCGCGCGCGAGCCGCGCGAGCGGCACCTGCAGCACCACCCGGTCCGGATGGCGGAAGAGCAGGTTCAGCGCCGCCGCGGCGGCCTTCTTCTCCAGGTGCGCCTGTTCACGCAGCAGCTCGTCCAGGTGTTCCGCCGCGCGCGCCGCCCAGGCGCGGGGAGTCTGCCACTCGAGGCGCAGCATGGCCGCTTCAGTCCTTGCGCTCGACCACGCGCGCGAGCAGGTATGGCGGAGGGACCAGCGTGTGCACGTTGCGGCGCGCGGTGGCCACCCGCACCTCGATCCGCGCGGGGGCGGGATCGAGGGGGATCCGCACGCTCTTGGTCTCGAACGCCATGGTCACCATCTCGTCGGGACCGGGGCGGGTCAGAGTCACCAGGGCCTGCGCCACGCTTCCGGCGCGCCGCACACCATCGGCCACCAGCTCGTGGCCGCCGCTCGGGCAGACGGCGCGCACCACCAGCGCGTACTGAGGAGGCTGGCTCTCCATCACCTCCAGCTCGGCCTCGATCTCGGGTCCCTCGTACGGATCCGCCGGGAAGGCGGGTCCGCCCCCCGCGCCGGGAGCGGACTGGCCACCGCCGGACGCGGCACCCTCGTTGGCACCGCAGGCGGCGAGGAGGAGGGGAATGGCGATCGACGCGATGCGCTGCACGTTGGGCCTCGGGGAGGGGTCCGGCAATCTACGGCGCGGGCGGGTTCCGGGGGAGCACCGCGCGCCCGGGCCCGTGCGCGGCGGCGGCGCGGGCCCCAAGCCGGCGGCGCGGCGTGCGCTATGCTGCGGCGCGTCCCGCAACCCAGGAACTCCCATGCAAGCTCCCTCTCTCGCGGCGCTGGTCGCCTTCGCCAGCCTGGCCGCAGCACTCTCCGCCCAGGACCCCGAACTCGCGGTCAACAACTTCTTCCGCGTGCGCTCCACCGGCCAGCACCCCGGCACGGGCAACTACTACCCGTACTCGCCGACCACGCCGCCCGGCTACGCCAGCGCCACGCCCCCCGGCGTGGCCGCGGGCACCCGCCTGTGGACCTACACGCCGAAGTTCCGCTACCAGGCGGGCCAGCTCGGACCGAACTTCCTCACGATCTCGGGCATCACGCAGTCGATCTACGTGGGTCCGGCCGTGGCCTCGTTCCCGGCGCCCAACCACTACCAGTTCAAGTGCGGCATCGCGCCAACGGTGCCCGGCACCGGCGCCTACCAGCGCCAGCACGCGCCGACCGGCGCGGATCTCTTCAGCGTCGCCGACGCCCCGACGGTGATCCCCAACGGGCCGATCTGGGAGATCAGCACGACGCTCGCCACGCCGGTGCCGATGCAGGACGTGGAGCTGTGCTTCTTCCTGGAGTACCGCGGCGGCGAGTACTGGGACGACCCGCTGGGCGGGCAGACCGCGGGCTGCGACTACCAGGGCGGCAAGGGCCCGGGCGCGCTGGCCTACTGCGGCTACACCACGGGCAGCAACCCGCGCACGGTGGTCTACTCGGGCGAGCCGGACTATCGGCCCAAGATGGGGCTCCTCGTCAAGGAACCCGTCCTCACCGCCACCGGCTACCACGCCAACCGCTACTACACGCCACGGCTCACCGGCGAGTACTACCGCGGCATCGCGGCGTGCGCGGCCGACTACAGCACCTCGACCCAGGGTTCGCTCTGGTTCGACGTGCGCGCCGGCGGCCAGTTCGGCAGCACGGGCACCGCGGTGGTGTTCGCCAACAACGGCTGGTTCCAGGGCGCGCTGCCCACGCCGTGGGGCAGCCTCTTCCTCTCGCCGGTCGACCCGTACTTCGACCTCTTCGTGGGGATCCCGCTGACCCTCTCGGCAGGCGGCACCTACAGCGGCGAGAGCCAGGCGATCGCGGTCCCGGCGCTCGGTGCCAGCGCGCGCGGGAACGTCCTGAAGGTGCAGGCCATCGTCTTCAACCAGGGCTTCACCAACCTGACGCTGACCGGCGCCGCGGCGATCCTCGTGGAGTGAGCGGGGCACCCAAGGTCCCGGCCGTGCTCCTCGGCTGCGTCGCGCTGGCGGCGGCCGGGGGCGCGGCGCTGTGGTGGGGGCGCGCGGCGGACCTCCCGCCCGCGCCTGCGCCCCCGCCTCCCGCCGCCACGCGGCCGGCACCCGCGACGCAGCCGATCACGGCCGAGGCCCCCGCCGTCGCCGTGCCGCCCGTGGCGTTCCTGACCAGCACGCGCGCGCCCAGCGCGCTGCACGTGCGCTCCCCCCATCCACCCGGCACGCGGATCCCCGTGCGTTCGCTCCCGCGCGTCGACAACGGGATCCCGCTGCCCGATGGCACCTTCCTGCCCTTCCTGAACGGGATGACCTGGGCCCCGAAGCTGCACCGGGACCCCGCGCGCGGACCCGTGCCGCCGGTGGTCGAGAAGTTCGTCGACGCCGCGGGGCTGGAGTGGTGGGTGCACGCGGACGGCTCGGCCACGACCTCCTGCTATCACCAGGTGAGCGTCGGCAACGACACCTACTGGGACCCCGCCACGCGCCACGGCACGCCGCAACCCGCCTCGGAGATCCTCCCGCCCGGGGAGCCGGGCACCCGACCCGGCGCGCGGTAGGAGCACCCGCGCACCGCCGCCGTCCGTACGCGCCCGGCCCCCGCCCGCCGCCGGTCCGGGCCGTCCACGGGGACCGGCCCACCGCCGCCGCGTGACGCGGTATCCTGCGCCCGTCCACGGGCCGGACGCCGGCGCTCCTCCGCCGGTGCACAGGCCCGCCTGCCTCCACCGCCAAACGCCATGCACATGCCATTGCTCCTCGCGAGCGCCGTGCTCGCCAGCTCCCTCTTCGCCCAGGACGCCGAGCTCGTCGTGAACAACACGCGCACGGTCCGCTCGACGCTCCAGCACCCGGGCACGGGCAACTACTACCCCTACTCGCCCACCGTGCCGCCGGGCTACGACTCGGCCACGCCCCCCGGCGTCGCGGCCGGCACGCGCCTGTGGACCCACACGCCCAAGCTGCGCGCGCAGCAGGGCCACCAGGGCGCCAACTACTTCACCGTCACGGGCATCCTGCAGTCGGTGCGCGTGGGCGCCGCGGTGGCCACGTTCCCGGCGCCGAACCACTACCAGATGAAGATGGGCATCGCCCCGTCGCAGCCAGGCCAGGGTCCCTACCACCGGACGCATGCGCCCAGCGGCGCAGACCTCCTGGTCGTCGCGGACGCGCCGGTGGCGATCCCCAACGGGCCGGTGTTCGACATCAGCACGACGCTGGCGACGCCGGTGGCGATCCCCGACGTCGACCTCCTGCTCTTCGCCGAGTACCGCGGCGGCGAGTACCGGGACGACCCGCAGGGCGGACAGACCATGGCCTGCGACTACTACGGCGGCTACGGCCCCGGCGGCCTCGTGTACTGCGGCTACACGACCGGCAGCAACCCGCGCACCGTGGGGCTCAGCAGCGGCAGCCTGTTCCGGCCGAAGCTCGGGTTCCTCGTGCAGGAGCCGATCCTCACGGCCACCGGATACCACAGCAACAGCTACATCAGCCCGCCGCTCGCCAGCGAGTTCCACCGCGGTCTCGGGGCCTGCTGGGCCGACTGGGCCACGTCGACCCAGGGCTCGCTGTGGTTCGACGTGCGCGCGGGCAACACCTACGGCAGCACGGGTTCGGCCGTGGTGTTCCTGAACGGGAGCGTGAACTGGTTCGCGGGGAAGGTGCCCACGCCGTGGGGCGGCCTGCTCCTCGACCCCACCGACCCGTTCCTGACGCTCTTCGTCGGCAACGTGCTGACCCTGAGCGCGGGCGGCGTCTACAACCAGGGCGAGGCCAACCGCGTCGCCATCCCCACCCTCGGCCCCACGGCCCGAGGCCAGTTCGTGAAGGCGCAGGCGCTGGTGTTCAACGCCGGGTTCGCCAACATGGCGCTGACGTCTGCCACGACGATCCTGATCCAGTGAGCGCGGGGGGAGGCCGGGCCGCGACCGCCATGGTCGCGCCCGGCGCCGCAGGCCTGCGCAGGACCCTGGCCGCCCGCATCGGAGGAACCGCCATCCCTGGGTATGGCGCCGCCCGGCACGTCCTCGGGGAAGAGGCTCCACGACCTGCGTGGCCAGGGTCCAGGGGAGGGTTCCCTGGTCGAGCCCCGTGGTTGCGCGGCACGGCTCCAGGACTACCCGGCGCGGCACCTCCGCCCCGCACCTGCCATGGAGAACCGCCCATGACCCGGATCCGACTCGCGCGCGCCCTTTTCTCCTCCCTCTGGCTCGCCGGCGCCGGGGCGGCATCTGCCCAGGAGCAGCCGCGCGAGCCCGAGTTCCTGACCGGCGACGTCGCCCGACTGGAGTGCCGCGTGGCCGGCGTGCGCGCGGTCGACAAGTTCTCGCAGCTCCTGCTCGTGGAGGTCCACAATCGTGGCACGGCCACCGCGGAGCCGCTGGAGTTCGGGATCGAGCTGCGCGAGCGGGGCGGCGCAGCTCCGCGCGCGGAGACCTTCCGCCGCGTGCAGCTGCCGCTCGTGCGCCGCTACGGACGCGGGGCGCCCCCCGGCGGCAAGCAGGTCTACACGCTCGGCACTGCGCTGCACGGCACGCCGGCGCAGTACGCCGTGCGCGTGCTCAGCGCGGCGTGGCACGGACCGGTCGAGGTGGCGCGGCCGGGATTGAAGATCTCCCGCCCCACGACGGTGCAGCGCACCTCCATGGTCGGGACCTTCCCGGTCACCCAGATCGAGCTCACCAACCCGTTCGACCGGGACCTGGACGTGCTCCTGCTGGTCACCCTGGCCCAGCCCGCGGATCTGACCGAGCTGATGGGGGTGCGCGTGCCCGCGGGAGCGACCCTGCCCTGGGTGCTGGCCGGGCGAGCCGGCCCGCGCGCCTACCTCGACGCCGAAGCGGCACCGGCCTCGGCCCTGAAGGCAACGGCATTCCAACTCGCCGACTGGAGCCTGGTCGGCAGGGCGGATCCCGAGGCAGGCGCCAGGCGGCTCCGTCCCGCCTACGAGCGCTGGTACCGCTGGCCCGACGCGGCCACCGCGGTGAGCGGCAGGTTCGCCTTCCGAGAACGCCGCCAGAAGCTGAACTCGAGCAGCGAGTACGAGGACCACGCCGTGACCGGGCGCTTCACCCTCCCGGCGAAGGGGCCGGTCCGGGTCGAGATCGATTCGGGCCAGGGTGCGAACGCCGCATCGGCGATCGCCTCGGCATTCGAACAGGTGCGCCGGCCGGACTTCGCGACCTTCGCGGCACGCAACCGGCTCGGCGAGGTGGCCGCGGATCGCGTCGAGGTGCAGGGTCCCGGATGGCTGGATCCGTCCGTCGCGGCGCCGATGTCCACGACCGGCGCCGGGACGCACATCGGGCTCCATGTCGACTACCAGGTGGCGGAGGACAGGATCGTCGGCGAAGGGACCGGCGACGGCCCACGCACCACGTGGCAGGTGCAGGAGACCGGCCGCGGCTACCTGGTCACCCAACTTCGTTCCAGCTCGCAGCGGACCACGTTCCGGTACCGCGAGCAGGATGGGCTCCAGGTACCCGCAGGCAGCACCAGCACGACGGCGTTCGGCGACAAGCTCTTCTCGGCCAGCGAGCTCGCCCTCTCCGATCTGCGCTTCGACGGCCAGGGCGCGGTGGCCGTGCGCGCCCCCACCGGCGAGGGCGCCGCTGCCCTGCGCGCGCTCTGGGACACCGCGTACCGCCTGCCGGAGGCGCCGATCGAGATCGCGGCGGGGTTCGAGGTGACCCATCCGGGTTCCGACCTGATCTGGCTCCGCCAGAAGAGGGTGAAGGGCACCGTGACGATGACCGGGATCGGACGGCATCTGCAGGCCCTGCACCTCGAATGCGAAGGCAGGCTGCCCCCCGAGGTCGAGATGGCCCTGGGCGCCGCGTTCCGCGACCGGCTGCTGATGTGGCACTCGCGCGATTTCAACGACCGCGCCACCTTCGAGTCGTTCTTCGCAGGAGCAACGATCCACGCCGCGGACGCGACGGGGACGTTCCGCATCGAGAACGGCCCGGTGCTCGAGGTGCAGGGCGAGGGGGGACTGGTGCGCGGCTGGAGCACCAGGGACGCAACGACGCGCTTCACCTATGAACGGATCGACGGGCGCATGGCGGTGACGCGCATCGAATCGACGCTCGGAACCGCGGGGAGCCGGAGCCAGGAACGCTGGACCGAGACCGTCAAGGTCACCCTGACCAAGGTGGGCAACCACCTGCTCCCCTCGATGCTCCGCTTCGAACGGATCTTCGGGCGCGACTGGGGACCCGAGACGATCACGCTGAAGGACCTGAAGGTGCGCGAGCGCCCCTGAGACCCGGGCGCCGTCCCGGCCCGCTCCGCGTCACCGCCGGATGCGGCCCAGGCCTGCGGCCCGGGCCGGCAGCGGAGCCCGGCGAACGGTTGGGCGTATCGGACCCGCACACCCCACGGCGCTGGGTCCGAGGTATCCTCCCGGCCCGCGGGGACTTCCCTGCCCGCGCCTCTCTCCCTCTCTCCCGGAGTCACCATGCTGCGTGTCGCTGCCTCCCTGCTCCCAGGACTCGCTCTCACGGTCGCGTTGACGGCCCAGGGTCCCACCGTTCCCGAACTCTCGGTGAACAACTTCTTCCGCGTGGTGTCGACCGCCAAGCACCCCATCACCAACAACCCGTACCCGTACTCGCCGACCACGCCCCCCGGGTATGCCGCCGCACCCGGCGTCGCCGCGGGCACGCGCGCGTGGAGCTACACGCCGAAGCTGCGCTCGCAGGCCGGCGCCTACGGCGCCAACTACCTGACGGTCGTCGGCATGACGCAGGCGGTGTTCACTGGCCCGGCGGTGCAGTCGTTCCCGGCGCCGAACCACTACCAGTTCCGGACCGGCATCGCGGCCTCGCAGACCGGGCAGGGACCGTACCACCGTACGCACGCCACCACCGGACCGGACCTCCTGAACGTGGCCGATCAGCCGCTGGTGATCAGCACCTGGGCGATCCTGGAGCACACGTTCAACCTGACCACGCCGGTGGCGCTGCCCGACCTGGAGCTGGTGCTCTTCGTCGAGTACCGCGGCGGGGAGTGGCAGGACGACACGATGGGCGGCCAGACCATAGCCTCCGACTGGTACGGCGGGCGCGGCCCGGGCAACCTCGTCTACCACGGCTACACGACGGGCAACAACCCGCGCACCGTGTTGCTGAGCGGGGACCAGAACTTCCGGCCCAAGATCGGGCTGCTGGTGAACGAGCCGGTGTTCACCCTGACTGGCGACCACGCCAACGCCTACTACACGCCGCGCCTCGCCAACGAGAACTACCGCGGCAACACCGCGTGCTATGCCGACTGGGCCACGGCCACCAACGGCAACCTGTTCTTCGACGTGCGCGCCGGCAACAACTGGGGCAGCACCGGCACGGCGGTGGTGTTCATCAACATGGGCCGGCTCTGGTTTCCGGGCAGCCTGTGGACGCCGTTCGGCAACTTCCTGCTCGACCCGACCTTCCCGGGCCTGGACCTCTTCGTGGCCAACACGCTGCCGCTCTCCGCAGGCGGCACGTACAGCGGCGCCAACGCGCAGATCTCCGTGCCCGCCCTCGGTGTCGCCGCGCGCGGAGAGATCCTGAAGGCGCAGGCGGTGGTGTTCAACGCGGGCTTCACCAGCATTGCCCTGACCACGAGCTCGTCGGTGCTGGTGTACTGACGCGGCGCGGGGCCGCACGCGGCGGCGGGTGCGCGCGGCGCGCGCCCGCCCGGCGCGGGCGGGGCGGCGTCGCCGGGCGCGTCCCGACCGCGGACGGGAAACGGGGAACGGCGCCCCACCCGTCCGCGCCGGCCCCCATTCGCCGCGGCCCGGCGCTATCCTCGCGGCCAGCCGGGCCTGCACGCCCGATCGTCCCGTTCTCTCTCGGAGGCACCATGCTGCGCGTTTCCTCGTCCCTGCTCGCCGGGCTCGCGTTCGCGTCGGCCCTGACCGCGCAAGGCAACCCCACGGTTCCCGAACTCTCGGTGAACAACACCTTCCGGGTCATCTCCAGCACCAAGCACCCGATCACGAACAACCCCTATCCCGCAGCCTCGACCCTCCCGCCCGGCTACACCGCGGCGCCTGGCGTGGCGGCGGGGACGCGCGCGTGGAGCTACACGCCCAAGCTGCGCGCCCAGGCCGGGGCCAACCCGCCCAACTACCTCACGGTGGTCGGGATGACCCAGGCCGTGTTCACCGGCTCGGCCGTGCAGTCGTTCCCGGCGCCGAACCACTACCAGTTCCGCACCGGGATCGGCGTCACGCAGCCCGGCCAGAACAGCTACCACCGCACCCACGCCACGACCGGGCAGGACCTGCTCAACGTGGCCGACCAGCCGCTGGTGATCAGCACGTGGGCGATCGTGGAGCACAGCTTCAACCTCACCACTCCCGTGCCGCTGCCCGATCTCGAGCTGCTGCTCTTCGTGGAGTACCGCGGCGGCGAATGGCGCGACGACCCCAACGGCGGACAGACCGTGGCGTCCGACTGGCGCGGCGGCCGAGGGCCGGGCGGCTGGCCGTACCACGGCTGGGCGGTCGGCAGCAATCCGCGCACGATCACCTTGGGCGGCGACTGGAACTACCGGCCCAAGATCGGCCTGCTGGTGAATGAGCTGGTGCTCACCGCCACGGGCGACCACGCCAACGCCTACGAGGTGCCGCGCCTCGCCAACGAGACCTACCGCGGCAACACCGCCTGCATCTCCGACTGGTCACGCGCCAGCAACGGGAACCTCTTCTTCGACGTGCGCGCCGGCAACAACTGGGGCAGCACCGGCATCGCGGTCGTGTTCATCAACATGGGCCGCAGCTGGTTCGCGGGCAGCCTTCCCACGCCGTTCGGCAACCTGCTCCTCGATCCCACCTTCCCGGCCCTGGACGTGCTCGCGTCGATCACGATGCCGCTCAGCGCGGGCGGCACCTTCTCGGGCGCCAACGCGCAGATCCCGGTCCCGCCGCTGGGTTTCGCGGCGCGCGGCGAGATCCTGAAGTGCCAGGGCCTGGTGTTCAACGCGGGGTTCACCAGCGTGACCCTCACCACCGCCTCATCGATCCTGGTCGAGTAGCCCCGCTCCCGGCATGCACCCGCGCGCGCTCCTCTGGATCCTGCTGGCCGCCGCCGCCGGCCTCGGCGGGGCGTACCTCGCCCTGCGCGAATCCGGCGCGGAAGTGCCCGCGGGTGCGACTCCGCCCACCGGCGGCCAGCCGCCGGCCGAGCGCGCCCCGGCACCCGCGTTCCGCTGGGAGCCGCAGGTGGAGCCGGTGCCGCCGCTGCCCATCCCCACCGATCGCAAGAGCGAGAAACCCCTCCACGTGAAGAGCCCCTGGCCGCCGGGCACCCGCATTCCCGTGTCGCGGCTGCCCAAGGTCGAGCCGGGCAAGGGCATCGGCTTCTTCGATGGCACCTGGCTGCCGTACCTGAACGGCCTCAACGCGGCACCTCCCGCCACGCGCGACCCGGACCTGGGACGCGTCCCCCCGGTGATCGCCAAGGTGGTCGACGCCGACGGACTCGAGTGGTGGGTCCACGCCGACGGCTCGGCGACCACGACGCGCTACAAGCAGGTGACCGCGCTCGGACAGACCTACTGGGACCCCGCCACCGAGCACTCGGCCGTGCAGCCCAACACCAACCTGCGCAGCACGCCGGAGACGCCCCCGGACCGGAAGGACCGCTGATCCGCGCTCACGCCGCGGAGCGAGCCGGGCGGGACACGGGCGCGGGGCCGGGTGCGCGGCGCGCGAGGCGCCACCCGAGCAGGAACTCCAGCAAGGCGAGCGCGCAGAGCGCGAAGAGGCCGAGGCGGGCGTGCTCCACCGCCTGGCCCCGAGTGTGCTCGACGGTCACCGACCTCGGCGGCACGTAGGCCTCGGGCGTGACCGGCTCGCCGCCGGCCAGGCGTGCCAGGACGGCGCGCTCGCGCGCGGTCGGCAGCGGCGCGGCCACGCGCCGCTCCTGCACGAGGTCCCCGGGCAGCGGCGTCGCGCG
Organism: Planctomycetota bacterium; assembly: GCA_020849665.1. Classification (GTDB taxonomy): domain Bacteria; phylum Planctomycetota; class UBA1135; order UBA1135; family UBA2386; genus JADLFX01. The sequence continues at coordinate 38,265 of JADLFX010000074.1, read as the reverse complement.
CGGCGGCAGGAGTTCACGCACCCACAGGGCCAGTCGCCCCGGGAACGCCGGGTCCGCGCGCCATGCGCGTCCCCACGCGCCGTGCAGGTCGGCGGTCCAGGCCCCGACCTTGCCCAGGCCTCGGTTCACGAACGCGAGCAAAGGCGTGCCCTCGTCGCCGGCGACCAGGAGCACGCGACTCTCCGCTCGCGCCAGATTGGCGACCACGCCCCCCACCGGCGGAAACTCCGGTCGGGGCCTGGGCGCGAGGAGCACGGACTCGGCCAGCGCGCGCACCGCCAGGGGCGCGGCCGCCGGCTCCTCCGGGCGCCGGGGGGGCTGCGGCTCCGGCGGCCGCGGCCTGGACTCCTCGGGTTCGGGCTTGGGCGGCTCGGTCCTGGGTTCGGGAGGCTTCGGCGCCTGCGCCAGGCGCGGATCGGGCGTGCCTTCGCCCGAAGGCGCGGGCCGGCCGACCTTGCCGAACACGCTGGCCACCTCGGAGCTGACGAAGCGAGGCACCTGGGTGATGTCGTCGAACGGGATCGAGCGGCCGCCGCCGACCCGGGCGATGCGCGCGGTGGGATCCGCGCGCGACGTACCGCTGCGCAGCCACACCACGCTGACGGTGATGCCCTGTTCTGCGGCGCGCCTGGCCATGCTGGCCGTGTAGTCGGCGTCGTGGATCTCGCCGTCGCTCACGATCACCACGTGCTTGACGGCGGCGCGCGAGCCGGCGAGCTGTGCCGCCGCGAGCCCAAGCGCCGCACCGGCCTCGGTCCTCTGCTCGTCCGGATTCAGCCGCGCGATGCGCAGGCGCAGGTCCGTGATGCGCGTCACCTCGGTGCGCCCCAGCACCACCGAGGGGTTCTCGCCGAACGCCACGATCATCAGCTCGTCGCCGGGCAGGAGCGCGGTTGCCGTCTCCACCGCGCTCTGCTTCGCGAAGTCCATGCGCGTGCGGCCACCCGAGCCGTCGACCTCCGCGCTCATGCTGCCGGAGCGGTCGATGAGCAGCGCCATCGCGACCGTGCGCCGCTCGGTCTCCTCCAGTCCCTGGCCGGGGCGCGCCCCGGCGGTGTCGCCCTTCGCCGGCGGAGCCGTGGGCGGGGCCTGCCCTGGCGCCTCCCTGGACTCGGGCTGCGGCGTCGGATCCGGCGGCGGCCGGACCGGCTCGGGCTTCGGATCCGGCTTCGCCTCGCCCTCGCCGCGGCCCTCGCCCGGACCGGCACCCTGGTCCGGGCGGGGTGCTCGCGCGACACGCAGCACCGGCGAGAGCGGTGCCATGGTCTGCTCGGGCTCGGGCAGGCCGCCGCCGTCCTCGCCTCCCACCAGGAAGAGTCCGCCGCCCGCATCCACGAATGTCAGCAGGCGCTCCTCGTCGGCGGCGGCCGGGCGCGCGGTGAGCACCAGAACGGCGAAGCCGCTCAGGTCCGGCGGCAGCGCGCGGGCCGCGGCCACCGCGACACCCTGCACCGCCAGGGCGCCGGCGAGGGTCTCCGCGCCGGGGCCATACACCATGACCCGCGGCGCTTCCTCGACGGCGAACGACCCGCGGCCCTCGCACGCCCACGTGCCGGTGCGCGCCCGCACCGCGAAGGTGTGGACTCCCGCGACGCGGGGCGACAGCTCCTGCGACCAGGGCTGGCTCGCACCGGGGATGCGGGCGTGGGTGGTCTTGGCCAGCACGGCCCCGGTCGGGTCCGCGACCTCGAGTTCCAGCGCGACCGCGGCGGGGACCGCCGGCAGGCGCACTTCGAGGGCGCCGGGCCGCCCGGCCTGGAACGCGCCGAGCGCGTGCACGCGCAGGTCCTCCAGCGCGAACGGGGCCGTGTCGGGCGGTGCGACGGCGCGCACGCGCAGGTCGCCCAGGGCGGGGAGACCGAGGGGCAGGAACGGCGCGGTCCACTGCACCACGAGCTCCAGCGGTTCCGGTCCATGGGCGGCGACCAGCGCGAGTTCGGTCAGGCGCGCGGCCACCGCACCCTGCGCCGCGTGCACGTCGACCACCGTCCGATGGTCCCGCGCGAGGCGCGCGGCCAGCGCCTCGGACGCCGCATCCGGCGTGCCGGTGGCCAGGAGCACGACGCGCGGCGCGAGTTCGCTCCGTTCGCTCCGCGGCAGGTCGAGCGCCGCCCACGCGAAGCAGCCCATGGCCAGCAGCGCGGCGATGCGCGCGGTCCAGGGACCGTAGCCGCGGCGCACCACGCCCGGCACGGCCGCGACCAGACAGAGGACGCCGAAGGTCAGGGCCAGGGAGTTCATGGTGCCGGTGCGTCCACGGCCGGTGGTCGTCAGGGCAGGAACACGGCTTGATACCACCCGACCCGATCCGCGAGATCGAGCCCCTTGCCGAACTCGACCTCCAGCGCGAGCACGTCGCCGGGCCGCACCGCGAGATTCCCCAGGTGGACGGGGGGCATGCCACCGCGCAGCCCCTCCTGGGTGCGGAGGACCTTGTCCCCCAGCCGCACGCGGACGTCAACGTCGCCGCGCAGCCCGGGCGCGGCCGTGAGGATCTCGTCGTCGACGCCGACCAGGGCCTGGAACCAGCGGACCCCCGGCGGGACGACGAAGCGCAGGCGCGAGCGGCTGTGCACTCCGAGCCCCTTGCCGAACGCGAGCCCGCCGCTCGCGAGGAAACCGCCGGTCACGGTGTGGTCCCGTTGCACCGGGAAGAGCGGTCGGCCCGCGGGCTCGAAGTACGAGGCCTCCTCCACAGCCTGCGCCTCCAGGTCCGACAGGAAGCGCCGGCCGGGCTCGAGCAGCGTCCAGGACGACAGCTCGGCGACCGGCAGGCGCAGCGTGCGGTCCTCACCCAGGCTCAGGCGCAAGGCATCCTGATCGAGGCCGAGGACCCGACAGCGGACCACGTCGCCGGCCCGCGTGATCACCAGGTCGCCCGCGGGCGTGCTGCCTGCGGACGCGCCGCGGATCGCGATGCCCACGAGCGCCGAGTACGGGAACTCGCGCGGCTCGGCCTCGCCCTCGACCTGGAAGTACACGGACGTGGGGGTGAAGCGCTCGATCGCACCCAGGATCCGGTCCACGCCGCGCCGCGCACGCCGGAACAAGGCTTCGTCGTTCTTGGTCTGCTCGGGCAGGACCAGGTCCTCGACCGAGATCTCGCCGGCCTGGCGCCGGAACAGGATCGCGCGGATCCGATCCACGGACTCGCTCACTTCGCCCAGGGAACGGGACCCCACCAGCAGGGACTCCCCGCTCGCGTCCCCGCCGCGCAGGTCCCCGGCCCAGCGCCCGCCATCCTGCCGGTGCACGACCACGGACGCCCCCTCCAGGCGCGGGGCAGGCCCGTGCACGCCCAGGACCCCGGCGCGCGGCAGGACCCGGGTGTCCGCAGTGCCGGCCAGCGTGATCCCTCCCGGATCCTCCACCTTGGTCAGGCGACCCCGGGCCAGGGTGCCGTCTGCGAGCGAGACCGCCACTTCCTGGGCGGCCAGCGAGACCGTGGTGAGGCCGATACTGAGGAGGAGTGCCTTCATGTCAAAGTGGCAACGGGGCCGGAAGCGGAACGCGGGGCGTCTGCCAAAGTGACGCCTGTGGAGGCCTCTGGAAAGAGTGTGGAAAGCACAGACAAGCCTCTTTGTCCCATGGACTTGGAGCCTGATTCCCGAGGTGGAAACTCGCAGGGGGCCGACGGCATGAGGTTTGCCCTCGGCCGCGCCCACCGGCACAGCGCCGGGTTCCTCTTCCCCGGTCGGGATACCGCGCAGCCCCCCGCCACACGGTGGGCCACGGAATCGCCGCCGGTTCGCTGTTCCCATCGGCCGCGCGCGAACGCTGCACGGCCTCCGTTCCCTGGATCGAGGGCGACTTTCCCATGGCGAAGCAACTTACGTTCGAGAACGAAGCGCGTGAGGCGATCCTCCGCGGTGTTGGCAAGCTGGCGCGGGCCGTGGTCTCCACGTTGGGACCGCGGGGGCGCAATGCGGTTCTGGACAAGGGCTGGGGCGGCCCCACCGTCACCAAGGACGGCGTCTCGGTGGCCGAGGAGATCGAGCTCGAGAACCCCTATGAGAACATGGGGGCGAAGCTGGTCAAGGAAGCCGCCAGCAAGACCAGCGACGTGGCCGGCGACGGCACCACGACCGCGACCCTGCTCGCCCACTCGATCCTGGAGGAGGGCGTCAAGTACCTGACGGCGGGCGCCAACCACGCCGCCCTGGTGAAGGGCATCCGCACCGCGGTCGACGCAGTGACCGAGGAGCTCAAGCGGATGGCCAAGAAGGTGCCCGGCACCGACGCCAAGGCCATCACCCAGGTCGCGACCATCGCGAGCAACAACAACGCCGAGATCGGCAAGATCATCGCCGACGCGATGGCCAAGGTCGGCCAGGACGGCGTGATCACGGTCGAAGAGGGCAAGACCACCGAGACCGAGGTCAAGATCGTCGAGGGCATGCAGTTCGACCGCGGCTACCTGTCGCCGCACTTCGTGACCAATCCGGACGCGATGACCTGCGAGCTGCGCGACTGCTACGTGCTCGTGCACGAGGACAAGATCAGCTCGGTCCGCAAGCTCCTGCCCCTCCTGGAGAAGCTCAAGGAGGCCAACAAGCCGCTGCTGATCGTGGCCGAGGACATCGAGGGCGAGGCGCTCGCCACGCTGGTGGTCAACAAGCTGCGCGGCACGATCAAGGTGTGCGCGGTGAAGGCACCCGGCTACGGCGACCGCCGCAAGGCCATGCTGCAGGACATCGCGATCCTGACCGGCGGCGAGGCGATCTTCAAGGACCTCGGGATGGACCTGGAGAAGGTCGCGCTGAAGCGCCTCGGCACCGCCAAGCGCGTGATCGTCGACAACGACTTCACGACCATCGTCGAGGGCGCCGGCAAGAGCTCCGATCTCAAGGCGCGTGCCACGCAGATCCGCCAGGAGATCGACAGCACCACGTCCGACTACGACCGCGAGAAGCTGCAGGAGCGGCTCGCGAAGCTGACCGGCGGCATCGCCGAGATCCGGGTCGGCGCGTTCACCGAGACCGAGATGAAGGAGCGCAAGGCCCTGGTCGAGGACGCGCTGCACGCCACGCGCGCGGCGATCGAGGAGGGCATCCTGCCCGGCGGCGGCACCGCGATGCTGCGCGCCACCAAGGCGCTCGAGAAGCTGAACCTGCACGGCGACGAGGCCTTCGGCGTCGAGGTGATGCGCGTGGTCTGCCAGAAGCCGATCCGCACCATCGCCCAGAACGGCGGCCTCGACGGCGGCGTGGTGGCGCGCAAGGTGCTGCAGGCCAAGAGCCAGAGCCACGGCTTCAACGCGCTCACCGGCGAGTACGGCGACATGTTCGAGTTCGGCATCGTCGACCCGACCAAGGTGACCCGCTCTGCGCTGCAGAACGCCGTGTCGGTGGCCACCCTGCTGCTGTCCACCGACTGCGTGATCACCAACAAGCCCAAGGAAGAGGACGAGGCCGAGGGCCACGGTCACGAGCACGGCCACGGCATGGAGATGTGACCGCCCCAACCCCCGCATTCCAGAGAGGTATCGATGCCATGAAGGACACCAAGACCAAGACCAATGTGAACATCCGCCCCCTCGACGACCGGATCGTCGTGCGCGTCCTCGACGCCGAGGAGATCAGCTCGGGCGGAATCCTGCTCCCCGACACCGCGCGCGAGAAGCCCGGGCGCGGCACCGTGATCGCCGTGGGCGAGGGCCGCCGGCTCGAGGACGGCAACCGCGTCAAGCCCGACGTCAAGAAGGGCGACACGGTGCTGTTCGGCAAGTACGCCGGCAGCGACGTCCAGGTCGACGGCGAGGACTACAAGATCATCCGCGAGAACGAGATCCTCGCGCGGGTGGAGGGCTGAACCATGGCGAAGCAGATCCTGTACGACGACGTCGCACGCCGGAAGGTGCTCGCGGGCGTCGAGAAGCTCAGCAAGGTCGTGAAGGTCACGCTCGGCCCGGCCGGCAAGAACGTGATCATCGAGAAGTCGTTCGGCAACCCGATGGTCACGCGCGACGGCGTGTCGGTGGCCAAGGAGATCGAGCTGGGGGACCCGTTCGAGAACATGGGTGCCAAGCTGGTCCGCGAGGTCGCGCAGAAGACCAACGACGTGGCCGGTGACGGCACCACCACCGCGACGGTGCTGGCCGAGTCGATCCTGCGCTCCGGGCAGCGCTTCCTCACCGCAGGCGTCAACCCGATGGAGCTGCGCGCGGGCATCGACCAGGCGGTGGACGCGGTGGTCGCGGAGCTCAACCGCGTGTCGCGCAAGATCAAGAACCGCGACGAGGTGGCGCAGGTGGGCGCGATCTCGGCCAACAACGACATGGAGATCGGCAAGCTGCTCGCCGACGCGGTCGACCGCGTGGGCAAGGAGGGCGTGATCACCGTCGAGGAGGGCAAGGGCAACGTCACCGAGCTCGAGTTCGTCGAGGGCATGCAGTTCGACAAGGGCTACGTGTCGCCCTACTTCATCACCGACCCCAAGTCGATGGAGGCGATGCTCGAGGACCCCAAGATCCTGATCTACGAGAGGAAGATCGCCAACGTGCGCGAGCTGATCCCGCTGCTCGAGCAGGTGACGCGCAGCGGCAAGCCGCTGCTGATGATCGCCGAGGACGTCGAGGCAGAGGCGCTGGCCACGCTGGTCATCAACCGCATCAAGGGCGTGCTGAACGTCTGTGCGGTGAAGGCGCCCGGGTTCGGCGACCGCCGCAAGGCCATGCTCCAGGACATCGCGATCCTGACCGGCGGGCAGTGCGTCAGCGAGGATCTCGGCATCAAGCTCGAGAGCGTGACCATGGAGCACCTCGGCAGCGCCAAGCGCGTGCGGGTGACCAAGGACTTCACGACGATCATCGACGGAGCCGGCAAGAAGGCCGACATCCAGGCCCGCGCCGACAGCATCCGGGCGCAGATCGAGAAGACCACCTCGGACTACGACCGCGAGAAGCTGCAGGAGCGCCTCGCCAAGATCACCGGCGGCGTGGCGATCGTGAAGGTCGGCGCGATGACCGAGTCCGACATGAAGCAGAAGAAGCAGCGGGTCGAAGACGCCCTGAACGCCACCCGCGCTGCGGTGGAAGAGGGCATCGTGACCGGCGGCGGCACCGCCCTCCTGCGCGCGGCCCGGGTCCTGGAGGACCTGAAGGCCAAGGGCGACCGGCGCTTCGGCGTCGAGATCGTCAAGCAGGCCTGCCAGTCGCCGATCCGCCAGATCGCCGAGAACAGCGGCGAGGACGGCTCGGTGGTGGTCGACGAGGTGCTCGGCCGCAAGGACAGCGAAGGCTTCGATGCGGTCTCCGGCAGCTACGTCGACATGTTCAAGTCCGGGATCATCGATCCCACCAAGGTGGTGCGCTCGGCGCTGCAGAATGCCGCGAGCATCGCGGGGCTCATGCTGAGCACGGACACGCTGGTGACCTCCATCACGGAGAAGACCACGGCGGTCGAAGGGGCGGTCTCCTGACCACGCCCGAGCCGCACGGCCGGCGGCGGCCGTGACACTCCCGCGCCGGCGGGGCGGCCCCCGGCCGTCCGCCGGCGCGTGGCACATCCTGATCTCCGCTTTCCGCACCCGAAGCCATGGCCTGCAAGCGCGACTACTACGAGATCCTCGGGGTGGCCAAGGACGCCGGCGAGGACGAGATCAAGAAGGCCTACCGCAAGATCGCGCTCGACAACCACCCGGACCGCAACCCGGGCGACAAGGAGGCGGAGCAGCGCTTCAAGGACGCCGCCGAGGCGTACGCGGTGCTGAGCGACAAGGACAAGCGCGCCCAGTACGACCGCTTCGGCCATGCGGGCGTGCAGCAGGGGGCCGGGCAGGGGTTCTCCACCGAGGACATCTTCGCGGCGTTCGGCGACATCTTTGGCGGCGCCGGCGGCATCTTCGAGCACTTCTTCGGCGGCGGTGGCGGACGCGGCCGTGCGCGGCGCGGCGCGTCGCTGCGGGTCGACCTCGAACTGACCCTGGAGGAGGTCGCAACCGGCGTGCAGAGGAAGCTGGAGATCACCCGGCCTGCCGCCTGCGACGCATGCTCCGGCACCGGCGCCCGGCCCGGCAGCCAGCCGCAACGCTGCCGGCTCTGCGGCGGTCACGGCCAGGTGGAGCGCAGCCAGGGATTCTTCTCGATCCGCCAGTCCTGTCCCGAGTGCCGCGGCCAGGGCACCGTGGTGAGCGACCCGTGCGGCAAGTGCCGCGGCCGCGGGCTGGTCGATCGCAAGGCGCCGATCACCGTGACCATCCCCCCCGGCATCGAGGAGGGCCACGCCGAGCGGATCGCGGGCCAGGGCGAGCCCGGCGAACACGGCGGTCCGCCGGGCGACCTCGTGGTGGTGATCCACGTACAGCCGCACTCCGTGTTCACGCGCCATGGCGACGACCTGCTGACCCAGGCGACGATCGCCTTCCGGCAGGCGGCGATGGGCGAGACCGTGGACATCCCGTCGATCACCGGCGAGGTCGTCCAGCTCAAGATCCCGGCGGGCACCCAGCCGGGCGAGCTCCTGCGGGTGCGCGGGCACGGCCTGCCGCGCGCCGACGGCTATGGGCGCGGCAACCTGGTGGTGCGCGTCCAGGTGGAGGTGCCGACCAAGCTCACGCCGGAGCAGGAGCAGCTCCTGATCCAGTTCGACGACCTGGAGCAGGCCAGACGCAAGAAGAGCCCCAAGAAGAAGGGGATCTTCGAGAAGGTACGGGACATGTTCCAGTGACCGCGTAGCTCCCGATGCGGAGGCACGCACCCCATGACAGACCACGACGACAAGCAGGACACCGAGAGCGAGCCGGGCGGCGCGGAGCAGAACGCTCCTGCGGCGGCGGCGGCCGAGGCGTTGCAGGCCGACCTGGCGCGGCTGCGCGAGGAGCGGGATCGGCTGGAGCAGCAGCTCCAGCGCGCGCTCGCGGACATGGCCAACCAGCGCAAGCGCCTCGCCAAGGAGATGGAGGAGGTGCGGCACCGCACCCTCGAGACGTTCACCTCCGAGCTCCTGCCGGTGCTGGACAACTTCCACCTGGCGCTCGGCGCACACCAGCGGCACGAGCACCAGGGCATGCAGGCCACGGCGATGGCCGAGACCCAGTCGATGATCGACGGCATCCGCATGGTGCGCGGCCTCCTGGAGAGCGCGCTCGAGCGGCACGGGGTCCAGGAGATCGCCGCCTCAGGCGAGACCTTCGACCCCACGCGCCATGAGGCCGTGGGCGTCGAGCACACCGATGCGCTCGAGGCCGGCCGGGTCGCGAAGGTCCTGCAGCGTGGCTACCGCCTGGGGGATCGGGTGATCCGTCCCGTCCGGGTGATGGTGGCGGCCAAGCCCCCCGCGGTCACACCCGGCAAGGGCTCCGAGCCGAAGAAGGACGGGCCGACCGGCGAGTCGCCCAAGGAGTGACCGGAATGCCAACCTACGGATACGAGTGCCAGGCCTGCGGCCACGCGTTCGAGGAGTTCCAGTCGATCACCGCGAAGCCGCTCGCGACCTGCCCGAGCTGTGCCAGGCCGAAGCTCCAGAGGTTGATCGGGCCCGGCGGCGGGTTCCTGTTCAAGGGCAGCGGCTTCTACAGCACCGACTACCGCTCGGCCTCGTACCAGTCGGGCGCGGCCGCCGACCGGAGCGCGGAAAGCGGTGGCTGCGCGGGTCCGGGCGCCGCGAGCTGCGCGAAGCCGGGCTGCCCGAAGAACGACGGCTGAGGCGTCGCGCGCGGTCCGCGGCCCGATGGCCCCTCGGGGCGGCGGCTCGGCGGGACCGTGGCCTGGGAGCACGACAGGATTCCGTGCGCCATGCAGGCACGCGCGGCCGTATCCCGCCCCCGGCCGGCAGGCGGAGGCCCGCTATACTGCCGACCCGAACGCACCCCCGCAGGCACACCAGAGCCCGAACTCCCCATGGCGACCCCCCGCAGCCCCCTCCTGGCCCTTGCCGCCCTCGTACTGGGCACCGCCGCCCCCCTCCTCGCCCAGGACTACCGCTGGGAGGAGGTGGAGGACATCGGCATCAAGTACCGCGTGTACAAGAAGCTGACGCGCGTGCCCCTCAAGCTGGGTCAGTCGGACGGCATGACCCGGGCCCAGTACAAGCCCGACGACCCGGGCGACTACATCCACGGCGCGGGCGGCGTCTACAGCTGGGACCTCTTCGTCTACGAGTTCGTCCGCACCCAGCCCAAGGCACCCAAGGAGGGCGACCAGATCGACGCGGCCACCAAGGCCCTGCTGGAGCGGATGGCGCGCATGCGCTTCAAGAGCTACGAGGACTTCGTCACCAAGGACCCGGGCGGCCAGAAGGACCGCAAGATCCTCCTGCGCGGCAAGGAGGTCGCCGCCAAGGGCAAGACCCCCGCGTTCAAGCTCTGGGAGTGGGTCACGATCCAGGACGGCCGCACGCCGGATGGCCGCCCGGCCAAGGACATCTGGTACCGCCAGGCGGCCGCGTACGACCTGGGCGAGCGCGAGGTGGTGATCGAGTGCGTGCTGCCGGTCAAGCGCGGCGACCGCCCGGACCAGAAGTTCCTGAGCTGGGCCCAGACCATGGTCACCAGCCTGCAGCCGCTGAAAGAGAACGCGGGCGGCGCCGGCTCGCTGGAGGAGAAGGTGAACGCCAATGCCCACGCCGCCACCGACCAGCGCAAGCGCGAGCTGACCCGCGCCTACAAGAACATCTCCGACTTCGAGAACTGGGACCTGCTCACGACGCCGAACTTCATCGTCATGTTCACGTGGGACAAGGACAAGCCGGACAAGCGCATGCAGGCCGAGACCGAGGCCAAGGCGCTGGCCGGCCGCATGGACAAGATGCGCGAGCTGTACCAGCAGTACTACCCGCCGCACGACCGGATGGGCAACGCGTGGTCGGTGCTGCGCATCTGCAGCGACTACGACACCTTCCGCAAGTACAGCGGGCCTGACGTGGGCGGCGGCACCGTGGGCTGGTTCAACCCCGGGTCCAAGGAGCTGGTGATCTTCATGGACCGCGAGAAGTGGATGGGCAAGGGTGGCGTGGACACGGTCGCGTACCACGAGGGCTGGCACCAGTACAGCGACGCGTACTTCCGCGCTCCCGTGGCGGCACCCAAGACCGGCGAGACCCAGAAGCCTGCGGAGACCCAGCCCGAGAACCCCAACGCGGGCCTCATGCCCGGCGTGGAACTGCACCGCTGGTTCGACGAGGGCACCGGCGACTACTTCGGCAGCTACGAGCTGCGCAACGGCAGGTGGGTGTATGCGGCCTCGAAGATGCGCAAGCGCGACATCGCCGAGATCGTGACCACCAAGAAGTGGGTTCCGCTGCGCGAGATCGTGAGCTGGAACAAGGACAAGTTCTACGGCGGCCGCGCCGCGGACTACTACGCCCAGGGCTACTCCATGGTCGACTTCTTCCGGCGGGGCAAGGCCATGGGCAACGCCTGGGATCCGGCCTGGGAGGGCATCCTCGACAAGTACCGCGAGGTCATGCTCAAGAGCGGCAATCAGAAGAAGGCGGTCGAGGAGGCGTTCGCCGGCGTCGACTGGGCCAAGCTCGAGGAAGCGTGGGTACGCTGGGTCCGCGAGTACATGAACAAGGTGTGAGACCCACCCCCGGCGCACCCGGACCGCGACCATGACCACCACCCAGCAGGCCCCGCGGGCTGCGGCCGGCGCCCCGCGCCGGTGGCCGCCCGTCCCGGGCCGTGCGGCACGCACCGCGTCGCGGGGCGCCGCACCGGGCCGCGGCCGGGCGGCGGCCCTGGCCGGCGTGGCCGCGCTCCTGCTCACCGGCTGCTACCCGCACGTGTTCTCCGGCGTGGACTTCCCCGACCGGACCCGCCCGGTCGTCCGGATCGAGACCCGGGGCGGCGTGGAACAGGGCGCCGCGACCACCGAGGGCGTGCTGCTCCTGGGTCGCACCGCGCGCTCCGGACCCTGCCGCCTGCACTACTTCCTCGCCGGCACGCCGATGGTGGACGACGGCACGATCGTGCCGGCCGGGGGGATCCTCTGCCGCGTGGACCACGACCTCAAGCAGCAGTCCGTGCCGCTCCTGGAACGCCCGCTGCGCAGCGACGACGTGCTGGCGGTGCTGGTGCACCGCGGCATCGACGTGGAACGCATCGACGTGCGGCTCGCGCAGGGCGAGAGCGTGCGCGGCGACCTCCTCGAGTGGCCGGGCCGCACCCCGCCCCCGGGCAGCGGCCTCTTCCAGGTCGACCCGGAGAACGGCTCGTACCGGTTCGTGGGACTGATCGCCGGCGAGGCCAGCCTGGAGGACCAGGGCCGCAGCGAACGCTACCTGGTGTTCGCCGGCCTGCGCCCGCTGCTCGAGAGCCTCGCGACGCCCGAGCCGTTCCCCCCCGCCGTGACCAGCAAGCACCGGCCGGACGACATCACGGTGGTGAAGCGCGGCAAGGAGATCGTGCGCTGAGCCGCGGCGGGTCCGGCGCGTCGGCGCAGGCCGGCTAGCGCTCGGACTCCATGCCGCAGTGGGCCAGGACCTCCGGCACGACCTCGTGCCGCGCCACCACCACCAGGTTGTCCAGCGCGTGCAGCTGGTCCTCGCCGCGCGGCACCACCACCTCGCCGTCGTCGCGCGCGATCGCGCACACGAGCGAGCCCTTGGGAAACGCGGCCTCGGCCAGGGTCTTGCCGACCAGCCGGCAGCCGGCCTTCAGTTCCAGCTCGAAGATCTCGACCTGCCCCTCGCCGATGGTGGTGACCGTGCTCATGCTGCCGCTGCGCACGAACGAGAGGATGCGGTTGGCGCAGAGCAGGCGCGGCGAGACCGCCACGTCGATGCCCAGGGCCTGGTAGATGGTCACGTAGTCGGGCTTCTGCACCAGGGCGATGGTGCGCGGCACGCGCAGGCTGCGCGCCAGCTGGCACGACATGAGGTTCTCCTCGTCGCGGTCCGAGAGCCCGACAAAGGCGTCGGCCTCGCCGATGTGCTCCTCGCGCAGCAGTCCCAGGTCGGTGCCGCTGCCGTGCAGGACCGTCACGCCCTCGAGCTGGCCCGCGAGTTCATGCGCCTCCTCGCGATCCTCGACCAGGATGCGGGTCTTCGCCCCGAGGCGCTGCAGCGACCGCTGCACCAGGTGCGCGATCCCTGACGAACCGGAGAGCACGACGTTGCGCAGGGGGCTGGTCTTGACCCCCGCCTTGCGCTCGAACGTCGCGACCGCCCTGGGCTCGCCGATCACGAACACCTCGTCGCCGGCCTGCAGGACGTGGTCGCCGCCCGGGATCTCCACGTCGTTGCCGCGCTGCAGCGCGGCCAGGAGCATGCCCGGCGGGAGCTTCAGGCTGCGCAGAGGGGTGGCGAGGAAGACCGATTCGTCGGGCATGCGCAGGCGGCGCATCTGCACGCGGCCATCCGCGAAGGCCTCCACGCCGACCCCCTCGTGCTGGCGCAGGTGCTTCACGATCTCCTCGGCCGCGATCTCGTCCACCGAGAGGATCAGGTCGAAGAGCAGGTTCTTGCGGAAGAAGGTCTGGAAGCCGCGGAACGGGGTCATGTCCTTGACCCGCAGCACGGTCTTCTTGGCCCCCATGCGCTTGCCGAACAGGCAGGTCAGCATGTTGACGTTGTCGTCGTTGCTGACCGCCAGGAGCAGGTCGGCGTCGCCGGCGTCGGCCCGCTCCAGGATGTCCGGCCGCGAGCCGTCGCCGGTGACCGACTTGACATCGAGCACGTCGGAGCAGCGGCCGACCCGTTGCGGGTTCGGGTCCACGACCGTCACCGAGTGGCCGTCGTTGGACAGCATGTTGGCGAGATAGGTGCCCACCTCGCCCAGTCCCACGATCAGGATGTTCACGGGACGCCTGAGATACCCGCTGGCCGAGGCCGATGCACGTCCGCGCCGCCCGGGCGGGCGCCCGACCCTGCGGCGTACCACGGATCCTCGCGCCGGCGTGTGGAGCGCGGCGGCGGCAGGCGCTCCAATCCCCCCGGTGCGCGTGGTGCTGCTCGACAACCAGGACTCATTCGTCTGGAACCTCGCCCAGGCGTTCCAGACGCTCGGCGCCGAGGTGCTGGTGCGGCGCAGCGAGCGCATCGACGTGGCCGGGATCGCCGCGCTCGCGCCCGGGGCTCTGGTGCTCTCGCCGGGTCCGGGGTGGCCGGCACGGGCCGGCGCCAGCATGGCGGCGGTGCGCGCCTTCGAGGCGCGCGTGCCGATCCTCGGCGTGTGCCTGGGCCACCAGGCGATCGGCGCCGCGTACGGCGGCACGGTTGCGCGGGGCACCCCCTGCCATGGCACGACCACGCCCGTGCACCACGACGGCGCAGGGCTCTTCGCGGGTCTGCCGGCGCCCCTCGCCGCGGCGCGCTACCACTCGCTCGTGGTGCGCGAACCGCTGCCGGAGGCGCTCGTGCCGCTGGCCCACACCGGCGACGGGGTGTTGATGGCTCTGCGCCACCGCACGGCCCCCACGTTCGGCGTGCAGTTCCATCCCGAGTCGTTCCTGACCGAGGCCGGCGTCACGCTGCTCGCCAACTTCCTGCGCTGCGCGGCATGAGCCACGTCCTGGAAATGCGCGGGGTGGACAAGCGCTACGGCACGCGGCCCGTGCTGCACGGCGTGGACCTGCACGTGGCGCGCGGCGAGGTGCTCGGCTTCGTGGGGCCGAACGGCGCGGGCAAGAGCACCTGCCTCCGGATCCTGCTCGGCTTGACGCGGCGGGACGGCGGCGCGGTCCAGGTGCACGGCCTCGACCCGGCGTGGGACTCCCTCGCGATCCGCCGGCGCACCGCCTACCTGCCCGGCGAGACGTCCCTCTACCTGCACATGCGCGGCTCTGCGTTCCTGGAGTTCGCGCTGCGCTTCTACGCGGCGGTGGACCTGCCGCTGCGCCGGCGCCTGGAGGAGCTCTTCGGGCTGCCGCTCCACCGGCGCATCCGCACCTACTCCGCCGGCATGAAGCAGAAGCTGGCCTTGCTCGCCACCCTGGTCCCGGAGGTGGAGCTCTACCTGCTGGACGAGCCGGACCGGGCCCTGGATGCCACCGCACGCCTGCAGCTGCGCGACGTGCTGCGCGAGCTGCAGCGCGCCGGGCGCACGATCGTGCTCAGCTCGCATCACCTGAGCGAGGTCGAGGCGCTGGCCGACCGCCTGCTCTTCCTGCACGAGGGGCGCGTGGTCGACGACGCGCGCGTCCGCGCCGTGCGTGACGCCCTGCGCCACGAGATCCGGCTGCGCCTGGAGGCGGGCACGCCGCTGCCGGATGGCCACGAGCAGGTGCGCGAGGAGCCGGACGGGGCGCTGCGCGTGTCGGTGCCGGGCAACCCGTACGCGTGGCTGGCCCGGATCGACCCGCGGCGGATCCGCTCCGCGGAGGTCGGCGACACGCGGCTGGAGGAGATCTACAAGGGCCTCACCGAGGTGCGCGCGCCATGATCGCCGGCAAGACCTGGCGCGAGTCGTGCTGGATGGCCGTCACCTACACGCTCCTCCTGGAGGTGCTGCTGGTGCCGGCGATCGTGCTCTGGCCGACCCTGCGACCGGAGGCCGCCTCGCTGGCCCGGATGATCCCGGCCGACTTCGTCAAGCGGCTGGTCGACGCGATCACCAGCCCGGACTCCGGTGCCGCATACCGTGCCTACATGGCGATCCAGATGTTCTTCAAGGGCGTGAACGTGGTCGGCATCGCCTGCGCGGTCCTGCTGGGCACCGGTGTCGTGGCGCGCGAGCGCGAGAACCAGACGCTGGAGTTCCTGCTGGGACGGCCGGTGTCGCGCAGCCGGGTGCTCTGGGACAAGTACTGGGTGCTGGCGCTGGTCGTGGTCGTGCCGATCTTCCTCACCTCGTGGAGCGCGGTCCCGTTGAGCTGGATCATCGACCACAGCCTGCCCTTCGCCGCCGTCACCATCGCGGCGTTCCACAACGCGCTCTTCGTGCTGACCCTCTTCACCTTCACGGTGCTCTGCTCGGTGCTCTTCCGCAGCCAGGTGCACGTCGCGTTCGCGGTCGGCACCGTGATCGTGATCCAGGTGGGGATCTTCTTCGTGCAGCAGATCCGCGTGGCGAGCCTGTTCCGGTTCTCGGACTTCGACGTCTACGGCCCCGTGCTGGCGGGCAACGTGGGGTTCATGCAGCTCTTCCTCGCCAGCGGCGTCTGGCTCCTCGGCGCCACCGTGCTGCTCTACCTCGCCGCCGACCGCGCCTTCCGCAGGATGGACCTGTGAGCGGGGCGGCGCGCCGCGGGGTGGAGGCCGGGCTGGTGCTGGCACGCGAACTGGTGCGTGCGCTCGCGTTCCCCCTGCACATGCTGGCGTTCCTGCCCCGGCGGGCCGAGGTGCGGGCCAGGACGCGCGCCCTGCTCGCGGCGCCACCGGCGGGGCCGGCGCCCGACACCGTGCCGCTGCTGGCACGGGTCCCGCCCGAGCGGCCGGCGCGCCTCTTCCTGTCCGCGGGCGAGACCTCGGGTGAACGGCACGCGGTGCACCTGCTGACCGCGCTGCGCGCCCGCGGCGTGGCGCTGGAGGTGGATGCCTTCGGCGGACCGCTGCTCGCGGGCGCCGGCTGCCGCGTGCTCTTCCCGCTCAGCGACCGCGCCGTGATGGGCGCGCTCGGCGCGCTGAAGAGCCTGGGCTTCTTCGTGCGTGCCTTCCTGCGCTGCCTGCGCCAGCTCGATGGCGCACGGCCGGACCTCGTGGTGCTGGTCGACTATCCCGGCTTCCACCTCGTGCTCGGCGCGGCCGCCCGCCGCCGCGGCATCCCGGTGCTGCACCTGATCGCACCCCAGTACTGGGCGTGGGCGCCCTGGCGCATGCCCCGCTACCGCGGCGCCGTCGACCTCGCCCTCACCGTGTTCCCGTTCGAGCCGGCGTGGTTCGCCGCGGCGGGGGTGCGCAGCACCTACATCGGCCACCCCCAGATCGACCAGCTCGCGGCCGAGCCCGTGCCGGACGCGGCGCGCGCGGCCAACGCCGCGCGCCCCACCCTGGTGTTGCTGCCCGGCAGCCGGAGCGCGGAGATCGAGCTGCACCTGCCCCGCTTCCTGGGCATCGCCGCACGCATCCGCGCGGGCACGCCGGACCTGCGCGTCGTGCTGCCGCACCGCGACGCGCGCCAGGCCGGGCGGATCCGCGAGCTGCTGGCGCGGCACGGCGGCCACGCGGTCGAGTTCGTGCCGGGCGGCGGCTACGCCACGATCGCAGGCGCGCGCCTGGCCCTGGCGAAGTCCGGCACGGGATCGCTCGAGGCATGCCTCCTGGGTGTGCCCACGGTGGTGGTGTATCGCGCGCCCGGACGCCTGGCCCGCTTCCTCTACACCCACTACCTGCTCACTCCGTTCTTCGCCTCCGCGAACCTCGCCACCGGCACGCGCATCGTGCCCGAGCACTTCGTGAGCGCGGACGCCGACTGGGACGCGGTGACGGCCTCGGCGCTGGAGCTGTGGGAGGAGGGCACGGCGCGCAGCCGCTGCCTCGCCGGCCTGGCCACGCTGCGGGGGCGCCTGGGCACGGCGGGCGCCATGGACCGCGCGGCCGCGGTGCTCGCCGCGGCGCTCGGCCGCGCCACGCACCCCACCGGCGCCGGAGGCGGGGCATGAGCCATCCCCTGCGCGATCTGCGCGCCCTGCTCGACCTCCTCCGCCGCGAGCGTGAGCTGGTCGAGATCGAGACCGAGGTGGATCCCGACCTCGAGATCGCCGAGGTGCACCGCCGGGTCATCGCCGCCGGCGGACCCGCCCTGCTCTTCCGCCGTCCGCGGGGCAGCGCGTTCCCGGTGGTCACCAACCTCTTCGGCACGCGGCGGCGGGTGGACCTCGCCTTCGGGCCAGAGCCGCAGCGCCTGATCCAGCGCGCGGCCGGGCTGCCCCACACCCTTCTGCCGCCCACCCTGGGCCGGCTCTGGGCGCATCGCGACCTGCTCCTCGCCGGGCTGAAGGTGGGCCGCCGCCTGCGCGCTCGCGGTCCCGTGAGCGAGGTGGTGCAGCAGCCGCCGGCGCTGACCCGACTGCCCCTGCTGCGCACCTGGCCAGAGGACGGCGGCGCGTTCGTCACCCTGCCGCTCGTGCACACCGAACACCCGCAGGGCCTCGGGCCGAACCTGGGGATGTACCGGATCCAGCGCTTCGACGACGCGCGCATGGGGCTGCACATGCAGATCAACCGCGGCGGCGGCGCGCACCTCCTCGGCTGGCACGGAGCAGGCCGGCCGATGCCCGTGAACGTGTACGTGGGCGGTTCCCCGGCGCTGATCCTGGCCGCGATCGCGCCGCTGCCGGAGAACGTGCCCGAGTTCCTGCTGGCCTCGCTCTTCGAGGGCCGGCGCCTGCCCTTCGCCCGCAATCCCCTGGGTCCGAACCCGGTCCTCGCCGAGGCCGAGTTCGCGATCGTGGGCGAGGTGCGGCCCGGCGAGACCCATCCCGAGGGTCCGTTCGGCGACCACTACGGCTACTACTCGCTGCGCCACGAGTATCCGCTGCTGCGCGTCGCCGGCGTCCTGCATCGCCGCGACGCGGTGTGGCCGGCGACCGTGGTGGGCAAGCCGCGCCAGGAGGACTTCTTCCTGGGCGACTACCTGCAGGAGCTGCTCCTGCCGCTGATCCGCGTGGTGATGCCCACGGTCCGCGACCTCTGGGCGTACGGCGAGACCGGCTACCACTCGCTCGCCGCCGCCGTGGTGCACGAGCGCTACAAGCGCGAGACCATGGTGAGCGCGTTCCGGATCCTGGGCGAGGGCCAGCTGGCGCTCACCAAGTTCCTGCTCCTGACCGACCGGCCCGTGGACCTGCGCGACTTCCGCACCACGCTGGAACACGTGCTCTGCCGGGCCGAGTTCGCCACCGACCTCTACGTGTTCGGCAATCTCTCGATGGACACGCTCGACTACGCCGGACCCACCGTGAACGAGGGCAGCAAGGGGGTGCTGCTCGGCCTGGGCGAGCCGAAGCGCAGCCTGCCGCGCGCGTTCTCCGGGGCGCTGCCCCAGGGCTGCCGCACCGCCCAGCCGTTCTGCGGCGGCTGCCTGGTCGTGGACGGTCCGACGTGGACCGCAGAGCCCGGGGCCGCGCTCCGCTACGCGGCCCACCCCGGGTTCGCCCCGTGGCCCCTCGTGGTCCTGGTGGACGATGCGGCGCGGACCGCGCGCTCGCCGATCAACTTCCTGTGGACCACGTTCACCCGCTTCGAGCCGGCCGCCGACCTCGTGGCCCGCGAGGTGCGCGTCGTGCGCAACCAGCCCGTCTACACCCCGCCGATCGTGATCGACGCCAGGATGAAGCCCACCTACCCCCGGGAACTCCAGGCCGACCCGGAGACCGCCGCGCGGGTGACGCAGCGCTGGCGAGAGTACTTCCCCGCCGGAATGGCCATGGGAGACAGCGAACGCGCCCACCTCGATTGAGACCGCCCCCTTCCGTAGCCGATCGCCTTGGCCTAGACAGGGCACCCGTTCCATGAATGGCTGGCAAGAACTCGATCCCGCGCAGGCCCAGGCCGCGCTCTCCCAGGACCCGGAGCTGGTGCTCCTCGACGTGCGCACCGAGGGCGAGTACGGCCAGTACCGCATCAAGGGCGCGCGCCTGCTCCCCATCCAGGAGCTCGAGGCGCGGATCGGCGAGCTCGCCCCGCAGGCGCGCTACCTGGTGACCTGCGAACACGGGATGCGCAGCAGCGCGGCGTGCGAGTACCTGCGCGCCCAGGGGTTCACGCAGGTCGCCAACCTGCGCGGGGGCGTGGCCCACTGGGCCCAGATGGGATTGCCCCTCGAGACCACGCCGGCCGCCGGCGGGCCGGGCGCCCAGGGCACCTGCGGCGTGGCCCGCCCCGGACGCAAGGGAGTCCTGGGCAGCCTGCGCTCCTGGCTCGGCGGCGAGGCGGCCGGCAAGCGCGAGCGTGGTTGAGGCTGACCGCCGGCGACCCCGTGCGGGTCGCATCGGTCAGGGATGGAGCCAGCGCAGCAGCGCGGCCCAGGCGCGGCCCAGTTCCGCGATGCTGGCGTACTCGCCGGCCTGATGGGCCTGGGCCGTCAGGCCGGGCCCGAAGTTGACGGCGTCGATGCCCCACGCCGAGAGGCGGCCGACGTCGGTCCACGCCTGCTTGGCGCGGAACTCCGCCCCGCCTGCCGCGGCGCGCAACTCCTCGACCAGGGGGTTGCCGGCGGCCACCCGGCCGGCCGGACAGAAGTCGACCAGCTCGTACCCGGCCTCGCCGGCGACCACGCCGTCCAGGTCGTGCCGCACCTGTGCCTCGTCCTTGCCGGGCGCGAACCGGTAGTTCACGTTCACCGTGCACAGGTCCGGCACCACGTTGCGCGCGCCCCGGTACTCGACCATGGTGGCGCTCATCACCTCGCGGTAGAGCAGCGGGCCGAAGCGGTGATCGACCGGCGCCCGGGTGCCGAGTCGCTGCAGGAGCCCACCGGCCTTGTGGATCGCGTTGTCGCCCTGCCAGGGTCGGGCGGAATGCGCGCGGCGGCCGGTGAAGTGGACCCTGGCGTGCACGTTGCCCAGGCAGCCGAGTTCGATCGCGTTGTCGGTGGGCTCCAGGCACACCGCGAGATCCACGCCCGCGAACCACTCCTCCGCGGCCGCGCGCAGCAGAGGCAGCCCGCTCCCGGCGTACGGCCCCTCCTCGGCGGCGTAGAAGCCGAAGATGAGGTCATGCCGCGGCGCCACGCGCAGGCTCCGCTCCACGAGGCCGACCATCAGGGCCAGGGCCGCCTTCATGTCGGACGCGCCGAGGCCGTGGAGCCGGTCGCCCTCGCGCCGCACCGGGTTCTCGCCCAGCGCGGGGACCGTGTCGGTGTGGCCGAGCAGGAGGATGCGCCGCCCGCCGGGGCGCGGGGCGCGCGGCACGACCAGCAGGTTGGCGCCGGCGCGCAGCAGGGCATGCGGGGAGAGCGCCGCGAGCCGCCGGGCCAGGAACTCGCCGATGGCATCCTCCTGACCCGTCGGCGAGGGGATGCGCAGCAGGTCCTCGGCGAGGGCGAGCAGGGATCCGGGCACGGCGGGGTCCGAAGCAGCCATCGGGGCAGACGCTACTCGGACCCCATCCAGGACCAAGGGGCCACCGCGGATCGGCCCCCGCCCCGGCCCTCAGCGTTCGCCGCCCACGGTCACGCGCAGCGCCGGGCTGAGCGCGACGCCGAGCGGATTCGCGAAGCCGTTCAGGACGATGGCCTGGTGGTAGATCGTCTCCCCGACCAGGGAGGGCATCGCGGGGAGGCCGACGGTGAACGTCGCCTCCATCGAACCGGTCCCGGTACGTCCCTGCAGGAGCAGCTCGAAGGACGTGTGTACGAGGCATCCCGGCGCGCCGAACGCGCTCAGGTCCAGCGGCAGCCGGATGCCGCCCCACTGGGTGTTGGACACGCCCACGCCGAGGGCCACCGGCACCTGCAGCGCGAACGCGTTGAGCTTGAGGGTGTAGCTCTGGCCGGCGATCGGGCGGCCGTCGTAGACGTTGAGCGTGGGCATCGGGTTGGTGCAGCCCATGCCGATCACCACGGTCGACGGCGCCACGAACACCGGTGAGGACTCGCTGGCCGCCAGCGCGAAGGACTGCTGGGTGACGCTGGTCTCCAGGGACTTCAGCCGCACGGTGACGTCCAGGACCGTGGTGCGCGGCGCCAGGAAGCGGACGAACTCGGTGAGGTCGCGCGCTTGTGCCGCGCTCGCCAGCAGCGTGGTGCCGTCGCGGACTTCCAGGTCCAGGTTGGACCAGTCGGGCGTCACCGGATAGCCGGGCATCCGGTTCCGGAACCAGGTGAGCGCGAACGCATAGCCGCGGCCCGCCTGGACGGCATGCCGGTAGGTCCGGGTCGGCTGGGCGTTCGACACGGTGTCCCGCACCAGCGCCGCGCCCGCCTGCCCCGCGGCGAACGCCACCAGCCGGTCGACGCGCAGGTAGCCCGTGCCGTGGGCGTTGCGCGGGTCCGTGGTGAGGCCCACGTTCTTGCCCGCGATGTCCTCGGTGGTGACGAGGATCGCCGCCTTGGTCTCCTCGGCGCTGGCCAGTGGCTTCAGGCTGCGATAGAGCAACGCGGCCCCGGCCACCTGGGGCGCGGAATAGGACGTGCCGCTGGCGAGCTTCTCCGTGAGCTCGCCGTCGGCGAGCGCCGAGCGGATGGTCACGCCGTTGGCCACGAGGTCGGGGTAGAACCGCGTCTCGCCGAGGAGCGGGCCGCGCGTCGAGAAGCCTGCTACCCGGCGGGTGTCGGCCTCGGTGGCGCCCACCGCCAGCATGTTGGTGGCGCTGTACGAGAACAGCGCCGGCTGGCCCGTTGCTCCCTCGTTGCCTCCCATGCCCACGACCAGCACGTCCGCGTTGCGCGCCAGCGAGTCGATGGCGTCCTGGTCGGACCAGAGCAGGCCGACGTAGCCCTCGTAGCTGCACACGGCCACGGAGATGCCGTAGCGGAGGCGGTCGGCCGCCACCCGCTGCCAGGCGCTGGTCAGGGTCAGGTAGCCGGTGCCGCCGCGCGCGTCATCCGCCACCGAGTAGCTCACGATCCTGGCGCGCGGGGCGTGGCCGTCGTCGGCGAGGGCCCCCTGGTTCCAGCGCGCGCCAGCCGCCACGCTGGCCACTGCCGTGCCATGCGCGATGAGATCGTCGGCCGACATGAGGCCGATCTGCTGATTGGCCAGCAGGCGCGACCCGGCGATCCCGCCGCCCGTGGTGTTGCCGGGATTGCCATCCACGAAGAACGTGGCGTGCGGCCGGCCGGTGCCGGCCATGTTCACGTCCGCGCCCGAGTCCACCACCGCGAGCACCGCGCCCTCGCCACGGATGCCCAGCGCCTGCACGGAGTCGGTACCGTGGTTGTTCGCGTTGGTCGACGTCTTGATGAAGCGGCCCGGACGCCGGACGTGGTCGGCCTGCAGGTCGGCGACGCGCGGGTGCGCGCGGACGGCGGCGAGCTGGCTCTGCCGCACCTCGATCGCGCAACCGTTCACCAGCCACCACTGCGCGACCACCCGGCCGCCCAGCCGCTCGACGAAGTCGACGAACGGCGCCTGGTCGGCGCGCATCCGCGCCTCGAGGTCGGCCAGGACCGCCTCGGCCTGGGGTCCGCTCTGCCGGGCGGCAACGGCCGCGGCGAAGCTGGAGAGGTCGAAGCTCCGTTCGCGGAAGCGGACCGCATAGCGCTGCGGCGCGTCGGCCTGGGCGGGTGCGGGGTCTTGCGGGGCGAGGAAGGTGGCGAAGAGCGCGGCTGCGAGAAGGGTCGGAACCATGAACGTTCGGCTGCCAGGAGTCCGGGGGGGCGGAAGCTCCGAGCGCAGCAACGGGCGTGCCCGAGCGCGCAACCTGCGGGATTCGGGCAACGATCCCCGCCGGTGGGACCCGTGGGCGCAGCGGCATGGGCAGCGCGTCACGAACTCGAAACGACAAGAGGCAGGGCGTGCCCCGTCCTGGCCGGTCAGACCGGCAGCGCGAACTCCCGCAGCGTGGCGTTGAGGCTGGTCTTCAGGTCCGTGCTGGCCTTGCGCGCGCCGATCACCAGGGCGCAGGGCGTGGCGAACTCCCCCGCCGGGAAGCGCTTGGGGAGGGTGCCGGGGATCACCACGGCATTCGCCGGCACGCGCCCCTTGTGCACCACCGGCTCGGACCCGGTCACGTCCACGATCGGCGTGCTGGCGGTCAGGACCACGTTGGCGCCGAGTACGGCGCGCGCGCCGACCTCCACGCCCTCCACCACGATGCAGCGCGAGCCCACGAACGCGCCGTCCTCCACGATCACGGGACGCGCCCCCGGCGGCTCCAGCACCCCGCCGATGCCCACGCCGCCGCTCAGGTGCACGTCGGCGCCGATCTGGGCGCACGAGCCGACCGTGGCCCAGGTGTCCACCATGGTCCGCGCCCCGACCCGGGCGCCGATGTTCACGAAGGCCGGCATGACCACCACGCCGGGCTCCAGGTGCGCTCCATGGCGCACGATCCCGCCCGGCACCACGCGCACCTGGGCGCGGTCGAAGCCGTTCTTGAGCGGCACCTTGTCGTGGAAGTGGAACGGTTCGGCGTCGATCACGCGCATCCCGGCCACGGCGAAGTAGAGGGTCACGGCCTGCTGCAGCCACGCGTGCACCGTCCATGCGCCATCGCCCGGCTCGGCGACCCGCAGTGTGCCCGCGTCGAGCAGGTCGACGGCACGCAACACTGCGGACTTGTACGGCGGCTGCTGCAGGAGGGCGCGGTCGGCGAACGCCGCCTCGATCCGCGCCCGGAGCTCTGCGTCTGCATTCATGCCCGTCTCACGTCGGCCACTTCGCGCAGGCCGCCCGGCACTCCTCCAGGCTCGGCACCAGTGCCAGCCGGAACCATGCCTCCTGGCCCTTGCCGAAGAACGAACCTGGCGAGACCAGGATGCCGCGTTCCAGCAGGCGTTCGGCATACTCCTGGTCGGTAGTTCCCGCCGGCACGCGCACCCACAGGAAGAGCGTGGCCGTGCCGGGGAACACCTCGAGACCGATACGTCCGAAGTGCTCCACGAGGACCGCCCGCTTCGCCGCGAAGATCTTGCGGCGTTCCTCCACGTGCCCGGAGTCCGCCCACGCCACCTCGGCGGCCGCCTGGACCATGTCCGTGGGCGCCACGCCCATCCCGGCACGGAAGCGCCGGTACGTGGCCAGGAGTCCGGCGTCCCCGGCGACGAACCCGGAGCGATACCCGGTCATGCCCGAACGCTTGGACAGCGAGTGCACGACGAGGCAGCCCTCGCGCCCGAACTCGAGCAGCGAATGCGGCGGTTGGTCGTACCAGAGGTCGACGTAGCACTCGTCCGAGACCAGGACGAAGCCCCACTCGTCGCGGGCGCGCACCCACTTGCGGAACAGCTCCGCGGGCAGGCACTGGCCGGTGGGGTTGTGGGGGTAGTTGAGGAACACCACCCGGGCCCGGCGCAGCGCGTCCCGCGGCAGGTCGTCGGGGTCCATCAGGTAGCGGTTGCCGGCGTGCAGCGGCACCTCGTAGGTCCACGCCTCGGCGAAGAGCGCGCCGATCTCGAACACCGGGTAGGCCGGCACGCCGTAGACCACGAGGTCCTTCTCGCTCGGGATCTCCACCAGCACCATCGGCAGGTGGAAGATCGCCTCCTTCGCGCCCTGGGTCGGCAGGATCTCGAGATCGGGATCGAGCGTGACTCCGAAGCGGCGCTGCACGTAGCCGGCGGCCGCCTTGCGCATCGGCGCGCGACCCGCCACCGGCGGGTACTGCGAGACCGCGGGGGCGGCGGCGCGGAACGCCTCGCGGATCGCCGCGGGCGTGGGCTCGCGCGGATCGCCGGTGCCGAAGTCGTGGACCTCGATGCCGCGCGCCTGGAGCTCGGCCTTGCGCTGATCGAGCTTCACCATCGGATAGGTCTGCAGGCTGCGCAGCCGCTGGTTCATGCGCGCAGGATCCCCGCCGCCGCGCACGGCTGCAAGGGAAGCGCGCGCGGCCCGACGCCCAGCCCGGCCGCATCGGCCCCGCCACGGTGCGGGGGAGGCGCGGGTGCAGACGGCCGGACCGCTCCGCGAGCTCCGCTCAGCGCTTGTCGATCAGCTCCCGCACGTAGCGGGGGAAGTCCTTCTGCAACCGCGCCAGGACCTCGGGCGGGAACACCTTGCGCAGCGCGTCCTCGGCGATCGGGTTGGCCCGCAGCTCCTTCCACAGGCGCTCGAAGACCTTCTCCTTGGCGGGCGGGCCCAGGCGCAGGTAGTGCACGAACGCCCAGCTCTGCGGATAGCGGAACTGCGCGTGGCGCAGGAAGGCCCAGTCGTCCTCGAACACCAGCTTGGCGAGGTCGAAGTCCGGATCCATGGCGAGGACCCGCTGGTGGTTGGGGTTGGGCCCGTCGAAGCGCCACGTGCCCCCCACCATCCGCCCGTTCTCGTAGTACTCGGCCATGCCCTCGTTGAACCAGCGCGGGGCATCGGCCATGAGCCGGTCGAGGTACTGGTGGAAGCCCTCGTGCCGCACCGTGCGCAACATGTCCTCGCGGCGCGGCAGGTTCCAGATCAGCAGCTGCTTGAGCGCGGGGCTGTAGAGGCCGGCGGTGTGGATCGGCACCTTGCCGATCACGCCGTCCAGGTACGCCTTGTAGCCCTGCTCGCCGGAGAACAGGTAGACGCGGAAGCGCTCGCTGTTCGGCGGCAGGCGCTCGAGGTCGAAGCTGTACAGGCGCAGGGCGTTCTCCAGTTCGCGCCCCGCGTCGACGCAGGTCTGCTGGTCGATGTCGGAGATCACCTGGTAGCTGGGGGACTTCTCGGTGAAGAAGCGCGCCCAGCGCGGACCCTGCACGGCCTTGCGCAGTGCCTCGGCGGCCTGGTCGAGCAGCTGCGAGCCGAGCCCGGCCGCGCGCGCCGCGGCGACGATGGCCTCCGCCTTCGCGGCCATGCCGAGGTGAAACATCGCCATCGCCGCCTCGCCGTGCGCCAGCGCGCTCTCGGGCCAGCGCGCGAGGATCGCGTCGTAGGCCTTCGGTGCCTCGTCGCGCAGGCGCAGCTCGAACAGGATCGAGGCCACCAGCAGGTGGCCGCGCAGGAAGTCGGGCGCCTTGGCGACGACTTCGCGCGCCGACGCCAGGGCCTCCTTGGTGCGCCCGCGATGGTGCTCGACGTGCGCGCGCACCCACGCCGCGGTGGCCGGCGGGAGCGTCTTGGCCTTGTCCAACGCCGCCACGGCAGCGTCCGCCTGGTCCGCGTCCAGCAACGCGTACACCTCGGCCACGGCCCGCGCGCTGCCGTGGTCGAGCCCGTCCGGACCGCCGGGCACGGTCTCGGTGTCGTCCTTCCTGCCAGCCGCCGCGGCGGAGCCCGCGTCCGCCACCGGCTCGTAGAGCCACTCGGGGAGCACCTTGCGCGGGTCGAAGCGCTGGTCGAATCCTTCGCGGGCCTTGTGCAGGTCCGCGTCGATCCGGCCCTGCAGCCAGGAGGGCTCGCTGAGCCCTTCGATCAGCACCTCGGACCACCCCTTGGGGAACGAGAACCCGACGCTGCCGAACCCCTTGTCCTTGCGCGCCGCGCGGACCACCAGCTTGCCATTGAGCGTGGCGCGGATCTCGCTGGCGGTGGCCGTGAGCTTCCACGCGTAGCGCTGGCCGTAGCGCACGTCGCGGAACGTGGCTTCGGCGACGGTCTCCCGGCCGGAGGGACCGGTGAAGACCAGCTTCATCAGCAGGAAGTCCTTGGCACTTCCGCCACGCTCGGCCGGCAGCTCGATGAGCAGCGCATACGAACCGGCGTCCCGGGCACACACGAAGAGGTACGGCTGGTAGTAGCTCTCCCCGTACGGCACGCCCGGATGACTGTCCCCCTTGACCTCGATGCTGTGCACGCCCTTGAAGGTGATCGGATGGCGGAACTCGGGCTGGTCCTCCGCGCGCCCACCCTGTGGCTGCACGAAGTCGTCCAGCCGTCCCGGCACATAGCGCAGCCGGATCTGCCCGCTGCCGGGGTCGTGGCTGGCGATCTCGCCCTGGATCAGGCGGCGCACGTCCGGCGTGCCGACCTGCTGCTGGAACGCGAGCCCGCGCACCACGTCCTCGATCTCGCCCCGACGCACGCGCACGTAGCCGGCACCGGAGTGCGCGGCGAGGAGCTGATCGAGGAGCTTGCGTGCCGCACGCCAGTCGCCCTTGTCCCGCAAGCCGCGCACCTGGGCGAACCCGGCCTTGAACCCGGCCTCGTCCGGGTCCTTCCCCGGGGCGGACTGCGGCAGGACCACGAGCACGGACACGAGGGCGTGGACGGCAAGGGGCATCGGGGACTCCAGGCTTGGGCGGCTCTCCGGGAACGCGGAGGCATTGTGCCGCGCGCCGGTCCGCCATGCCTCCCCCGACCCGGCGGCGCCGCACGGTGAACCGCCGCACCGCGCATCCGTTGGCCCGCGCGCCCGCGGACCCCCGTCCGCGAGGCGCCCCAAACGCACCGAGGATTGCCCGGCCGGGTCCACGCGCGTACGAACTCATCCGAACCCGGGTTCTCCGCCTCCGCGGGCCCGGTCCACCGCACATGAAGAGCCACCTCCTGCGCCTCCTGACCGCCCTCCTGACCACCGGCCTGGGTGCCGCTCCCCTCGCCGCGCAGGGAACGCCGTTCAAGGACCAGATCGACGGTCTGATCCACGTGCTGCGCCGCGAGCAGGCCAAGACCGGCGCGTACGGCGACGGCACGGTGGCCAGCACCGCCAAGGTGCTCGCGGCGATGGGCCACAGCCACCGCTTCTATGGCGCCCACGACGGCCCGGTGACCCGGCCGGCACTGAACTTCCTGTTCCAGAACCGCCAGGGCGACGGCAGCTTCGGCACCGGCAAGGACGCCCTCGCCGCGACGCGCTGGGCCGCTGAGGCCCTGAGCGTCATGGACGCCGAGGGCTACCGCGCCGACGTGACCGCGGCCAAGGCCTGGCTCGAGCGGCAAGGGGAGAAGGGCGAGTTGCCGTTCACCGCCGCGGTGGCGGAGGTGCGGGCCAGCCTCGGGGATGCCGGCCGCCGTCCGGAGGCCGAGGCACGCGCCAAGGGACTCGCGCAGAGCGTGCGCGACGGCCGAGTGCTGGACGCCGAGGGCAGACCCATGGGATCCGCCGCCGCGGTGGACGCCCTGGTCGCCCTGGTGGCCTGGCAGGCGGCGCTGCGCGGCGCCCCGAACGCGCCGCGCGACGTGGTGGCCAACGAACGCAAGAAACCGCAGGCGACCTGGGGCGAGGTCCAGGAACGGGCGTTCCGCTTCCTGCTCGGCCAGCAGAAGGACGGCGTGTTCTTCGTCAAGACGCCGCAGGGCGAGTTCCGCGACCTGGGCCTCACGGCCATGGGCCTCGCGGCCCTGCAGACCAAGCCCAAGGACCTGCGGACCAAGGACGAGCAGGCCTGGATCGAGAAGGGGCTCGCGTGGCTGCTCGCCTCGCAGACGGATCTGGGCTCGTTCGGCGACGAGAACATCAACTACGTGACCTGTGCCGGGATCCAGGCCCTGGCCATGGCGCGCGACGAGAAGTTCCAGCCGGCCCTGCAGAAGGCCCAGCGCCTGATCCTCTCCCTGCAGAACGTCGAGGAACGCGGCTACGCCCGCGGCGATCGCGACTACGGTTCGATCGGCTACGGCGGCGACGAGCGCGGCGATCTCAGCAACCTGCAGTTCGCACTCGAGGCCATGCGCAGCACCGGCCTCGATCCGCAGCACGAGGCCTTCCAGAAGGCCCTGGTGTTCCTGACCCGCACCCAGAACCTGCGCGAGGTGAACGACTTCAAGGCCCGGAGCCGCAACGAGGACGACGGCACGTGGATGGAGACCGCGCCCGGTGACGACGGCGGCAGCGCCTATTACCCCGGCAACTCGCCCATGGGCTACGAGGTCCTGCCCGACGGCACGCGGATCCCGCGGAGCTACGGGTCGATGACCTACGCGTTGCTCAAGTGCTACACCCTGGCCGGCGTGCCGGCGAGCGACGTGCGGGTGCAGGCCGCGGTGCGTTGGATCGGCCGGAACTGGAACCTCGACGAGAATCCCGGCGCCGACCCGAAGCTGCCCACCAAGACGCGGCACCAGGGCCTCTACTACATGTACATGGTGATGGCACAGGCGCTCGGCATCACCGGGATCGAGCGCCTGCAGGTCGAGCGCGGCGGCAAGACCGAATCGATCGACTGGCGCGCCGAGCTGCGCGCCAAGGCGGCGCAGGTGCAGCGGCCGGACGGCTCGTTCGTGAACGACAAGAACGACCGCTGGTGGGAGGGCATCCCGGTGATCCCCACGACCTACATGCTCCTGGCGCTGGCGCAATGAGCGGCGAAGGCAACGGGGGGGCCCTGCCGGCCGCCCCGGCCTGGTTCGCCTATCGCCGCCACGGCGAGCGGCGCCTGGCCGTGATCGACCCGCGCACGGAGGAGGCGGTGTGCGCCGACCTCGGGCCGCAGGACGAAGCGTCCCTGCTGGCCATGGGCGGCCTCGACGCCGAGGCCGTGCAGGCCGCGCTGCGCAAGTGCCCGCCGCTCGACCTGCCGGCGGTGTTCGACCCGCCCGTGGCACGACCCAGCAAGATCCTCTGCCTGGGCAAGAACTTCGCGGCGCACGCGGCCGAGTTCGGCGCCCAGGTCCCCGAGGAGCCGATGTTCTTCGCCAAGGTGGCGGACACCCTGGTCGCACACGGCGCGCCCGTGCGGATCCCGCACTGGCTCGACACGCGCGTGGACCACGAGATCGAGCTCGGCGTGGTGCTCGGCTTCCCCGATCCCGACCGCCGCGGCCGCAAGTACGTGCGGCCCGAGCACGCACTCGAGCTGGTGGCCGGCTACACGATCCTCAACGACGTGACCGCGCGGAAGATGCAGGGCACCGACCGTGACGCCAAGAAGCCCTGGCTGCGCAGCAAGTCGTTCGACACGTTCTGTCCGCTCGGCCCCTGGGTCGTGCCCCGCGACC
This sequence comes from Planctomycetota bacterium, assembly GCA_020849665.1. Taxonomy (GTDB): domain Bacteria; phylum Planctomycetota; class UBA1135; order UBA1135; family UBA2386; genus JADLFX01. The sequence continues at coordinate 7,997 of JADLFX010000074.1, read as the reverse complement.
TCCTGCCCGAGGTCGGGGACCTGGAGCTGGAGCTGCGCGTCAACGGCGTACGCCGCCAGCACAGCCGCACCAGCCTGATGGTGGTGAAGGTCGCGGACGCACTCGCCTATCTCTCGCGCCACACCACCCTGCGGCCCGGCGACCTGATCGCCATGGGCACGCCCGAGGGCGTCGGCCCGGTGCAGCACGGCGACCTCATGGAGTGCCGGATCGATCGGCTGGGGTGCCTGAGCAATCCGGTGGTCAAGGAAGTGGAGTGAGTGGCGAGGGACCGGCTCGGGGCGTCTACCGCAGCGCCAGCCCCCCATCCACGGTCAGCTCCGTCCCGGTCACGTAGGCCGCCGCCTCCGAGAGCAGGTAGCGCACCGCCCCGACCACGTCGTCGACGCCGCCGGCGCGGCCCGCAGGCACGCGGGGAGTCATGCGCTCCTGGCTGGGACCGTGGCTGGTGGGATGGCGGATGACCCCGGGCGAGATCACGTTCACGGTCACGCCCGAGCCCGCGACCTCGAGCGCCAGGCTGCGCGCCATCGAGAGGAGCGCCGCCTTGGCCGCGAAGTAGAGGGGCGCCCTGGCCTTGGCCGTGGCGTCGCCCGCCCCGGCCGCCGCGAACCACACGACACGTCCGCGCCGCGCCGCCACCATCGCCGGCACCAGGGCACGCGCCACGAGGAAGGCACTCGTCAGGTTGCTGTCGAGGAGGTGGCGATAGTGGGCGAGGTCGGAGTCCAGGAGCGGGTGTTCGGCGAAATCGCCCACGCAGTGCACCCACGCGTACGGCACGCCCTGCTCGCGCAGCAGGGCCGCGCCGGCCGCGACCACCGCGGCATCGTCCATGGCATCCACGCCGCTGCGGCGCGACCACACGGTACAGCGTCCGGGAAACGCCGCGACGACTCCGGCGCCGATGCCGGAGAGCCCGCCGACGACCAGGATCCGGTCGGTGCCCTGCATGGCCCCCGACTATGCCGCACCGGGTCCGCTAGAACAGGTTGAAGCGGTCGAAGGGCCAGAAGCAGGCCCGCACCTTGCCCTTGATGTGGTCGGCCGGCACCAGCCCGAATTCGCGCGAGTCCGAGCTGATCGGGCGGTTGTCGCCCAGGACGAAGTAGCACTGCTCCGGCACCACGACCTCGCCGAGCGTGTGCAGGTCCCGGATGCTGAACGACTCGTCGGCCGCCTGCTGGCCGTTCACGAACACCCGGCCGCGACGGATCGCCACGCGATCCCCGGGAACCCCGACCACGCGCTTCACGAAGTCGACCGTGGGATCCAGCGGGTAGCGCAGGACCACGACGTCGAAGCGTTCCACCTCGCCGAGCGCGTAGGCGACCCGGTCCACCACGAGGCGGTCGCCGTCGTGGATCGAGGGCTCCATCGAATGGCCGCGCACCACGGACACCTGGATCACGAACGCATGCAGGAGGACGACCAGGGTGAGGCCCTTGGCGAAATCGGCCAGGAAGCGGGGCAGCAGCGCAGGACGGGCGCGAGCCGGTTCGGGCTGCGCCTGGAACGGTGCAGGGACCCGCGGCGCCGGATGCTCCGTCCGGGGCTGCGCCGGAATCCCGCCGCGCAGCAGATCCTCGATCGGGACCGGCAGGGTCGGCGGCGGCTCGACGAGAGGAGTCACGGTCCCTGTTTCGGGCGCCGTGGTCCGGATCCTTAGCGCGTGCCGGGCCAGGGTCGCTGCCAACACTGCCGTGGCAGTGCCGGATGCACCGACCGGATCTTCACATGGCGCTCACGGCTCGATTCTCGAACCGAGTCAACCTGTCGGGCAGGATTGGCCGATGCGGACCTGGGTGCCGGTATCCGCCGGCACGCAGGTCGAACCCCGCTCCGGGGCGGGACACCACGCTCCCGGACCAGAGACCCTCTCCACCATGAGTCAGCCCGAGCGAGTCCGGCGCGAGATCCTGCAGCGCAGCGATCTGGTCAAGCCGTTGCCCGAGGTGGCCGTCAAGGTGCTCGGCCTCCTCAACGATCCCAAGTGCGATCCCATCGAGCTGGAGCGCCACCTCCTGCACGAGCCCCTGCTCGTGGCGCGACTCCTGGGTCTGGTCAACTCTCCGTTCTACGGCCTCTCGCGGCCGGTGAAGACCGTGCGCGAGGCGATCATGGTGATGGGCTTCCGCGGGCTGCGCAGCCTGGTGCTCACCTCGTCCGCGGCCAAGATCATGGACCGGGACTTCCGTTGGTACGGCCATGACCACAAGGGCCTCTGGAAGCACGCGGTGTGCGTGGCGGCCGCGGCACGCACCCTGGCGCGCATCGCCCATGCCGACGGCGAGACCCGTGAGGAGGCGTTCGTCGCGGGCCTGCTGCACGACATCGGCAAGATGATGCTCGCCTCGTACCTCACCCAGCCGCGGCGCAACCCCGCGGTCGCGCCGCAGGAGACCTGCGAGGAGGAGGCGGCGCTGATCGGGCTCGACCACACCGAGGCGGGGGCCCTGGTGGCGGCCAAGTGGGGCCTGACCGAAGCGATCCAGGAGACCCTGAAGGCGCACCATGGTGGCACGCCGCCGCGGCCTTTCGAACGTCTCGTGGCGATGGTGCGCCTGGCCGACGCCCAGGCCCACCACCGCGGGATCGGCTACGTGGCCGGGTGCGCCCCCGTGGTCGTGTTCGATCCCGAAGACGTGGCCCGCCTGGGCATCGTCGAGGCCGACTGGCCCGGGGTGCGCGCCGAACTCGACGAGTCGATGCGCGCCGGACTGGAGAGCTTCACCGAGTGACCGCGCCAGCCGCCCCCGCGGCACCGCCCGGGCCTCAGCGCGGCGTGGACAGGGAGTAGACCCACGCGCCGGTCCCGAGCGCGACCGCGGTGACGAGGAGGAAGAGCGCGACGCAGGCGACATGGGCGCGCCGCCACCCCGGCCGGCGCACCAGCATCAGCCCGGTGACGGCCGCCGGCAGCACCAGGAGCGCGGCGCTCTTGGCGAACGCGAGGTGGATCCGCATCTCTGCCGGCGGGAAGAGGCGCGCACGACCCATGCGCTCGGCCAGGACGATGGTGAGGGCGAGCAGCGCCACGCTCGCCGGAGCGAGGACGAAGTGGGCCCGGCGGCGGCCCAGGAAGCCGGTGCGCAGGGTGGCGGCGACGCAGACGAGCGTGGCGGCCAGCGCGATCCAGAAGCCGGTCGTGACGGTCATCGGACGGTGAGCCTCCGGGTGCGCGGCCGCGGCGGCCGGTGGACGGGCCAGGGTTCGTAGCCGGCGGACCGGGCCTCGGCAACGAGGTCCTGGCGGTGGATGCGTGCGGACCACGCCGCGGAACCGCGCGGGGCGGAGCCCTCGTGCCAGCCGGCCCACCCCGGTGGAAAGCGGACCGGGCCGGCTCTAGCTTCGCGGCCATGGATCAGGACGTGCGCGGCATGTTGGACGGCCAGGGCCGTCGCTTCGCCGTCGTGTGGAGCCGCTTCAACCACGAGGTCACCGAGCTGCTCCGCAAGGCCGCGGTGGCGACCCTGCACAAGCACGGCGTGGCCCCACGCGACGTGGAGGTGTGCAGCGTCCCGGGCGCATTCGAGCTGCCGCTCACCTGCGCGTGGCTGGCGCGCACCGGCCGCTTCCACGGCGTGATCGCGCTCGGCGCCGTGATCCGGGGCGAGACGAACCACTACGACTACGTCTGCGCCCAGGCCGCGCGCGGCGTCCTGGACGCGGGCATGGACAGCGACGTGCCGGTGGCGTTCGGCGTGCTCACCTGCGACACCGACGCGCAAGCCATGGATCGGGCCGGCGGACGGCACGGCAACAAGGGCGCGGACGCCGCGGAGGTGGCGCTCGAGATGGCGTCCCTGCGCGAGACCCTGCTGCGCCGCCCGCCCTGAACCCGCCACGGCACGGTGGCGCGCCGGCGCCGGCCCGCGCGGCGCGCGGAGTCCGCGGCATGGGCACCGGGTTGCCGGGCGTTGTCGGCGACGGCGCGTCGGCTACCATCTGCCGCCCGCCGCGCTCTTTGCCCATGGCCACCCCCATCCGCCGCCGCACCCGTGCCCGCGAACTCGCCGTGCAGTTCCTCTACCAGCTGGACCTGCGCGGCGAGGAAGTGCTCGCCGATCTCGACACCTTCCTCACCGACGAGAGCAAGGACCAGGAGGTCCGCGACTTCGCCCGCGCCCTGGTGGTCGGCACGCAGAAGCACCGCGACGACTACGACCGGCGCCTGCGCGCCGTCACCCGCAACTGGGACCTGAAGCGCATGGCCGTCGTGGATCGCAACGTCCTGCGGATGGCGATCTACGAGATGAGCGAGTGCGCGGACATCCCCGCCAAGGTCACGATCAACGAGGCGATCGAGCTGGCCAAGCGCTTCTCCACCCAGAACAGCGGCGCGTTCGTGAACGGCATCCTCGACCGGATCCGGCTCGACCTCGTGCAGGAAGGTCGGCTCGCCGACGCCACGGGCGCACGCGCCAACGCGGCCCCGCCGGTCCGCTCGGAGGAGTAGGCCCCAGGCCATGGTGTTCGCCAAGCTCTTCGCCGGTCTCAAGAAGACCCGCGATGTCCTCGCGGCCGGGCTCGGGCGCCTCTTCGCCTTGGGGCGCAAGCTCGACGACGAGTTCCTGGAGGAGCTCGAGGGCGTGCTCTTCGCGGCCGACCTGGGCCCCACCGGCGCGCAGATCGTGCAACGGATCCAGGAGGCCTACCGGCGCCGGGAGATCACCACCGTCGAGGAGGTGTATCCGTTCCTGCGGCGCGAACTGCTGGCGCGCCTGCAAGGCTGCGCGGGGAGCCTGGCGCGGGCACCGCAGGGTCCGACGGTGATCCTGGTCGTGGGCGTGAACGGGTCGGGCAAGACCACTTCGATCGCCAAGCTCACCAAGCACCTCGTGGATCAGGGTCACAAGGTGCTGCTCGGGGCCGGTGACACGTTCCGCGCCGCCGCAGTGGAACAGCTCTCGCTCTGGGCCGAGCGCCTCGGCGTGCCCATCGTCAAGCAGGCCACCGGCGCCGACCCGGCCGCCGTGGCCTACGACGCGGCGGCGGCGGCCCTGGCGCGCCGGGTCGACTACCTGGTCCTGGACACCGCCGGTCGCCTGCACACCCAGAAGAACCTGATGGAGGAGCTGAAGAAGATCGTGCGGGTCGTGCAGAAGCAGATCCCCGGCGCGCCGCACGAGACGCTGCTGATCCTGGACGCCATGACCGGCCAGAACGCGATCCGCCAGGCCGCCGAGTTCGCCAAGGCCGCGCCGATCACCGGTCTGCTCCTGGCCAAGATGGATGGCACGGCCAAGGGCGGCGCGGTGTTCGGGATCCGCGAGCACGTCGACCTGCCGGTCAAGTTCCTCGGCGTGGGAGAGACCATCGACGACCTGGAGCCGTTCGCGGCCGAGCCGTTCGTCGACGCGATCCTCGCCCAGGCGGCACAACAGGGCGCAGGGGCGTGAGGCGGCGCGCTCGGCGCACCGGGGCTCCGCGATGAGGTGGCTGCCGGCGGCGCTGCTCTTCCTGCTGGCCGTCCCGTTCGAACCGCTCTGGCTCGACTACGAGCTCGCGCGCCGCGGCGTGGCGATGCTGGCCCTGGCGGCGTGCGGCCTCCTGCTGGCGCTGCACGGCGGGACGGCGGCTCCACGCGGCGGCTGGGTCCTGGGGCTGCTCGTCCTCTACGCGCTGGCGCGGACCGCGCTCGGGGTGACCCACCCCAGGCTCGGGCTCGAGGAGGCCGCCTGGCTGGCCGCCCTGGCCCTGACCTACGTGCTGGGCGCGGCGACCCGTCCGGAGGACTGGCTGCGTGCGGCCCTGCCCACGGCCGCGGTGGTGGCGCTCTTCGGCCTCCTGCCGCTCCTGCCGTGGACCACGTGGGGCCTGCCGCACTTCGCCGCGGAAGCCACGAGCACGCTGGGGAATCGCAACGTGGCCAGCGAGGTCGTGGCCGTGCTCGTCGTGGCCGCGGGCGCGTGGGCTCTGCAGGCCCGAAGTCCCTGGGCCGGGCTGGTCGTGGTCGGCCTCGCCAGCGCCTACCTCCTGGTCAACGGCTCGCGCTCCGGCCTCGTCGCCGCGCCGCTGGGCCTGGGGCTGGTGCTCCTGGCCGCGTCGCGACGGGACGCCGCCGCGCGGCGGCGTGCGGTCCTGGTGCTCGTGGCGGCCGCCGCCGGAGTGCTGGCTTCGTTCGCGGCCGCGCTCGCGCAGGGTGGCGAGGCCGCGGGGGATCCGCAGGCGCGGGCGGAGCGCGCGGCGCGGGTGGCGACCCTGGAGGTCCGTTCCGAGGTGTGGCGCGCGACGCTCGGCCTGGCGGCGGAGCGGCCGCTCCTCGGCGTGGGCCCGGGCCAGTTCCGCAGCGAGTTCCCGCGCGTGCGCACCGAGCGCGAGATCGAGATCTCCAGCTTCGGCCGGCGCTTCGCGACACGGGTCGAGACCACCCACAACGACCCCCTGCAGCTCCTGGTCGAGGGCGGGGCGATCGGGGCGGTCCTGTGGCTCTGGTTCCTGGCGCGCGTCGGCCCCGGGGTCCTGCGGGCCGGGATCGCCCGCTCCGCGCCGCTGCTCGCGTTCGTCGTCCTGGGCCTGGTGCGCTCGCCCCTGTGGAACGCGCCGGCCGCGGTGTTCGCGTTCGGCCTCCTCGGGTCGCTGCAGGGTGGGGCCGCCCCCGCGGCGAAGGGCGCGCCGGCCGTCCGCGCGATCGTGGGCGCGGCGGCGCTCTTCGCGCTCGCCCAGGGACAGGCGATCGTGCGGAGCCAGCACCATGCCGCCGCCCATGTCGCCGTGCGGGCGCGCGGCGGCGCGGAACGGGCCCACCTGGACGCTGCCCTGCGCGCGCGCCCGGGCGACACCACGCTCCTCCTCCTGCGCCTGCAGGGGCTGAACGACGCCGGCCAGGCCACGAGCCAGGAGGCGGAGGCGGACGCGAACTCCCTGGCGGCCCTGGACCCGCACAGTCCGCTGGCCAGGCGGCGGCTCGCCGAGTGGGCCGCGAGGCGGGGGCGTCCCGGCGAGGCCGAGGCGCACCTGCGCGCGGCCCTGGCCATCGACCCGCGCGACCCCGAGACCCGTCTTGCCCTCGCCACGCTCCTCGTGGCGCAGCAGCGCGTGGATCAGGCGCTGACCCTGCTCTGCGCCGACCTGCACCCGCGCCTGCGCGGGGAGCTGGCCCGCCACCTGGCCGACCTCGCCGGTGCCGCGAAGGACCGTGGGGATGTCCCGGGCAGTGCCCGGCTGGTCCGCGAGGCCCTCTTCGTGGCCGCGCTCGACGAAGTGCAGGCAAGGCCGGGCAGTCCCGGGGGGAACGACGCCGTGCGCACCTGCCTGCAACGCTTCGCCGGCGACGGCCACCGCGAGCTCGGGCCGATGCTCCTGCTCGCGCGTCAGGCCCAGGCGCTGGGGGACGACCGCCTCGTCCTGGACACGGCGCGCGCGGCGCGCGAGGGCGCCGTACCGCTCTCGGCCGAGCACCGGGCGCTGCTCTCGGCACCGGCCGACGACGGCCCGTCGCTGCTGGACGTCCTGGCCCGGCATCCGGCCTGGAGCTGGCTGCGCGAGCGCTGAAGCGGCACGACCCGGCGCGGAGTCCCCCACTCCCGCCTTTGCGCGCGACGGGGCGTGGAAGATGATGGCCACGCAGGAAGGAACATGATCACCCTCAAGCGCATCCTGGTGCCGACGGATTTCTCGCTGCCTTCCCAGAAGGCACTCCGCCACGCGATCGAGTTCGCCAAGCACTACGACTGCGAGGTCGTCCTGCTGCACGTGCTGGAGTCGGCGCCGTTCCCACCGGCCTTCGGACTGGAGGGCGCGCCGCCCACGCCGATGGCGGACCAGGCCCGCTCCTGGGCCGACCAGCAGCTCGCGAAGATGGCCCGCGAGGAGGTGCCCGAGAAGGTGCGCCACCGCACGCTGATGCGTCAGGGCAACCCCACGCAGGAGATCGTGCACACGGCGATCCAGGAGGACGCCGATCTGATCATCATGGCGACGCAGGGCCGCTCCGGCCTCGAGCACATCCTGCTCGGCAGCGTCGCCGAGAAGGTGGTGCGCAAGGCGCCCTG
>JADLFX010000073.1 GCA_020849665.1 Planctomycetota bacterium | reverse complement strand
CTGGACGTGCTGCGCCGCGGTCCCGGTCACGCGCGCGTGGACGCGGTGGAGACCACGAGCGTGCCGGCGCGCGGGGAGGTGGACGAGGGATTCGTGGCGCGGGGGTGAGCTGACCCGTCCGGGAGCTTCGTGGTGTGCTACGCGCGCGTAACACGACCGTCGAGATTGCTCAGAGTCGCATCCGGTTGCGCAGCTCTTCGAACCGCGGGTCGGGATGCAGCGGGTCCAGGAATGGATCTGCCATCAGGAACGCCATCGGGGCCTCGTGGTGGTCCAACGCCTGGTGCAGGGCGGCGAACGCGGCGTCGGGGTCGCCGAGCCGGGCGTGCAGGGTGGCGCGGCGGAAGTCGCCGCCGGCGCCGCCCTTTGGTTCGAGGGCGAGGCGCGCGCGCCAATAGCCCTTGGGCCCCGCGTCACGATGGCCGGCGAGCAGGGTCTCCGCGCGCGCCTCGGCGTCCTTGGCGGTGAAGCCGGTGAGGATCCAGTAGGTGCGGAGCTGATCCGCGGCCTCGGCGCAGCGCCCCTCGAGTTCCAGGGTCCAGGCGAGGCTGAGCCGGGCCTTGGCGAAGTTGCGGTCGATCTGCAGGGCCTTCTCCAGCAGCGCGCGGGCCTGCGCGGGCTCGCGCAGGTAGAGGTGCACGTCGCCCATCCACGTGAGCGCCGCGACCGAGTCGGGCTCACACTCCAGCACGGCCCTGGCCTGCACGCGGGCCTCCGCGACGCGCCCGCGCGCCGCGAGGAAGAGGGCGAAGCCCTGGCGCGCGTCCGAGCACGAACGGTCCAGCTCGATGGCGCGCAGGAAGTGCCGCTCGGCGCGCGCCCAGTCCCACTCGTACAGCAGCGCCACCCAGCCGCGTGCGAGGTGCGCGCCGAAGAGACTCTCGTCGAGCGCCAGGGCACGCTCGGCCGCGGCCTTGGCCATGGGCCAGGTCTCGGCCGCCGATGGCGATCCGAGCACCGAGTTCCAGACGACGTAGCAGGCGGCGAGGCCCGCGTGGGCGCCCGCATGGTCGGGCGCGCGCCCGAGGATCTGCTGGTAGAGCCCGATCGCCTGGCGCACGCCGGTCTCGCTGAAGGCCTGCACGTGATGGCGGGCGCGCAACTCGAGATCGAGGAGCGCGGGATCCACGCTGCCCTCGCGCACCAGCACCGCGCGCTCCTCCGCGCTCAGGGTGGTGCGCACGCGCGCGGCGACCTCCTGGGCCACTGCCGACTGCAGCGCGAGGACGTCCTGTGCCGGCCGCTCGTACGACTCCGCCCAGAGCACGGCCAGCGGGCTGGCCTGCACCAGGCGCGCCGTAATCCGCACGCGCGTGCCGCCGCGCGCCACCGTCCCCTCCACGACTCCCTCGGCCCGCAGCTCGCGCGCGATCTCTTCGGGCGGGCTGGCGCTGCCCTTGAAGCGCAGCATGGTGGTGCGTGGCAGCACGCGCAGCCCGGGCACCTTCGCCAGGTCGGCGATCAGGGCCTCGGTCATGCCGTCGGCGAAGTACTCCTCGCGCGGGTCGCCCGAGAGGTTGGCGAACGGCAGCACCGCGAGCGTGCGGATCGCCTCGGGCCCCGGCCGCTGCGCGGTGTACTCCTTCCAGCGCGTGCGGATGCCACCCAGGTCCAGGCCATACACCGAGAGCAGGGCGGCGGCCCCCGCCGCCCACCACGCCATGCGCCGCAGCCGGGAGCCCGCGTGCGGCACCGGATCGGGCACCCGCACCGCGGTGGGCGCGATGGCGTTCCATTCCGCCAGCGCCGCGCTGGCATCGGGATGGCGCGCGGCGGGGTTCTTGGCCAGGAGGCGCAGCACGATGCGGTCGATCCCCGGCGGCAGCTCGGGCCGGAGCCGGCTGGGCGGCGGCGGATCCCGCTCCAGGATCGCGCGCAGCACGGCACCCGACTCGGTGCCGGGGAACGCGCGCCGGCCGGTGGCCATCTCGTAGAGCACCGTGCCCGCCGCCCACAGGTCGCTGCGCGGGTCGGTGCGGCCCTCGGCGAACTGCTCGGGCGCGAGGTACGGCAGCGTCCCTCCCAGCCGATCCGCGCCGGCCGCCTCGGGTGCCCGGGTCGGGTCGGTGGCCCGGCGCAGGCACGCCAGGCCGAAGTCGAGGATCTTGAGCCGGCCGTCGGGCGTGACGAAGAGGTTCGCCGGCTTGAGGTCGCGGTGCACGATGCCGCGCGCGTGCGCTGCGGCCAGGCCGGCGAGGAACTGGGCGCCGAGGGCCAGGAGCTCGGTCAGCGGCAGCGGCCCGGCAAGCAGGCGCGCCTCCAGGCTCGCGCCGGGGATCAGCTCCATCACCAGGAAGTCGATGTCGCGTTCCTGGCCGAGCTCGTGGACCGTGGCGACGTTCGGATGGTTCAGCGCCGAGAGCGCCAGGGCCTCGGTCCGGAAGCGGGCGCGCGCGGCGGCGTCGCCCAGGAGACCCGGAGTCAGCACCTTGATGGCCACGTCGCGCTCGAGCCGCGGATCGTGGGCGCGGTACACGACGCCCATGCCGCCGGCGCCGATGCGCTCGCGGATCGCGTAGGGGCCCAAGGACTCGCCCAGCATCGCGGTCACGATACCCGGGCGCCGCGGGCGCTCACGCGGCCTGCCGCGTGCGGCCCACCTCGGCCAGGAGCGCGCGGCCGCGCGCGAACGCGTCGCGGGCCGGACCGTCCCAGTCCCTGCCGCCGAAGCGCGCCGCGTCGTAGGCGGCCAGGGCCGCGACCACTGCGTCCCTGACGGCACCCGGCAGCCCGGCCGCCACGACCGCCTCGCACACCGACTCGCCCGGCGCGATGCTCACCCCTGCCCGCGCCAGCGCGCGGAGCAGGTCCAGCACGGCAGCACTGGCCGCGCGCTCCGAGCGGGTGGGCGGCGGCGTGCCCGGCCTCCCACGGCGCCGCCGCCGCCGTGCCGCGTGCAGGAGCGCGAACGCGGCGAGCAGGACCGCCACGGCGACGCCGATGGCGAGCGGGCCCGACGCACGCAGGCGCCACCACCCGGCCGTGGCCGTCTCCGGCTCGACGTCGATCGGCCCCAGGGGCGTGCCGCGCTGCGGCGACACCTCGAAGGGCACGAAGCCATGGTCTTCGATCAGCAGCTCCACCCAGGCGTGGGCGTGGCGCGCGCGGTAGAGCCGGCCGCCGGGGTGGCGGGGATCGGTCTCGCCGCCGGCGAGGCCGGTGGCGATGCGGCACGGCACCCCGTTCATCCGCAGCAGGACCGCCGCGGCCGCGGCGAAGTGCATGCAGTAGCCGCTGCGGCCGGTGAACAGGAACTCGCGCAGCGGGTGCTCGCCGCCCCCGCGCGGCTGCACGAGCTCGTAGCTGCAGCGGGCCTGCAACCCGTCACGGATCGCCGCCGCCACGCGCAGGGGGGTGCGCTCGCGCGGCGTGAGGCCGCGCGCGAACTCGGCGGCCAGCGCGCGGAAGTGCGCGTCCCGGCTGAGTTCGGCCGGCAGATTCAGGAGCGCGGGTGCGTGGCCGGCGCGTGCCGAGGGCGGCGGCACGGGCGGGTCGAAGTGGACCTGGTACGCGAGGCGTCCGCGCGGGCGGAACTCGCGCAGCCAGCCGCGGGCGCCGTCGTACTCGATGGTCTCGGGCCCGCGCAGCGCGCGCAGGCCGCCGGGCGCCGGCAGACGGCCGCCGAGGGCGTCGAGGCGATCGAAGCGGATGCGCACCGCGCCCTCGTCCGGATCCCCGAACCAGTCCCTGGCCAGGTCGATGCGCGGCACCGAGAAGCGGCTGGTGGTCCAATGGTCGAACCCGGCACGGTCGAAGAAGTCGCTGCGCAGCAGCAGGTCGGGGGGTACCGGATCCGCACCGACCGGGCGCGCCCGCAGCAGCACCTCGTCGGGCTGGCGCAGGTGCGTCCCGGGCGGCATCGCGGAGAGATCGAAGGCGTCGCCGAGCCCAACCTCGCCGCTGGTCGCCGCCCGGACGAGGCCCGCGCTGGGCCACACCGCCAGGGCGTGGTCGAGGGCCAGGGCGAGCAACCCGGCGGAACTCGCGGCCAGCGCGGGGCGCAGGACGCGCAGGGGCGTGGGGGCCGGCGCCGCCAGCGCGTGCGTCCGCAGGGTCAGCTGCTCGCGCCGCGACTCCAGGTAGAGCGTGCCCGCCGCCGCCAGGGCGAACCCCGCCATGCCGGGTGCGGAGACGTGGCCCAGCAGCCGGTCGGTCACCGTCATGCACAGGGCCAGGAAGAGGCAGAGCGGGACATCCGCGCCGCGCCGGCGGGTGGCCAGGAACGCGATCGGCGGCAGGAGCAGGCCGATCAGCGTCGTGTGCGAGTCCAGGCCGCCTTCCAGCCACCACGCCACGCCCGCGCCGGCCACGAGGAGCGCGGCCGCCGTGCCGCCGCGCGATCCCGGCGTGGCGCGACCCCCCTCGCGCGCGCCGGCCCGCAACCACGCGACCACGAGCGCCGGCCAGAGCGCGAGCGCGACCATCCACCAGGAGAAGAGCAGATGGTGCGGCAGCGTCGCGAGAGCGAAGGCCAGGCAGGCCAACAGTGCGAGGTCGCGCCAGAGCCGCAGCGTGCGTTCGAGGTTCATGCGGGACCCTCCGGACGCGATGTCGCCGCCGGCTGGTCGCAGTCCAGCCAGGGTCCGGGGTCGGCGGCCAGGAAGGGCGCCAGGTCGAGCTCGCGCCAGGGCACGGCCTCGCACGCGGCGAGGACGGCGAGGAACTCGGCGGACGCCGCCGGATCGCGCAGCTCGTGGCGCGTCACCTCGCTGGCGGCCACCAGCACCAGCAGCGCCGTGCCGGTCGCGCGGGCGCGATCGACGTGCCATGCCGCCTGACCCAGCCGTTCCTCGACGCGTTGCGTGGCGAACGCGGCCGGCGCCGACGCCGGCAGGCGCAGGTCCAGCACCAGGCGCAGCGTGGGCGTGGCCTCGGCCTCGTCGATCCGGCGTACCGGCCGCCCGAGGGCCGCGGAGCGCAGCGCATGCACGCCGCGCAGGTCCTGGTCCTCGCCGTGCTCCCGCAGGGCGTGGAACTCGGCGCCGCTGCCCTGCGGCGCGGGCGATCCTGGCTCCTCGTGCGCGGCGCAGGCGGGATCGGCGGATGCGGCCGGGGCCACGCGGGCCGGCTCGAGCACGAGGGGCACGGGCACGAGCATCCGGGTGATCCGGCGCGAGAAGCCGAAGGGCATGACCTGCTCGAGCACCACCTCGCGGTGGCGGGAACTGCCGCGCCGCTTGCCACGCGCCGGCAGGGCGAAGCGTGCCACCTGACCCGCGGCCACGCACTCGACGTGCTCGGGGCCGGCGTGGGTGAGGGTCCTGGGCTCGTGCACGCGCAGGTCCAGGAGCGGCGCGACCCGGCCCTCGTTGGCCAGCGTGTAGTGCTCCAGGAAGGGTTCGCCCGCAGGGACCTGGCGGGCCGGCAGCGAGAGTCGCAGCCGCTGCGGCAGGAAGCCGGCGAGCAGGTCGAGCGCGAGCGGTGCCGCGAGCAGTGCGGTGACCAGCCGCGTGTGCTCGTTGTCGGTGAGCCGGTAGCCGAGCAGCGCGAGCGCGACCAGCAGCGCGAGCACTCGACCGCGCGGCGTGAGGGCCCAGCGCACCGTCATCGCGGCACCGCGACCTCGGCCGCGAGCTCGGCGAGGATCGCCTCGGCGGCGCCGGTCCCGCTCTGGGCGGCCGACTTGAGCACGATGCGGTGGGCGAACACCGGCACCAGGAGGGCGCGCACGTCGTCGGGGGTCACGAACGCGCGGCCGTGGCACCACGCGCGGGCGCGCGCGGCGCGATGCAGGGCCTGGGCGCCGCGCGGGCTCACGCCGAGGCGCAGCTCTCCGCTGGCGCGCGTGGCCTGGGCCAGCGCGACGATGTACGCCGCCACGTCGCCGTGCACGCTGACCCGTTCGGCCTCGGCGCGCGCGGCGCGCAGGCGCTCGGCGTCGCCGACCGGGGCCAGCTCCTCGAGGTGCAGATGGCCGGAGCCCTGCTGCAGCACTTCGGCCTCGATCTCGGGGTCGGGGTAGCCCAGGCGCACGCGCATCAGGAAGCGGTCCAGCTGGTTCTCCGGCAGCGGGTAGGTGCCGGTGGCGTGCATGGGGTTCTGCGTGGCGACCACGAAGAACGGATCCGGCAGGCGGTGGGTGGTGCGATCGACCGTGACCCGGCCCTCCTCCATGCACTCCAGCAGCGCCGACTGGGTACGCGGCGGGGTGCGATTCAGTTCATCGGCGACCAGCACGCTCGTGAACACCGGGCCGGGGCGGAACGTGACCGCGCCGGTGCGCGGGTCGTAGACGTTGGCGCCCACGATGTCGGCGGGCAGGAGGTCGGCCGTGCACTGCAGCCGCTGGAAGGGCAGGTCCAGCGCCCGCGCCAGGGCCCGCGCCAGGAGCGTCTTGCCCACCCCCGGACGATCCTCGATCAGCAGGTGTCCCCCGGCCAGCATGGTCTGGATGGCGAGCGCAACCGTTGCCTCCTTGCCGAGGACGATTCGGCCCACGCAGGTCTGGAGCTCCGCGGCGAAGGGATGCACTGGTCTGCCTTTTGCGTTGGGGGTGCGGGGCCACGAAGATGGGCACCCGGTTCGGGACGATCCACGGCCGATGCCAAGCCGCGCTCCCGGACCGCCGATCCTTACCCGGGGGTGGGCAAGGCCGGAAGGTGCCCCCCGCGCGCGGCGCGGGGGTCAGGGCACCGCGCTCCGGCTCGCTCCGGCCCGCTGGGTGGCCTGAATCGAACCTAGAGATGTCCTCCATGGGATACACCAAACACCTGACTCTCTGCCTCGCCCTGCTCCCCTTCCTGACCGTGTCCTGCAAGGGGACGGTCGACCGCCGGATCGATCCGGACGAACCGGACGCGGTCGGCGGCGCGGTCCTCGACAGCCAGGACATCCGTGCCATGGCCGACAAGATGTCGCGGGACATCATCGCGTCGGGGATCCTCAAGAGCGCCACGCCGGAGCGAACCTCGTTCTACATCACCGGCCTGCGCAACGACACCAGCGACACGATCGACCGCGAGATCGTGCTCACCAAGATCCGCACCGAGCTGGCCAAGAACCTGGGCCGGCAGGTCAAGATCCTGGACCGCAGCAAGGAAGGCATGGAGGAGATCCAGCGCGAGCGCGCCGCCAAGCGGGCCGGCGCGGTGACCTCCGGCGAGCTGAAGGGCCTGGCAGGCTCCGACTACGTGCTCAAGGGCACGATCAAGGAGCGCATGAAGCAGGCCGGCAAGTTGAAGTCCGTCTACTACCTCGTCACGTTCGAGCTGACCGACCTGGAGAGCGGCGAGCTGTCGTGGACCAACGACTACGAGGTGAAGTTCGAGTCGGAGAAGTCGGTCATCACCCGCTGAACCGGCGATGGCGTCCCGTCTCCTGCTCCTTGGCACGCTCCTGCTCGCGGCCTGCGCCAGCCACGAGCCGCCGGTGCCGCTCGACCGCTTCCTGGCGGGCGACCTGGACGCGATGCGGGAGTTCTTCGACCGGGAGATCCGCGCGGGCAACGCCAACTCCGGCGCGCTGTACCTGAACCAGCTCGCCGGCGTGGAGCTGCTGGACGGGCGGCTCGAGAGCGCGCGCAAGAAGTTCGATGCCGCCGGACGCTTCATGAACAACGACAACGTGTCCGGCAGCGAGGAGTTCGCGGCGATCTGGGGTGCCGAGAGCTCCAAGGCCTGGCGCGGGGATCCCTACGAGAAGGCCATGAACGGCTACTACACGGGGATCCTGTACTGGATGGCCGACCAGCCCGACAACGGCCGCGCGGCGTTCCGGCGCGGGCTGAACGCCGACTCGGAGAGCGAGGGCGAGAAGTTCCAGAACGACTTCGCACTGCTCTTCTGGCTGGCCGGGCGGGCCTCGGTGCGCATGGGCCTGCGCGACGACGCCGAGGCGTACTTCCGCCAGGCGAGCGAGGCGCAGGTGTTCGCCGTCACCCACGGCGCCCGCGGCAACCCGGAGGCGCGCATCCTGCGTGAGCCGGCGCGCGGCAACCTGATCTGCCTCGTGGACATGGGGCTCGGGCCGGAGAAGTACCCCGACGGCAGCGACGGCGAGTTGGCGCGCTTCCGCGCGCGGCGCAGGCCAGAGGCCCAGGCCGAGGTCTTCCTGGGCGGGCAGAGCCTGGGGCGCACCGAGATCCTCGTGGACGTTCCGTACCAGGCCGCCACGCGCGGCGGCACGGCCATGGAGGGCATCCGCAAGGGCAAGGCGGTGTTCAAGGACCTCGCCACCATCGGTGGCATCGTGGCCATCTCGCGTGGCCTCGACACCAACGACAGCAGCGCGCGCAACACATCGATCGGCATCGGCATCGGGCTGCTGGCACTGTCTTTGCTCACCCGTGCCGAAGCCGATGTACGCCACTGGACCACGCTGCCGGACACGGTGCAGGTCCTGGCGGCCGAGGTGCCGCCCGGCCGCCACGTGCTGCGGATCGAGTTCCAGGACGCGTTCGGCAACGTCCTCTCAGGCCTCACACAGGAGTGGACCGTCGAGGTCCCGGTGAGCGGAGAGGGTGTGTACTACTTCCGTTCCCTTCCGGGGATCGACCGTCGTGCGGCGCTGCGCGCCGAGGCGCCGGTCGGTACAGCGACAGAGGTGAAGTCATGATGCACGGTGATCTCGGACCCTCCAGTGCGAAGCGATCGGGGCGGCAGGGCGCGCGCGCGCCGCGGGGCTTCGGCCTCGTCGCCGCCGCGTGGTTGCTGGCCCTGACGGCCTGCTCGTCGTCGCGCCCGGTCGCCGCGCCGCGCGTGGATCCCAGCGACGACCCGGCACGCACCTCGTCGGTGCTGCTCGCCGACACGGACCTCGAAGACTACCTCGCGGTGGAGGACACGCGCGTGGAGCGCCTGAGCGACAACCTGCTCAAGGTCCACGTGCGGATCCGCAACGTCTCGGACACGAACGTGCCGATCCTGGTCGAGACCGAGTTCTTCCAGCAGGGCCGGATCCCGTACGGCGACCGCACGCCGCGCAGCGTGTTCCTGGTGCCGCGCGGCGGGACCATCAGCTACGGCGCCACGTCGACCCAGGCCCGCGCCGCCGACTTCACCGTGACCATCTGGCGCAACAAGGTGAGGTGAGTCCGCCACCGCTGAGTTCGACACCCGTGCACTTGCATCGAGGAGGAGAGTGATGAGAGCCACCGTTCTCTGCGTTGCGTTCCTGGCGGCGTGCAGCACGCCGCGCGTCGAGAAGGTCGACGTCCCGCCGCCGCACATGCCGCCGGCGGCGCCCCCGGCCAGCGCGCCGCAGCGGCCCACCGACGAACAGGCCACGACGCGCTTCCTGCAGGAGGAGATCCAGCGGCGCTCGCCGCCGCAGGCGGTGCAGCGTCCCTCCGAGGCGTACCGCGAACGCGGCTGGACCGACGAGGAGGCCACGCGCCGCTTCCTGGACGAGGAGATCCGCCGCAAGCAGGTCGTCGCCGAGCCGCCGCCCGTGCGCGTGCAGGAGCGGGTCGTGTACGTGGAGCGGCCGTACGAGACCGTGGCCTACCCGCAGCAGGGGCGGAGCTCGGGCGCGGCGGCGTTCCCCTGGAACACGGCCATCGGCGCGGGCGTGGGCGCGATCATCGGCAACAACACCTGCGGGTCCTCGAGCGCCGAGGGCGCGCTGATCGGCGGCAGCATCGGCCTGATGATGGACCTGGCGCGCTGGCACTGACGCGCGGGGCCGCGGCGCCACTCGGCGCTTGAGCCGTCGGCGCGCCGACTGTCTCGTACCGGCATGAGCGGCGGACGGCGCAAAGGCGGGGTGCGGGCGACCTTCCACACGAAGGGCCATCTGATCGACTCCGGGCTCCTGTCGCGGGCCCTCGACACGGTCCTGCAGCAGGGGGCGGACTACCGGATCCGCCGGCTCGACGTGGGGACCTCGCGCGCGGAGGAGAGCGAGGTGGAGATCGACGTCACCGCGCCCGATCAGACGGCGTTCGAGCAGGTGCGCGAGGCGCTGATGTCGCTCGGCGTCACCGAGCGCGACGGCCAGCCGGCGCGCCTGGCGCCGGTCGAGCGCGACGGCGTCGCGCCGGAGGGCTTCTACTCGACCACCAACCTCGAGACCCGCGTGCGGATCGACGACCGCTGGGCGGTCGTGGCGCAGCAGCGCATGGACGCGGCGATCGTGGTGGAGGGGCCGCGGGCGCGCTGCGTCAAGCTGCGCGACCTGCGCGCGGGCATGCAGGTGGTCGTGGGCATGTCGGGGATCCACCTCACGCCGTCCACCGAGGCCCGACCCAAGGGCGGCGCCTTCGAGTTCATGTCCGGCGAGGTGAGCAGCGAGCGCCGGCTCGCCGCCCAGGTGGCGCGCGTGGTGCAGACGTGGCGCAGCGTGCGTGCCCAGGGCCGGCGCGTGGTGCTGGTGCCCGGGCCGGTGGTGATCCACGTGGGGGCGGCGCCGCTCCTGGCGCGCCTGCTGCGCGCGGGGCTCGTCGACGGCCTGCTCTCCGGCAACGCGCTCGCCGTGCACGACTGCGAGGCGGCGTGGTTCGGCACCAGCCTCGGCGTGGACCTGGAGACCGGCCGCACCGTGGTGCACGGCCACATGCACCACATGCGCGCGATCAACCGGGTGCGCCAAGCCGGCGGCCTGCGCGCGGCGGTCGAGCAGGGCCTCCTGACCGGCGGCGTGATGCACGCGGCGGTGACGGCCAAGGTGCCATACTGCCTCGCGGGCAGCATCCGCGACGACGGGCCGCTGCCCGACACCGAGATGGACCTGCTGCGTGCGCAGGAGGAGTACGCCCGGATCCTGGAGAACGTCGGACTGGTGGTGATCCTGGGCTCCATGCTGCACGGCATCGGCGTGGGGAACATGATCGCGGCGGAGGTGGGCACCGTGTGCGTGGACATCCATCCCGCCGTGGTGGCCAAGCTGTCCGATCGCGGCTCCGCGCAGTCGCTGGGGATCGTGACCGACGCGGGCGCGTTCCTGGCCGAGCTCTGCCGCCAGATGCTGCCCGGCTGAGGCCGGCCCCAGTACCGGGCACGGCCTGGCCCCGGCGGGAGGGGCGCTCAGGATGGGGCCATGGCATGGCCGATAGGGGGCGCATGGCGCTGCTCCTCTGTGCCGTGCTCCTCCTGGCGCCCCAGGATCCACCCGCCGACGCCGTGGTGGTGTCCGGGGTCATGCCGGACGGGCGGGTGGCGCTGGCCGGCCTCGGCCTGGGCGACGGAGGAGTCGACCCGCTGCGCAGCGGCGCGGGGGAGGCGGCGCGCGGCGTCCGGCGTTCCACCGGCGGCGTGCTGGTGCGCGCACGGCGCGAAGGCGTGAAGTTCGACTTCCCCTCCGGTGCCGAAGTGCTGGTCGGGCCCGACGGACGGGTGCACCTGCGCGACGGCGGGCGCACGCTGCCCACCACCGGCGTGCTGGAGATCGTGCTGGCCGACCGCACGCGTGTGGAGATCCAGCCGAACACCTCGCCGCTGCTCGCGCCGTTGCAGGTCCTGGTCGAAGACGAGCGCGGACAGCGCCTGCTGTGGCGCGACGGCATGGCGCTCGACCTTCCGGTGCAGGAGCCGCGGCGGGCTCGCCAGACCCTCATCGCGCTGGGGGACGGCACGACGCTCTACGACGCGACCCTCTTCGGGCCCGTCGTCGTCTTGCGCGCGGTGCTCTTTCCCAAGGCGGCCGAGGGCCGGCTGCCGCGCGAGCGCGTGGTGGTGCTGGGCGACATCCTGGCCCGCTCGCTCCAGCGCCTGCCCGAACACGCGCCGCCGCGCTCGGTGCAGTTTCCGCAGGCGGCCGAAGCGGCGCAGAACCTCGCGCGGATCGCACCCCGGCTCTTCGCGGCGGGCGTGATCCCGCGCCCGCGCGGCGCCCGGGGTTCCCTCGTGTTCCCGCTGGTCGACGAGTTCCAGCTCGTCGTGGCGACCACCGAGGCCGGACCCGTGACCGTGGGACTGCATCGCGGCACCAGCACCGTGCCGATCGTCGAGTGGCTGGCCGCGCGGCGCACGACGCTGCACTTCGTGCGCCCGGACGGCGGCGCGAACGGCCCGCGCTACTTCCTGGCCGGGCTCGACGTCCAGGACCTGTGCACGCCGGCGCTGCCCGCGTCCACCCGGCGCGACGATCTCCTCGCGCGGCGCACCATCCGGCGCCTGGGTGGCGTGCCGCTGCCGGTCGCAGTCGGCAGGGTCGAAGACGCCAGCGCCCCGGCAACCGGGACCGCCCGGGATCGCTGAGCGCCGGTCCGCCCGCCGCTCAGCGTGGCCGCGTGGCCGGCCGCGACGCCGTGGCCTCCAAGGCCTGCGGCGCGCCGTGCCAGCGCAGCGCCTCGGCCACGCGCGGGTCGTCCGGGCTCTCGCTGCGCATGCGCAGCAGGGCCTGCAGCGCGCTCTCGGTCTCGGTCGCGCCGAGCGCCAGGACGAAGAGGCCGCGGAGCTCCTGGTTGCGAGCCTTGAGGATGTGCGGGGCGAGCAGATCGGTGGCCTGCTCGCCGTGCAGGTGGCGGGCGATCCGGCCGATGGCACGCGCCAGCAGCGGGTCGGGCATCTGCGCCAGCGACAGGCAGAGCCCGTCGACCAGGCCGTCGACCCTGCGCGCGGCGAGCAGCTCGGCGAGCGCGATCTTGTAGGCGAGGTCGTCGGTCTCCCCGACGGCGCGCAGGAGCAGGTCGGAGAGCTGGAAGCGGTTGAGGGCCTCGCGCAAGGCGGAGTCCTCGTCGAGCACGCGCACCGCCTCGGTGCGTGCCTCCTTGGTACCGCGCATCGCCAGGTCGCAGAGCGGGGCCAGCACGTCGCCGGCCTTGGCGCCGCCGACGCGGGCGCGCACCAGGCGCGCGAGGCGTACGACCGCGGCCTCGGCCGGGTCGCCCTCGACGCGTGGGTTGCTGCCCGGATGGCCCTTCATCCGGAAGTACGGGCCCTGGGCCGGGGGCAGCCCCGCGGCCTCGGCCTGCCTGGACCAGTCCTCGAGGCAGTAGAGGCGCAGCTCCGCAGGCACGGGCTGGTTGTGCCAGGCCACGCCCTTGACCTGCACCACGCTCACCTCGGCGTGAGCCGGCCCGGCGAGCGTGCTGCCCACCCGCAGGCGATGCAGCACGTGCAAGGTGCCTATGGGCCGCACGCCGACGTGCGTGGCCACGGCCACGAGATCGGCGGTGGCCACGGCGTGGCGCAGGTCCTGCGCCGGCAGCGCGGCGAGGGCGAGCAGGAAGACGCTCGAGGCGGGGCGTGGGATCATCGCTGGTCGTAGAAGGCCTGCTCGCGCAGGTAGGCGGAGTTGAGGCTATTGAAGCGCGTGCCGGCCGAGAGCGCCGCGTCGAAGTCCACTGCGGGGGCCATGACGTTCTGCGTCCCGGACGGGAAGGCCGCGAGCGGCATCCGGATGTGGCCGACCGTGGAGCCCGGGAAGTTCACGCCGTCGCCGCCGTAGAGGCCGCGCGGCATGGGGTCGTCCTGCACCAGGCCCACCGAGTGGCCGCACTCGTGCGCGGCGACCACGGCGGTGAAGCGTGCCAGTCGCAGGATGGCGTTGTCGATGCGGCTGCGCCGCAGGTCGCTGAGGGTGCCCTGCAGCCGCTGGGCGTCCTGCGGGTCGTTGCCGATCGGCGTGCCGCCGCGGGCGGGCGTGAGCAGATCGAAGGTGAGCCGGAAGGTCGAAAGGCTGCCGGTGCGGAATCCCGAGTTGACCAGCGTGTGCAGGAACACGCCCAGACGCTGCGAGCCGGCGAAGTCGGTGCGCGTATTGTCGTCCTGGGTCTTGTTGTTCGGGTCGAAGATCGCGACGCCCAGCACGCCGGAAGTGCCCGCGGCGGATTCGGAACCGGCGATGGCGATCTGCGAGAAGCCCAGGGCGTCGTACGGCACGCTGGAGGCGCCCGGTGGGAAGGTGCCCGGCGCCGTGAACGTGAACGCCACGTTCGCTCCCGAGTAGAGGAGCGCGAGCTCGGAGACGATCGTGGTCTGGAGGCGCGAGGTGACCACCTGGTTGCTGTCGAGGTTCCCGATCACGTTGGCGAGCGGCGTGGGCGAGTGCAGCCCCAGCACGAGCAGGAGGTCGTCGAGGTCGCCGCGGCCATTGGCGCCGGGGTTCACTTCGACGGGCGTCGTGCCGTTGGCCAGGTTCACGGTGAAGCCCTCGATGTCGCGGGCGGTGGACAGGAACCACACCTGGCGTGGGTTCACCGTGGTCCGGAACGGCCGCACGGCGGCGGTCATCTCCCCGACCCGGAACGCGAAGCTCATCGGATTCGCGACCCGACCCGACAGGTCGCGCGCGTAGGCGGTGATCGTGAGCGGGCCGACCGGGAACACGACTTCGGGGGGCACCGGGAAGGTGATCTCGCCGCTCAGGTTGGTGGGCTGGAGGACGTCGGTGAGGTTGGCGCCGACCGGGCGCAACGCGCCGTTCACGCTCACGGCCACGTTGGCGTGCACGACATAGCCGGAGAGCAGGACGCCGGCGCCGGAATCGGTGGCGGCCACGCCGATGGTGAACCCGCTGCGCGGCACTTGCAGGGTGCCGCCTGCCGGTCCGGTGCCGTTCAGGAGGTCGTCGACCCCGCTGGCGGTGACGTTCGAGATCACCGGCGCCTCGGCGTCGCCCGTGGTGATCGTGACCGCGGTGCCCGCGCCCAGGAGCCTGGCGGCCGAGTCGAGCACGACGTCGTTACCGGCCAGGAGTTCGATGGTCGTGGTGCCGGGCGCGAAGCTCACGCCGGTGCCCAGCGGGACGGCCAGCGTGCGCGGGTTCACCTGGACCGGCTGGCTGCTCACCGCCCCCAGGGTGCCGGACGCCAGGCGCGCGTCCGCATCGGTGAAGAGCCGACCCACCGCCGCGTTCACGTCGGTGTTGAAGAAGAGCTGCAACGTGTCGCCGGCCTGGGGCGTCGCACCCGCACCGAGCCAGGTCGCGGCCACGAGGTCGCCGACCAGCGGCGGAGCGATGGGGCCACCGCCGCCGCCACCCCCGCAGGCCGGCAGCAGCAACGCGAGCAGGACAGGAGCGCGGAAAGGTCGACCCATGCGGAGACCGATATAGCACCCATGGGAGGGAGGTCACCGTCCGAGTGGGTGGGAGCACTGCGCCGCAACGGGGCGCGCGGCGACCCGCTCTGGTACCGGGGCGTGGCTGCCGTGCTGGTGGGCGCGGCGCTCTACGTGGCGCTCACGCCGGCCTACCACCTGCCCAGGCGTGACCCCCTGCCGCGTCCGAGCCTCTACGGCGCGGACGTCCCGACACCCCTGGTGCCGCTCCAGGAGGTCGCGGCGGAGAGCCTGCACTTCGCCTGGCGCTGGGAGGGCGAGCCGCTGCCATGGCGTGTCGAGGTGCGCGACGCCGGGGGCCGCCTGATCGTCGCGGAATCCGTCGGCGTGGGCACCTCCTGGCACCCTCCTGCCGAGGTCGTGGCCAGGTTCGCGACGGGATCGGAGCTCTGCTGGCAGGTGATTGGACAGGCGGGAGGCGGGGAGAGGCGTTCTGCCGCACTCGCCTTCCGCGTGCAGCCCTGAGTGCTGCGGAATCCGCTGGTCGGAACCCTCCATCGCATCGGTCCTCGACACTGCCCCTCCAGGAGGCGCCCGACCTTACCGATGAAGGCCGAGGGGGTTACGGGCCAACAGCTCGTCTGGGACCAGCACCATGATGAAGATCGCGGTTGGGGAAGTGGTCTGTGGCTATCGGATCACACGCTTCCTCGGGAGGGGTGGCTTCACCTCGGTCTACCTCGCGGAGCACGAGGAGAGCGGCGAGAAGTACGCCTTGAAGGTCGGCCAGAACGCCGGCGGCGGGCGGCAGGTCACTCGCCTGCTCGAGGTGACGGCGCGACGCACGCCCGAGGGGATCAGTCCCGATGAGATTCCGGGCGAGGCCGTGTTCTTCGAGCCGCAGGGAGTGCGGATCGACCTCTTCGACGAGACCGAGGTGCGCGAGCTGCTGCGCGCCGAGGCGGCGCTGCTGCGCGCCAACCGCTCCTCCGCCCTGGCCAGCCTGAAGGACCTGCTGGAGGTGGACGGGGCTCCGGTGCTCGTCCTCGAGTACGTCCGCGGCAAGACCCTGCGCGAGAAGATCCGCGGCCTCGAGGGCATCCACCTCAACTGGTTCCTGGCGGCGGTGCGCGGCCTTCTCGCCATGAAGGAGGCCGGCACGCTCGAGTACCACGGCGACCTCAAGCCGGAGAACATCCTGGTCAAGCCCAGCGGCAAGGTGGTGCTGGTGGATCCGGCCATGCGGGTCACGGGCAAGCCCGTCGTCACCACGACGCCGCACTACAACCCGCTGCTGCTCACCGACTCCAAGGCCGACGTGATGGCGATCGGGATCATGATCTACGAGATCCTGACGGGCACGCTGCCCTTCGACGAGGTGCCGTGGGAATACGCCGGCAACAAGAGCGGCGGCGAGACCGTGCGGCTCTCGCTCTCGTATTTCTTCAGCTACTGCCCGCCGCAGATGCTGAACCCCAAGACGCCGCCGGCGCTGGAGAGGATCGTCTACCGCTGCATCACGGTGCCCGGCTACGGCCTCGAGGAACTCAAGAAGGACCTCGAGGAGTTCATCGCCCAGGCCTGACGTCGCGTCACCGCAGGCCCAGCCCCTGCATCCTTGTCGGCCCCGCCGCCGCATTTCGCGGTGTGGCAGGCCCTGGCCCTGCCTCCTTGTCGGTAACGCCGCCGGGGGGTTCGAAAGGGGGGCCGCTGGCCCCCCTTGGGTCCGTCAGATCACGAAGTCCGGATTGCCCCAGTCGAGGTTGTAGTACTTGATCCGCATCCGGCTGACGCGGTGCGTGACGAGGTCGTAGACGTTCACCTCGTCCAG
>JADLFX010000072.1 GCA_020849665.1 Planctomycetota bacterium | reverse complement strand
TGGCGAGCCGGTGGTTCAACCAGAACGACGTGGGGTGCTGGGTGCAGGCGTCCTGCAGGAGCTTCGTGGCCTCCTCGCGGGCGCCGCCCAGATGCAGCGCGCTGGCCAGGAGGTGCAGCGACTCGGGGTCCGTCTCCGCGACGGGGATCCCGCCCGCCACCGCCCGCAGTGCGTCGAGCCCTGGTGCGCGGATGGCCGCGCGGATCTCGAGGCGCAGGGCCTCCGGGTCGAGGGCGTCGGCCGCGCGCAGCAGCTCCGCGCCGCGACGGGCGCCGTCCGGCTCGCGGCGGAGGCGCAATGCCCAGTCTTCCAGTCCGCGCGCGAGGCCGCTGCGATGCGCCGCGCTCCATTCCGTCACCGCCTCCGCGAACCCGGCTGCCGCCGGGTCGGGCAGCTCCAGGCGCGCGAGCAGGCGCGGATACTCGGCCAGGGCTTCGCGGCCGGCCGCATCGGGCGCGAGGCGCAATTCCGCCACGCGCACCTCGATCTCCTCCGCCCGCAGCGCGGCGCCGACACGCGCGCGGGCGTTGGCCACCTCGCCGGCCAGCCCGGCCGCCACGTCGCCGGTGCGCACGAGGGTCTCGGCGCGCTGCACCGCGGCGAGGGCCAGCGCAGGCTCGGCCTGGGTCAGACGATCGAAGGTCTCCCGCAGCGCCGCCTGCACCTGCCCGGCGATGCGCTGCACGCGGTCGCGACGCCACCACAGGGCCGTGCCCGCGCCGAGCACCAGCACCGTCAGGGCCGCGCCGAGCGCGAGCGCGAGATTGCGCGAGCGGTGCTCCGCCCGCGCCCGCGCCGCCGCGGACGCCGCCGCCGTCCTGGCCGTCTCCGCGCGGGCCTGGGCCGCGGCCAGCCACGCGGCCACGCGCTCCTGCACCGGCCCCGCGGCCGGCGGCCGCGCCTGTGGTTCCGCCGCGAGGCAGGCCGTGGCCAGCTCCACCAGGTCCGGTTCGGCGCCGCAACCGGCGAGCCGCGCGCGCGCCTCCGAGAGGTCGGCGTCCGTGGCGCGCCGCAGTGCGTCGGACCCGGGATACGGGGGTGCGCCGGTGAGGATCTCGCAGAGGATCGCGCCCAACGCGAACACGTCGCTGCGCGCGTCGACCGCGTCCACGTCGCCCCGCGCCTGCTCCGGCGGCATGTAGGCCGGCGTGCCCAGGATCGCGCCCGTGACGGTGAAGGCCTCCGTGCCGGTGCGCACGGTGGCGAGGGGCGGCGGCGCCGGGTCCGCGCCGCGTGCGGCCGCCGTGTCGGCGCGGCCGAGGACCTTGGCGAGCCCCCAGTCCATCACCAGCACCTCGCCGAACGGACCGACCATCACGTTCCCGGGCTTCAGGTCGCGGTGCACGACGCCCCGGCTGTGCGCGAACGCCACCGTGCCGCACACCTGCACGAAGGCCTGCAGCAGGCGGTGCGTCCGTTCGGGCGTGCGTCCGCCGCGCGCGAGCAGCGCCGCGAGGCTCTCGCCGCGCACGTACGGCATGGTGAAGTACGGCCGGTGCCGCTGGTCGAGCCCCAGCTCGTAGACGGGCACGATCCCGGGGTGCTGGAGCTGCGCGCCGATCTGCGCCTCCTCCACGAAGCGATGCAGCAGCTCGGGATGCTCGGCGTGCTCGGGGTGCAGCACCTTCACCGCCACCTCGCGCCCCAGGTCGGTGTCGCGGGCGAGAAGGATCGTGCCGATCCCCCCGCGCGCCACCTGGCCGAGGACCCGGTAGCGGCCGCCGTCGGCCACGTCCCAGTCGACGTTGCGGGGCGCCAGCTCCAGGCGCGCCGGCGATTCCTGTTCCGGCGGGCGCAGCGCCACGCGCGAGGGCCGTCCGAGCCGCAGGCTGACGCGGTCCACGGCGCCCAGTTCGGGGCCGGCCGGCGCGGCGAAGGCCTGACGCAGAGCCTCTTCCCAGCGGCGCTCGTCGGCGGGTCCGGAGTCGGAGTTCATCGCGGCATCAGGTGGAGGGACCGGCCGGCAGACGCCGGCACTGCCGGGGAACCACCGCGCGCGAGCGGGAATCCGCGGCAGGAATCCGGCCAGCACCCCTCATCCGAGCAGCTCCAGGAGCGCCGCGCACTCGCGCTCGACGTCGCCGGGATTGCCGTGCACGTGGAAGGCCAGCTCGGCGCGCAGCGCGTGCCGGAACTCGTCGCGGGCGCGGGCATACTCGCGGTGCACGCGCTGCTGCGGGGCCTCCCACACGCGCGCGATCTCGCGGATCGACAGCCCATCCTGGAAGCGCAGGCGCAGCAGCTCGACACGGCGCAGGGCCTCGGGCCCTGCGGTCGTGGCCAGCGCACGCATGCGCTCGGCCGCGCGCTGCAGGATCCGCCGTGCCCAGATCCGGTCGAAGAGCACCGACATGCTGGGCGCGTCGCTGGGCAGGGCGTCCGGCTCGGTGCCGGCGGGGTCGGTGCGTTCGCGCCGTCGCGCCGCGCCCTGCTCGTGGCGCAGCGCCACGTTGCGTGCCACGCCGAAGAGGAACGCGCGGAACCCCGATCCAGACCCGGCGGCGAGACGGGTGAGCGCCCCGCCCTCGCGCAGCAGGTCGAGGAACACCTCCTGCACCGCGTCGTCGAGGGATGCGATGTGGACCGTGGTGCGCCAGCGCGCCGCCAGGAACGCGCGCACGACGCCGAGATACGTGTCGGCGAACACGCCCCGCGCCCGCACGTCGCCGGCGGCCGCGTCCCGCACCACGGTCCAGCAGGTCTCGGAGGGCGCGCTCACGCGGGCCTTCCTACGTCCGGTGGGCGGGCTGGCAACAGCCGCTCGCCGGCCCTGCGCGGATTTCGGCCGCGAAAGCCGCGCCTCCGGCGGACGTTGCCTCGTGGGCGGCGGGTGCCGTCCCTCGAGGTTGTCGCCACGATGTACCGCATGTCCCCTCGCGCCGCGCTGCCGGCGCTCCTGCTCGTTGCGTGGTTCTCGTTCGTCGGGTCGGGAGCGGCCCAGGGCGGGCCCCCGCGCCTCCTGCCTCCGCCGGTCCCGCCGCAGAACCCGATCACGGCGGCCAAGGTGAACCTGGGCAAGACCCTGTTCTGGGAGGAGCAGCTCTCGTCGACCCGCACCGTGGCCTGCGCCACCTGTCACATCCCCGAGGCGGGCGGAGGCGACCCGCGCACCTTGCGCGCGCTGCACCCCGGCTACGACGCGCGCTACGGCACTCCCGACGACGGCCGCGGCTCGCCCGGCGTGATCGCGAACCGCGCCGACGGCACCTACACCAAGACTCCGGCGTTCCCGCTGCGCGAGCAGGTGACGCGGCGCAAGGCGTTGCCCGCGATCATGGCCGCGTACGCGCCGCTGCAGTTCTGGGACGGACGTGCGGGCCCGGCGTTCACCGACCCGCTCACCGGGCAGGTGCTCATTCCTCTCGGCGGCGAGCTGGAGGAGCAGGCCGAGCAGCCGCCGTTGAGCGCCGAGGAGATGGCGCACGCCAGCGAGAACTGGCCGGCGATCGCCGCGCGCATCGCAGTCGCGCGGCCGCTGGCCCTGGCCAGCGACGTGCCCGCGGCGCTGGCGGCATGGCTCGGCACGCGCTCCTACCCCGAGCTGTTCCAGGAGGCGTTCGGATCGCGGGAGGTCACCCCCGCCAGGATCCTGATGGCGATCGCCACGTACGAGCGGATCCTGGTGCCCGACCAGGCGCCGATCGATCTCTTCTGGGCCGGCAACCCGAACGCGCTCACGCCCCAGGAGCGTGACGGCATGCGCGTGTTCGGGCAGGTGGGCCGCTGCGGCCAGTGCCACACGCCGCCGACCTTCGCCAGCCCCGGGTTCTTCAACATCGGCGTGCGGCCCTGGTTCGAGGACCGGGGGCGCGCCGAAGTCACCAACCTTCCGGCCGACGAGGGCGCGTTCAAGATCCCCTCGTTGCGCAACGTGGGCCTGCGCGCGCCGTTCTTCCACATGGGTCGCTTCGACGACCTGCGGCAGGTGATCGACTTCTATGCGCGCGGAGGCGACTTCCACCAGTTCCAGACGACGCGGATCCAGCCGTTCGCGATCACACCGCAGGAGCGCGACGCGCTGCTGGCGTTCCTCGGCAATGCGCTCACCGACCCGCGCGTGCGCCAGGGCCTGCCGCCCTTCGACCACCCGCGCCTCTATGGCGGCAGTCCGCGCATGCCGGCCTCGTATGGTCTGCCGACGCCGGGCGGCGCGGGGATCCCCCCGCGCCTCGTCGCCGTGGACCCGCCGGTGCTCGCCAACCCGCGCATGACCGTCGGGCTCGGCCAGGGCCTCGGCGGCGCACGCGCCGTGCTGCTCCTCGACATCGTGCCCGCCAATCCTCCGATCCGCTTCCTCGGCGCCGACATCCTGGTCGGCCTCAGCAGCGCCCTCCTGCAGGTGGACCTCGGGGCCTTGGCCGACTCCGGCGCGGGCGAGGGCTACGCGTCGCGCGTGTTCCAGGTGCCGGGCGACCCGGTGCTGATCGGCGGCTCGCTCTACGGTCAGGGACTGATCCTCGACCGGGGCGCGCCGCAGGGGCTGGCCGCCACGCAGGGCGTGCGCTGGACCTTCTTCGGGCAGTGAACGCGGCCGCGGCGCCCGGCGCACCGGTCCGGACCGCGGGCCGGGACGCGGGCTCCCCGCCCGGTCCGGCGTGACGGGTCAGGCGTCGAGCTCGCGCAGTCGCCGCTGCAGGAAGCGCCGCTCGGGCTCCTGCCGCGTGAGCGCCAGCGCCGCGCCATACGCGGTGCGTGCTTCCGCCGTCCGTCCCAGCCGCCGGCACAGGTCGGCGCGCGCGGTCTGCAGGGGCGCGTAGCCGGCGAGTTCGCCCCGCGCCTGCAGCGCGTCGATGCGTGCCAACCCTGGCGCGGGTCCGTCACGCATCGCCAGGGCCACGGCGAGATTGAGCTCGACCACCGGCGAGGGCGCCACCCGCAGGAGCAGCTCGTAGAGCGCCACGATCTGCGGCCAGTCGGTCGCAGCGGCGTCGGCGGCCTCGGCGTGCACCGCCGCGATCGCCGACTGCAGCGTGTACGCGCCGAAGCGGCCGGAGCGCAGCGCGGACTCGACCAGGGCGCGGCCCTCCGCGATCCGATCGCGATCCCAGCGGGAGCGGTCCTGGTCCTCCAGCAGCACCAGGTCGCCCTCGTCCGTGGTGCGTGCGGCACGCCGGGCGTCGAGCAGGAGCATGAGCCCGAGAAGGCCCTGCACCTCGGGCTCCGGGAGCAGGCCGGCGAGGAGGCGGCCCAGCCGGATCGCCTCGTCGCTCAGATCGGCACGCACCAGCTCGGCACCCGCGGATGCCGCGTAGCCCTCGTTGAACACCAGGTAGAGGACCTGCAGCACGGCGTCGAGCCGCGCCGGCAGCTCGCGCGTCGCGGGGAGCGTGCAGGCTACCCGCAGCTCGCGCAGCCTCTGCTTGGCACGCACGATCCGCTGTGCGAGCGTCGCCGGCGTGGTCAGGTAGGCGCGGGCGATCGCCTCGGTGGTCAGGCCGCAGACCTCGCGCAACGTCAGCGCCACCTGCGCCTCGACGGAGAGGGCGGGATGGCAGCAGGTGAAGATCAGGCGCAGCTGGTCGTCGGCGAGCCCTTCCGCGCCGTCTGCGGGATCGGAGTGCCGTGCATCCAGCCGCGCGGCCAACTCCGCCAGGGACGCGTCGAAGCGTGCGCGCCGGCGCAGGGCGTCGAGCGCCTGGAAGCGCCCTGCCGACACCAGCCAGGGCCCCGGCCGCGCGGGCACGCCCTCGACGGGCCACTGCTCGAGCGCGGCCGCGAACGCGTCGTGCAGGGCCTCCTCGGCGAGGTCGAAGTCGCCGAGCAGTCGCACGAGGGTGGCGAAGATCCGGCGCGACTCGGCGCGCCAGATCTCCTCCACCCGTGCTCGCACGGCTGCCGCCATGCGTGGCTACTGGTGGCAGCCGTCGGCGATCGGCCGGATCTCGATGCACCAGCCCAGGTGCTCGCCCAGGTGTGCGGCGGGGTGCAGCGAGGCCACGCGGATCGCCTCGTTCAGGTCGCGGGCCTCGATCACGACGAGTCCGCCCACCTGCTCCTTGGTCTCGACGAAGGGGCCGTCGGTGACCACGGGCTTGCCGTCGCGCGGCCGGATGCAGGCGCCGCCCCACTCGAGGCTCTCGGCCTGGAGGAGATGGCCGCTCTTGCGCAGCTCGGCGTCGTGGAGCCTGCAACGGGCCACGAGGGCCTCGAACTCGGCCTTGGTGAGGGCCTTCATCTTGTCGGGATCGCCGTAGGCGAGGCAGAGGTATTTCATCGCACAGTCCGGGTCGGGAACGGGTAGGGATCGCCCATGGTCGAACGGCACCCCACGGAATCGACAATGGCGTGGCGGATTCCCGCGGCCGCGCTCACCGGAACCGGAGGACCAGGCCGCGCGCGCCGGCGGGTACGTCCTTCAGCTCGGCGCGCATCATGGGCATCCCCCGGTCGACGGCGTGGACCGTGTAGCTGCCGCCGGGCAGGACCTTGAGGCGGAAGCTCCCGCCCTCGCCGGTGGTCTCGCCACGCACGATGGCGCCGCGGTCGGCGGGATCGACCGCGCTCACCCAGAGCCCCGGGCGCGGCTGGCCCTTGGCGTCCACGACCTTGCCCTCGATCCATGCGGCCTCGAGCGCCACGACGCGCAGGTCGCTGGTACCGGATTTCACGTCGCGCACGCATGCCGCGACCAGCGCGTCCGGCAGGTTCAGGACGTCGATGCGGTAGGTGGCGTCCGGCAGTCCGGCGAGGCGGAAGCGACCGTCGGCGCCGATGGCGGCGTAGGCGCTCGCGCCCTGTTCGCCGGCGGCGTGCACGTGGCCGCGCGGCACCGGCACGCCGTGCTGGTCGACCACCACGCCGGCGATGGGCCGGCCCTGCTCGAGCACGATGCGCACCCCTTCCCGCACCTCGCCGTCGCGCAAATCGATCTCGAGTCCGCAGCGCGGCGTGCCGCCGGCCGGCACGGCCCAGAGCGAGTAGCGGCCCGCGGACAGATCCCCGAAGGCGAACCGGCCTTCGGCGTCGCTGGCGCGCCGCCACGTCTGCACCACATGCGTGAGCGGAGGCGAGGCCTCCGCGAGCGCGGACGGAGCCCACGCGGCGAGGTCGGCGTTGGTGCCGCGCAGCTCGATCTCGATGTCGGCCAGCGCGCCGCCGTCCTGATCCTCGATCCGGCCTTCGACGATCGCGGCGGGGCGGAGCACGACGTCGCCGGCCGGGAAGACCTCCCCGGCGCCGATGCGGCGCGGCAGCCGGTAGGTGCGGGAACCCAGCCCCGGCGCGCGCGCGTGGATGCAGTAGTCGCGGTCCGGGGCCAGCCCGGTGATGATGAACGAGCCGTCGTCCGCGATCGTCGCCGGCAGCCAGTCGCCGTGCACCACGTGCATCCGCAGCTGCAGGACGGCCGCGGCCGCCGCATAGGCGTGCTGCGGCCGGGCCCCCGACGGGTCCACGATCCGGCCGCGCACGCC
Source organism: Planctomycetota bacterium (assembly GCA_020849665.1). Lineage (GTDB taxonomy): Bacteria > Planctomycetota > UBA1135 > UBA1135 > UBA2386 > JADLFX01. The sequence goes on along the minus strand of JADLFX010000072.1, from coordinate 8,329 downwards.
GCCGGCCGGGGCGAGCGCCACGTCCACGGCTGCCTCGGGAGCGCCGTCGAGCACGCGGATCGCCGTGGCGTAGCCCTGCGCGCGCACGTGCACTTCGGCGTGCCCCGGCGGCACGGAACCCGGCAGGACGTAGCGGCCCTGGTCGTCGCTGCGCACCGAGCGGGCGAATGCCGCCGAGTCGCCCACCTCGGCCCGGGCGATCGGCGCGCCGGTCGTCGCGTCGGTGACCTGCCCGTGCACGCCGCCCGTGCCGTCCAGCAGCACTTCCTCGTGCACGGAGCGGCCGGCTTCGAGCGCGACGCGCCGGTACTGGATGCGTGCGGCCGGCGTGGCGATCAGGAGCTGGATCGGCCCGGGCGCCACGTCCGCGGCGCGGAACACGCCGCGCGCGTCGGTGGTCCCCTCGCAGACGAGCAGCGAAGTGGTGGCGCTCATCTGCCGTACGCCACGCACCAGCACGTCGCGCACCGGCGTGCGCGTGGTGGCGTCGACCGCCGCCACGCTGAGGGTCGCGCCGGGACGGAGCACGATGCGCACCTCCTGACCGCCGAAGCGGTCGAGTTCCTCGTGCGGCGCGAACCCCTCGGCACGCACGCGCAGGCGCATCGCTCGCGCACGCGGGACCGGAAACGCGTATCGGCCGTCCGTGCCGGTACGGGTGCGCGCGCGCTCGGTCTGGCGCCGCGTGTACTCCAGGTCCACGGGCCAGAACCCGTCGGCCTCGCGTTCCAGCAGCAGTACCTCGGCGCCTTGGACCGGCGTGCCGTCCTCGCGCACCACGATCCCCGCGAGGAGCGTGGGCGGGCGCCGCAGCTCCGGTTCGGCCGAGGCGTTGCGCGTCGTGGGCAGCGTGGCGCGGGTCGCGGCGGGCAGCGACTCCGGAGCACCCGGGGAACTGTTCGCCGGCCCGGTCGCGGGACGCGCCGCGGAGCGGTCCGCGCCGGGAAGCTGCACCTTCCCCGGGTCGTCGAGCAGGAACGAGAGGACCACCACCACACTGGCGAGGACCAGGAGGAGGAGAGCGAGGAGTCCGGCGCGGGAGAGGGAGGCACCACTCCGCATGGCACGGCAGGGTAGCGAGCGGCGGGAGTTCCTGCCCAGCCACCCTTGCCCGGCGGCATCGGTTCTGGGGGCGGGAGCGGCCCGCGGGGCTCGCTCCCCAGGGTGCCGGCCGTCCCCGGGGGGGGTCCGGGGCGGCGTGCGGTTCAGGCCAGTCGTTCGGCCAGGAACCCCGGGACCTGGTCGATGCCAACGCGCTCCTGCGCCCCGGTGTCGCGGTAGCGCACGGTCACGGTCTGGTCCTTCAGCGTGTCGCCATCCACGGTGAAGCAGAATGGGCAGCCGGCCTCGTCCATGCGGGCATAGCGCTTGCCGATGCTCTGCTTGGCGTCGTATTCGATCGAGCCGCCCAGGCGCGCGAAGCGCCGGGTGAGCTCGAGGTGCAGGCGCGCGGCCACCTCGGGCAGGCCGTCCTTGTTCACCAGCGGGAACACGCCGGCCTTGATCGGGGCCATGCGCGGGTGGAAGCGCATCACCACACCGCTGGGCCGCGCGGGGTCGACGGTGAACGCCTCGCACAGCAGCGCGAGCACACCGCGGTCGAGTCCGGCCGAGGGCTCGATCACGTGCGGCAGGTAACGCTCGCCCTTCGGCTGGCCGTTGGGCCCGGGCTCGCCGCGCTCCTGGTCGAAGTACTCCAGCTTCACGCCGCTGTGCTGCTGGTGCTGGCGCAGGTCGAAGTCGGAGCGGTGCGCGATCCCCTCCAGCTCGCCGAACCCGGGCGCGGTGAACGGGAAGCGGTACTCGATGTCGCTCGTTCCCGCGCCGTCCTTGGCGTAGTGCGCCAGCTCGTCGCGCTCGTGCTCGCGCAGGCGCAGGTTGTCGCCGCCGAGGCCGATCTTCTGCCACCAGGCCATGCGCTGCGCGCGCCAGAACGAGTACCACTCGCGCGCCTCGTCCGGATGGCAGAAGAACTCGATCTCCATCTGCTCGAACTCGCGGCTGCGGAACGTGAAGTTGCGCGGCGTGACCTCGTTGCGGAACGCCTTGCCGGTCTGCGCGATGCCGAACGGCACCTTCACGCGCACCGTGTCCACCACGTTGCGGAAGTTGGTGAAGATCCCCTGCGCGGTCTCGGGGCGCAGGTACGCCACGTCGTCCTCGCTGGCCGTCGCGCCGACGTAGGTCTTGAACATCAGGTTGAACTGGCGCGGCTCGGTGAGCGTGCCCGGCTGCTTGGCGTTGGGGTTCACCAGGCGCGGATACTCCGCCACGGGCACGGCGGAGAGCGGCACGGTCTCCAGATCGGCGTCGGCGAGGTCGCGCTTGACGTAGCGCTGCAGGCGCTTGCGTGCCTCGCCGCGCATCGTCTCGTCGCCCTCCACGAACACGAACATCTGCTGCACCGCGGGGTCCTTGGCGCGCAACACGTGCAGATGGTCGGCGCGGAAGCGCTGCTTGGTCTCGCGGCAGTCGACCATCGGGTCGCTGAACCCGCCGACGTGGCCGCTCGCCACCCACACCCTGGGGTTCTGGATGATCGTGGAGTCGAGCGGGACGATGCGCACCTCCGCGCCGGCGGGGCCCTTCTCGCCCTGGCAGGGGATCAGCACCACGTCCTCCCACCACGCGTCGCGCAGGTTCTTCTTCAGCTGGGCGCCCAGCGGCCCGTAGTCCCAGAAGCCGTTGATGCCGCCGTAGATCTCGCTGGCCGGATAGACGAATCCGCGGCGCTTGCACAGCGCCATGATCTCGTCCATCGACTTGGCCTTGGCCGTCTCGCTCATGGCGCAACCATCCGGAGCCGGCGGGGTATTGTCCAGCCGCGTCGCGCGCTACTGCTCGCGCGTGAAGCCGTGGATGGTCATGCCGCCGTCCACCACCAGCGTGTGCCCGGTGACGTAGCCGCTGGCGCGGGACGCCAGGAAGAGCGCGGTGCCGAGCAGCTCGTCGAGGTCGCCGATCCGGCCGAGCGGCGTGACCCGCAGGATGTCGCGCACGAACGCGGGCTGGTCCAGGAGCGGCCCGGTGAGCGGCGTGCGGAAGTACCAGGGCGCGATGCAGTTCACCCGGATGCCGCGCGGGCCCCACTCCAGGGCGAGGGTGCGGGCCATCTGCGCGATCGCCGCCTTCGACGCGGCATACGCGACGCCGGTGGGCAGCGCCACCACGCCGGCCACGGAGCCCATCAGCACCACGCGTCCGCCAGGGCCGAGCAGCCTGCCGGCGGCGCGACAGCAGTGGAACGTCGAGTCGAGGTTGGTGCGCAGCACCGCGTCCCACTCGTCGGTCTCCAGCTCCAGAGCGGGCTTGCGGATGTTGATCCCGGCGTTGTGGATCAGGACGTCGAGGCCGCCCCATGCCTGGCGCAGCCGGCCGAACGCCCCAGCCACCGCGGCCGCGTCGCCCACGTCGCAGGGCAGGACCAGCTCCGGCACGCCCATGGCCGCGACCTCGCGCGCGAGCGCGGCCAGGGCTTCGGCCCCGCGCGCCAGGAGCGCCACGTGCGCGCCGCGCGCCGCGAAGCCCAGGGCGAGGTGGCGGCCGATGCCGCGGCTCGCGCCGGTGATCAGGACGCGCTGCCCGCGCACGCCGAAGAGCGGGTCGTCCGTTGGGTTCATCTCCGCCATGTTCCTCGCGTGCCCGCCGAGAACGACACGTGCCAGGGACCTTGCGTTGCTCCTGCGGCGGCCCGCGCCCGCGTCAGTACACGCGGAAGCCCAGTCCCGGCGTCATGAAGAGTTGCGCGCCCGCGCCGAGATTGGCGAGCTGCACGAAGTAATCGTCGCCCAATAGCCCGGGGTCGTTGGGCACCAGGAGGTTCACGATCACCGAGCCGGCCGGATCGCTGCCCAGCCCGAGGCTCAGGGCGATCGCGGTCTGCAGCTGACAGCCCGCGAAGCCGATCGCTCCCAGGTCGTACGGCAGGCGGATCGCGCCCCACTGGGTGCGGCTCTCGCCCATGAGGAAGAGCGAAGGCGCCGCCGGTGCGAGCAGCGCGCCCTTCAGGGTGAAGGGCTGGCCCAGGCGCGGCGTGCCGAGCGCGAGCTCCAGGGTGGGCTTGGTGGCGTTGGGCCCGCAGCCGGTGCCGTACGGATAGACCCACTCCAGGAGCAGGTAGGGCCGGATGGCCGCGTTGGGGTTCTCGCGGCTCGCGCCATAGCCGGGGCGGGCCGCGCCAGCCGTGCTCTCGCTCGGATCGCGGATCACGAAGCCGTAGTTCGGGTACTGGTTGGTCATCCAGCCAGCCACCAGTGCGGTCACGTCGAAGGTCTTCCAGCCGAGCTCGAAGGAGTTGCCCACGCACGCGCGGCTCACGACGGTGGCGTCGTGGGTAGGCTTGCTGTTCCACGTCACCGTGGCCTCGGCCCAGGTCTGGGTGAGGCGGTGCAGGGCAACATCGAGGCAGCCCGCGGCGTTGGCCCGCGTCTGGTACCAGAAGAACGTCGCGCGCGCGGGTGGTGTGGGCTGGCCGACGCCCGACAGGTCGAAGCGCACGTGTCCGCGCGTGAACCACGTGCGGAAGCTCGGCGTGCTGGCGAAGTCCTTGCCGAAGTTCAGCTCGGCCGAGGTCCCGTAGTTCACCGCCGGTTGGTCGGCGTTGGCCGTCGCGTCGGCGACCGGGTCGAGGCGCAGCGTCACGCCCTGGGCGAGGGCGGGAACGGCGAGCACGAGCAGAGGGAACGCGTTGCGGAGGTTGCGGAGCATGGTGGTGGGATGTCCCAAGGACGGACCAGCATACCGGCGCGCCGCTCCCCCGCCGGCCCGCGCGACCTCACTTCAGCGTGCGCCGGAGGGCCTCGACCCCGGCCGCCGCCGCGGGATGCTGCCTGGCGGTCGAACCCAGCGCTCGCAGCACCTTGCGGGCCACGCCCGGCCCGCAGGCGCGGAACGAGTCGGCCGCGCGGGCCAGATCATCGGGACGTTCCTCGGCCAGAACCTCGAGCAGCAACGCGGCCTGATGAAGGTCCTTGGTCCGCTTGGTGTGCTGCGCCATCGAGCGCAACTGACTGATGAGCAGTTTGTGCAGGGCGAATCGCGCCGGATCCGGAACCCGCACCAGCGTCGCACCGCCATCCACGGCTGCCGCGGGCTGTGCCTCGGCGAGCAGCAGCGACAGGTACCGGATCGGCGCCGCGGCCGCCTGGAAGCGCGGCAGGAAGACCGGTGCCTGATCCTCCTCCCGCCCCGGAGTGAGCAGGTCCACGCGCAAGGTCTTCCCCCGGACCTTGAACGAGGTGGATGGATGCCGTGGGTCGAGCTGCGGCACGGGCACGAAGCCCATGGCCAGGCTGTCCAACGCCCTCGGCACGTCCGCCTGGAGTCCAGGTGCCACCAGCTCGAGGCCGCCGGCCACGTCCAGGTCGTGCGTGCGCCACGCCGGCCCTGGCCAGCGCACGCCGAGCGCATTCCCGATCAGGGCGAATGCGTAGCTCCCCACGAGCACTCCGCCCAGGTGGAACACGCCGGAGTCGGCCAGAGCGCGCAGCACCCGGGCCACCGGGTGCGGGAGCACGGCGATGCCCGCAGTGCGCAGCATGCGTGCCAACCGCCCGATCGCCGCGTCCTCCTCGAGCACCCGCTCGCGCTCCTGCCGATACCTCCGCACGATGTCATGGGCGCTCCGGGTCCTGGGTCCGACGGCGAACTGCCGCTTGCTGCCGCCGGGATCGGAGAACTGGAAGTAGAGGTAGTCGCGACCGCCAACCGACTTGGTCGTGAACGTGCCGGCGAGATGTGACCACGTCCGGCCGCTTTCCCTCGCCAGGAGCAGGGTCAGCAGCTCGGAGTAGAGGGTCTGGGTGTCTTCGGGATGACGCTCGGGCAAGGCTTATACGCAGAGTAGCGACATTCTGCGTATAAGGCCAACCCGCGCCCGCGGACAGGAGGTACCGGGCTGCACTTTCAGCGTCCGCCGCGCCGCCCGCCGGCCCGGAGCATCTGCCGCAGTGCCGTGCCGGCGGCTCAGCGCCGCCTCCGCCCGCTCGCTCAGGCCGAGCGTGCGCCGCGGGAATGAGACCTCGATCCCTTCGCCCCGGTACCCCTTGTGCAGCCGCTTGGTGGATTCGTGCCGGATCAGATGCTGTTCCACGACCTCGCGCGCCCGCAGGATCACCGGGGAATCGCCGCTCGACGCGGCGGATGCGTTGTAGCGGATGGACCGCGTGAACCCCGGCACGTCGCCCGGCACCTCCTGCTTCACTTCGCGCACGACCACCACCGTGACACGCTCGACCTGTGCGATGTCGCTGTCGTAGCGCACGCCCACGTTCACCATCACGGCGTCCTCGGGATCCGGGAGGTGGTGGTTGGTGGTGACCGCCCCCGCGAGCTTCGCGTTCGGCACGATCACCAGCTCGTTCGGCGGCCGCCGGATGGTCGTGTTGCGCCACGTGCTGTCCTGGCACTAGCCCCAGTCGCCAGACTCGAGCCGCACGATGTCCCTGGGAGGGCACTGGCGGGTGGCGCGGACATGGACCCCGGCGAGCAGGTTCGTGAGGGTGTCCTGGTGCGCGAGTGCCACCGCCAGCCCGCCCACCCCAAGGGCGGTGCTGATCGGCGTGATCTAGATGCAGAGGGTCCGGAGCACGGCCCGCACCCCCACGGCGAGCACCACCATCCGCGCGAGGTCGGCGATGAGCCTGGCGGAGGCGACCAGGCTGCCCATGGCGACGGCGCTGTGTCGCATCCAGGCGGCGGCCAGCGCGGCGACGATCGGGTCGTCCACCGGAGAACCGGTCCGAGCGCCCGGCCGCGCGAGCCCGGCCAGGACGAACTGTCGCAGGACCAGCCCGGGCACTGCCCCCGCCGCGGCGATGGCGAGGGAGACGGCGATCCGCCGCCATGGGTCCTTTCCTCAGCGCACGCGCAGCCGCACGAAGCGCGGCCAGTAGAGCCCGCGCTCACCCTCCGGCGTGAACAGGTCCCCGAACTCGAAGCTGTTGGCCGCGTAGGTCAACAGCACTTCGCCGGGGTGCGGAGCGCGCAGCTCGGGATGGGCTTTCGCGGCATAGACGAAGGGCCGCGCACTCCGCGACTCGGGGGGCGTGAACACGTCCACGGGTCCGCTCCACGGGCCGGTGAGCGCGTGGCTCTCGCGCACGGCGATGGTCGTGGCGCCGAAGCCGCGGCTGGCGACGTGCAGCCAGCGGCCGCGGCGCGGGTCGAAGTGCAGCGAGCACTCGGCGCCGGCGTCCGGGAGGACCACGTCGGGCGGGCCGTGCAGCGCGTCCTGTGCGACCCAGCGACCGCCCTGCCACCACTCCGGCGCCCGCGCGCGGCCGGCGCGCAGGTCGTCCGTGTGGAAGCGCGCGAGATGGCCGGCGTGCACGCCGGCCTCGCGGATCGCCACGGCGATCAGGTGCGCGCCCTCCTCGACCACCGCGGTTCCCACCACCGCGTCGAAGGGCGCGGGCGGCGGGGCCAGCCAGCGCGGCCGCCATTGCGCGGGCGGCTGCTCCGGCGCGTCGATCACCACGATGCGCCAGCCCGCGCCGGCGAAACCGAGCCCCTCGCCCGGCGTGGCGCGCACGCGCAGGAGGAAGAGCACCAGCGGGCCGTCTGCACCCAGGCGCACGCCGTGCCCGGGCCAGTGCCAGACCGCGCCGTCCTCGGGGAAGAACGACCCCGGACCCGCGCCCCAGTGCATCGTGATCGAGGCGTCGCGCGGATCGCGGCCGCGCTGGATCGCGATCGAGTTGCGGACCATCACGCTGTTGCGCCGCGTCGCCGGGTCGCCCTTGGCGACGAAGGTGTCGCCGAAGAGCCAGAGCGTGGTGTCGTTGCGAAGGTCCACGCTCAGGGCCGCGTCGGCGCCGAGCCAGCGCGGGTCGCGGCGGAACAGCGCATCGGCCTCCGGCCAGGCCAGGGCGGTGAGCGGCGCGGGCGCGGGCGTGGCACAGCCCGCGACGCACGCAGCCAGGAGCAGCGAACCCGGGACACGCACGGCCGGGATCATCGCCCCGCGCGCGGCCGGTAACAGCGTTGCACCCGCCCCGCCTCGGCGCCCTCCGGGGATAGCATCCCGTCCCATGTGCCGCGTCGCCCCGCTCGTGCCGACCCTGCTCCTCTGTCTCGCCAGCGCCGCCCAGGACACCCAGCCCGCGGAACTGGTCTCCGGCCCACGCCCGGGCACGGTGCTGCCGGCCTGCAGGGTCTACGCACCGTCCGGGCCCTTCGCCGGGCAGGAGTTCGACGTGGCGGCGCGCGCCGGCAAGGCGCCCGCGGCGCTGCTCTTCGTGCACGAGCTGAACCGCAACACCGCGCCGATGATCCGCGGGCTCGACCAGCTCGGCCTCCAGCTCGCGTGGACCGGGCTGCAGACCTTCAC
>JADLFX010000071.1 GCA_020849665.1 Planctomycetota bacterium | reverse complement strand
TGGGTCTCGGTGCGCTGCGCCGGGAGCGAGCGGAACCACTCCAGCGTGTCGCGCGTGGTCGCCTTGGGGTCGCGGAACGTGAGCCCCGCGGCCCGCGCCTTAGCGTTGGCGTAGCGGTGGTACCCGAGGCTCTCGCCCATGGGCGGCATCCAGATCGGGATCCCGGCATCGCCCTTCTCGCCCTGCTGGGCCAGGAACTCCGCCGGCACCCAGACCGGCTTCGTGCCGGCGCCGCTCGCCTCCTTGCAGGCCGCCAGGAGGCCGCCCATGGTCCACGGCGCCTCGCCCGGCCCGACCGCGTTGAACACGCCGAGGTGGCGCCGCTCGATCACGGTCACCAGCCACGCGCCAAGGTCGCGCACGTCGATGATCTGCAGCGGGTCGTCGGGCGTGCCGGGCCAGAGCATCTCCCCGCCCCGCGCGTGGCGCGCGGGGTACCAGGTGAAGCGGTCCGTGGGATCCTCGGGCCCGACGATGTACCCGGGGCGGACGTTGGTGCAGCGCTTCGGGAACAACGACTCCGCCATCGCCTCGCACGCCGCCTTCAGGGCGCCGTAGTGCTCGTACTCCTTGCCCATGTCCCGGCGGGCAGGGTCGTCGAGCTGCGCCACGGGCGCGCTCTCGTCCTGGCCCGCGGCATCGTTCCTCGCGTAGGCGCTGATGCTGGAGATCAGCACGTAGTGGGCGGCCGCGTCCTTCAGGAGCTCCAGGCTCGGCCGGAGGAGCACCGGGTAGTAGGCGATGTCGTCCAGCACCGCGTCGAAGCGGCGCCCCTCGCCCACCACCTTGGCGAGGTTCTTCAGGCCCTCGCCCTTGGCGGGATCCCGGTCGCCGACGATCCGCGCGACCTCGGGGAAGAGGTGCGTGCGCGTGCGCCCACGGTTGAAGAGCGTCAGGCGGTGGCCGCGGGCCAGGGCCGCGCGCACGAACGCGGGTCCGAGGAATCCGGTACCGCCGAACACCAGGATGTCGAGCTGCCTGGCGGCGGGGCGGGTGTCCTGGGCACGGGCCGCGCCGGCCAGCGCCAGCGAGGCGCCGAACGCGTGGCTGAGGAACTCTCTGCGGGTGGTGGTCATGCGGGGGCTTCCTGGGGCACGCCGGACTCCCGGCGCGGGTCCATCGTGGCCGGCGCGGCGTGCAATGTGTCGCGCCGGCAGGCCGCCGCCCCGCGGCTCAGCCGCGCCGCGCCGTCTCGACCGGCACCACGAACACGAACCGCGCGCCGCCCAGCTCCGAGGACTCGCACCAGACCCGGCCGCCGGCCACCGCGAGGATCCGCCGGCAGATCGCCAGGCTCAGGCCGGTGCCCGCCGGCTTGTCCTTGAGCGGATCGCCGACCTGATGGAAGCGCTCGAACACCCGCTCGCGCTCGGCCTCCGGCACCCCGGGGCCGCTGTCGTCGACGCCCACGCGCAGCGCACGCCCGTCGGGATCCAGGCCCACCCGCACCAGGATGCGCCCGCCGCGCGGGGTGAACTTCACGGCGTTGTCGAGCAGCTTGCTCACCACCTGGAGCAGGCGGCGCCGGTCGACCGAGACCCGCGGCAGGAGCGCGTCCACGTCCACGTCGAGGGTGAGCCCGCAGCCCTCCACCAGGGGCCGCATGACGTCGGCCGCGCCGCGCACCAGGCTGCCCAGGTCCAGCAGCTCGGGCGACCACGCGACGTCGCCGGCCTCCAGGTTGGTGAAGTCGAGCAGGTCCTCGACGATCCGCTTCAGACGCACGGCCTCGGCCTGGACGATGCCGAGGAACTCGAGGCGCTCGGCGTTGGGCCCCTCGCCCATCTGCAGGAGGATCTCGCTGAACGCGCAGATGTTGGTGAGCGGGGTGCGCAGCTCGTGGCTGACGCTGCTGAGGAAGCGATCCTTCAGGCGCGTCACCTCGTGGTTGCGCGTCACGTCGTGGAACACGACGAGGGTGCCCACGCCGATCGCGCCCTGTTCGCTGCGCACGCGCACCAACGCGACGTCTTGCACCCGCTCGCCGAAGGGCACGCCCTCGAGATGCACGCTGGTGGCCGGCGCGGCGTCGAGACGGGCCAGCGCCGCGACCACGCGGGCGCGCAGGTCGCCCTCGAGCACCTGGCCCAGGTGCCGGCCCTCGATCCCGCGCTGGCCGGCACGCAGCAGCTGCCGGGCGGCCGCGTTGGCCAGCACGATCTCGCCGCCCTCGTCGAGCACGAGCACGCCCTCCTCCACCGAGCGCAGCACCGACTGGAGGCGCTCCAGGGCCAGCTCGACGGTCAGCAGGCTGGCGCGTCCGCGGCGGCCGCGGTCGTCGAGGCTGGCGCTGGCATGGTTCAGGCTGTGGATCAGCGCCCGCACCGCCGGCGCGCCGGTCTCGACCAGCCGGTGGCTGGTGACCCCCTGGCGCAGCTCGTGCACGGTCTCGATCACGGCGCGCAGCGGCTCGTGGTACGAGCGCCACAGCCAGCGGCGCAGGATCCAGCCGTAGATCGAGGCCCCGGTGAGCGCCGCACACCCGGCCGCCAGGACCGTGCCCACCGGTGCGCCGCAGAGCGCCGCGGCCAGCGCCGCCGGCGCCGCGGCGAAGAGCCCGGCTCGCCAAGGCAGCTGGCGGTGCGGCAGCGCCAGCCACGTCGGACGGTGGGCCGCCGGATGGCGCCAGTCCACCCCAGCATCCAGCGCGACCGCCACCTCGGGCGGTGGCGCCAGCGCTCCCCTCTCCGGCACGGTCGTCATCGCGGGCCCTGGCGGCGCTATCGGGAAGATCGCCACTGCGGCTGAACGCGCGCCACGGGCAGCGTCGGATCCGTCGACGATCGCGGCGTGCGACCGGCGGTTCCATGGCGAGAAACCCGTCAAGGACCAGGGTCAGCGTTGCGGGGGGCGCGGTTCCGCGTGCCCGAGCGCGTGCGCGGCGTAGCGCTCGAGTTCGGCGACGCTGCGCTCGCGTTCGGTCCGGGCGCGCACCAGCGTGAGTTGGACGTCCAGGGCCACGCGTTGCGCGTCGAGCCAGTCGGTGAACGCGCCGCGCCCGTTCGCGTAGGTCGAGCGCGCCAGCGCCGCGGCCTGCACGGCCCGCGGCACGAGGCGCGCGGCGAAGAGTTCGATCTGGCGTTCCGCGTTGCGCAGCGCGGCCAGCTCCAGCACCACGCCGGCGGCCATGGTGCTGCCCATCTGCCTGCGGTACGCCTGCAGCGCGGCGAGGTCGGCCTCGGCCTCGCGCACCAGGCCGCGCAGTGCGTCGCGGCGCAGGAACGGCAGGGCCGCGCCCGCCGCGACCATCCGGCTCACCGAGCCGACCAGGTCGAAGGAGAGCGAGAGCTCGGGGATCCACGCCTGGCGGGCCACGTCGAGGCGCGCCTGCGCCGCCTCGACCTCGAGCGCGTGCTCGGCCAGCTCCGGGTTGTGCTCGCGGAAGTGCGCGAACACCTGCGCGTCGCTGTACGGGAAGGGCCGCGGTTCCGGAACCACCACGTCGAGCGGCGTGGTCGGATCGACGCCCAGGAGGGCGAGGAGGCGGGCGCGCAGCCCCGGCTCGCGGCTCCGCGAGCTGGCCTCGGCGTCGCGCGCCAGGTCCAGCTCGGTGCGCAGCCGCAGGAGTTCGGCCTGGGCCGTGGCGCCGGATGCGACCCGCTGCTCGGCGAGCGCGGCCGCGACGGCCAGGAGCTGCGCCTGTGCCCCGCGCACCGCGATCTCCTCGCGCAGGGTCGCGAACTCGAGGTACGCCGCGACCACGCGGGCGCGCAGCTCGTCGCGCAGCTGCAGGTAGTGGTAGCCTGCGGCCCGCGCCGCGAGGAACGCCGCGCGCGCCCGATCGGCGACCTTGCCCGGCCACTCCAGCATCGCGGTGCTGTCGGTGCCGGCGGTCAGCGTCGTGCGGTCGAACGTGGAGCGGCCGCCACCCGGCCACTCGAAGCCGGCGCCGATCTCCAGCGTGGTGGCCTGCGAGCCCTCCTGCGGCACGCGCTCGAGAGCGGCGCGCCACTCGAACCATGCCTGTTCCAGGTCGCCGTTGCCGGCCATGGCGCGCGCCACGCATTCCTCCAGCGTGGCCGGAGCGGAGAGCGGCGGCAGCTGGCGCTCCCCGTACGGCTTCGCGTAGGCCGTCCCGGCGGCGTCGCTGCGCGCGCGCTCGTCGTCCTCGCCCGCGGGCGAGATCGCGCATGCGGCCGGGAGCAGGAACGGAACCACGAAGGTCAACGCTGCGCGCATCTCACACCTCCACCCGCCAGGGCTGGCCGGCCCACTCGTGGCGATGCCGCCAGCGCTTGGCCAGGAAGAAGATCACCGGGTAGACCAGCAGCTCCATCAGGAAGCTCACCGTGATCCCGCCGATCAGCGGTGCGACCAGCCGGCGCGTGACGTCGGCGCCGGTGCCGGTGGCCCACAGGAGCGGCAGGAGCCCGATCATGTCGGTGGCCACGGTCATGCTCTTGGGCCGCAGGCGCTTCACCGCGCCCTCGTGGATCGCCGTGTACAGATCCCGGACGCCGGCCATGCGCCCCTCCTTGCGGGCGCGCGCGAAGCTCTCGTCCAGGTAGAGCAGCATGAGCTGCCCGGTCTCCGCGTCGACGCCCAGCAGCGCGATGACGCCCACCCACACGGCGAGGCTCAGGTTGTAGTCGAGGGCGTAGAGGAACCAGAACGCGCCGATCAGCGAGAACGGCACCGCCAGCAGGATCACGCCCACGCGGAACCAGTCGCGGTTGGCCATGTAGAGCAGGACCACGATCAGGAGCAGCGTGAGCGGCACCAGCACCATCAACCGCTCGTTGGTGCGCTGCAGGTTCTCCCAGGTGCCCACCCACGCGCGCCGGTAGCCGGCCGGCAGCGGCGCGAGCTCGGCGAGCTGGCCCTCGGCGCGGCGCACGAACCCGCCGAGGTCGTCGTCGCGCAGGGTCACGTACACCCACGCGGCGCGCTGCGCATCCTCGCTGCGGATCATGGGCGGCCCGCTGCGCACCGCGAGCCGCGCCACCTGGCCCAGCGGCATCTGGGCGCCGGCGGGGGTCGGGATCAGCACCTGCTCCAGGGCCTCCGGGTCGTCGCGCAGCTCGCGCGCGTAGCGCACGTTCACCGCGTAACGTTCGAGACCCTCGACCGTGGTGGTGGCGTCCCGGCCGCCCACGGCCAGGGCCACCGCGTCCTGCACGTCCGCCACCGCCAGGCCGAAGCGCGCCGCCGCGGCCCGGTCGACGTCCACGTCGAGGTAGAGGCCACCCACGGCGCGCTCGACCGCGACGTCGGCCACCCCGGGCATGCCGCGCAGCACCGCCGCGGTGCGGTCGGCCTCGGCCGCCAGCACGTCGAGGTCGGCGCCCACGACCTTGATGCCCAGCGGCGTCTTGATGCCGGTGGCCAGCATCAGCCCGCGCGTCTGGATCGGGCCCAGCCAGGAGTTCACGACGCCGGGCAGTCGCACGCTCCCGTCCAGGCCGGGGTGCTGGGTTCCGTCGGCGTCGGTCCAGCCGTTCACCAGCTCGGCCACGGTGATCGGCCGTGTGCCGGGGAAGAGCCACGCCGCCGGGGCACGCAGGAACTCCGGCCAGCCGTCGTGGAAGCGCGGCTCGCTGCGCCTGCGCCAGCGCGCCTTGTCCGGCTCCAGCTGGATCACGGTCTCCACCATGGACAGCGGCGCGGGATCGGTGGCCGTGTCGGCCCGGCCGATCTTGCCGTGCACGCTGCGCACCTCGGGGAAGGTGCGGATCATGCGGTCGGTCTGCTGCAGCAGCTCGCGGCTCTTCAGCACGCTGATGCTGGGCGGCACCGTGGGCATGTAGAGCAGGTCGCCCTCCTCCAGGGGCGGCATGAACTCCGAGCCGATCCGGCTCAGCGGGTAGAGCGTCGACGCGCCCAGGAGCAGGGTGAACGCCAGCGTGACCAGCGGATGCCGCAGGCAGAGCTTGAACATCGGCTCGTAGAGGCGCTCCGACCAGCGGTTCAGCGGATTGCGCTCGTCGGCCGGGATCCTGCCGCGCACCAGGTAGACCATCAGCACGGGCACCACCGTGATGCCCAGGAGCGCGCCCGCGACGATCGCGAAGGTCTTGGTCCACGCGAGCGGCGCGAAGAGCCGGCCCTCCTCGCCGCCGAGCGCGAAGATCGGCAGGAACGCGACGGTGATCACCAGCAGCGAGAAGAACAGGCTCGGCCCCACCTCCTGGGCCGCGGCCAGCACCACTTCGACCTGGCCGCGGTGCGGGGCGCCGCGCGCCTCGGCCTCGCGCTGGCGCTGCAGATGGCGGTGCGCGTTCTCGACCATCACCACGCCGGAGTCCACCATCACGCCGATCGCCAGCGCGAGCCCGCCCAGGCTCATGATGTTGGCGTTGATGCCGAGCAGCTGCATGACCAGGATCGACACCAGCAGGCCGATCGGCAGGACCAGCAGCGCGACCAGCGCGCTGCGCACGTGCAGGAGGAAGGCGAGGCAGATGCCGGCGGTGACCAGGAGCTGCTCGAACACCGCGCTGCGCAGGGTGTCGACCGCGCGGCCGATGAGCGCCGAGCGGTCGTAGGTCGTGCGGATCTCGACCCCCGGCGGGAGGTTGCCCTCCAGCTCGGCCAGCTTCGCCTTGACGTCCCGGATCACCTGCCAGGCGTTCACGCCGAAGCGGGCCACCACGATCCCGCCCACGGCCTCGCCCTCGCCGTCCAGTTCGCCGACGCCGCGGCGCGCCGCGCTGCCGACCTGCAGGGTGGCCACGTCGCGCAGCAGCACCGGAGTGCCGTCGCGGCCCACGCCCACCGGCACCAGCTCCAGGTCGGCCAGGCCGCGCAGGTAGCCGCGGCTGCGCACCAGGAGCTCCTGCTCGCCACGCTCGACCACCGAGCCGCCCAGGTCCTGGTTGGAGCGGCGGATGGCGCCGGCGATGCCGTCCGCCGTGAGCCCGAGGCCGCGCATGCGGTCGGGGTCGAGCACCACCTGGTACTGGCGCACGTGGCCGCCGATCGCCGCCACCTCCGACACGCCCTCCACCGCCGTGAGCGGCGGACGGAGCTGGTAGTCCTGGATGGTGCGCAGCTGCGCGAGGTCGTGCCCGGCGCGCACCAGCTCCACGCCGCTCACGGGGCAGCGGCCGGGCGCGTCGAAGGCGCGCACGCGCCGCAGCAGACCGCGGCGCTCCGCGGGCGCCGCCTCCGCGGTGGCGTACCAACGCCCCTGATCCGCGTCGTGCAGGAGCCCCTGCGGGTGGCGCGGCGAGTACCAGCCCGGGCGCAGGGCGTACTGGTACACCCAACCCACGCCGGTGGCGTCGGGCCCCAGCTTGGGCTCGACGCCTTCGGGCAGCTTGTCGCGTGCGAAGTTGAGGTACTCCAGCACGCGCGAGCGCGCCCAGTACAGGTCGGTGCCGTCGGCGAAGAGCACGTACACGAACGAGAGCTCGAACATCGAGAGCCCGCGCACGTGCGTGGCGCCGGGCACCGCGAGCAGGGCATTGCTGAGCGGGTAGGTGACCTGGTCGTCGACCACCGTGGGGTTCTGCCCCTGGTACTCGGTCACCACGATCACCTGGACGTCGGACACGTCGGGGATCGCGTCGAGGCGGATGTTGCGGTAGCCCCACACGCCCAGCGCGGTGAGCATCGCCGCGAGCAGGACCACGAGGGCGCGGTTGTGCACCGCGAACGCGAGCACGCGGGCGATCATCACCTGCCTCCCGCCGGCACCGTGCGCAGGACGTCACCGCATTCCAGCATCTTGGAGCCGAAGAACGGATTGCGCACCGCCTCGCTGCGCTGCAGCCAGAGCCCCTGGCCGTCGACCGGCGGCATCGGGCAGCGCACCACGTAGAGACGGTCCGCCACCGCGGGGCTCGGCGCCACGACTTCCGCGAGCCGCACCACCGCGTCGCTGAGCGGCACGAAGTGCGCGCCACGGAACTCCGGCCGCCCGCTGGCCAGCGCGTCGACCGCGGCCGGGAGGCCGACCACGAGGTCCTCGATCCCCGCCGGACGCGCCGCGGCCAGCGTGGCCGCCGCCGCACGCAGATCGGCCACGGCGGCGGCGTCGTAGCCGTCCGCCGCCAGCGACTCGGCGAGCTTCAGGTACGGAAGCAGCAGCGCGTCGACGCGCTGCCGCAGGGCGGCATCCACCTGCAGCGCCGGGCGGGACTGCGGCTGCGTGGCCGCGGTGGTGTGCAGCGCATGGCCACCGAGCTTGCCCATCGCCTCGCGCAGGCGGCTCTCCGCGTCCAGCAGGAACTGGCCGCTCGCCACCACGGTCTCGCCGGGCACGAGCCCCGCGAGCACCTCGACGGTTCCGTCGGCGCCGGCGCGTCCGGCGCGCACCTCGCGCGGCTCGTAATGGCCGAGCGCCTTGGCCACGAACACGATCCGCCGCGTGCCGGTGTCGAGGAGCGCCTCGCCCGGCACCTGGACGGCGTCGTCGGCGAGCGGCACCTCGATCGCCACCTGCGCGTACATGCCGGGCCGCAGTGCGCCGTCCGGGTTTCCGACCACCACCCGCACCGCGGCCGTGCGCGTGGCCTCGTCGAGCACCGGCTGGACGAACTCCACCCGCCCCGTGAACGTGCGCCCGGGCTGGGCCGCGAGCGTCACCTGCGTGGCCAGCCCCTCGCGCACCAGGGCGAGGTCGTGCTCGAACACCCGCGCGTCGAGCCAGAGTTCGCTCAGGTCGGCCACGGTGAGCAGGCGCTGGCCGGGCTGCACGGCGGCCCCCTGCAGGACCGCGCGTTCCACCAGGATGCCGTCGATCCGGGCCCGGAACGGCAGCGTGCGCAGCGGCGCCGGTGCCGTGGCGATCGCGTCGATCGTGCCGGCGTCGAGGTCGAGCAGCTCCAGCTTGCGGCGCGCGGCCTCCACCAGGGAGGCGGCGTCGCGCCGCGCCTCGGCGGCGTCCGCCGGCGTGGCCGCCAGGACTGCGCCGGCCGCGCGCAGTTCGTCCTGCGCGACCAGGAGCTCGGGCGCGTAGAGCTCGAAGAGGGTCTCGCCCGCGCGGATCCGCTGCCCCTCGGTGGCGGCGTGCAGGCGCTCCACCCAGCCGCCGACCTTGAGCGTCACCTCCTGCCGCCGCGGTTCCGCCACCCGCAGGATGCCCGGAGCGCGCAAGGTCCGGCGCAGCGGCCCGCGCGTCACGCTGGCCACGCGCAGACCCATGTTCTGCACCATGGCGGGATCGATCTGCAACCCGGGACCGGAGGCCTTGGCGCTCGGTGCGCCCACCTTGGTCAGGGGCATCCCGCACTTGGGGCACATGTCGGGATGGTCCAGCACCACCTCGGGATGCATGGGGCAGACCCAGGTCTCCGCGGCTGCGGCGCCGTGGCCGGACCCGCCCTGGAAGAGGCGCGGACCGAAGCGCGCCCCCGCCCAGAAGGCGGCGGCGCAGAGGAGCAGGGTGAACAGGACACGGGCGAACGTGGCGGAGCGCATGCTTGGGAGCGGACGGAACCAGACCGACGGAAGGTGCTGACGGTCACGAGGCCCGGCGGGTACGCACTGCACCCACCGGGGGTCCGCTCAGAGCAGGAACGTGCGCAGGAGGATCTGCAGGCTGCGCGACGCGGCGTGCGCACCAAGGCCGTGCCGGGGCGTCCTGGCGCGGGACGCGGGCGGATCCTCGGGCACGGGCACGGGCAGGGGCCCGACCTCTGGCGCCGTCTCCGGCAGGCGCGGCCCCGGCGGGACCGGGGCCTCGGGCGCGCGCGGCGCCGGATCCGCGGCGCAGGTGCACGACCCGCTGCCGCCGGCGTCCTGGCCGCAACGACACTCCGCCGGCGCGCAGCATTCGCCGCCGCCGGACCCCGCCGCCGTGCCACACGACGCGGGCGCGCCCTGCGCCGCGGCACGCAGGCCCCCGCCGACGAGCATCGTCAGGCAGAGCAGCAGCGCCAGGACGGCGCGCACTCGAGGGGCACGGGTCATCGCTGGAGCCGATTGCATCGCCGGAGGCTCATCGGCGCAAACCCCTGTCCGGGTCCTGGGGCATTCCCCCCGTGCATGCCCCCCCGCGGCCGGCCCGGCACCAGTGCAGCGGATCTCGACACCCCCCGGCCACCGGCCCGCCGCCAGGGCCGTTCCGGCCTGAAGCCGGACCCCCCCGGCATCCGATCCAGGGGACGATGGCCACTCCCCTAGCGCTCGCACTCGCTCTCCTGCTGCAGGGTCCGCCCCAGGACAACTCCGCCGGGACCCGCGGGGCACTGGCCAACGCAGCGCTCTTCCCCAAGAGCACGCTGGCCCTGGTGACGATCCGGCCGCGGGACAGGGGCTTCCAGTCCAGCGGCCTGTACCGCTTCCTGGCCGGCGTGAGCTGGCCGGAGACCCCGCGCAGCCACGCGGAGGCGGTGCGCAACCTGCTCTTCCGCAGCACAGGCCTCGGTCTGGACCAGTGGCTCGACGCCACCGAATCCGTGTCGGTCGGCTGGATCGGCGACGACCCGCGCGGCGCGCCGCTCCTGCTCGGCGTGCTCGAGATCGACCGTGGCGCCGGCGAGGCCATCGCGGCTCTGCAGCACCTCCACGACATCGCCACCCGCGAAGGGCTGCGCGTCCAGCAGGAGCTGGTGGGCGACACCACGGTGTGGACCGTGCGCACCACGGCCGGCGACGGGCTCGCGCTTGCGTTGCGCGGCAACCTCCTGGTCGTCGGCCCCAACTCCGCCGCGGTGGAGCAGGCGATGCAGCGCGGGCGCAACGGCGGCGGCTTCACGGAACTGGCGCCGTACGCGCGCTTCGTCGCCGAGGCCGGCACGGCACCCGCGTTCCTCGCCGCACTCCTGCCCGGACGCGAGGCGCTCAGCCGTGGGCTGGGCCTCTGCCTCGGCCTGACCGACAAGCAGTCCGAGGCGCTCGCCAGGAGCCTCGACCTGGAGCGCGTCGAGGGCATCAGCGCGGTCCTGCGCGGACGCGACGGCATGGTGGAGGGCGAGTACCACGTCCACCATCCGGCGCCGCGCACCGGCCTGCTGGCCGCGCTCTTCGGCTACGGGCGGAACGACAAGGACAAGGGCGAGACGGCGCCGGGCGAGGTCGCGCAACGCGACCGGATCCCGACCGCGCTCGTGCAGATGGTGCCCCCGGACGCCGAGGGCTTCGCGCTCACCCACCTGGCCCCGGCCACCGTGTGGACCGAGGCGATCTCGCTGCTCAGCAGCACGCTCCCGCAGCGCAGCCAGGCGTTCCTCGAGGCGGTGAAGGGCGTGCGCGAGAAGAGCGGCGCGGACATCGAGCACGACCTGCTGCAGTCGCTGCAGGGCGAAGTCGTGCACGTGCGCCTGCGCGCCGACACCGGCCTCGCGGGCGAGGCCTACGTCCTGCCGCTCACCAACACGCAGCGCTTCCAGGAGGCGCTGCCCAAGGTCCTGCGCGAACTGGGGTGCTCGGTCTCCGAGGTCACGGTGGGCGCCCTGCGCTACAGCCGCGTGACGGGCACGCTGCCCGGCGGCGCCATGCAGCCGTGCTTCCAGGTGGCCAGCGGCTACGCGCTCCTGGCCAGCAGCGAGGCCACGCTCGGCCGGATGCTGCGGCACCTGGAGAGCAACAAGCAGAACCCGCGGGCGGCCGAGCTCGTCCAGCGCCGTACGCCGGGCACGATGCGCATCGAGTGGCGGCAGCTGCGCGACGCCAACGGCGCGCTCTCGCGCGCGCTGGCCCGCCTGGGCATGCCGCAGCACCTGTTCCCCAAGGGTCATCCGCGCCTGGAGGGCGAGGGCACGGCGATCCTGGAGAGCGACGAGGACGGCTACCGGCTGCGCACGCGCTCGCCCCAGGGCCACCTGCACGCCGCGCTCCACCTCGCCGCGCAGATGGTGGAGGGCATGCCCGAGCTGGCGCGCGCCTCGTACGACGCGACGGTCGCCGCGCTGCTCTCGCCGCCCCAGCCGAAGGAACTCGACGCATTCCTGGCCCAGGTGGCCGAGGCCCAGCATGCGTTCCGCCGCGCCCGCCACGAGGACCGGGACCAGGACGGGATCGGCGAGTACGGCACGGTCGCCCAGCTCGTGGCGCGCGGCCTGCTGCCCGCCGAGGTGCTGCAGCCCCTGCCCGACGCGCCCGAGGTGTACGTGCGCGACGGACACCGCGTGCGCGTGGCGCTGCCCACGGCCACCGACGCGCGCGAGCAGCACTTCGTGGTCCTGGCATGGCCCGACGGCCAGCGCACCGGCCGCGTGTTCGCCGCCACGGAGTCGCGGCCGGCCCTCGTGAACGATCTGCTGGCCAAGCTCTCCGGCGTCAAACAGGCCGACGCCCGCGACCTCTATGTCGAGGGCCGCTTCGGCGGCGCCCTGCAGAGCGGGTGGCGCGACGCGCTGCCCCAGAGCCAGGCGCCGGCACCCCGGGTCGCCGGGGGGGAGCCCGCCCTGCCGGAGTCGCGCCCGGCCCCCGCGCCCCTGCCCGAGCCGCGCCCGAGCAGCCCCGCGGGGCGCAACGCGCGTGAGCTCCTGGCCCAGCTCGCCGACCCCGACACCGCCGTGGTGGCACGAGCGGCGTACGAGCTCGGCCAGGCCCGCTACGCCGACGCGGTGCCGGCCCTCAGCGAGCTGGTGCAGAAGCACGGCGACGCGGAGGTGCGCCGCCACGCCATGGCCGCGCTCCTGCACATGAAGGATCCGCGTTCGCGCCAGGCCTCGATCGCGGCGCTGGAGTCCAACGACCAGACCCTGCGCTCCCTGGGCGCGCAGAACCTCGGCCGGCTGCGCGGCAAGGACAACGTCGAGCCCCTGGTCGGCATGCTCGCGACCAGCGGCTCGCGCGGCGGCGCCGACCGCGTGCAGGCCCTGCTGGCCCTGGGCGAGCTGCAGGAGCCCGCCTGCCTGATGCAGGTGGCCGCCTCGGTGGCCCATGACGACGAGGTCGAGGGCGAGGCCCTGGCGTGGCTCTTCCAGACCCTCTCGCCGCGCCTGCCCAAGGCGGAGGAGGTGACCACGCTGATCGCGGTCCTCGACCACAAGGCACTGCTGCTGCGCCGCTACGCCATCCAGAGGTTGGGCGAGCTGAAGGACCGCAACGCGGTGACCGCGCTGGAGGCGCGTCTCGCCCAGGAGGACGAACGCCTGCAGCCCCTGGTCCAGGTGGCGCTGCGCAACGTGCAGGGCGATCCGGACGCAGGCCGCGGCGCACAGGACTTCTGGAACGACACCAAGGCCAAGGCCGAGCACCTGGCAGCGCGCCTCCTGGCGACCTGGGAAGGCCTCGACCCGCGGACGCGCACGTATGCGCTGGGCGGGCTCGGCGGACTCGCCATCCTGATGCTGCTGATCATCGCCTGGCGCATGCGCGCCGCGCGCCGCGCCAAGACCGACGAGCTGCTGGGGATGGTCGCCCCCACGCCCGGGCTGGCGCCCAAGCGCAAGAGCGGCAGCGTGCCCGCGCGCCGCCCCGAAACCGACGTGGAGCGAGCTCCGGCGCCGATGCCCGGCCGCTCGCCCGCGCGCCCGGACCAGGACGCCTCGCGACCGCCGCGAGCCACTCCTGGAGGAGCGTTCCGCCGATGAAACCGAAGTGGTGGTCGCCGCTGCTCCTCGCCGCGCTCGCGGGCGCGGCCCGGAGCCAGGACACCCTCGAGGCCCAGGTCGCCGCCGATCCCAAGCGGCAAGGGCCGCCGGGGCTGGTGTGGCTGCGCGAGCAGTGGCTGCCGCGCCTGCCCGGCTGGCCCGCGGGCCGCGATCCCCTGGGTCCGTTCCTCCTGCGCGTGCGCGCGGATGGTTCGGTGCGCGTGCACACCGACCAGGATCCGGAGGGCGCCTACCTGCGCGCCGAGGTGCGCGGGGCCGAGGGCTTCGTCGTGCGCATCGAATGCGACCGCGCCGGCATCGAGACCTGGCAGGCCGCGGCCGGCGGTCCACTGCGCCCCGACCTGGCGCGCCTCCTGCGCCGGATGGGCTTTCCCCACGGCAAGCTGCCGGTCACCCTCGACGTGCCGGCGCTGGTGGGCAACCTCGAGCGCCGCGCCGCACCCAACCCCCACCTCGGCGAACTGGTGACCCTGGGCTCGGCCGCGTGCGGCGAGGTGGTGGTGAAGAGCGAGGCCACGAGCGGTGGCTGGACCGTGCGCGGCCGCGGGGCGGGCGGCCTGCTGCTGCCCGCGCTCTCCCTGCTCGTCGCCACCGATCGCGGTGCGGCCCTGCCGCCCACCCGCGACGAGGACGCGGAACGCTGGCTGCTCCTGGCCGGCAGCGCGCGCGGCCTCCTGCGCGAGGAGGCGGTGCGCCAGCTGGTCCGGATCGACGATCCGCGGGCCCGCGAGATCCTGGCCCGGACCCTGCATGCCGACGAGTACGCCAGCGCGTTCGCGATGGACGGACTCTGGCGCCTCAACGAGATCGCGACCGTGGACGAGGTCCTGAAGGTGGCCACGCCCGAACGCGAGGACAGCGAGGCGCTGGCCGCGCGCCTCGTGGTCGACGCATGGCACGAGGCGAGCGAGCCGGGGCGTGAGCGCCTGCTCGCGATGCTCGCGGCCCATCCCTCGCCGGGCCTCCAGGCCCTCGGGGATCGCCTTGCCGGACGCACGCCTGCCGGCCAGGGCGGCGTGGACCGCGCCTCGCGGCAGGTGATCTGGATCGGCCTCATCCTTGCGTTCGCGGTGCTGTCGCGGGCGTTGATCCGCGAGCGGCTGCGGCGGGCGTCCGTGACCACCGTGACCGTGGCCCGGAAGCCCGCGGATGCGCGGCCGGCGCCGGTGAAGATGGGTGGACGCCCCAGGACGAAGGCGAGCGCAGCCGCGGCAGTGGCGCACTTGGAGGCGACGCCTGCGCCCATGCCCACTCCCGCTCAGCCCACGCCGCCCGCATCCCCGATGGACGCGGCCACGGGGATCACTCCGCCGAGCGCGGTTGGCGAGGAACGGACGCCTGGTTGATGCCAGGGCGCCGCGCGGCGCCCGAGAGCGACGCACGCCCCTTGCGGGGTCTCCGCAGCTGCTTGTCGCGCAGCAGCACGACGCACATCGCCATCACCGCGAGGACCGCGAGCGTGAAGCAGATCGCTCCCACGTTCCAACCGCCCCAGGGGAACCTGACCCAGGCGAAGAGGCTCCAGGCGGCCAGGCCCAGTCCGACGCCGAGCACACGTCCCTGGCGTCCGTTCATGTGCGACCCAGGAGCACTGGACGAAGCGGAGCAGGCGGAGCGCCCGTCCCGGCGCCATCCGCCGGGTGCGGGTTCAACGTCCAGACCACGACCCGCACTCGCGCGGCATCCGTTTCCATCCATCCAGTGCGCATGGCCTCACTTGTAGTCGTCCTCGACGAGCCTGTCCCGCACTGACGGCGCGAGGTTCCCTGGCGCGACCCGTCGGATGTGCTCGCGAGTGTCGGCCAGCGGCAGTCCCGCGGCGCCAAAGCGCTGCCGCGCGGCGCGGACTCCCTGAAGGAGCACGCGACAGACCTCGTACGGCAGGGACTCGCGCTCGTTGCGCAGCACGCCGCGCAGCGCCTCGTCGACCGTGTCGCGGTCGCCGTGGATGCACAGGGCACGCACCGCACTCGCCACCGCCAGGAGATCTGCTGCCTCCGCCGCCGGCTCCATGCGTCGTGCCGCGATCCGGCGGGCACTCTCCAGCCCGTCCGGGGAGCCGGCGCCACCGCGCTCGAGATCGCAGAGCTCCCTCCACAGGTCCATCCGACCCGCGGCAACGATGCACGGCTCGAGAACGGGGAGGGCTTCCCTGACGGCGTCCACCGCGACAGTGGCGATGAGCAGTTCGTCGAGCACGGGCATGCCTGGCCAATCGGACGCCGGCACGGCTCGATCGCGCGCCCGATCCCCCACCGAGGCAACGACGCGCAGAACGGCGGCACGGTCCTCCGCGAGACCCGCGAGGCGGGCTGCCTCGGCCAGCGGCGGCAGCCAGTTCCGGCCCGGCCGTGCCGGCAGCGTGCGGAGCATCCCAGCCACCAGGGTGCGGCATGCGGCACCGGGATGATCGAGCCCGCCGAGCTGGAGGGCATACTGGACGACGACGGGATCGCGGGAGACCGCCACGACGCGCTCGAGCTCCGCCACCGGGACGGGCACGCGACTCGATCCGGGCCAGGAGCAGAGCATCAGCAGCGCGGCGCGCCGGTCGTTGTCGTCGCCGACCTCCAGCGATCGGGACAGACGAGGCGCCAACGCGCGCTGCGCCCGCTCATCGTCCCCAAGCCACACCAGGCTTCTCAGCACGTTGCTGAGGAACGCGTCCCGGCAGGGAGCGGAATCGATCCACGCGGGCGTCACGATGCGGACCAACGCGTCGAGTCCGTCGATCTGCACCTGCGCGTCCAGAGCGCACGCCCGCACCCGGTCGTCCCCATCCTCGAGCAGCACCGCCAACAAGGCTCCGCACGGCGCCAGATCCTGACCGGTCCGCTTCGCGCGGAGGAGCGCGAGGAACAGACCCGTGCCAGCGAGCATGCGCACCCGGGGATCGGGATGCCGCGCCGCGGACGCGTAGGGTTCGAGCGGGGACGCAGGCGGCACCTCGCCCATGGGTTTCGCGAACGCGACCGCGAGCGCGTGGCCGAGCCATTCCTCGGCATCGGCCGTACCGTGCTCGCGCCCGCTCCCGCGGGGGACCTCTCCCGGGCCGTCCCGCATCCCACCCAGCCAGGCGCGCAAGCTGGACGGCTGCGCCGGCACATGCCCCGCGCGCACCTGCGCAATCAGCGCCGCGCGCAAGTCCCCGCTGACCCGGGAACGCACGAGTGACCTCTGCGCCTGGGCGCGAATCGCCGGGTCTTCCGCCTCGAGCTGGCGGATGTACTCCGCGATCCTGCCGGCGGGCACGAGCGGCCGGGCCCCGTCTTCACCGTCGCCAGTGCACGCGGAGGTGGCCAGACACACCCACAGGAACGCGCCCCTCCAAGGCGTTCCCCGCGAATGCCTGCGGCGCGGACCCGGCTCTGGCCGCGCGCGGGAAGGCGGAACCCGGGAGTCCCCCACGAGGAATGCCATGCCTGTGGCTCGAGCCTTCGTGTTCGCCGCCTCCGCGGCGCGCGCGGCGTCCTGTGCAGTGTGGATGGGGGTCGTGGACCCGCGCCGGGCGGGGCCGTGGCCGGGAGCCGGATCCTCCTACTTCACCACGAAGTTCACCAGCCGCCCGCGCACCACCACCTCCTTCACGACCTGCCTGCCGGCGAGGTGGGCGGCGGCCTGGGCCCGGGCCGCGGCCAGGACGTCCTGGTCGGCGGCGCCGGTGGGCACGGTGACGCGCTCGCGCACCTTGCCGTTCACCTGCACCGCATACTCGACCATCGAGTCGACCAGCTGCGCGGGATCGAACAACGGCCAGGACGCGTGCGCGAGCAGACCCGGGCCGCGCAGCCGTGCCCAGAGCTCCTCGGCCAGGTGCGGCGCGAACGGCGCCAGCACCCGCACGAAGCGCAGCGCCTGGTCGCGGGTGAGCGCGGCGGGGTTCTTGGTGGCCACGTTCACCCAGATCATCATCGCGCTGATCGCGGTGTTGAAGGCGAGGCGCCGCACGTCGCCTTCGACCTTGGCGATCGTGCGGTGCAGCTGGCGCTCGATCTCCTCGTCCTGCACGGCGCGATCCTCGCGCAGGTAGGCAAACGTCTCGCCGGATTCGGTGTCCTCGGGCACGACGAGCCGCCAGACGCGTGCCAGGAAGCGGTGCACGCCCGGCACGTCCTGGTCGTTCCACGGCTTCGCGTCCGCCAGCGGGCCCAGGAACATCTCGTAGAGCCGCAGGGTGTCGGCGCCATATTCGCGCACCACGTCGTCGGGATTGACGACGTTGTGCAACGACTTCGACATCTTGGCGATCTCACGCGTGAGCGGCTGGCCGCTCTCGCGATGCCGGAACCCCCCCTGGCCATCCTCGACCGCGTCCTTGGCCGGCACGATCGCGCCGCGCGC
>JADLFX010000070.1 GCA_020849665.1 Planctomycetota bacterium | reverse complement strand
GGCTCGTGGTGGGGCGGGTCCTCGTTGTCGCAACGGAGGAGCCGGGCCGCATGCGCTCGGTCCTCGGTGGCGGGCACGGTGTCGCAAGGGTCACCGAGGGCGCGGCGTCCGGAGTTCGCCGCTGCCCCCTTGCGGATCTGGAGTGCCGTCGAACGGCATGCGCGACGCGGAACGCGCGGGCAGGCCGGTACCGTGTCGCCGGTGGTTACGCCCGCGTAACGTGACCGTCGAGATTGCTCAGAGTCGTTCCGGTCGGCTCAGCCGGCCCGCCTGGTAGTCGTCGATCGCAGCAGCGATCTCGGCGTCGGTGTTCATCACGAAGGGCCCGTGGTGGGCGACGGGCTCGCGCAGCGGTCGGCCGGCGATCACGAGGAACCGCGCCTGCGCGGGGCCGGCGCCCACGACCACGTCGCCCGCGGGCCCGAGCAGCGCGACCTGGTGGGCGCGGAGCGCGGCGGCCTTCGCGCCCACGAGGCTCTCGCCCTCCACCTGCACCAGGAGCACCGTGTGGCCCTGCGGCACCCGGTGCGAGAAGCGGCCGCCCGGTGCCAGCTGGACGTCCAGGTAGAGGGGCTCGGTGGGCCGCGGGCGTACGGGTCCGCGCCGTCCGTCCAGCTCGCCGGCGATGACGCGCACCCTGGTGCCGCCGGGCAGCTGCACTTCGGGAATCCGCGCCGCGTCGATGTCCTGATAGGCCGGCGGCCCCATCTTCTCGCTGGCCGGCAGGTTCACCCAGAGCTGGTAGCCCCACAGCAGGCCGTCCTGCTGCTGCGGCGTCTCCTCGTGCACGATGCCGCGCGCGGCGGTCATCCACTGCACGGACCCGGGACCGAGGTCGCCCCGGTTGCCCTGGTCGTCGCCGTGTCGCATCCGGCCGGCGAGCAGGTAGGTCACCGTCTCGAAGCCGCGGTGCGGGTGGGGCGGGAAGCCGCCGGCGTAATCCTCGCCGCGTTCGGAATGGAACCGGTCGAGGAGCAGGAACGGATCCGCGCTCGCGTACCAACGCGGGGTGAGGTAGCGGTCGAGCTTCACCCCGGCACCGTCCTGGGTCGGGCGGCCGGGGACGATCTGCACGAGTTCGCGGGTGGCGGTCGGGTCGGGGCTCATGGTCGGGAGTGCGGTGGGGATTCTCCGCCGCGCCCGTCTCTAGGCCCGGCAGGGGCCGCCGGCAAGCGGCGGCGATGGCGGACGGGGCTATGCTCCCCCGCAGCCATCGGCCGTCCTCGCCCCGGCCGCGCAAGCCCATGCCCAAAGCCCTGCTCCGCGCGTTCGTCCTCGGCTGCACCGTGCCCCTTGCGGCGCAGGCGCAGCCGCCCTCGCCCAAGGAGTTCCTCGGCCAGGAGATCGGGGCCGACCATTTCCTGGCCGACTACACGCAGCTCGCGCGCTACTGGCGCGCGCTGGATGCGGCCTCCGAGCGCATGCAACTCGAGGAGATCGGCACCACGGCCTACGGCCAGACCATGCTCATGGCGGTGCTGAGCGCGCCCGAGAACCTGGCGCGGCGCGAGGAGCTACGGCAGGTCGCGCGCCGGCTCGCGCTGGCACGCGATCCCGACGAGGCCACGGCGCGCGAGCTGGCCGGCAAGGGCCGGGCGGTGGTGTGGATCGACGCGGGCATGCATGCCACCGAGGCCGTGGCGGCGCAGAACATCCTGGAACTGGTGTGGCGGCTCGTGTCGCGCGACGACGCCGAGACGCGCCGCATCCTGGAGAACGTGATCGTGCTGGTCACCCCGGCCAACCCGGACGGGATGGAGATGGTGGCGCGCGGCTACATGGCGACGAAGCGCGTGGGCGGCCTCCCGGTCCTCTACCAGCGCTGGATGGGGCACGACAACAACCGCGACTTCTACATGGGCAACGGCCCGGAGACGGTGGCGATCAACCGGCAGCTCTACCGGCGCTGGCACCCGCAGGTGGTCTACAACCACCACCAGACCTCGCCGCGCGGCACGGTGATCTTCACGCCGCCGTTCCGCGACCCGTTCCACTTCCACGTCGACCCCCTGGTGCAGCGCGGCATCGAACTCGTGGCGGCGCACGTGAACCACCGCTTCGCCGCCGAGGGCAAGCCCGGGGTGATCTCGCGCAGCGGTGCGCCGTACTCGACCTGGTGGAACGGCGGCCTGCGCACCACCGCGTACTTCCACAACCAGATCGGCATCCTGACCGAGGTGTTCGGCAGCCCGAACCCGGGCCGGATCGTGCAGACCCCCGACCGGCGCCTGCCGACGGGCGACTACCCGATGCCGATCGCCAGCACCGAGTGGCACGCGCGGCAGACCATCGAGTACCTGCAGACCGCCAACTTCGCGATCCTCGACCTCGCGGCGCGCTACCGCGAGGAGTTCCTGCGCAACGCCTGGCGCATGGGGCGCAACGCCATCGAACGGGGCAGCCGGGACCACTGGACCGCCACCCCCGCCCTGGTCGACGCCGCGCGCGCCGCGCGCGCCGCGGCCGACGCGGCGGCGGCAGGAGGCGGCGCCGCGACCCAGGCGGTGGACGTGTACCGCGACCCGGCCCGCCGCGACGCACGCGGCTATGTGCTGCCAGCCGGGCGCGGCGACCCGGCCGTGACGGCGCGCTTCGTGAACGCGCTCCTGCAGGCGGGCGTGACCGTGCACCGTGCGAGCGCCGAGTTCGAGGCGGGCGGCAGGCGCTACCCCAAGGACTCGTTCGTCGTGCTCGCGGCGCAGGCGTTCCGCGCCCACGTGATGGACATGTTCGAGCCGCAGTGGCACCCCAAGGACGTGGACGCGCGCGGCGAGCCGATCCGCCCCTACGACAGCGCGGGCTGGACCCTGGCCCTGCAGATGGGCGTGGCCTTCGACCGGATCCTCGACGGCTTCGAGGGACCCTTCGTGGAGATCCAGGACGAGCGGCTGCCGGTGCGGCACGCCGACCCGTTCGCTGGCGAGGCGCCGCGCATCGGCCTCTTCGAGCCGTACGGCGGCGACATGGCGACCGGCTGGACCGAATACGTCCTGCGCGAACACGGTGTGACGCCGCGCCTCTTGAGCGGCGCGCGCGTGGAGCAGGGCGATCTGCGCCGCGACTTCGACGTGCTGCTCTTCGCGGCCGGCCTGCCGGCGGCGCGGGGAGGCGGGCGGGGCGCCGAGAGCCGCGAGCGCGGCGGTGCCGAGGGCGAGGAGCGGGCGGGCCGCACGCGCGGCGAGGGCGGCACAGGCGGGGACGCGCCCGCCGGCGAGCAGCCGCCGCGCGAGGAGAACCTCGCCGACGCCGAGCTGGACAAGCTCCTCTCCGCGATGCCCGCCTTCGTCGACGTCGCCGACGCGCGGGCAAAGCGCGTGCGCGTCGGCGTGGAGCAGGGCGTGCCGGCGCTGCGTGCGTTCGTGGAGCAGGGCGGACGCCTGCTGGTGTTCGGCGAGCAGGCCACCCGCGCCGTCCGCCACTTCGCGCTGCCGGTGCGGGCCGGCACCTTCGTGCGCGAGGCCGACGGACGCGAGCGCCCCACGCGGCGCAGCGAGTTCTACGTGCCCGGCTCGCTGCTGCGGATGCGCGCCGGCGACGGGCGCGAGGTGGCAGTGATGTTCCGCAACAACCCAGTGTTCGAGGTCGAGCAGGACGCCGGCGAGCGGATCGAGGTGCTGGCCCGCTACGCCGCCGATCCCGCGTCCGTCCTCGCGAGCGGCTGGATCCTGGGACCCGAGCATGTGGCCGGCCGCGCGGCGATCCTGCGCGCGCGCCTGGGCGAGGGGAGCATCACGCTCTTCGGACCTGACGTGATCTACCGCGGGCAGGCCTACGCGTGCTTCCCGTTCGTGTTCGAGGCGATGGGTGCAGGGAAGTAGCCACGCTGGCTCGCGACACGCCCGCGGCCGCTACTCGACACGATGGCCGCCGGAGCACCCGCCCGCGCGACGGGCGCGCAAGCGCCCCAGGTTCCGCCGCGCCGACGGCGTGGCCTGTGTCTGCAGCCATTCCTCCGCGGCGCGCCTCACGAGCACCGTGCGGCCGCGCGCGCAGCGCCGGCGATCTCCGGACCGCGCTGGTCCGGCTCGGCCGCTTGGTCGAGGAGGTCGTGCTAGACCATGGCTTGGCCTACCGGCGCGAGCTCGGCCTCAGTCCCGCGATCGAGGGCTGGAGCTCGGAGAGGGTACTGGTGAATGTCCTCGCCGACAGGTTTGGCCCGCTCGAGCGCGGCACCTGGATGCAGCTCACCACCGTACGCGGCTTCGTCCCGTCGGCGCTCCAGCTCGTGAGCCCGATCGCGGTCACGCCGTCGTCGTTCCGCGAGTTCCACGAGGCGGAGAAGCGGACCCCGCGCTCGCTGCAGGCCGCGGCGGAGACGCGGTGTGAGCTTGCCGCCCATGCCGCGCTCGAACGCCGGCGGATGACCCAGCGCAACCGCGCTCGAGGGCCCCGTGTGAACCAGCGGCTGGTCTGGGCTTCTGCCGGCATGTGCGCGCCGTTCCTGCAGCCTGTCCACTGGAGCCGCGCACCGATTCGATGTTCGCCGATATGCGCGTCACGCTGGAACCCGCGGGGTCGGCCCCTGGCTGGTCGATCCCACGAGATGATCCCAGTGCCGCGTTTCGTGATGGGACCCGGTCGTGCCCAGCTCCGGTTCTTCTCGATCCCCGCCGATTCAGCGCTGCGCGCTCGGGAGTTCCAGTGGCAGGCGGGATCCGAGTGGAGTCTGATGACGTCGTCCGCTCCACGAACTGGTACACGATTCGGATTCAGCAGGCGCGCCCAGTGCTGCTCGGATTGCACAGAGAGACCAATGCTGGTCGGGATCGGGGGGAATCTGGATCCCTTCCAGCGCGGCATGACTAGGGGCCCCGGCACGGCGGCACAGTCGACCACGGCGTCGGCGGTTGTCTCGACGTACCTGCGTGGAACTGCGCCGAACGGTTCCGGGGCGGGGCGTCAGCCCTGATGCCGGAGACTTGCAGTGAGGCAGGCTTCCACCGGGACCGTTGCCTGGAGAGCATCTTCCCCTGTACCTTGTCCGGCTCTTTGATCCGCGTGCTCCCGGAGCGGTCCTGCGGGACTCTGTGGGCTGGCCCCCGGATCACCTGGAAGGCGTCGCGAGAAGAGAGCAGACGTCCTCGCCTATCGCCTCCCCCTTGCACGGGGTGCTGCTCGTCCGCTGTGCCTCCTGCGGGAAGGAGCCTCGGGCGAAGCGCGAGACGGTCGAGGCGATCCTTGCCCTGAAGGGCGTCGCAAAGCACGGCTGGAGCCGGAACTTGGTGCGCATCTGCGTTCGGCGCGAACACCGTGGCTACCGCGAGAGCTGGGCGGGCGAGCAGGCGCGGGGGACTCGCTCAGCGACGGCCGGCATGCGTGGGGGCGAACAGCGGGATCGGGCGTCTTGCCCCGGAACGATCGGAGTTGAAGCTCGGGTCGTACCTGTCGACGTGGGGTCTCCGACCTCCTGCCGTCCCCACACTGCGTCAGCGTGCTCGACCGCGCCTTCCTGTTCGATCTCGCTACCCTGATCACAGACCCCGGCCGGGCCGCTCCAGGTTCGATTCGGGATCGATCCGGGCGTCACGCTCAAGTCATTCCTCGGTGGGTTGCAAGGCTTCGCACATGGCCGCATCGTCCACCGCGTGCATGTTCTGTTGTCTGCGAGGTTCCGCCCATGATCGGAGGGTACGCCATGGCTTCAGAGATGGAGACAGAGAGACAGAGAGACAGAGAGAGGACTTCCATGGCCCTCTTCCTTGCATACCGCGCTGGAGACCGCGACGCCTTCGCCAAGATCCTCGTCGACCGGATCCGCCCGCGAATCCTCGAACACGTTCGGCACAAGTGGCCACGCCTCGCCCACGATGCCCCAGACGTTGCCGGGGAGATCATGCTTCGACTGTTGCGGTGGTTCGATCGCCGGCCCGTGCTTCCCGCCACCGAAGCAGCGCTCGTCGCCTTCTGCCTGGCCGCCACGAATCACCTCGCCAACGAGCTGCACCGGCGCCACGATCGCCTCGCTCTGAGCTTGGTATCCCTTCAGGATCTCGGTGATCAGGCAGCCATCAGACCGCAATTGCCAACCCGGGAACCGGTCGCGGCTGCTCTTGCCGTCCTGGCCGAGGTCCTGTCTCGGCTCGACACGGAGCAGTCGACGCAGATCAAGCCCCGCCTGCGTCACCACTTTGGGGCCATGCTGGAGCTCGTCGCTCGGCTTGGGGCACTACCAAGCGCATGCGACATCGAGAAGGAGCTCCGAATCCCCAGACGCACGGCATCCCGGCTGTGCAAGGACTTCACTGGACTGATCGCCGCCATGGTGCAGAAGGACAAGCGATGAGCTGGATGAAGTGCACCCAGTCGATTGGTTCCGAGGTCGGTGTACCTGGTCGGGAGGGTTTCCCTGTCCAAGTAGGGGCTGAAGCAACATCTAGTGAGTCGGCAGACCATTCGTTCCTGCTCGAAGACTCAGGATGGAGCTGAACTCCGATGAATCGATTCATCCTCGCGAACCTCGTCATGCTCGCCACCCTGTTCATGTTCTCCGGCGTCGCGCAGGCACAGGTGAGTGCGAGCATCTCTCCGAACAACATCACCAACGGTGAGACGATCACGGTGACGCTCACAGGGCTTGAGCCCAACACAACCTACACGGTCAAGCTTCTCGGCGTTGGTGAGAACCCGTACGGCATCAAGTCCAACACCGAGCGGCAGGTGACCACAAACGCGAACGGCGTGGCGTCATGGAACGAGACCATCAGCTGGGGGGCGAACACGTACGCGACGAGCGTCGAATACACGCCCCCCGGAGGGCATACTGGTGCCGAGGCTGGGGGCACGCTCCACGTCGGTTCCTAGTCTTGATGAGGGATGCTGGCTAGGACCTCGATGAAGAAGCTTGTCCTGATGGTGGGCGCGGTCGCCGTGCTCGCCGTCCTGCTGGTTCTCACCGGCCATCTGCTCGGGACGGTTGGGATTCCGGAGCCGGGCGAGAGCGGCGGCGTGCCGCTGCAGACGGCGGAACACGCGAGCACGTCCAGGGCGGCCATCCGGACGGATGCCACGGCGCGCGTTCCGCTCGCGACTTCCCCGTCCGATGAAGGAACCGACGTGGCCGCCCGCGCCGTAGTGGAAGGCATGGTGCGCGATGCCACGGGCGCTCCGCTCGCGGGAGCCCGAATCACCGCGCGGCTGCTCGAGGATCCACGCGCGGGCGGGGCGCCGTCGCAAGCCACGACGGATGCCCGAGGGAGTTTCGCGCTCATGCTCCCGCCCGACGCTCTGGCCGAACTGTCCTTCGCCTGCTCCGGGTTCCGCCCGATCTCCCGGAGGGTGCGCGCGCCCTCGATCGGTCTCGATGTCGTGCTCGAACGCTCGCCCGTACTGCGGGGGCGCGTCGTCCGCCGCGACGGGGTGCCCGTCGGCGGCGCGCTGGTCCGCTGGTCCAATCCGCACCTGGCGCTCGGAGCGGGCGAGACGACCACTTCGGGAGCCGATGGACGCTTCGCGTTCCTCGACGTGCCGTGGGGGCTCGACCTGGAGATCCTGGCCCCGGATGCACTTCCGGTGTTCCGATCCGTCCAGGTCACCTGGGGCATGGGCGAACTGGTCGTCGGCGTCGACGGAGGCCGCGAGGGCATAGGCAGAGTAGTCGACTCGGAAAGCGGAGCTGGCATCGCGGACGCCCGGGTCGAGCTCTGGTATTACCGGAGCACCTACACGGCCGAGGGGCGCCGCGGCGGGCCTTCGCAGCGGGCCGAAACGACCAGGACGCGGGCCGACGGGGGCTTCACGCTCACCCGGCTCCCGAGCGCCCCAGACAGGAGCCGCCCCGACGCGTGGCTCTGGGTCACGGCACCCGGTCGCGCTCCCCACTGGAAGATCGTGAAACCCCCCGAACGCGCGGGCGATATGCACGTCGTCCTCTACCCAGCAGGAAGCGTCCGCGGCCGGGTCGTAGACGCAGCGGGAGCACCACTCGCCGGCCAACGCGTCTTCGCGGAAGCCAGTACGCAGCCCCTTTGCGAGGCCGGTCCCGACCGTGCCTTTCGGCAACAGCACGGCGGCTACTCGGTAATGTGGAGCACACGGCGGCCCGAGGCGACGGTGCCCTTCCACGCGGAGCGGGAGGCGTTCACCGACGCCGCGGGCGCCTACGTCATCGACGGGATCCCCTGCCCGGCCGGTGGCGGCGAGGTGACGATCACTCTTCCGGCCGGCCGGCCGCGCGTCACCGTTGTAACGCGCTCCGGAGAAGTCGCCGTCGCGGAGGATATCGTCCGACCCGAGGATCTCTTCCGCCGCTGGCACGGCCTCGTCCGCGACGAGCGCGCGCGCCCGGTAGCCGGCGCGACCATTGAGCTCTCGATCGCCCGCACGGCATCGGACGCCCGAGGTCGCTTCGACTTCGAGGTGCCAGGGGATGTCCAGGGGGAGCTGCTGCTGCGCGCAAGCGCCCCGGGCTACGTGCCCTTCCGCCGCGTCCTCGTGCCCTCCCGCGGTCT
Source organism: Planctomycetota bacterium (assembly GCA_020849665.1). Classification (GTDB taxonomy): domain Bacteria; phylum Planctomycetota; class UBA1135; order UBA1135; family UBA2386; genus JADLFX01. The sequence goes on along the minus strand of JADLFX010000070.1, from coordinate 94,073 downwards.
CTTCTGCGAATGCGACGTTGCGGGCGTGACGATCACTCTCGCCCGCGGTGTCCGGCTCGCAATCCTGGTACTCGACCGGAGCCAGCGCCCGGTCCCAGACGCGTCCGTGCAGGTATTCCCCGCAGGCGGGCTGGCGGACTTCGCCAAGGGCGGCCCTCGGCCGGTCTTCCTCGGCGCCGGGCGCTCGGACGATCACGGCGCCGTGCTGTTGGAGGATGTCCCGGAAACCTGCGACGTCCTCCTCGAGTACCCTCGCTCCAACACCCCCACGTATCGGAGGACTCTGGAGGCGGTGAAGGTGGGGGCGGGGACCCTGAGGGTGGTCCTCGAGGACCTCGACCTCTTCGCGGCGGCGGCAACACTCACCGTGCGGGTCATCGACGAGCGCGTGGGTGCCGCCTTCGAGGGGCCGGTGCTGGTCGAAGCCACGTCGGAGAACGAGACCAGACGGTCGTTGGCTCTGGGGCCGGAGATTCGCCTGGATGGACTGTCGCTCGGCAAGTGGGAGGTGAGCGTGGCCGCCGAGGGGCTGGGGGCCCGGACCGCACGCGTGGAGCTGCCCGCGGATGGGCGCATCGACGTCCGGTTGGGTCAGGGAGTAGCGATCTCGGGCTTGGTGGCCTGCGGCGCAGGCCCGCCTGCGCGACCCCTGCAAGTGCAAGCGCGCGAGGTCGCGTCGAAGCGCCTCACCCTCACGCGCACGGACACCATGGGGCGGTTCGCCTTGGCGGGAATGGAGCCCGGTGAGTACCTGCTCTCCGTCGAGCCGTTCGAGAGCAGCGCCTTCACGGGGCTGCCCGTGGGGAAGCCGCAGAGCCATGCGTCGCCGGGACCCGTCAAGCTGCGCGTCCAAGCTGGGACGGTGCCCGAGACCGTCACGCTCCCCGTCGTTCCCGTCGCATTGCTCCGCGTGGTGGTGGTGGCGCCGGACGCCGATGCCCGCGCCGCGCAGAGCGTGTGGTCCTGGGCGCAGGACCTCCACTTTGCAATCACCGATGACCAGGGCAGGAGCGTGTACGCGGGAGGACCGTCGGGCGTCATGGCAGCGGCCGCCGAGCTCTCGCTGTGCCTTGCGGAGGGGCGTTACATCGCCACCGTGCGCAGGCGCGGCGAAGTGCTCGCCCAGCGCGCGCTCGCTGCTGGGGAGAGCTGGCGGCTGGAGAGGCAGTAGGCGGGGCGTGGTGGCCGGTATTCAGCGACGGAGTTGGCTCCCACCGGCACGCGGCAACCATCGACCGATCGCACGCCGTTCGACCGCACCGATCTGCGGTGACAGAGGAGCTGTACGCCTCGGTCGATGGGGCCATGGCGCAGCCGAACCTTCCGATCGCCTTGTGGCGGCCCCGTGAGCCCCTCCACCCTTTGCTCGGCAACACTCGCGTCACCATGGAGATCCCGGGGATCGGTCCTTGGCTGGTCGATCCGACGCACAGGAGCGCGCTGCCACCCTTCGCGGTGAAGCCCGGCGGCGCCCGCGGCCGCTACTCGACGCGATGGCCGGCAGAGCTCCCGCCCGCGCGACGGGCGCGCAAGCGCCCCAGGATCCGCTGCGCCGACGGCGTGGCCTGTGCCTGCAGCCATTCCACCGCGGCGCGGCTCACCAGCACCGTGCGGCCGCGCGCGCGCTCGGCGTCGATCCGCTGGTCCAGCCAGCCCACCTCGATCCCGGCCGCGGGTTGCTCCGCGTTGCTGGAGGGGCGCAGGTCGATGTGCGGCATCCCCGGCCGCCGCAGCACGAGGGTCTCCACGTCGAGCGGCGCCGCGAGCAGCAGGCAGGCGCCGGCGGGTCCGCCGTTGGCGTCGATCCACTCCGCGAGGGTCTGGCTGCGGTGCGGAACCTCGTGCGTGACGATCAGCCCGATGCCGATCGCGAGGCCTGCGCACGTCGGGCCGAGGAGGATCCCGGGCCGGAACGCCTGCGCCGCCGCCACGGCCCCCAGTGACGCGAGGGGCAGGAGATAGCAGCCGTAGCCGCGGAAGTCCTGGATCAGGCTGAAGCCCGCCGCGAGATACCCGAGCGTGCCGGCGAGCCACAGAGCCCGGAGGTCAGGCCGGTCCGCGGCGCCGCGGGCGAACGGCCCGAGCAGGACCACGGGCGCGAACGGGACCAGCCACTCCTGGAGCAGGAACCCGCCCAGAGCGTGGGGGCGGGCCCACGCCTCGCCGGCCACGCCGGCGAAGAAACTTGCCGAGCCGGCCGCCGAGGTCGCGGCGTCGAGCCACGCGGCGAGCGCCTGCACCAAAGCGATGCCCGAGACATGCGAGAGCGCCGCGATCCCGAGGAGGCGCCAGCGCGGCGCCGCCGCAGGCAGGTGCAGGAACGCGAGCGGCAGGAGGATCAGCGGCAGGATCGCGCCGCCGGCGTGCACGGCATAGGCGAGCGCGCCGGCGGCGCCCAGGGCGAGGGCGCGCCACGCTCGCGGGTCCGCCGCCAGCGCGGCCGCGGCGAACCACGCCAGCGCGCCGGCTGCGAAGCCGGGTAGGTACTTGTCCACGATGCTGGCGTGGAACAGCGCCGCAGGCGTGCCGCAGGCCAGCGCCGCGGCGAGCGCGGCGCGCGGCCGGGCGAGGCGAAGCCGCGCGAACGCGCGATGCAGCACGTACGCCGCGAACCCGAGCAGCACGGGGTTCAGCCACGTGGCACGATCGAAGGCGCTGCCGCCGAGCGGCGCGGTGGCCAGGAGCCAGCCGCGCAGCGCCGGCAGGAGCAAGAGGTGGCGGGGATGACGCCAGCGTCCTTCCGCCGCGTCGAGCACGAGGGAGGGACCGTCCCAGAAGCCGGAGTCCTGCCGCAGGAGCACGGCGAGCGCCGCGGCGGCCAGAGCCACCAGCGCTGCGTCCCTGCGCGGCGCCGCGGTGGAGACGAAACGGCCGGTGCTCACCGTCCGCCGCCGGTCACGAGCTGACCTGCTGCATGAGGCGGGCCACCGCCTGGGCGAAGCGCGCCGGGTCCTCGGGCATGCCGCCCTCGGCCAGGAGCGCCTGGTCGTAGAGCAGCTCCGACCACTCGCGCAGCTGGTCCTTGCGGGCCGGGTCGGCGGCGAGCGCGCGCAGCTTGTGGACCACCGGGTGGTCGGGGTTCAGCTCCAGGGTGCGCTTCTGCGGCGGCACGTCCTGGCCGTTGGCGCGCAGCAGGCGCTCGACGTGCGGGCTGATGCCCTTCTCGTCGGTGACCAGGCAGGCCGGCGACCCGGTGAGACGGTCGGTGGCACGCACCTCCTTCACCCTGGCGCCGAGCAGCTCCTCCATCGCGTCCAGCACGCCTTTGATCTGGCCTGCCTTCTCGCGCCGCTGCTCGCGCTCGGCGTCGCTGGCCGGCAGGTCGAGCTCGCCCTTCGCCGCCGAGACCAGCCTCTTGCCGGAGAATTCGGCCACGTCCGCCACCAGCCACTCGTCGACCGGGTCGGTCATCAGGAGCACCTCGTAGCCGCGCGCGGCGAGCGCCTCGAGGTGCGGGCTCTTGCGCGCCGCCGCGAGGCTGTCCGCGGCGACGTAGTAGATGTCCTTCTGGCCTTCGGGCATGCGCTGCACGTAGGCCTCCAGCGAGACCAGTTCGTCCCCGCGGGTGCTGGGATAGCGCAGGAGCTTGACCAGCCGGTCGCGCTGCTCGGGCTCGAAGTGCACGCCCTCCTTCACGAGCCGGCCGAAGCTGCGCCAGAACACCTCGTAGCGGCGCACCTTGGTCTCCTTGCCGTCCTGGTCCTGCTCGGTGACCTCGCCCTCGGCCGCCAGTTCCTCCAGGAGCCCGAGCGCGTGCTTCACGACCTGCTTGCGGATCAGCCGCGTGGCGCGGTCCTGCTGCAGGATCTCGCGGGAGACGTTCAGCGGCAGGTCCTCGGAGTCGAGCACGCCGCGCAGGAAGCGCAGCCACTCGGGCAGCAGCTCCTCGCAGTCCTCCAGGATGAACACGCGCTTCACGTAGAGGCGCACGCCCTTCGGCTTGCGGTCGGCGAGGTCGAAGGGCGCCGCGCGTGGCAGGAAGAGCAGGCCGGTGAGCTCGCTGGTGCCTTCCACCTTGAAGTGGGTCCACGCCAGCGGCGCCTCCCAGTCGTGCGCGACGTGCTTGTAGAACTCCTCGTACTGCGCGCGCGTGATCTCCGTCCTGGGCCGCGCCCAGAGCGCGTTGGCCTGGTTGACGGTCTCGAACCGGCTCTCGCCCTTCTCGGCGCTGCGATCCACCCACAGGCGGATCGGGTGGCGCACGTAGTCGGAGTACTTGCGCACCAGGCTGCGCAGACTCCACTCCTGGAGGAACTCGCGCTCGTCCTCCTTGAGGTGCAGCACCACGTCGGTGCCGCGTCCGGCGCGCTCGGCCTCCTCGATGGTGAACCCGCCCTTCGCGTCGCTCTCCCACTGCCACGCCTTGTCGGCGCCGGCGGCGCGGCTCACGACGGTGACCCGGTCGGCGACCAGGTACGCCGAGTAGAAGCCGACGCCGAACTGGCCGATCAGCGCGAGGTCCTTCTTCTGCTCGGCCTGCAGGGACTGCATCAGCTTCTTGCTGCCGGAGCGGGCGATCGTGCCCAGGTGCGAGATCAGCTCGTCGCGCGTCATGCCGATGCCGTTGTCGCGGATCGTCAGCGTGCGCCTGCCGGCGTCCGGCACGACCTCGATGCGCAGCTCGCGGTCGTCGCCGAGCAGGCCGTGCTCGGTCAGGGCCTTGAACGAGAGGTGGTCGAGGGCGTCGCTGGCGTTGCTGATCAACTCGCGCAGGAACACCTCTTTGTGCGAGTAGAGCGAGTTGACGACGATCGACAGGACTTCGTTGACCTCGGCCTGGAACGGAAACTGCTCGGCTTGCTTGGTCATGGCTGGCTCGGTGCGGGGCCCACCCGCGGGTGGGGGGGTGGAGTGCTACGCCGCGCGTCCCCGGCCGGCAAGGGGTGGCGGCGCGGCCGCAGGGCCCCGCGGAGGGCCCGCGCACCGGGCTCAACGCGCCACGAGCCGGGCGGCCCCGGGACGCACGTCGAAGGCGTCGAGGTCGCGCGCGAGGACCAGCGGCCCGGCGAAGTGGGCGCGCGCCTGCGCGGCGAGGTCGTGGCCGTCGCACTCGGGATAGAAGTGCGTCAGGCAGAGCGTGCCCACCCGCGCCTCGGCCGCCAGCCGCGCGGCGAGGCCGGGGGTGAGGTGGCCCTCCTGGCGCAGGGAGTCGGGGAACGCGGCGTCGCACACGAAGAGCTCTGCGGCGCGCGACGCGGCGAGCAGGTCCTTGCCCAGGTCGGCGTCGCCGCTGAACGTGACCGTGGCGCCGTCGGCGGCGGTGACGCGCCACGCCAGGCTGGCGTCGGTGTGCTGCACGGCGAAACCCTCGATCCGCAGCGCGCCCAGGTCGGCGCGCCCGGGCCCGGTCTCGAGGGCCTCGAGCTCGTAGCCCTTGGCCACCGCCCACGGCCAGACCGCGGCGAGGCCGTGCAGGAACGCGCGCAGGCCCGGCCCGCCGGCGACCCGCAGGCGCTTGCGGCCGGCGTAGCGCGGGCTGCGCAGGGCGAAGAGCAGCGCGGCCAGGTCGGCGCAGTGATCCGTGTGGTAGTGGGTCAGGTACACCGCGTCGAGCTGGGCCGGGTCGACGCCCGCCTGCGCGAGCCGGCGCAACACGCCTGGGCCGAGGTCGACGGCCACGTGCAGTCCCTCGGCCTGGACCAGGTGGCCCGCGGGGAACCGCTCGAAGCTCGGCACCGCCGTGCCCGAGCCGAGGACCGTGACGCGCATCGGCGCATTGCAACGCGCGGCGGAGCGGCCAGCCACCGGAACGCCTTGGATCTCGCGCCGGCGGGGGCCTCCGGCCGACACTACCGGCATGCGTTCCTGGCTCCGCTTCCTGCGCGAGGACCTCTGGCGGGCCGACCTGCGCACGCTGCCGCGCGCGCGGGCCGCCGGCTGGGCGGCCCTGCGCATCCTGGTCCACATCGTCCGCAGCCTCGCGCGCGAGCTCGGCGGGGTGCGCGCGGGCGCGCTCACCCTGGCCTCGCTCTTCGCGCTGGTGCCCGCGCTCGCCCTGGTGGCGGCGGTGGCCAAGGGCCTCGGCTACGGCGGCGAGCTGGACGCGTTCCTCACCCGGACGCTGGCCGACACGCCCGAGGCGGTGCGCCAGCGCCTGGTCGAGCTGCAGGCCCTGGTGCAGCGCACCGACTTCCAGGCCCTGGGTCTGCTCGGCTGCGGCGTCCTGATCTGGTCGGCCTACGCCGTGTACGAGCGGGTCGAGTCCGCGCTCGACGCGATCCTCGGCGCGCCGCGGCGGCGCAGCCTGGTGAGCCGCGCCCGCAACTTCCTGGCGTTCGGCGTGGTGATCCCGTTCCTCGTGGTGATCGCGGTGGCGATGAGCTCGTTCCTCCAGGGCGTCTCGCTGGCGGGGCTGCGCGATCGCTGGGAGTGGCTCGACGCGACGTACGTGCACTCGCTGCGCCTCCTGCCCTACCTGATGCTCTGGCTGGTGTTCTCGCTGCTCTATCGCACCCTGCCGTCGCACTCGGTCGGAGCGGTCGCCGCGCTGGCCGGCGGCATGGTGGCCGGCACGGCGTGGTTGCTCACGCTCGGGGTGTACCTGCGGTTCCAGATCGGCGTGGCGCAGGCCAACGCGATCTACGCGACCTTCGCGGCGCTGCCGCTGCTGATCGTGTACCTGCAGGTGACGTGGTCGATCTTCCTGGTGGGCGCCGAGGTGGCGCGCTGCGTGCAGTCCCTCGACCGTCCCTGGCCGCCGCCGATGCCGGCGGCCAATCACGCCCTGCGCCGGCGCATGGCGCTGGCGCTGGCGCATGCGGTGGGCGCGCGCTTCGCCCAGGGCGGGGGGCCGCTGCGCCTGATCCAGGCGGCGGAGCTGCTGCGTGCGCCGCTGCCCTGGGTGCACGAGGTGGCCAAGGACCTGGTGGCCGCGGGCGTCCTGGCCCAGGTCGCCGGTGCGGAGGCGTACGTGCCGATGGTGCCGCCGGAGCAGCTCAGCGTGGCGACGGTGGTCGGCGCGGTGGAGGGCCTGGTGGTGCCGGAGCTGGCCCCGCACCTGCGGCTGCCGCCTCCGCTCGAGTCACGGCTCGCCCAGGTGGAGGCGCGCACCCTCGACGACCTCGCCGCCCTGCGCCTCGGCTAGGAGGCGAGGCGGGCGAGGGCGGCGGTGAAGCGTTGCACGTCGGCGAGCGTGTCGTAGACGTGGAAGCTGGCGCGCACGCCGAACTCGCCGATCGAGCGGGGCATCAGGCGATGCTCGCGCCACAGGTGCTCGTGCAGGGCGCGCGCTTCCCAGCCGTCCACGGTGAAGGTCACGATCCCGGCGCAGAGCTGCGGATGGGTGGCCGAGCGGATGTGCACGTGCGGCATGGCGACCAGCGCCTTGCGGAACGCGTCGCCGAGCTGGCGGATGCGCGCCTGCATGGCGGCGAGGCCGATGCGGTCGACGAAGTCGAGCGCGGCCTCGAAGCCCTTGTGCAGCGACATGTTGCCCGTGCCGATCTGCATGAAGCGCCGCCCCGGGTCGTCCTGGTTGTTCCACTCCGACGACGCCAGCGTGGTCCACACCTTCGGCGCCGCCTCCTTGGCGATCCAGAACACGCCGCTGCCCTTGGGCGCGAGCAGCCACTTGTGCGGCGAGGCGAAGTACGCATCGCAGCCCATCGCACGCACGTCCACCGGCACGTGGCCGAGTCCCTGCGCGCCGTCGACCACGACGAACGCGCCGCGCTGCCTGGCGAGCCTGGCGATCTCCGCCACCGGCAGGACGATGCCGAGCGCCGAGGTCACGTGCGGGATCGCGACCACCTTGGTACGCGGGCCGATCGCCGCGGCGAAGCGCGCCACGATCGCCGCGGGATCCGGAGGCGGGACCGGGATCTCGACCTCGCGGATCACGATCCCGTCGCGCTTCGCGCGCACGTCGTAGCCGCAGCGCCCGCCCGGGTGCTCCATGTTGGTCAGCACCACCTCGTCGCCTCGGGCCAGCTCCAGGCCCATGGCGACGAAGTTCATCCCCACCGTCGCGTTGCGGGTGAGCGCCACCTCCTCCTGCGCGCCTCCCAGCATGCGCGCCAGCCGCGCGCGCAGGGCCGGCTCGTCCTCGTAGCCGGCCAGGTAGATCGGCCGGTCCGGCGCGTAGTCGCAGGTGACCAGCTGCTCCTCCACCCAGCGCGCGTGCTCGTGCACCGCCGCCAGCACGCTCCTGGGCGAGGCGCCCAGTGTCGCGGTGTTCAGGTACACGGCCTCGCGCGGCAGGTGGAAATGCCAGCGCAGCTCGTGCCAGTACTTCTCGTCGGGCTCCGGACCGGGCGGCGCGGGCAGCGCGGTGGCGGGGTCGCGGCGGAGGCGGGAGGCGGCGGCGGAGGGCGAAGCGGCCGCGCCGAAGAGGAAACCGCGGCGGTCCATTCCGGCAGGCTAGCCAGCGGCCGCAGGGCCACCAGTCCCGTTCCCGGGTCCGGGCGCGGTTCAGCGCCGCGTGGCCGGCAGATAGAGACCCAGCGCGGCGTTGAGGCTCTCCCGGTCCACCGGCTTGGCGAGCACGCCGTTGCACCCCGCCGCGAGACAGCGGTCGCGATCCACCTCGCCCTCGGCGAGGGCCAGCACCGGCGTGAAGTCGTTCCGCTCGCGCAGCCGCATGGTGGCGGCCAGGCCGCCGGTTCCCTGCAGCTCCAGGTCCATGAGCACGAGGTCGAAGCGCTGTTCGTCCAGGCGCGCCAGGGTGTCGGCGCCGTCGGGAGCGACCTCCACTTCGACGCCGCTCTGGCTGAGCAGCTCGACCAGGGCGGCCCGCGTGCGGGGGTCGTCCTCGGCCACCAGCACGCGGCCTTGGAAGGGCGCCGGCTCCGTGGGCTGCGTCCCGGCCGCAGTGGCGCAGGACGGCGAGGCCTCGGCGAGGTAGCGGGTCTGGGCCATGCCCTCCAGCACGTCGGCCACCGAGCCCAGGGGCAGCGGCATCTCGAGGACGGTCTCGCAACCCTTGCCGGGCGCGGAGCGGACCGAGATCCGCGCGTCGATCGCGGCCGCCAGCTGGCGCGCGACCGCCAGGCCGATCCCCGCGCCGGCCTCCGTGCCCGGCCCGAACGGCTCGAACAGGGTCGCGAGGCGGTTGGCGTCGAGCCCTGCACTCGTGTCGCGGACCTGGAAGCGCAGGCGGCCCGGCGTCCCCTCCGCGACCACGGCCACCGAGCCGCGGCGCGTCCAGGCGATCGCCTGGCGGACCAGCGCCTGCAGGATCCGCACCAGCACCTGCCGGTCGCTGTCCAGCTCGCGCGGCACGTGCTCGCGCACCTCGCTGCACAGGAGCAGGCCCTTGGCCTCGGCCAGAGGCTGGAGCTCGTCCACGACGTCGCGGAGCAGGTCGTGCACGACGACGCGGGAGCGTTCCACCGCGACGCCCTCCTGGCGGAGGCGCGCGAAGTCCGCGGTGTCCTGGATCAGGTTGTGCAGCGCGTGGCCCTGGGCCTGGAGCGTGCGCAGATGACGTGAACGCGCCTCGGGCTCCGCCTCCGCCATCGCCAGGTCGGCATGGCCGAGCAGGGTCGCCAGGGGTCGGCGCAGCTCCTCTGCGAACCGCTGCAGCAGGGCATTCGCGTCGCGCGGGCCGGCGCTCTCGGGCCGTCGGCCCACACGCAGCGCGGTCCAGAGCAGGGCCAACCCCAGGAGCGCGGTGGCCGCGAGGGTCGCGCCGGCCAGGCCACGTGCCGCGGCCAGGGTCTCGACCGTGTGCGACTCGTGCGTGGTCAGGACGGCGCGGGCGTCCTCGATCTCGGCGCGCAGCCGCGCCCACACGAGCCGGGCCTCCTGGCGTGCCGCGAGGGCGCGCTCCTCGGTGCTCTTCAATCCGTCCGGGTCGCCGAACGAGGCGACGCGTGCGGCCACGCCGAGGAACGCGTCCTCGGCCAGCTCCGTGTGGCGTGCCAGCGAGCGCTGCAGCGTCTCGATCCGCTCGCGGAGCCGCCCTCGCGTGTCGGAGTGGACGAGCTGCGCGTGGGCCTGGCGCGCGGCCTGCATGCGATCGCGGTGCAGGCGCTGGGGTTCGGCGTGGATCCAGCTCTCGACGGCGACGTCGAGCGGCTCCTGCAGTGGCGCGTGGGTGGCCGCGAGGCGGGTGAGCGCCTGCTGCGTGCGCGCCAGCGCCTCCGCCTCGCTCAGGGCTTCGGCGGGGCGCTGCACGAGTTGCGCGCCGAGTGCCAGGGCCAGCGCCGCCGCGGCGGCGCGAGCGGTGAGCAACGCATCGCTCCGGGCGGCACGCCGCAGCAGCGGCACGGCGGCGAGGCCGAGGAATGCGAGCCGCGCGGGATCCGCCAGCGCGCCGCCGAGGAGTCCGGCGAGGCCGGCGGCGGCGAGCGACCAGGCGATCTCCCGTGCCTGCAGCCAGTGCACGTGGACGAAGCGCAGGTTGCGGCCGGTGCGCACGCGCAGCCAGGTCCAGACCGCGACCCCGCAGCCGAGGGCCTCGAGCGGACGGACGGGCACGCCCAGGCGCACGATCAGAGGTGCGCCGAGCGCCGCCTCGAGGAGGTGGCATGCCGCGGTCGCGATGGCGAACGCGCCGAGCGGCAGGAGCGTGTCGCCCCGTTCCATCGCGGTGGCCTCGTCCCCGGTACTGGCCCAGAGCAGCGCCAGGGAGAGCAGCACGATCTCTGCCGGCACCGTGGCCACGCCGCCGTGCGGATGCAGCGCCAGGATCACGCCCGCGCCCAGGGCGCCGAGCCCCACCAGGAAGTCCGGGCGCGCGCGCGAGGCCATCGCCTCGAGGAGCAGGCGCAGTCCGGCGGCGAGCCAGAGGGCGGCGGTCAGGAACGTGAGGGCCAGGATCACGGTGCGCGGCGGAACGGCGGCAGGAATCCGCCTCTCTCATCGGCCCATCCGCCGCGCCGACTCGAACCCAGACCCGCCCGGATCCCCTGGACCGGGGCGTCGGGTCACTCGTCGACCAGGGCCTGCTGGTATTCCTCGGGCGTGTCGATGCTCGTGAGCAGCCGATGGCGCGGGTCGATCGTGCCCAGTTCCTCGTCGGTCACGATGCGTGCGTCGCAGTCGTCCACGAGCTCCTTGGGGGCGCGCTTGCCGGCGCGAAGGGCGGTCTCGATCCGAGGCAGCAGGCCCAGCCGGTAGATCGCGGCCATCGGCTGCAGGACGCCCTGCAGGCGCGGGATCACCAGGTCGTGATCCCCCAGGAGGTTCGCGAGCCAGCCGACGTACCCGGTGGTCAGGAAGGGCATGTCGCAGCCGCAGACGAACACGGCGTCGCATTCGTTGCCCAGGAAGCGCATGCCGTCGCGGATGGCCGCCAAGGGTCCGCTCCCGGGCTCGCTGTCGAAGGTGATCGCGACCTCGAGGGGCAGGGGGGGCAGGTCCTGGCCGCTCTCCCTGGCCACGACCAGCACCGGGTGCGCGCAGAGCAGGAGCATCTCCACGGCCCTGCCGAGCAGCGTGTTGCCGCGGAAGGGCAGCGATTCCTTGGGGCGGCCCATGCGCCGGCTCTGTCCGCCGGTGAGGACCATGGCTCCGAGCAGCATCGGGGTGTTTTCCGCTCCGTGTCGCCGGACTACAAGCGCGGAGTGCCCGGCGGTCGCGCGCCGGGCCGGATTTCATGCAACCACCGCCGCAGCCCCGCGCCATCGACCAACCCGACGCTCGCACGCTGCGCATCGAGTGGCGCGACGGTGCGGTGCGCGAGTACGCGGCGCGGCAGCTCCGCCTCGCCTGTCCCTGTGCCCACTGCGTCGAGGAGTGGACCGGCCGCAAGCTCGTGCGCGAGGAGGCCGTGGCCGCCGCGCTGACCCTGATGAAGGTGGACCTCGTCGGCCGCTACGGCCTGAACCTCGTGTGGTCCGACGGGCACGGGACCGGCATCTTCACCTGGGAGTACCTGCGCGGCCTGGGCGGCTGAACCCGCGCGCCGGGAAACACGCGAGGCCGGCTCGCGCCGGCCTCGCGGACCACCCGCACTGCGCGCGGGGGCGATCTGCGCGCGGTGCTTCGTGCTCGCTGTGGATGCCTCGGGCACCGCCGGCCGTCGGGCGGCGGCGGTGCGCGGCTCAGACGATCAGCCGCCGCACCTCCACGACGTCCTTCTTGCGCGGCGTCGGGGTGGGCTCGGCCTTCTTGGCGGGGAGCTCCTTGGCGGGCAGCTCCAACGTGCGCTGGATGCGCACCTGCTGGGTGCCCTCGGCCTTGCCCTCCATGGTGCGCATGCGGACCTGCGGGGTCGCGGCGCCGTCGAGCCCGCGCACGCGCACGGCCTCGGTGGCGCGGCCGGCCTCGCCGCGCGCGCGTTCGGCGTTGCGCATGCGCTCCTGCAGCTGCTGCAGCCGCTCGCGGTGTTCCTGGTTGAGGCGCTGCAGGCGTTCCTGATACTCCCGCTGGATCTCCTGGATCTTGCGCTGGGCGTTCTCGCGCATGGCGCGGATCTCGTCCTGCTGGTCTTGGCCCAGCGGGCGCTGCGGCGCGCCGCCGCGCTGGGGCGCGGCACGCCCCTGTGGCTGCGGTGCCGGCATGGCCGCGCGCGGCCGGCCTTCCGGGCCAGGATGGGCCTGGTCGGGCTGGGCGTGGATGCGCTGGCGCATCTGGATCCCGCCGCCTCGGGGCGCACCCGGCTGCTGCGGCTGCGGTGCCGGCGCGGCCGCGCGCCGCCCGCCCTCGGGTCGAGCCTGTGGGGCTCGCTGCGGCGGCTTCGGGCCCTGCCCCGCCTCGCGGCCAGGGCGTCCCGGCTTGCGTCCCTCGGCTCCGCGCCGTGCACCTGGTTCCTGGTCCCGTGGCCGCATGCCCGGCCGGTCCTGGAAGCCCTGGCCTCCTCCCATCCACTTGCCTGCCCGGCCGGGGCCCGGGCCGAAGCCCATGCCCATTCCGGGTCGTCCCTGGAGGGCGCCGCGCCCCTGCATCCACATCCGCCTCGCCTGCATCGGCGCGAGGCCCCGCATCCCCATCCCCATCCCGCGCATCCCGCCCCTGGCGAAGGCCCGGGCCCTGAAGTGCTGCGCGTGGAGTCGGGCGCGCAGCATCGCCCGGGCGCGCTCCTGGCGCATGCCGTCGATGGGCCGCGCGTCCTGCTGCGGTGCCGGGCCGCGCTCCGGACGCGGGTCGCGCCGGACCTGCGCCGCCAGGGGAACGGCCAGCACGGCGAGCAGGCCGAGGCAACCGAGGATCCGCATCGCGACCCCGAACCGGTTCCGGTCCGGAGTCCCCTGCCGCCCGTTCTGGGAGCGGCCCATCAGCTTGGTGTCCATGTCACTCTCTCTTGTCGATTGGGGTGAGCCTGGATACGGCGGCGAGGCCTCGGCCACTCCCTCCAGGGCTGCAACAGCGCCGCAATCGCTTGCACCGTCCTTGTCCCGGGTCCCTGGCGGGGCGGGACCGCGCTGCTACTCTTGATCGACCATGGAGTTGCAGCCGACCCTCACGTTCGCGACCGGAGCCGATCGGGTACAGGTCACGCTGCTCACGCGGGCCTGGCCGGGCAGCCGGTGGACCTTCGACGACGACTGGCTGCTCGCGGAGCTCGACGTCGCGAGTGCGGAACGGCGCTTCCAGGCCGAGTGCTTCCTGCGCGCGCCGGACCTGCTGCACTTCCGCGACGAGCTGCTCGACCTTGCCGGGGGCAGACGGGCGCGCGCGGCCCTCGACCCGGCGGATCCGTGGGTCTGGGCCGAGGTCGTCCGCGAGGCCGAAGGCGGCTTGCGGCTGCGGGTCCGCGCCCGCGATGGGCACACCGAGAGGGTGGTGGAGTTCGCGGGCGAGCTCGCGCCGCCAGCGCTCGCGTCGCTGCGCGCCGAGGCCGAACGGGCGGCCGCCGCGTTCCCGCCTGCGGCCCGGCAGGCGACCTGAGTCGGGCTCGCGGGGGTCCGTGCGGACCTCGCGCCCCGACGCGCCGCCTCCGAGATCCGCCCCTCCCGGGTAGCCTGCGGGATCCGGCGGCGCCTCCTCCATCGCGGTCCGTGCTCGGCCGCAGCCAAGGCCCGACCCACAGGCGGGCCCTCCGGTCCGGGTCGCGATGGGCGACCCAGGTCGGGTCGCCGGGATCCGCTCACGACGCTCCACAGAACGCTCGCGCCACGCGACGCTTCCCGCCATCCGCCACCCATGACGATCGACTTCCGCGGCCACACGCTGCTCGCACCGCTCACCAAGGGCGGCAACCTGCCGTTCCGCCGGCTCTGCGTCGAGTTCGGCGCGCGGATCACCATGTCCGAGATGGCCTATGCCCGGCAGGTGGTGCGGCGCAGCAAGAGCGAGCTGGCGCTGCTGCGCCGGCATCCGAGCGAAGCGTGCTTCGGCGTCCAGCTCGCCGCGCGTGATCCCGAGGAGTCGGTGCAGGCGGCGCGCGAGGCGGTGGCGCGCGGGGCGGCGTTCGTCGACGTGAACTGCGGCTGCCCGATCCATGACACGACGCGCCGCGGGATGGGGGCCACCCTCCTGACCAAGCCCAACCAGCTCGCGCGCCTCGTCGCGCACATGGTGAAGGAGCTGCCGGTGCCGGTCACCGTGAAGATCCGCACCGGCTGGAGCGAGGACGAGGTCAACGCCGCGCAGGTGGCGCGCCTGGTCGAGGAGTCCGGTGCGGCGGCGCTCACCGTGCACGGCCGCACGCGCGAACAGCGCTACACCAAGGCCGCCGACTGGCAGCTGATCGGCGCGATCGCCCGCGAGCGGACCATTCCGGTGATCGGCAATGGCGACATCCTCACGCACTACGAGGGGCGCCGGCGCATGGCCGAGAGCGGTGTGGCGGCCCTGATGGTGGGGCGCGGCGCCCTGATCAAGCCGTGGATCTTCCAGGAGATCGCCACCAACCAGGACCTCGCGCCGGGCGCCGTGGAGCGCGTGGCGATCTACCTGCGCTTCACCCGCTTCCTCAAGGAGCACTTCCGCGAGGACGCCAAGGGCAAGGAGCGCACGATGCGCTTCCTGCCCTGGCACCTGGGCTTCTTCTGTCGCTACCGGCCCCTGCCCGAGTCCGAGTACGCGGCGCTCTCCATGCAGCATCCCCTGCTGCAGACGCGCCTGCCGGAGGCGGAGGATCTCAGCCTGCTGGAACGGGTCCTGCGCGATCCGCGCGAGGCCATGCACCTGCGTCTGGCCGAGGAACTGTGGCAGGCGGTGGACGAGGCCGACGCTGTCGCGCGCTTCGAGCGCGTGGGCGAGGAGCTGCCACCGCAGCTCGGCGACGCCGGCGACATCGCGGTGTCCACGGGCTGAGTTCCCGCGCTCAGGCGCCCGCGCCACGATGGCGCACCAGCCACAGGCTCCCGGCGTCGTAGTGGGGGAGCAGCGGCAGGTGGCGATCCAGGAGCGGCCGTTCGTGTTCGCGCAGCCAGTCGGCGAAGCACACGATGCGGAACGAGTCGTTGCAGAGCAGGAAGTGATGCAGGGCGTAGACCTCGTTCCATGCGCGGCCCAGCCCGTACCAGGCCTTCGGGTACTCGAAGGGCCAGAACACGTCGTGGAAGTGCACGCGCACGCCGGCGGCCAGGCGCGGGACGACTTCGCCGAGCAGATGCAGCAGGTCGCTGCCGAACTTCGCCACGTGCGAGGAGTCGACGAAGAGGATGTCGCCGGCCTCGAGCGTGGTGAACAGCTCGATCGGCACGTCCTGCACGGGCCGGCGGTGGATGTGGATGCGTTCCGGGTCGGGCGTGCCGACGAGCGCCAGCAGGCGGTCGGGATGGGGCTCGACGAAGTCGAAGCGAGTGCGCCCGCCGAGGAAGAGCTGGTCGGTGTCCAGCATGGCGGCGGAGGAGAACCCCGAGCCCACCTCGACCACCCGGCGCGGCGGCTGCAGGCGCAGGAGGCCGTGCAGCAGCAGAGCGTCACCGCCAGGGAAGTACGGGTTGCGTGCGTAGTAGCGCAGGCCAGCCACCGGATCGTCGCGCCAGGGCATGTCGGCCAGGAACGGCGCGAGCGCCGCCACCAGCCGGCGCTGGTCGTCCTCGCGCAGGTCGATGCCCGGCAGCGTGCGCCGCGCGCGCACCACCCGGCGCTCGTATTCGGCCTGCACCAGCGCCGGATCGGGGAGCGGCGAGTGGAAGTGCCCCGGCGGCCAGGCGTCGGCCCTGGGCTGCATCGCCTCGCGCCGCGCCCGCACCACGAACTCGTCGCGGGCCGCGAGGTGACGCACCACGGCGGCCTCGCCGCCCGCGCCGTACGCCGCCACTGCCCCTGCCCGCGTGACGGGATCCGGATCGCGGCCGAGCAGGAGCAGGATGCAGCGATCGACGAAGGTCTCCGCCTGCGGGTCGGCCATCGGGGGCGATCGTAGCGCGGGTGCCGCGCGGGGCGTGACCGCTCAGCCGCGCGCCGGCACGAGGTCCGGTTCGGCTCCGAGCGCGACGAGCAGGAGCCGGGGATCGCCGGCCAGGACCGCGTCGCGCAGTGCATGGGCGCGGGCGATCGACTCCGTCGTGAACCCGAACGGCAGCAGCGGCCCGTCCACGTCCGCCCACCCGGGGCGGGCGGCGGCCAGGCCCAGGCTGGCGGCGCGCAGGCGCGCGGCCCCGCACGGATCGCCGCCGCGCTGCAGCAGCCACGCGAGGTTCAGGGCCGAGGGGAGGTGGGTCGGAGCCCGGCGCAGCGCGTCGCGCAGGTGCGCGAACGCCGCCGTGGCGTGGCGCGCAGCGTCGGCGCGCAGCAGGGCCAGGGCGAACGCGTTGCCGGCGCGCGGGTCGTGCGGGGCGTGGCGCAGGGCCGCGTGCGCCGCCGCGATCACCGCCTCGCCCCCCGCCCATGTGCCGAGCATCGCGACCGCGCGCCCGAGCGCCGCCGCGGCGGGGTCGCACGGCGGTCGGTCGGAGCGCGGGCCGCGCACCAGGTCCAGCAGCGCCGCGAGGCGGCGGCTCATGCGGTGCTCCTGCACGCGCCGGTGGCCGGCGGCCGCGATCCGCGCGCGGCGCGGCTCGTCGGCGAGCAGATGGCCGATCACCTCCTCCAGGTCGTCGTCGCCGTAGAGGACGCACTCCTCGCCGGGCACGAAGAACTCGCGCACCTCGAGGTTGTCACGCTCCATGAGCAGGAGCGCGCCGCACGCCGGGACCTCGAACGCCCGCAGGTTCATCTCCCCGCGGATCGATCGGTTGAAGCCGATCCGCGCGCGGCTGAGGAAGCGGCCGTAAGCCGCCCCGCGGATGCCGCTCTGCACGGCCACCCGCACGCCGCGCTCGGCCAGCGCCGCGAGGCGCGCGAGCCAGGGTGCGCGTTCGCGTTGCACGACCGGGTTCAGGTTCCCGGCGAACGCCACGTCGAGATCGCGGGGCACGCCCGGCCAGGGCCTGTGCCATGCCGTCTTGTGGCTGAACTGCACGAACGGCTGCACCGCGGCGAACCCGAGGCGGCGGAAGAGATCCACCCCGCTGCGGTCCACCAGGAGGTGGTCGAAGAAGGGCCAGAGGCCGACCAGGGCGGGCAGCGTGAGGTTGAAGTCGGAGACCACGCCGACCACGGGGATCGGGCAGCGCTCCAGCCCCTCGGGCAGCGGCTCCTGGTCCGGCCAGTAGAGGAGCAGCAGGTCCGGGGGCGCGCCGGGCACGCGCGCCAGCAGCTGCTCGATGGAGCCCTGGCTCGGGTCGAACGCGAGGTCGAACGGGAACCACGTGCCGTCGACCCACATCCGGTCGGCGGGGCCGTAGGTCAGGAGCTCGTGCGGCGCGTACGCGGCGCGCGGCTCGAAGCTCTCGAGCGGCAGGTTGCAGAGGATCTTCACCGCGCCGCCGGCGCGGGCAGTGCCGCGCACGTCTCGTGCACCGGGCGCGGCAGGAGCGCCTGGAAGGTCCGCTCCAGCGCGTCGAGGTGGCGTGCGCGGGTGTACTGGGCCGCAGCGGCCAGGGCCTCGCGGCGCAGCTGCCTGCGCACCTGCGGATGGCGCGCGGCGACCACCAGGGCCTCGGCCATGGCCATCGGATCGCGCGGCGGGACGAAGAGCGCGTAGCCGTCGCGGCCGTGCTCGCGGAAGCACGGGATGTCGGTGAGCACGCACGGCACGCCGCACGCCATCGCCTCGACCGCAGGCAGGAAGAAGCCCTCCTCGGCGCCGCGCGACGTGCCCAGGAACACGTCGAGGGTGCGGTAGAGCTCGCCCATGCGCGCCGGCGGCACGCGCTGGTGCCACTCGGTGGGGAACGAGACCTTCAGCTCCTCGGGATGCGGCTCGGTGTTGGTGGCGCGCACCAGCTGCAGGCGCAGGCCGGCGCGTGCCGCGAGCTCGCAGGCCGCGAAGCCAGTGGGCAGGTCCTTCCACGCCACCTGGTAGGGACCCACCAGTCCGACCCGCACGATCGCGCCGGGTTCGCGTTGCGGTCCGGGCGTCATGACCGCGTCGTCGATGCTGTACGGCACGAAGGTCCACGGCGTGGCGAAGCGCTGGCCGAGCGACTGCGCCAGATGGCGCGCGATCGTGAGCTTGCGCGTGTCGGGGATCCGGTACACGGCCTCGATCTGGGCGCGCACGGGCGCGGTCTCCGGGTTGTCGCCCTCGTAGCCCTGGCAGTAGTGCACCGGGACGCCCTTCCCGCACAGCACCGCGTGCGGCACGGTGGTGAAGTACGTGCCGACCACGAGGTCCGAGTCCGGGACGTGCTGCGCCGTGAACCCGGGCACCTGCACGAACTCGCAGCGCAGGTCGAGCCACGCGGGCGGGCCCGATCTGGCCACGACGCAGACCCGGTGGCCGCGCGTGGCGAGGGCGTTGGCGTCCTCCAGGACCGACTTCACGCCACCCCAGAGTCCGGTGGCGTCCTCGAGCAGATAGGTGATGCGCATGGGTGGCTCGCGGGGAGCCCCCATGGCATCGGCTGGTGCCCGCCCCGGCCTTGACCGGCGCGGCGGCCGCGTCAGCTCACCACTGGAGCCACTGCTGGCGTCCGGGCTGGAACGCGCCCGAGCCCGGGTCCAACGCGAACGCCTGGAGCACCAGCTTCTCGCCCTTCTGCAGCCCGGCGAACGGGAAGCTGAAGTTGAGCGGGAAGGCGCCGAACGGCACGAAGGGCAGGATCGTGTTCGGATCCAGGAGGATCGGGCTGGCGCCCGGGATCTGGATCCTGCCGTCGCCCAGGGCGAGCAGCATCACGCCCAGTCGGTTGGCCGGGCCCGTGGCCTGCAGGGTGAGCAGGCCGGGTTGCGGTCCGGTCCAGGTCGCGGTGAACGCGACCGGCGTCGACTCGTACGCGCCGACGTCGGGCAGGACCGAGCCGTTGCCGTCCGAGTCGACCGCGCCGCTCACGCCGTCCAGGTCGGCGCGCGCCCACACCGCCGGATCGCCCGCATCGATCAGCGGGCTCGCGGGCTTGAGCCGGTAGTTGGCGTTGGTGGCGTCGACGAAGAGCGGATCCACGGCGTAGTTGCCCGGCGGCGCGCTGCCGACCGTGCCCTGCCACGCGATGGAGTTGTTCCACAGGTCGTTGCCGCGGAAGTTGCCCGGCACCTGCAGCGTGCCCGTGCTGATGCCGACGCGCTTGCCGACGATCAGGTTGTTGTGCACCTGCGTCGTCGAGCCGTCGGTGGTCATGCCCAGGTGCAGCCCGCCGACGATGGTGTTGTTATAGATCTCGTTGCTCGAGAGGTCGTAGAAGTCGTTGATCGCGTCGTTGGTGGTGTTCAGGAACAGGTTGTCGTGGACGCGCCATCCGGTCACCGGGGGCGTGTTCTGCCAGATCACCACCCCGCGGTTGATGCCGTCGAACACGCAGCGATCCACCTCGAACGGCGACGCCGAGCCCGGGCCCTGGTACGAGCCGGCCTCGATCACCTTGGACCACCAGTCGTTCGGATCCATGTTGCGGAACGTGAAGTTGGTGATCCGGCCGCCGGCGGCGTTCACGCCCACTTTGATCGCCGTGCCGCCCTGTCGGTTCATGTCGAGCACCACCGAGCCGATCCCGCGCAGCGTGAGGTTCTGCACGTTGCCGGTGATGCCGATCCGGATCGGCAACACCTCGCCGGTGGTCGCCGGTCCGTAGACGCCGGAGAGCACGTGGATCGTGCTGCCGGGACCGGCGAGCGCCACGGCCTTGGTGATCGACTTGACCGGCTGGGCAGCGGTGCCCGGGTTGGTGTCGTTGCCGGTGGTGGCGTCGACGAAGAGATCCTGGGCGGCGAGGCTGCCGGCCAGCAGGACCGCGGCGAGGATGCGGTGCATGGGGCCTCCGGTGGCGCCGCAGCGGGACTCCGCTCGGCTGGAGACGCCACGATCCCGCCGCCGCGCCAATGGCGCAAGCCGCCCGCCCGCGCCGGGCGCCGGACTCCGCGCGCGGGCCGGCCGCTTCCGCCCGGGCGCGGGTCAGCGCGCGGCGTCGAGGCGCAGGCCGGCGCTCGTGCGCCATGCCGGTACGCCTCCCTGGTCGAGAGCCGCGAGCGCCTGGAGATGCGCGAGCAGCGCCGGGAGCGGCGGCAGGGGCACGGCCACGTCGGCGGCGCCCCGCGCGTCCAGGCCGAGCGGCAGGACGATCCACGGCTCGGTGAGCAGCAGGCACGCGGACGGCGGCAGCGGCAGCGCGGCACCCTGCGCGCCGATCACCAGCGCGGCGAGCGGCGTGACCGGGGCCTGGCGCACGGCGAGGTCGAGG
Source organism: Planctomycetota bacterium (assembly GCA_020849665.1). Lineage (GTDB taxonomy): Bacteria > Planctomycetota > UBA1135 > UBA1135 > UBA2386 > JADLFX01. The sequence continues at coordinate 73,575 of JADLFX010000070.1, read as the reverse complement.
CGCAGCGCGCCCGCCACCTTGCTCACCGAGCCGGTCATCTGCATGCCGCCGCAGCTGGTCCCGTACGCGCGCAGCGTCGCCCCGGGCAGGAGCGCGAGGTAGTCGCCGAGTGCGAGCGCGAGTTCGCGCCCGAGCCGCTGGTAGTCGGCAGGAGTGTTCCAGTTCACGCCGTCGGGGCCGCGCCCGTAGGTGCCCTCCAGGGTGATCGCCATGAGGCGGGCCGCGGGATTGGGCGGGGCGGTCCAGGCCGGGTCGATGCTCCAGCGGTCGTGCGCCATGCACTCGACGAAGGGCCGCGCCGGCGCGCCGCAGGTGCTCGACTGCGTGGCGCCCCGGGCCACGAACGCGGAGCGGGCCCGCAGCGCCGCGATCCACTGGCCCTCCAGGACGTTCACCGGCGGGATCACGCCGCTGCGGTTGCTCTGCAGGTCGAATGCGGCGTTGGCGCTGTGCTGGAAGTGGAACGGGTAGGCGACGTTGTGGGAGCTGTGCAGGTTGAGCAGCACGGCGATCGGCTGCGGCGCCTTGGCCGCGGGCGTGCCGAGCGCCTGCTCGATCGCGGTGCGCAGCGCCACGATCTCCGGCTCGCTCGACGCGTACGGCGCCGCCCACTCGTCCTCGAGGTTCACGCTGTTCGCGTTGGTGCGGTAGTTGCCCAGCGCCACGCCGTCGGGGTTGGCCATGGGTACGACCTGCACGATCGCCCCGGCCAGGAGCACCTCGGCCGCCGGTTCGCCCGAGAGCAGGTACTCGACCAGCCCCTCGACCGTGAAGTAGCCGGTGGTCTCGGCCGGATGGATGCCGGCGTGGATCCACACACGCCGCTTGCCGCCGTCCGGCACGGCCGGGTCGCTGAGTTCGAGGAGCCGCACGGCGCGGCCCTGGCGCGTCGTGCCCAGGCTGGTCACGCGGCGCACCTTCGGGTGGGTCGCGACGCGCGCCAGGAAGCGGTCGCGGTCGGCCACGCCGTACGGGAAGTACTTGGCGAGCCGCAGCGCCGTCGTGCCCGGCGGAGTCTGCAGAGTGAACGAGTGCGTGGTGCCGTTCACCACCGGCGTGGCGCCGGCGGGTACGCGGCTCCAGGCCCCGAAGCTGGCTCCGCCGTCGCCGCTCAGGCTCCACACCGGCAGGATCACGTCGCTGTAGCCGGCGTTGGTCACCTGCACCACGAGCCGCTCGCCGCCCGCCGCGAGGTTGCCGATCTGCACGTGCCACCAGCGCCGGTACGAGGACGGCAGCGCGGCGTTGCCGTTGTCGTCGTCCATGGTGAGCGCGACGTTCCAGCCGCCGCCGCTCGCCGGCGTGACGCTGCCGGCGCGGATGCGCTGGGTCTCGGCGCCGGCACTCACCGCGGGCTGCGCGGCGGCGCTCGCGGCCAGCAGGACCAGGCCGCACGGGAACGCTCGGATCGGCATCGCCGCAGAGTACGCCGCGGCGGCGCGAGTGCCGAGGCCCGCGCGCGCAGCCGCTGACGCCGGCGCTTTTGCAATTCGCGGCGGGCTGCCGTATTCCCTCCGCCCCGTGCATCCGCTGATCCGGATCATCCCCGCGCCGCTGGTCCGCATCTTCGCACGGCCGTACGTGGCCGGCGATTCGCTCGAGAAGGCCCTCGACGCATGCGCGCAGCTGTGGATCGGGCGCCGTCTCCTGGCCACGCTCGACCTCCTGGCCGAGGGCATCACGACGGCGGAGCAGGTCGAGCAGAACGTGCAGACCTACCTGCGCATGGTCGACGCCGTGGCCGCGGACCCGCGCTTCGCCGACGCCAGCGTCCGGCCCACGCTCTCGCTCAAGCCGTCCAGCTACACGACGGATCCGATGGAGCGCGGCGGGCTGGCCGCCGGGTCGCGCGAGGCGGTGTACCGGATCGCGGAGCGTGCGAAGGAGCGCGGCGTCGGGCTCACGCTCGACATGGAGAGCCGGCACTGGACCGAGTACACGCTCGACCTGCTGAGCGACCTGCATCGCGACGGCCACTCGCACGTGGGCGCGGTGATCCAGACCCGGTTGCACCGCAGCGAGCAGGACCTCGCGCGCCTGCCGGCGGGGATCCGCGTGCGGCTGGTGATCGGCATCTACAAGGAGCCCGCCGCCGTGGCGCTCACCGACAAGGAGGAGATGAAGCGCCGCATGCTGCACTTCGCCGGCCTGCTGCTGGCCCGCGGCCACTACGTGGAGTTCGCCAGCCACGACGAACGCTACGTGCGGCGCTTCGTGGAGGAGGTGGCGCCGGCGGCGAAGGCGGGCCCGGAGCGCTTCGAGGTGCAGATGCTCTATGGCGTGCCGCGCGAGCGCTTCCTGGGCGAGCTGGGCCAGCGCGGGGTCCGCGCCCGCCTGTACACGCCCTTCGCCCTGGGCTGGTCGATGGCCATCGCCTACCTGCGGCGTCGCCTCGACGAGTACCCGGCCATGATCTTCCTGGTGGCCAAGAACATGCTCTTCCGCGGCTGAGCGCCCGTGGGCCCGGGGTGGCCGCCCGCGGGGGCGCGCGTCCCCGCCGGCGGCCTGCGGCGAAGACCCACGGCTACCATTCCGCCGGGCCGATCGCTACACTCCCCCGCCTTCTATGGATCACCTCGCCACGATCGTCGAACGGCTCTGCGCGTGGAAGGACGTCACCCGGCAGACGGTGAACGGCAAGGACAGCTTCTTCGTCCGCGGCCAGGTCTTCGCCTACCTGGGCAAGAAGGGCGTGGTCGTGAAGCTGGCTCCGCCGCAGGTCACCGAAGCCCTGAAGATCCTCGGTGCCAAGCGCCAGCCGGACGACAAGGATCCGCAATCACGCGAGTTCGTCGAGATCCCGGTGACCGGCCCGCGGGAAGTGGAGCGCGCCATGATGTGGCTGCGCCGCGCCTGCCGCCTGGGCCGCACCGCCGCCGGTCCGGTCTAGGGCCGGCGCAGGGTCAGCTCGAGCGGGGCGGCCGAGCGCTCGCCCACCTCCAGGGTGCCGGCTCCGCGGCGGCCGTCTGCGGCGGTGAACTCGATGGTGTAGGTGCCGGGTGCCAGACCGCGGCGGCACGACTCGCCTGCCGCGAGGCGCACTTCCTCCTCCACCAGCACGGCGCCCCCATGCGTGCGGATCGACAGGACCCCACGCAGGGCCGCGGGTTCGCCCGGACGGAACCGCACCTCGCAGGGGACGGCGGGGGCGAGGATCACGGGCAGCGTCTGCGCATCGCCGCCGAGGGTCCGCACCGGCACGCTGCGCGGCTGCACGTCGCTGCCCCAGACCAGCACCTCGAACTCCGCCGGCGGCAGTCCCGGCAGCCGTAGTCCTCCCGCGCACGGCTCCTGCGGGATCCGGCGCCAGGGCCGCGCACCGCCGGCCGCCGCCAGGGCGAACACGTCGTGGGGCGCGCTGCCGTCGGAACGCTGCACCTCGAGGGTGAGCGAACCCGGCGGTCGCACGTGGATCCCGCCAAGGTCGAGATCCTGCTCCGGTCCCACATGGATCGGTCCGACCGTCCGGAGCACCGCGGTGCCGTGCCGGATCAGCAGCAGGTAGCGGCCGGGCACCAGGGAGCGGAGCGCGAAGGCCAGCGTGCCGGGGTCGACCCGGAGCGGCGTGGACACCTGCTCGTGCAGGAGTTCGACCGTGAGCTCCGCGACGGTCACGCCTGCGTGCAGGGTGAGGGTCCCGTGCAGGCCCGCGGTAGGCAGGGCCTCGTCCGTGACCAGCAGCAGCAGCTGCTCCGCACCCGGTCGGACCTCCCGCCGCACGACCGAAGGAAAGTGCGCCCCGGGTGCGGAGGCCGACACGGTCCACGCGCCCGCCTGCAGGCCGCGAACGCCGGCGTCGCCCCCCGTTCCCGTCGTCGCCTCACGCGCGTTGGCGCCCGGCAGGGTGCAGCGGATGGTCCAGCCCTCCAGCGGCCGCCCGCGCCCGTCGACCAGCCGCACGGCGAGGTCCAGGCCGTCTGCCAGGTCCGGATCCCAGCGCAGCGTCTGGCCCTCCGCCACTTCGAGCGTGGCGACGCACTCGCGCTCGTCGGCCCTTGCCTGCATCCGGTAGGAGCCGGGCGCGAGCCCGTCGAGGGCGAAGCTGCCGTCGGCCGCGCTCTGTGTGCTGCGCGTCAGCACCGTGGCCAGCCCCGGCCAGAACTCCATCGGCCGACAGGCGGCGACGACCTGCGCGCCCGCGTACGGCGTGCCGCCGGCGGCCCGCAGCGTCCCTGCGATCCGGCCCCCGGCGGAGAAGCGCAGCGTCACGCGGCCCCCGGCGTCCCGCCGCGCGTCGGCGAGGGCGGTGGCGAAGCGCGGGAGGCCGGAGTCCGCTCCGGTCCATGCCACGAGCTGGCACCCGCCCTCGGGCAGGTGCTCCGCGCGGAACCGCCCGTCGCGGTCGGTCGCGACGAAGAGCGGGACCTCGCGCCAGGGTCGTTCCGAGCGAGGCTGCACGGCGACGCGCGCGCCGGTCACGCCGCGACCTTCCGCGTCGATCACCTCGCCGGTCAGGGTGGCCGCGGGTCCGCCGACCTCGAGGCGCACCTGCACGGCGGTCAAGCCGCGTCCGTCGACTCCGCGCTGCGGCGACGCGACCCGGCCCTCGGCCAGCGCACGCAGCGCGACGCCGCGTTCCACGAACGAGCCACGCCAACGGCCCTCGAGATCCGTACGGCCGAGCACGCGCTGCTCCAGGTCGTCGGTTCCGTGCCCCCGACCCACCACGAGCGCGCCCGCGACCGGAGTGGCGTCCGCATCCACGACGGTCACGTCCACGAGCGTGCGAGGGGCGAGCGCGCACTCGAGCAGGGTCTCCCTGCCGGCCACGACCTCCCCGCGCAGCGGCACCCACGCGTCGAGGTAGGGCGCCCGCACCTCGACCCGCCCGGGGGCCAGGCGGAACGTCGCGCCGCCGTGCGCGTCGGTCGTGCCGTAGGCAAGCGTGCGACCCCACGCCTCCAGGTGCAGCCCCTGCATGCCCTCCAGGCTCGCGGCGTTGCGCACCACGACCCGCAGCACGCCTGACCCGGCACTCGCGGACGGCGCCGGCGCGCGTCCGGCCGCCGGCACCTCGGCGCGTGGGCCCGGTCCGGCCGTGTCCCCGGCGGCCTGCCGCGGGGCATCCCCGTGTCGGGCGACCTCGAGTGCAACCGGCGCAGGCTCGGGGTGCGGGAGCAGCGGGGGCAGCGCGGCCCACAGGGCGAGTGCGGCCACCAACAGGGCGACGACCAGGAGCGTCTTCTTCACTGCGAGTCCTCCGAGCAGGGCCAGCGTGGTCGATGCCGCGGCCACCGGCGGCGCGGGAGCGGCCCGCACGGCGGTGAGCACCACCTCGCGGATGGCGGCGAACGCCGCATCGGGCATGGCGACCCCGACGGCGCCCAGCGCGAAGCCGCGCGGCAGGAGGCGGCGCAGCCGCGTGAGCCCGCGGTGCAGGCGCATGCGCACCGTGCCCGCGGCCACGCCCAGCGCCGCGGCGATCTCGTGGGGCGTGCGCCCGCGGACGAGATGCGCCTCGAGGGTCTCGCGAAAGGGAGCAGGCAGGCGGACCAGGGCGGCTCCGAAGGCGGCCCCGAATTCCGCCGCGTGCGCGGCCGCGGCCGGATCCGGTTCGGGAGCCCGTTCCAGGCGTGTCGCGTCGGGCACGCGCGCGGCCCGGCGCCGCGCCTCCCGCGCCCGGTTCACCAGGATGCCGAGCAGCCAGGGCAGCACCGGGCGGCCGGGGACGTACGCGGCCCGGTCCTCGATCGCCGCGAGGTAGGTGGCCTGCACCAGATCCTCGGCCTCGTGCCGGTCGCGGCAGAGGTATGCCGCCACGTGCCAGAGTTCGCCTGCGGTGCGGTCGAAGACCTTGGCAAGGGCGCGAGGATCGCCGGTGCGGCAGAAATGGGCGAAGAGCCGATCCTCTCGGGAGCGCATCACGCCGCTACTGGACGGAGCCGTCCCGGGCGTCACCGGGATCCGCGCGCGGTCCGCGCGGAACCTTCACCCGCCCGCCGGTCGCCACGCCACGTCGCCCTTGCCGTGGCGGTGGTTGGCCGCCCGCGCCCACACGAAGAGCAGGTCGGAGAGACGGTTGAGGTACACGCCGATCCGGTCCAGCACCGCCTCGCGGTCGTGCAGCAGCCAGAAGCCGCGTTCGGCGCGCCGGCACACGGTGCGGCACACGTGCAGGAGCGCGGACTCGCGGTGGCCGGCGGGCAGGACGAAGGTGCTCAGCGCCGGCAGCTTCGCCTGCGCCGCGTCGATCCATCCTTCGAGCTGCACGATGCCCCGCTCCACGCGCGGCGCCGAGTTGCGGCCGCCGGGCGTGGCCAGGTCGGCGCCGATCTCGAACAGGGTCTCCTGCACCTCCCGCAGGGCGAGGTCGAGGTCGGGCGGCAGGGCCTCGGCGCGCAGGAGTCCCAGGAAGGAGTTCAGCTCGTCCACCGTGCCGTAGCACTCGATGCGCGGGTCGTGCTTGCGCACGCGGCGGTTGTCGAAGAGTCCGGTGTCGCCGCCGTCGCCGGTCTTGGTGTAGATGGGCATGGACGGCCGGGAGGATAGCGCGGTCGCGACCACCCCGGCCGGCCTCTCCGCCATGGGGCCCTCGACGCTTCCGCCGCGGCGGGTACCGTTCTCCGCGCTCTCAGGCACGGCCGGCTCCTCCGGCCCACGTCTCCGCAACCCGCCATGGCCAGATCCGCCTCGTCGCGTTCGTTCCGCTGTGTCCTCTGTGCCGCGGCCCTCGGCACGCTGGCCGCGGTCGCACACTCCCAGTCGCCCCGCCTCGCCGCCCGCGGCGCGTCGCTGCCCGGGACCCTGGAACTGGTCATGGACGAGGGGCCGGTCGGGCTGACCGGCGTGCTCTTCCTCAGCGGCAACGCCGGCCCGACGCCGCTCTTCCCGGTGGATCCGCGCGATCCGCGCTCGCTCGACATCGGCTCCGAGGCGCTGGGGATCAGCTTCAGCGGCATCTTCGTCCCCGGCGGCGCCTGGTCGATCCGGCCGAGCCTCCCGCTGCCGAACGACCCGGGGCTGATCGGCGCGCCGCTCTTCTTCCAGGCCGTGACCTTCCCCGGGACGCAGTACCTGCTCGGCCCCCTGAGCAATCCCAGCGTGATCCGCTTCGCGCCGGCCAACGCGTTCCGCACCCGCAACACGCAGTTCGTCACCCCGCGCGCCTTCTTCCCGGTGATCCCGCGCGCCGACCGCTTCCGCTGGATGATCGTCGGAGGCGGCATCGGCGGCCTGCTGGCGCAGGTGGCGCAGAAGACCACCGAGATCTACGACCCGCTCACCGACGGGTTCCTGGCCGGCCCGACCATGACGACCGAACGCTCGCTGCACACGGTCACGCAGCTCGGCAACGGCCGCTGGCTCCTGGTCGGGGGAGTGGACCGTCTCAACGATCCGCAGACGGCGTGCGAGGTGTTCGATCCGGGGGCGGACGCGTTCACCGCGGTCGCGCCGATGAACGATCCCCGGACCGGGCACACCGCGACGCTGCTGCCCAACGGCAAGGTGCTCGTCACGGGCGGACTCTCGGACCTCAACCCGACTCCGAATCCGATCCTCTCGACCCTGAAGAGCACGGAGATCTACGACCCCGCGACCAACCAGTGGACCCGCGGCCCCGACATGCGGGTGCCGCGCGCCGCACATGCCGCGATCCCCCTGGCCAACGGCAAGGTCGTCCTGGTGGGGGGCGTGGGTTGGATCCAGATCCTCATCAAGATCCCCTCGCTGTTCCGCGAGATCGACGTCTACGACCCCGCCACCAACACGATCGCACCGGGTCCGCTCATGGCCCAAGCGCGTGCGGCATTCCCGGTCGCGGAACTCGGCGGCGGCCGCTACCTCTTCGCGGGAGGGCTCGGCTCGCTGCTGGCCGCGGACCAGACCACGGCGCAGGCCGAGGTCTACGACGCCAGCACCAACGCGTGCACGCCTGCGGGGAACATGGCCAGGGCACGCGGCCTGCACGCGGCGCTACCGCTCGCCAACCGGCGCTGGCTGCTCCTGGGCGGTGCGTACGGCACGATCGATGCCCCCACGGCGTTGAACACCACGGAGGTCTACGACGCCGCGACGAATTCCTGGAGCGCGGGGCCGGCGATGACCAGCTCCAGGGCCGGATTCGGGTTGTTCGCCACGCCGAATGGGAACTTCCATCTGATGGGCGGTGGCAACGGGCCGAGCAGCACCGTGGTGAACACGACCGAGTGGTTCTACCCCTGAGCCGCGGGCGGCCGGCGTTCCGGCGCCGGCCTTGGCACGTGCCCACGGCACGGCGCCGCTGCCGCGCCGGGTAGCGGGCCGCGTCCCAGCTCCGGGCTGGATCGGCCCGCGCGCCGCCCTTCTCCCCTTGGCGCGGTAACCTTGGGCCGGTGGCGCGCTACAGCCCCCGTACGCCCATGAAGATCCTTGCCCCCGTCCTGGCCCTCGCCGTCGGCGCCGCCGGCGCCACGGCCCAGGTGAAGAACGTCGACCTCCCTCTCTCGGTGCCGTTTCCCGCCGCGAACAACTACCCGTTCGCCGGCCCGATCCTGCGCTACCAGCAGTGGTACTCGGGGCTCGATCTGAAGAGCACGGTGAAGCACCCCGTGCGCGTGCAGGCCCTGTGGTTCCAGGCCACGACGCCGGGCGGACAGGCGGGGAAGACGGTGGACCTGGAGGTCCGGCTGGCCCACATGCCGGTCGGGCAGCCCACGGCGACCTTCGACAGCAACCTGCAGAAGGACGTCGTGATCGTCGTGCCGCGCCGCACGATCACGCTGGGGACCGCTACGCCGGGCTCGTTTCCGGTGCAGCTCACCCTGGTGAACGAGTTCGTCTGGGACGGCGAGTCGGGCGTGATCCTCGAGGTGCGGGTGCACGGCAACGGCAACGGCAACCAGGCCTACCCCTTCGACCTCCTGTCCACCTCCACGTCGGTCAACTCGACGACCCGCCTCTACACGGTCAACAACGCCCTGGCCACCACGGCGCAGCAGTACCAGTCGGGCTGGGGTCTCGTGACCCGCTTCGTCTATCGCGAGGGGACCAGCGCCGGCTACGGACAGGGATGCGGCGGCACGGGGGGCGTCGTACCCGTGGGCGGCACGGTGGGTGGCTACCCCGTGCCCGCCAACGCCAACTGGGGCCAACGCCTCACCAGCGTTCCGCCCAACCTCGCCGCGAGCGTGATCCTGGGCAGCAGCCGTACCACCTGGGGCGGCACCCCGCTGCCGTTCGAACTGCTGGTCCTGAACGCCCCGGGCTGCTTCCTGTTGGCCGAGCCCCTCGTGATCCTCTCCGGCACGACCATCTCGATCGGCCCTGGCGTCGGCGCGCTCACCATCCCCACCCCGATCCCGCCCGTCACCAGCTTCGTCGGCGGCGAGATGTTCCATCAGTGGCTGGTCCTCGATCCCGGCAGCGCCAACGGCGCCCTCTCCGTCAGCAACGGCGTCTGGACCGTGTTCGGACAGTGACTCTGAGCAATCTCGACGGTCGTGCTACGCGGGCGTAACGCGCCCGGCGGTTGAGCCGCCCTCCGCTCCGGCGCCTGTCCCGATTCGGGGCGGACGATGCGGCGCGCGCACGGCTCCGGAACCCGCCGCTGGAGTCCCGGTCCCTGGCAGCCGATTCCAGGTGACCAGGATGCACATCGACCGATCCGTCCTCTCGCGTCTCGCATGCAGCCTCTGCGCCACGGCAGTGACCGCGCTCGGCGCGTGCGACGCCGCCGCCTCGCCCGCAACGGCCAACGCGCCCGCCGCGACGCCCGCGGGGTGCTGCCCCGACCAGGACCACGGCCCGGTCGGCTCGGCGGCGCCCGTGCTCCTCGCCGTGCGCGACGCCGGCCACCCGCAGGATGCGCGCCCCGCGCCCGCCACGCGCCCGCACCCGGCCACGAGACCGTCCCCCGCGCCGGCCACGCGTCCCACGCCTCCGGCGCCGACACCGATCGACCAGGACCCGTGTCCACCCTGCGGGCGCGGCTGAGGCGATGGACGTCCGCGTCGGTCTCGCCTGGATGCCGGAGCCGGAATTCACGGCGGCGGTGCTGCCCCTCCTGGCCGCCGGCGAGGTCGGTGCCCTCGAGTGGAGCTTCGACACGCTGCCGGACGGCCACGACGAGGACCCCGCACTGACCGGCCTGCTCGACGCGTTCGCCGCGCAGGAGCGCCTGTACCTCCACGGGGTCACGTTCAACACCTTCGGCGGCCGCCTCGATGCCCGCTCCCGGCGCTGGCTCGAGCGCCTGCGCTCCGCCTGCGCGCGACGCCGCGTGCGCCACGTCTCCGAGCACTTCGGCTTCCTGCGCGCAGGCGGGTGGCGCGACGGCCCGCCCCTTCCGGTGCCCACGGACGCGTGTGCGCTGGACCTCGGGCGCGAGCGCCTGCGCCTCCTGCGCGACGCGGCGTGCTGTCCGGTGGGGATCGAGAACCTGGCCTTCGCCTTCGCGCGCGACGAGGCCCGCCGTCAGGGGGCCTTCCTCGACGACCTGCTCGCCCCCGTCGACGGCTTCCTGCTCCTCGACCTGCACAACCTCCACTGCCAGGCCGCCAACTTCGGCATGGACCCGGAAGAGCTGCTGGCCTCCTACCCCCTGCACCGCGTGCGCGAGATCCACGTCTCGGGGGGATCCTGGCGCGAGGGCAGCCACGGACCCGTGCGGCGCGACACCCACGACGGGACGGTGCCCTCCGCGGTGCTCGACCTTCTGGCAATCGCGCTGCCGCATTGTCCGCGCCTGGAGGTCGTCATCCTCGAGCGCCTCGGCGCCAGCCTTCCGGACCGCGCCGCACAGCTCGCGTTCGCGTCCGAGTACCGGGGTCTCGCGGCCCGCATCGCGGAGGCCCGTGTCCACTGACGATCCGGTCCTGGCGGCGTTCCAGGACGCGCTCCTGGAGGCCCTCGCGGCGCCGGGCGACGCCGCCGCGGCGCGTGAACTCCTGTTCCGCGATCCGCGCTCCGCGGTGTTTCGCGAGTACGTCCGCGCCATGGAGCCGCGCATGCTGGAGGTCGCCCAGGAACTCGTCCGTCGCTACGGCCGGCGCGAGGCAGGGGCGGGGCACACGGAGTGCGAAGCGCGGAAAGAACCGCCGCCCTCCGCCCCTTGAGAGGAAGCGCGGCACCGGCCCCGAGTCCCGGGACCGGCGCCACGACCCAGGCGCCGCGGCGCGGCCGCGACGCGCATCCCGGACCCCGATCCGCCCAGGGTCCCGACCCTCGGCGAGGACCGAGACATGGACCTCTCGACCACCTACCTGGGCCTCGAGCTGCCGCATCCCTTCGTCGCGGGCGCCTCCCCGCTCTCCGACAGCGTGGATCGCGCGCGGCGCCTGGAAGACGGTGGCGCGGCGGCGATCGTGCTGCGCTCCCTCTTCGAGGAGCAGATCGACGGTCCCTCGGGATCCCCCTCCCTCGACGGCGAGGCCACGCTGCCCGACCCCGAGGAGTGCGTCTTCGGCCCCGACGAGTACCTCGACCACCTGCAGAGCGTGAAGGCGGCGGTGAGCGTGCCGGTGATCGCCTCGCTGAACGGCCACAGCCTCGGCGGCTGGCTGCGCCACGCCCAGGACCTGGAGCGGGCCGGCGCCGACGCGCTGGAACTGAACCTCTACGACGTGGCCGCCGACCCCGACCTGGACGGCGCCGAGATCGAGGAACAGGCCGTCGAGATGGTGCAGGAGGTGAAGCGCGCGGTGCGCATCCCGCTCGCGGCCAAGCTCTCGCCCTTCTACACGTCGCTGCCGCACTTCGCGCGCCGCCTCGTCGAGGCCGGCGCCGACGGCCTCGTGCTCTTCAACCGCTTCTACGAGACCGACATCGACGTCGAGGCCCTGGAGGTGCGCACCCACGTCGACCTCTCGCACCACCACGAGCTGCTGCTGCGCCTGCGCTGGCTCGCGGTGCTCTCGGGCTGCGTGCCTTGCTCGTTCGCGGTCTCGGGCGGCGTGTACACGGCCCAGGATGCGGTGAAGGCCATCCTCTGCGGCGCGCATGCGGTGCAGATGGTGTCGGCGCTCCTGCGCCACGGCCCCGCCTGCCTGGGCGAGGTGCGCGGGCGCTTCGCCCAGTGGATGCGCGAGCGCGGCTACGGCTCGCTGGCGCAGATGCGCGGCAGCATCCACTTCGTGACCTCGCCCGATCCACGCACCTTCGAGCGCGCCAACTACATGCGCGTGCTGCAGGCCTATCGGTCGGAGTGAGCGGCCGCGTTCACGGCACGAGCAGCTCGACGGGGTGCACGACCCGCATGGGCGAGCCCAGCGCCCGCAGGTGGGCACGGATCTGCAGCATGCATCCGGGGTTGCCGGTGGCCACCGCCTCGGCTCCCGAGGCGACCAGCGCCTTGGCCTTGGTCGTGCCGATCTGCCACGCCAGCTCCGGCTGCACCAGGTTGTAGATCCCGGCCGAGCCGCAGCACGACTCCGGGTCGTGGTGCGGCACGTGGGTGAGCCCGGGCACCTGGCCGAGCAGCGCGCGCGGCGGCTTGCGCACGCCCTGGCCGTGGCAGAGATGGCAGGGGTCGTCGTACGCGACCTTGTGTGGGAAGGGCCGCGGCGTGGCCACGAGCCCCTGCTCGTGCAGGAACTCGCTCACGTCCCGGCAGCGGGCGGCGAAGTCCCGCGCCTCCGCGGACCCCAGCAGGTGGCCGTATTCCTTGAGCGCGCAGCCGCAGCCGGCGCTGTTGTTGACCACCACGGCGTGGTCGCGGAACGCCGCGAGGTTGCGCCGCGCCAGCGGCTCGGCCTCCTGGGCCTGACCGTCGTGCACCAGGAGCGCCCCGCAGCACGCCTGTGCGCGCGGCACGTCCACGGTGAAGCCGTTGGCGGTGAGCACTTCGATCGTCGCGCGGTGGATCCTCCCGAACATCTGTTCCATCACGCAGCCGGTGAAGAACGCCACGCGGCCGCGTTCGCGGCCGCGCGCCGGCCACGTGCCGTGGAGCGGCCGGCGCTCGCGCGCGGGCGGGATCGGAGGCAGCAGCACGGCCATGTGCCGCGGCAGGATGCCGGCGGCGCCGGCCAGCCACCGCACTCCCACGACCTCCGCCAGACGGCCCAGGGCGAATGCGAACCGCAGCCGACCCTGGTGCGCCACCAGCCGGGTCAGCAGCGTGCGGCGCAGCCACGCCGCGAACCCGCGCGGCGGACGCTGCCGCGCCATGCTGCTGCGCACCGATTCCAGGATCTCGCCGTAGCGCACCCCCGACGGGCACGCCGTCTCGCAGGCGCGGCAATCGAGGCAGCGGTCGAGGTGCGGCCGCACTGCCTCGGGATCCGCGATCCGCCCCTCGGCCAGCATGCGCATGAAGTAGATGCGTCCGCGCGGCGAGTCGGTCTCGAGGCCGAGGACGTTGTAGGTGGGGCACGCCTGGAGGCAGAGGCCGCAGTGCACGCAGTCGAGCGTGCGCGTGTAGGGCGAGACTTCCTTCGGCTCCATCGCGAGTGACCTGTGGGCCAGCGGTTCAACAGAAGACGCCGCGGGGGTCGAGCGCCTGCTTGAGGCGGCGCGCGAGCGCGTCGGCCGTCGGATCGCGCGGCGTGGCGCGGCCGCGGCGCGCCGGCGCGGCGGCCGCCACCTCGCCCGTCGCCGCAAGCGCGGGCAGGCGCGCCAGGAATCGGTCGGCCGCTTCGGGCCGCAGCGTGGTGGCGAAGAGGCCCGTGCCATGCACGAGGAACGGCGCCGCCGCGGGCAGCTCGGCGAGCAGCTCGGCGAGGCGGCTCGGCAGCACGAGGCCGCGCACCGATTCGTGCCCCGCCGGAGTCACCAACTCGAGGGGCTGCGGCGTGTCGCTCTCGCGCAGGGCGTGGCGGTGCAGGCGCTGGCGCACGAACGCCGGGCTCCCTTCCACGCGGCCGTGGACGACCCAGCCGTCTGCGCCGCGTGCGAGCGCCAGCGCCGCGAACGGCTCGGCCTCGCGGCGCAGCGCGTGCCAGAGATGCAGCGCCTCGGGTGCGGCCAGGCCGCCGTTGGCGAACCAGGTGCTGGCCCGCGGCCTGGGCCGCAGCTTCAGATGCAGCAGCGTGGCGGCGAAGAGCGTGCCGCGGCTGCCCACGAACACCTTGTGCAGGTCGAAGCCGGCGACGCTCTTCACCACCTTGGCGCCGCACTTGAACGCGGTGCCGTCGCCGAGCAAGCCCTCGAGGCCGAGCAGCAGGCTGCGCGGGGCGAACGCCCCCGGGGCGAGCGCCGTGACCTCGCCGGCCGCGAACAGGCCGCCGAGCGTGCCGTTCCCCGCGCACGGCAGGCAGAGGCCCTTCGCGGCGAGGGCGGCGTCGAGCTCCGCGCGCGGCAGGCCGGGCTCGACCGAGCAGGTGAGGTCGTCGGCCTCGAGGCGCCGGATCGCGCACAGCCGGGTGCCCGCGACCACGGTCGCCGGGCGCGCCGGCGCGGGCAGGCGCGCCTGGGCCGTGCCCGTGCCGATCAGGCGCACCGGGCGCTCCGGGCCGGCGGCCCGCAGGATCTCGCCCAGCTCCGCGGCGCCGGCCGGCTCGACGCGCTCCAGCACCGCGTAGTCGGGCGCCGTCATCGGCCCTCGCCTCCGCCCAGCACCCGCTCGACCATCTTCGGCCAGCGCGCCGGCTCCGCGCACGAGCCGCGCTGCGGCAGCACCTTGCCCGGGTTGCAGAGGCCCTCGGGATCGAACGCGCTGCGCGCGCGCCGCATGACCTCGAGGTCGTCGGGAGTGAACATCAGCGGCACGTGGTCCAGCTTCTCGCTGCCGATGCCGTGCTCGCCCGAGATGCTGCCGCCCATCCGCACGCAGAGTTCCAGGATCTCGTAGCCGGCCGCGAGCACGGCGGCGGTCTGCTCGGGATCGCGGCCGTCGAACGCGATGTTGGGGTGCAGGTTGCCGTCGCCGGCGTGGAACACGTTGGTGAGCGTCACGCCGTGGCGCGCGCCGATCCCGGTGATCGCGCGCAGGGTCTCCACCAGCCGCGTGCGCGGCACCACGCCGTCGAGGACGTAGAGGTCGGTGCTGAGCCGACCCATCGCGCCGAACGCGCCCTTGCGCCCCTTCCACAGCCGCTTGCGGTTCTCGGGGTCGGCGGCCTCCTCGGTCGAGAGCGCGGCGCGGCGCGCGCAGATCGCGCGCACCGCCTGCGCGTCCTCGTCCACGGCCAGCGCCGGGCCGTCCAGCTCCACCAGCAGCACGGCCGCGGCGTCCTGGGGGTAGCCGGCCCGGTACACCGAGGCCTCCACCGCCCGGATCGTGGCCTGATCGAGGATCTCCAGCGCGGCGGGGACCAGGCCCGCGGCCACGATGTCGGACACCGCGCCGCATGCCGCCTCCATCGAGGCGAACGCGGCCAGCAGGGTGCGCACCGCCTCCGGGTCGGGCGAGAGCCGCACCGTGATCTCGGTGGCGATGCCGAAGGTGCCCTCGCTGCCGGTGAAGAGCCCCACCAGGTCCAGCTCGCCCATGGCGTGCGGCCCCAGGGCCGAACCCAGCCGCGCCACCTCGCCGTCGGCGAGCACGACCTCCGCGGCGAGGACATGGTCGGTGGTCATGCCGTACTTGAAGCAGTGCGGGCCGCCGCTGTTCTCCGCGAGGTTGCCGCCGATGGTGCACACCGTCTGGCTGCTGGGGTCGGGGGCGTAGTGCAGGCCCAGATGCTGCACGGCGCGCGTCAGGTCGGCGTTCACCACCCCTGGCTGGACCACCGCCAGAAGGTCCTCGGGGCTCACGCGCAGGATCTGCTTCATGCGCGCGGTCTCGATCACGACGGCCGGCTGCGCCGGGGTGGGGCCACCCGACAGGCAGGTGCCGGCGCCGCGCGGCACGAACGGCACCCGGTGCGCGCGCAGCAGGCGCACGACGCGCTGCACCTCCGCGGTGCTCTCCGGCAGGACCACGGCCAGGGGCCGGGCCTTGTGCACCGTGAAGCCGTCGCATTCGTAGGCCAGCAGGGCGGCCTCGTTCACGATCGCCCGGTGGGGGCCGAAGAGGTCCAGCAGCTGGCGCCGCAGGGCGTCCATGGCACGGGAGCATAGCCCACGCCCTCCCGGCGCCACCCCGGCCATGGCGCCGCCCGATCGCGTCAAGTCCCGACCCGGGTTCGTCGATAGTCGACGCACCGCCGTCCAGTCCCAGCGCATGGCTCGTCGTCCAGTCGACAAGGTGTCAGTGGTGCATCTGCTCGATGCCACCAAGGAGGTGCTCGAGTACCTCCGCACCTGGAGCCAGCAGCTCATCGATCGGGGCAAGGAGACGCCGCGCGCGATCAGCCAGACCCATGCCGGCGTGCGCCGTCTGCGCGACCAGATGCGCCGCACGTTCACGGCGCAGGCCGAGCCCTGGCTGGATCTGAGCGAGGACGACGAGAACCTGCTCGCTGCCTGCGCGGTGCACGCCCTCGGCGTCACCGATCGCATGCTGGACAAGGCCCGCGACCGCAGCAAGCAGGAGGTCGACTGGCTGGAGTCGCGGCGCGCCTGTCTGGCCCGCTGGGCCCTGGCGCTGGCCAGCCGTTCGATCCAGCGGGTGCCGCACGAGCGCCCGATCGACCTGGCGACGGTGAATGCGCGCCGCGTGATGGGCGAGATCGACCAGCGCTGCGGCAGGCCCGCGCAGGCAGTGGAATCGGCGCCGCGCGGGCTGACGCGCTTCGGCGACGCCGCCGGCAACATGGGGGGGGCGTACCCGGATGCGTCCCCTGTCGAGAACCGTGCGCCGGCACCCTGGGAACGGCCGGCGGCGGAGCCGTTGGCCTACGGGCGCGCGGAGCCGAGGCCGGCCGCGCCGGCGCCCGCTCCCGTCCGGGCCAGCGAGCAGGTGTTCGCGCGGCCCGCGCCGGTGCGGGCGAACCAGGATCTCTTCGGCGAGGAACCGGTCGCGAGCGGCGGCGATGCGCCCGCGAGGGGCGGCTCCTCCGGCGCGCAGTCGGGCGGCCTGCGGATGCGCGAGTCGTCGGACCCGGACCTGGTGAACGAACTGGGCACGCTGACGCTGCTCGAGGTCGAGCACCTCCGCGATCCGCGGGTGCGTGCCCTGGCACTGCTCTACGCGCGCGCCTACGACCGCGCGCTGAGCGCGGGCGACTACCGTAGCGCGCTGATCCAGCTCGGCAGCCTGACCGAGGCCGGCATCCTGGACCACGCCCTGGCCTATCGCCGCGAGCTCGGCCTCGGCCCTGCGATCGAGGGTTGGAGCCTGGAGCAGGTGTTGGTGAAGGCCCTGGCCGACAAGTTCGGCCCGCTGGAGCGCGGGACCTGGATGCAGCTCACCACGGTGCGCAGCCTCCTGCGCCCCGCCATCCAGATCGTCAGCCCGATCGCGGTGACCCCGTCCTCGTTCCGCCAGCTGCACGAGGGCGTGAAGCGCATCCTGCGCTCGCTGCAGGAGGCGGCGCAGCCGCAGGCGTGAGCTTCGAAGGCCCGGGCCTCCGCTGCATCGTCGGAGGCGCGATCCGCAGCGAGCAGGCCGGGCACGCCCGGAGTGCCGACTCCCACAGACCACGCCGGCTCGGCCAGCGTGGAAGGCCCACAAAGCAGGGGGTGGTTCCTCGCAGGCTTGCGAACCCGACGCGGAAGCCCCGCATGAGCCCGATTCGTACGCCGCAGGACCGACGGCCATCCCTGCAGCGGTGTCCGCTCGGGTGAGAGAGGTGTCTGCGCGGCGCACGTGGTCTGATGGCCTGAGGCGATCGCGCGCCACCGTCCCCGGGCAGGAGGGGAGCGTGTGGTGCCATAGGCACCTTGGGATCGGCTCGCGGGCGACGCTGGCGGACCCTCGCGTGCGCGGCACATCCATGAAGACGGTGCCACGGGGCGGGTTGCCTGCGAAAGAGCCAGCGCTAGTAACCGTTCGTCTTGCCATGACACCGACAGGAACGCTGGACCGCAGTCCTCTGCTTCTTGCTGGCTGGCTGGCTGGCTGGCTGGCTGGCTGTAGCCCTATTGGCTGAGCGCGCGGTGGCGCAGGGAAGCGAAGTTCCGCCACGCCGCTACTACGTGTTCCACGTCTACGTGGATCCGATGTACGGGGATGATGTCGAGGCCACGGCCTCCAACCCGAAGACAGCTACGGGAACGCCGGTCGGCAGGCGTCCCCTGGATCTCCACCCGGAGGCGGGCAATCCCAAGCCGATCACCGGCATCCTGCAGCACGCTCCGTTCGCGTTCCGGACGCTCACCGGCCTGAGCGGCGCGCTGGCGTACCTGAACAGCCAGTTCGGACCACCGCCAGCCACTCCTTCCCAATCCTGGTGGGTGCACCCAGATCACGGGAGGGTCGTGAACCGGGCGCTGATCCACCTGATGCCGGGTCTGTACGGCCCAGTGGGTGCGAGCCTGCCGCGGATCGACCTGCGGTCCGGCCTTCCCTTCAATGGCGAAACCTGGCCGGCCAGGATCCACGATCGGATCTCGCTGCAAGGACTCTCGGCGCTCGACACGATCCTGGACGCCCGTGGGCAGGCCACGGCCATCCTGGAGATCTGGGACGCGACCACCGGCGAGGGTCAGCGCAGCCACGAGAACTCCTTCCTGGACTCCCTGACGATCCGGGGCGCGCGGCACGGTGAAGCCCCCGGGGCCGGTGCAGGCGTCTGGATCCACTCCTGGCACGAGACGCTTGCCCTGCCGTCGCGCATGATCCGGATCACCAACTGCATCCTCACCGACAACAGCGTGGGGATCGCCCTGGACGGCTCGAGGAACGACCAGGGCAGCGTGCCGCAACGGCCCCGGATCGTGAACAACACGATCGCATGGAACGGGATCGGGATCTGGGCCGGGAACGCGCGCTACGCGCTGGTTACGGACCACAATCCGGTCGTGGTCAACAACGTCTTCGATTCGGGAAGCCCTGGCGGGTACGCGACGAATGGTCTCTCGGGCTTCGAGGGTCTGGCGGGGGAGGACATGATCGTCGGCACCGCGGCTGGCAGCGCCGTGGGCCTGGACATGAATGCCTGGGAGGTCACGACGCCTCCGTCCGTGCTCAATGGCGCGAGCTTCCCGAACTGGCCCCTGGCACCGTTGCCATTCGGAAAGGCGGGCTCCCCAGCGCCCCGGGTCGCGATCCAGGCCTACACCGGGGGTGCCGCGGGCCCGCGCCCAGGCGGTCTCTACGTCAACGACATCCTCCGACTCTCAGGCATCGGGAGCTTGGACTACTCTGCCCACGACTTCCGCCTCGCGCCCAACGTCACCACGTCTTCGACGCCCCCAGGCCAGCAGGTTCCCGCGCCGACCAACCCCCTCGTCAACCAAGGTCTGGACGTGACCCACGTGCCCTTGCAGATGTCGAGCCAGCAGTCGCTCACCGACCCCCCGGGCTACGCACCGGGGATCGAAGACATGCCCACGCATGGTTGGGACTTCGACACAGAGGGCTTCGGCAACCCGCGCAGCGCTGCGCGCGCCGGGTTCGCGCCGGGCACATACGGCACTCCTGTGCTCCAGAGCGTGATGGACCTCGGTGCGGACGAGATGGGGGACCTGATCCTCGCGGGGTACCTGAACCGGACACGGATCTACAGCCAGACGCCGCCGACCACGGGTGTACCGGCGCACCAGAGGGTGGTGTTCTTCAACCTGATCCAGGCCGGAACCTATCCACGACCGCAACACAACACGATCGTAGGCCAGGACTTCCAGTGGTGGCCGCATGTGCAGGACCTGATGGCAGTCGATGCGGACCAGAACAACTACACGAGGATGATCTGGCCGAGCGGCTACATGTCGGAGCGGGAGTACCTGCTGACGGCTCCGCAGCCGCCCTACGAGGCCGTGCCGCGGAGCCTGCCCTGCGATGTGTCTCCGCATCCGATGCCGGATCCGCATCCGTACTGGTACTTCTTCCACACGCCCTATCTGTGGCCTCCCCAATCCTTTCCAGACCAGTATTCCCAGTCGCCATGGTTCGGTTGGCCGCTGCCACCGACCCCAACCGTGACCAGAGATAACCCGACCCTCTACTACAACTACGGGGTTAACCCGCACAGCATGCCGCACTTCGGGTTCGACCCGCAGTTCGGTACGGGGACCACGTTCGTATGGTCGAGCCACATCAACCCGCCCGGATCCTGGCCACAGCCGGTCCAGTGGGTGATCTCGCCGACCGCTGTGTTCGGCCCGTTCGGAACGTGCACTCCTGGCACGCCGGGGACGTACACCGTCGGAGTCTGGGGGTTCGGCGATGCGGGTGCCGGGTGCCCGGATGTCATCGGCAACTTCGCGACCTACCCCGGACAGGGCATCAGGTACAACTGCGAGCTGGCGCCAGGGTCGGGATCGAACCTCCAGACGTTCCTGGTGATCGTCGCCTTCGAAGGGCCCGATACCGGAGGTTCCAGCAGCTCGCGGCAGCTCCAACCGTTCGCATCGCCAGGCTCCCCATCCAGGGACCACCTCCTGCGCCTCCTCCGTGAAGGTCAGCCGAAGAGGTGAGTCCCATGAGACTGTTGGCTCATCTCTTGTTCAAGGGACTCCTGCTTTGTGGGGGAGCAACGCAGGTGTTGGCGCAGATCGCCCCGATTGCTGATTCGGTGGAGCATCGGTTCCTGTTCCCTCCGCATTCCGCCTGGTTCAACGTCGATGCCAATGGGGATAGGTATCCTGATTTCTTCAGCCCAACAGGTGGCGGGACGTGCAGCAGCCAACTCACGACGCATTCCGCGCTCTTTCGGAATCGGGGGGACGGCCGCTGGGACCCGATCGTGAGCTGCTACCCCGGGCTGCCGACCATGGATCAACTCGGAGCGCTCACGTTCCGGCCGGGAATGGGAGACTTCGACGGAGATGGGGATGTCGACTTCGTTCTTGGATATCACACGAGATCACTCGGTCGGACCGGACCAGACAAGTTCCTCGTCCTCAATCGTGGAGACTGGACGTTCCAGGAGACGGAGCAGACCAGACTCCCGAACGTTGGAAGCCTCCGTATCGATCCGGAGGTCTTCGCGACCCTGGACGTCGAGCGGGACGGCGACCTGGACTTGGTCGTGGGCTATGTGTCCTACCTGCCGGTCTGGGGACCCGGACCGGTGCACATCTACCTGAACGATGGGCGCGGCTGGTTCACGGATGCCACGGCGACGGTTCTCCAGGCGGCGGTCACCCTGCTCCCGAGCGACATCCAGGCCGGCGACTTCGATCGGGACGGGTGGACCGATCTCGTCTTCATCGACGTCCAGGGGCCACGCTTCCTGTTGAAGAACCAGCAGGGGGTGCTCGTGTCCGGTCAGTCCCTGCCGTGGCAGATGTCCTACGGCAAGGCCAAGGTCGTGGACCTGGACGCGGACGGGTGGCTCGACGTGATCACGAGTCCGTGGCAGGGTCCGCTCCAGTACTTCCGGAATGATGGTTCCGGTCGGCTCGTGGACGAGAGCCACAGGTTTCCTCCGTACCCGACGTACAGCGCGAATTACGTCGAAACCGGAGACCTCGACAGGGACGGAAGACTCGATCTGACCGTGGGGAACCAGGTCCTGCTCCAGGATGCAGCGGGCACGTTCCGGAACGTGACCAGCCAGATCGCTCCGGGACTCTGGTTCTACGCGGGCGTGAGCTACTTCCTCGACGTGGACCGGGACGGGGACATCGACCTGCTCTACCGCGGATATCAGAACATGTTCGGCCACCCTGGATCGGGTGTGGCCCTCAACCTCCGCTCTCAGCTCTACGGATCGATTGCCGGCAGCATCGGGCAGCCCTACCTCCAGATCGCCTTCGGCCAGCCCGGCGAGCTCCTCTATCCGATGCTGGGCGACACGCGCGTCACGCTGGAGATCCCGGGGATCGGGCCGTGGCTGGTCGACCCCGCGCGGATGATCCCGCTGCCGCCGTTCGTGGTGGGTCCCGGCGGCGCCCAGTCGCGGTCCTTCACGGTCCCCGCCGACCCGACCCTGCAGGGTCGCACATTCCAGTGGCAGGGAGTCCGGGTGGAACCTGGCAACGTCCTCCGCTCCACGAACTGGTACCCGATGAGGATCCAGTGAGAGGCAGCCGTCAGGCATGCTCCTGGGGCGCGCCGCCGCCTCACCGCCACGGCAAAGAGTCCGTCGCCGGATCGTTGCGGAACGGCGCCTCGCCGCGCAGCTCCTTCGCCTTCGCCTCGGCCGCCGCGAACACCCGCAGCAGGTTGCCGCCCAGCACCTTGGTCACCGCGGCCTCGGAGCGGCCGCGCTGCAGCAGCTCGTAGGTGATCCGCGGCAGGCAGGTCACGTCCTCGAGCCCGCGCGGCACGCTGGGCACGCCGTCGAAGTCGCTGCCCAGGCCGACGTGGTCCTCGCCGGCCACGTCGAGGGCGTGCACGATGTGATCGATGAGCGCCGCCAGCGGCGGCCGCTCCGGCTCGCGGTCGGCGTGCTCCTTGCGCAGGGCCGCGATCGCCTGCTTCGCCTCCGGCGAGTCCGCACCGTGGCGCGCCTCGATGGCGCGCTCGCGGATCCGCAGCGGCGCGCGCCACGCGTCGTAGCGCTTGCCGTACTCGGCATCCACGAAGCCGCCGTTGAAGTTGATCATGATCACGCCACCGTTCCGGGCCAGGGCGCGCAGCATGTCGTCGGTGACGTTGCGGCGGTGGCCGGCGAGCGCCCGGCACGAGCTGTGCGAGAGGATCACCGGAGCCCGCGTGACCTCCAGGACGGCGAAGAACGCCGCGTCGCTCACGTGGCTGACGTCGACCAGCATCCCGAGGCGGTTCATCTCGCGGACCACCTTCACGCCCAGGCGGTTGATCCCGTTCCAGCGCGGCTCGGCCGGTGCGCAGGAGTCGGCGTACTGGTTGTGGTTGGTGTGGGTGAGCGTCATGTAGCGCACGCCCAGGCGGTGGAACTGGCGCAGCAGGGCGAGGTCCCCCTCGATGGCGTGGCCGCCCTCGATGCCCATCAGCGCCGCATGCCTGCCCGCGGCCACGGCGGCGCGCAGCTCGGCCGGACTCGTGCACAGGACCATCCTCTCGGGGTGGCGCTCCACGGTGCGCACGAGGCCGTCGATCATGTCCAGCGCCCGGCGGGCGCTGAAGTCCGGCTTGCTCTCCTTGCGGCTCCTGGCGGTGGCCGGGTCCTCCTCGCCCGCGTACTCGGCCGCGACGTAGATGGAATAGAACTGCGCGTCGAGTCCGCCCTCGGCGATGCGCGGCAGGTCCATGTGGCCGTCGGGCGCACGCCGGCCCATGTCGAAGTCCTCGTCGAGGATCCGGCTGGTGGTGTCCGAGTGGGTGTCGATCACCGTGGCCGCGAAGTGCAGGCGGCAGGCCTTCTCCCACAGCGCGGGGTCGTAGCCCTTGGGGAGCGCGGGCAGGTTCTGGGCGGCCAGGGCCCCGCCGAGGCAGGCGGCGAGCAGGGCGGGGAAGGCGTGCGTGTGCATTCCCCGATCCTCGGTAGGATCCACGCCCTTTTCCAGCCGCCGCGCCACGCCCTACCCCACCGATGCGACTCTTCGCGATCAGCGACCTGCACCTGAGCCTGGGCGTCGACAAGCCCATGGACATCTTCGGGGACCGCTGGGTGGGTCACGAGCGCCGCATGCGCGAGGCGTGGGACGCCATGGTCGGACCGGACGACTGGGTGCTGGTGGGCGGCGACACCTCCTGGGGCCTCACCCTCGACGAGGCGAAGCCCGACCTCGACTGGGTCGGCGCGCGGCCCGGCACGAAGATCCTGATCAAGGGCAACCACTGCACCTGGTGGACCTCGCTGGCCAAGCTGCAGCGGGTGATCCACCCCTCGGTCCGGCTGCTGCAGAACAACGCCTGGAAGCTGCCCGACGCCACGGTGGTGATCGGCACGCGCCTGTGGGATCCGCCGGGTGCGCCGTGGGCCGAGCCGGGCGCGGAAAAGATCTTCGCGCGCGAGGTCGAGCGCCTGAAGCTCTCGATCGCCGCGGGCGAGAAGCTGGCGGGGCGGCGCACGATCGCCCTGGTGCACTATCCGCCGCGCTACACCGACGGGCGCGAGACGCCGGCGGTGCCGCTGCTGCAGGCCGCCGGCGTGTCGCAGTGCGTGTACGGCCATCTGCACGGCAAGGACCACCAGTACGGCTTCCAGGGCGAAGCCGGCGGGATCCGCTACCACCTGGCGTCGGTCGACGCGATCGACTTCCGGCCGATCGAGCTGCCGCCCGGGTGAGGCGCGCGGTCGGGCGGCGGAGCGGTACGACCGCCGGCGCCGCCCGGCGCGGCGACCCTCACTGCCAGAGGATCTGCGCGGTGTTGCCCAGGTAGACCGTGGCAGTGTTCACGTCGAGCAGCACCGGCTGGGCCTGCAGCTTGGTGCCGGACGGCTGGGCCGGCGCGAAGAGGCTGTAGCTCAGCGAGCCGCTGGCGTTGTCGAAGGCCTGCGAGGGCAGGACCACGAGGCTGCCCGGGTTGAGGGACAGGTTGCCGACGATGGGCGGGCCGAGGGTGATCGCCGCGGCGTTCAGGACGCCCACGAGGATGGTGCCCGAGTACGGCGTGGCGGCAGCGGCCTTCTCGGGGCCGAACGCGGCCAGGGTGACCGGCCCGCCGGCGGCCGGGACGCTCACCGAGTTCATCGCCAGGATCCCGATCCTGGTGGGATCCGCGTAGGTCGAGGGGGCGGTGGCCAGCGTGATGGTGCCGCCGTTGCAGTCGCCGTTCGCGAGCCACGCCGCGTTGGTATAGAAGAGGTAGTCGGGCCCGCTGTTGTCGATCGACGTGGCGATGCGCGCCTGGCGCGGGCTCACGCCGTTGTTGTAGACCAGGCAGCGGGTCTCGCCGGTCTTGTCGTTCATGGGCGTGGGCGAATGCACGACGGAGCCCGCCGCCACGACGCGGATGTTGGAGACCGCGCCGGTGTTGGCGTCGAAGTCGCCGACCGAGATGCTGGTGTTGCCGGCCGTGATGAAGAAGAGCACCAGCTTGCCGTTGATCCGGCCGAAGTTCGGGTCGAGGTAGGTGCCGGTGATGCCCGTCACGTTGGCGGCGGGGCCGAACGGACCCGCGGCGCCCGTGCGCTTGGCCCACTTCACGCCCGTGGCCGCGTCCCAGACGGCGACCTGGAGGTCATCGGAGATGCTCAGCGCGAAGTCGCCGGCGACGGTGAGCGCGTCGATGTCGGTGTTCTTGGTGTAGGCACCGGTGACGCTGTTGAACGTGCCGGTCTGCAGGAAGCTGCTGGTGGCGCCGCTCCGCACGACCGTGGCCGCGGCGTAGTACCAGTTGGCGCCGAGGCCGATGTGCGGGACCAGCAGGATCTGCTGGACCTGCGCGACGCCGAGGGCCGTGGCGCCGAGCTGCGGGTTGGCGGCCGCGGCCTGCATGACCACGGGCGGCTCGCCGGTGTACTGTGCGGCGAGCAGGCCGCCGAGGAGGGGGAGGGTGAGGAGGAGACGGGACAAGTTCATGATGGGGACGACCGGCGATGCCGGCCGCAGGGTTGGAGGGAGGGCAGACGTGTGGTTCTAGGGAGCCCGGATACGCGCGACAAGACGAGTCCGGCATCGCGAATCCCGTGCGCAGTGCGCGTGCTGCGCGGCCGGACCTGCGCCGCGGTGTCGGCGCGCCGCAAGTAACCGATCGATCCCTGACGCTTGCGCGACCGGGCCATACCATCCCTCCCTTGTCGTGGACCGGTCCGGGCTCGCCCGGGCCGCCGTCCCGAACCTCTTCCACCGCGGCGAGACCCTCCGATGCGTTCCCAGGCCCTGTCCCTCGCGACCCTCCTCCTGGCCGCCGCGACCCTCGGCGCCCAGACCAACCAAGGCATGCTGCCCTTCCCCTACACGATCGACGACCTCGGCAACGGCCTGCGCCTGA
This sequence comes from Planctomycetota bacterium, assembly GCA_020849665.1. Classification (GTDB taxonomy): domain Bacteria; phylum Planctomycetota; class UBA1135; order UBA1135; family UBA2386; genus JADLFX01. The sequence goes on along the minus strand of JADLFX010000070.1, from coordinate 47,924 downwards.
TCACCATGCGCACCTCGTTCCCGCGCGTGGCCTCGGTCTACATCACCGTGGCCACCGGCTCGCGCAACGAGGTCGAGCCCGGCAAGTCCGGCTTCGCGCACTTCTTCGAGCACATGATGTTCCGGGGCACGAAGACCCGCGCCGCCGGGGAACAGGCCGCCGCGTTCAAGCGCATCGGCGCGGCGCGCAACGCCTACACCACCGACGACTTCACCTGCTACCACACGACCTTTGCGAGCGAGGACCTGGAGACGGTCCTGGAGCTGGAGGCCGACCGGTTCCGCAACCTGGAGTACTCCCAGCGCGATTTCCGCACCGAAGCCCTCGCGGTGCTGGGCGAGTACAACAAGAACAGCAGCGATCCGCTGGAGAAGCTGATGGAGGTGGTGCAGGACGCGGCCTTCGACGTCCACACCTACAAGCACACCACGATGGGCTTCCTGCGCGACATCCGCGAGATGCCCAGGCAGTACGAGTACTCGCGGCTCTTCTTCGAGCGCTGGTATCGCCCCGACAACACCACGCTCCTCGTCGTGGGCGACGTGACGCGCGAGCGGGTGCTGCCGCTGGTCGAGAAGCACTGGGGCGAATGGGCCGGCAAGACGGCGCCGCTGGCGATCCCGGCCGAGCCACCGCAGAAGGGCGTGCGCGAGGTGCACCACCGCTGGCCGACGCCCACGCAGCCCTGGGTGCTCCTGGCGTTCAAGGGCCCGGCAGTGCGGCCGCTCGGCAAGGAGATGCCGGCGCTCGACGTGCTCTCGGCGCTGACCTTCGCGCCGAGCAGCGAGCTCTTCCAGAAGCTCTACGTGCGCGAGCAGAAGGTCGACGTGCTCTTCGCGTCGTTCCCCGACCACGTCGATCCATACCTGCTGATCGTGGCGGCGCGGCTCAAGGACCCGGCCGACGCGGCGTACGTGCGGGACGAACTCCTGAAGGCCTGCGACGGCGTGAAGTCGGCTGCCATCGACGGAAAGCGCCTCGCCGACGTGAAGTCCAACCAGCGCTACGGCTTCGCGCGCTCGCTCAGCTCCTCGGAGGCGATCGCCGCGACCCTGGCGGGCTACGTGGCGCGCTTCCGCACGCCCGAGGTGGTGAACCAGGTCTACGAGCACTACGCCCAGGTGGGCGCCGAGGAGGTGCGCGCGGTGGCGCGCCGCTACTTCGTGGAGGACGGCCTCACGCTGGCGACTCTCAGCCACGAGCCGCTGCCGGGGATGGACCGGCGCCACAAGCTCGGCGACGGCGGCGCCGCGGCGGGTCCGAGCGCGTCCGCGCAGGGCACGACGCAGGGCCTCCTGCTGCAGCCGAGCGAGTCGCCGCTGGTCGCCCTGCGCCTCGTGTATCCCCTGGGTGCGATGGAGGACCCGCCGGGCAAGGAGGGGCTCGCACACGTCACGGCCGCGTTGCTGGCCGGCGGCGCCACCAGGAAGCGCTCGTACGAACAGATCCTCGCGGCGCTGCACCCCATGGCGGCCGACATCGCGGTCCAGGTGGACAAGGAGTGCACGGTGTTCGCCACCATCCTGCACCGCGACAACCTGCAGGCCGGCTACGGGATCCTGAAGGAGATGCTCACGGAGCCGGCGTTCGATGCCAGGGACCTCGAGCGCGTGAAGGCCGACACGATCGCGTTCCTCGACACGCAGCTGCGCCGCGCCAACGACGAGGAGCTCGGCAAGGAGGTGCTGTACGGCGAGATCTACGCGGGGCATCCCTACCGGCACCACAGCGCCGGCACGCTCACGGGTGTGCGCTCGATCACGGTCGAGGACGTGCAGGCGCAGTGGCGCAAGCTGACGCAGCGGCCCATGCCGCGGCCGACCATGGGGATCGCCGGAGGCTTCCCGCAGGGCTTCCCCGCGCAGGTGCAGGGCGATCTGTTGCGCATCCCCGACTTCGACGTGGAAGAGGCCCAGGGCCAGGTGTTGGCACCATCGCCGGTGCCCAAGCCGCCGGCGCCCACGGCCAACCGCGTCACGATCGTCCAGAAGGAGACGCTCGCGACCGGCATCCACCTCGGCTTCCCCATCGACGTCCGCCGCGGCCACCCCGACTGGGTCGCCCTCTGGCTGGTGCGCTCCTGGCTGGGGGAGCACCGCAGCGAGAACTCGCACCTCTACCAGCGCCTGCGCGAAGTGCGTGGCCTGAACTACGGCGACTACGCGTACATCGAGTACTTCCCGCGCGGCATGTACCAGTTCACGCCCGACCCCAACCTTGCGCGTTCCAGCCAGATCTTCCAGATCTGGATCCGCCCCGTGCCGCACGAGCGCGCGCACTTCGCGCTGCGCGCCGCGTGGTACGAGCTGGACAAGCTGGTGCGGGACGGGCTCGGCGAGGCGCACTTCGCCGCGACGCGCGCGTTCCTCGCCAAGAACGTGAACCTCCTGGTGCAGACCCAGGACCACCGCCTCGGCTACGCGCTGGACAGCGCCTACTACGGGATCGGCGACTTCGTCGAGTACGTGCAGGAGGGGCTGAAGAAGCTGACCCTGGCGGACGTGAACCGCGTGATCCGCACGCACCTGCGGAGCGATCGCCTGCAGATCGTGATCGTCACCCAGGACGCCGAGGGCCTGCGCCAGCGCCTGCTCGACAACACCCCTTCCCCGATCGTCTACCAGGCCGCGCCGCCGCAGGAGGTCCTCGACGAGGACAAGGTGATCCAGGACCTGCGCATCCCGCTGGCGCCCGACGCCGTGCGCATCGTCCCGATCGGCGAGGTGTTCCTGCGGTGAAGGGCGGGGCCGGGTCGCCCGTGGGCTCGGCACGGCGCCGCGGCGCCGCGTCGGGATCGGGCGACAGGCGCAAGCGCATGAAGCAGCGGTGGTTAGAGGCGCATCTAGGATCCACTGGGCAGGTGGTCAGACGGCTGGAGCCCCGCCGGAACCCAGGCATTCCTGGCGCGCCCTCCATGCAAGACCGTCACGAGAGGTGCGTTAGGCTCTGACCGCGGGTCAGTCCCCGGACCCGCTCACCCTCACCACCCGGCCCCTGCGGATGCCCCCCTCCATGGAACGCTGCGAACTGTGTGGAGCCTCGTTCGCGCCGTCGGACCACCTCGAGGAAGTGGTCAGCGCGCGCATCCTCTGCCCCAAGTGCGCCGCCGAACGGCGAGCCCGCAAGGCCGGCAAGCACGGTCCCGCCGTCGCGGTCTCGGCCGGCAAGGCGGCGAGCGCTCCCGCTCCGGAGGAGACGGCAGAGCTCGAAGCCGTGGATGAACTCGAGCCCGTCCCGGCCGCTGGGCCGGTCCATGACGGCAGCGCGCCCCGCGCCCTGCTCCGCTCGAAGGGCCGCCGCGAATCTGAGGCCGAGGAGGTCGGCGAGGATGAGGACCCGCACGAGCGCGCGGCCCGGATCCACGGGGAGATCCGGCACCGCCAGCAGGTCACGATGCGCATCGCCTACAGCGTGATCACGGTTTCGGCGCTGGTGCTCGGGCTCCTGCTCTGGGTGCACTTCTCCCGCGCGGCCGAGCTGGCCGCAGCCGAGAAGACCCGCACGGATCGCCTCCAGGCGTTCCAGGCCGCCACCGAGAATCTCGACGTGCGCAAGGCCGCGGACGCCGAGAAGTTCCTGCGTCTCGCCCCCGAGCACAAGGCCGCATGGCAGGGCGAAGCAGTGTTGGCCGCGGACGTGATCAGCCGCATGCAGGCAGCCCAGGCGACCGTCGAGTTCGCCAAGGAACAGTCGGTGCACCTCAAGACCGTGGCCGACACGGAGGCCCTGCTGGCCGATCCCAAGGCCGTGAATCCCGACTCGGCGCTGCGCCTGCACGAGCGGCTCGCGGCCGCAACGGCCGCGATGGCTGGCCGGGATCCCGAACTGGCCAAACGGGTGCAGACCGTCCACGCGCAGCTGGCCGAGGTCCTGGGCGCGTCCCTGGTGGCCGACGCCCGCCAGATGGCCCAGAACGGCTCAGCGGACCCACGCAAGGTCTACGCCCGCTTCGCACAGGCCGAACGAGCCCTGACCCATCACCTGGAACTGCTCGGCAAGCGGGGATCCGAGGCGAAGACCAATGCCGAGGCCCTGCGCGGCGAGATCCTGCAGGAGGAACACGAGGCGGCGAAGCGCGCCTTCCCTCCGGAGGTCCAGGCCCAGATCACGCCGGTAGACCTGCTGGCGCCCGCGCTGCGCGACAAGTGGCGTGCGCCCACCTTCGAGGGCTTCAAGCTGGCGTGGGACGGCGCCGCCATGCGCCTCCAGAACTCGGCCCCCAAGAGCCAGGGTGTCGTGTCGTTCCTCCAGAAGGAGCCGTGGCGCGACGTGGTGCTCGAGATGGAGTTCACGGTCGAGCAGGTCGGTCTCGAGCTGGCCTTGCACGTCGGCGCCAAGGTCGACAACAGCGCCCTGCGCCCCTCGTTCAAGACCAAGGAGAACAAGGGCAAGCTGGAGGCCGGCAAGAACTACAAGGCCAAGGTGACGGTGCTGGGCCTCGACATGAAGGTGGAGATCGACGACCAGGTGGTCGAGGCGAAGGTCGCCACTGCGGCGCAGCTGCGCGAAGGCCTGCTGAGCTTCGTCGTGCCTGCCGGCGCCGCGGTGAAGGTGAACAAGCTGCAGGCGCGCCGCCTGGAGTAGCGGCCCGCCCGCTCAGCGCGGGTCGGCCTCCCACTGCAGCGCGGCGATCCACCAGCGCGCGCCATCGCTCACGAGGTGGAACGCGTTGACGCCGCGCACGCTGACCTCGGCGTCCGCCGAGCCGAAGCGGATCTCGTAGCGGCTCCACGCCTGAGCCGTGTGCGCGGTCTTCGCGAAGCGCGTCTCGGCGCCGCGCTCCCAGAAGCCGCGCTGCTCCAGGACCGGGAACGAGCGACGCACGTGCTCGTCGACGGCGAGGGGGACGACGGCGACGCTGCCATCCGGACGCGACTGGACCACGACCATGCGGGCTCCGGGCAGGAAGAGCGAGCGGAAGCGGTCCGCGTCGCGCTTCTGTCCGGCCGGACCGGAGATCACGTCGTAGAGCGCCGCGACCAGCGCCTCCGGCGTGGCGACGTCTGCGGAGCGCGCGGCGGGCTGGGTCGCGGGGCGGGACGCGGGATCCTGGAGCAGGAGCACGACGGGAAGGAGCAACGCAAGGACCTGGGCCATGCCGCCCAGCCTACGGCGCCGGCCCGTGCGCCTCAGCGCCGGTGACGGGCGAAGAAGTCCAGGATCGTCGTGGTGGCGTCCAGCGCCTCGCTCCTCCGGCCAATCATCCGTTCCGGCAGGCCGGACTCCTGGCCCCCCGGCCAGCCGTGTCCGTGCCCGGCCAGGACGATCAGGGTGAACGTCGCGCGGTTCGCCCCCGGTCCGTACACCTCCCTGCGCACGCCGCCCACGTCGGTGCTCTCGCGCGGCTCGCCGCCGCAACCGAGCGCCGTGCGCCAGGGTTCGACCATGCTGCGCACGGGCGGCGTGGTGCGCGAGCCCCAGGGCAGCTCGGACTCGCCGCCCTCGAACGGCACCAGAGGATCCTCGCGCCCGTAGATGGCGAGGAAGGGGCGGGCGTGGGCCGGCGCCGGAGCCGCCACCGGGTTGAGCCCCATGACCGGCGCGAAGGCCGCGAACCGCTCCGACGCGCGCTGCGCGAGCAGGTACGTCATGCCCGCGCCGTTGGAGTGTCCGGTCACGAACACGCGCTCCTGGTCCACGGGTGCGCGCCGTGCGCACTCGTCCAGCACGGCGAGGAGGAAGGCGACATCGTCGATCCGGGCGCGCTCGCTGCCGGCGCGCAACTGGCCGCTGTTCCACACCACCGGATTGGTGAGGAAGCCGGCCTTGGCCTGCGGCCGCGCCGGCAGGCCATCCGGCGCCACGATCAGCCAGCCCCGCCGTTCGGCCTCGTCGCGGAAGCGGTTGCGTTCCAGGTAGTGGCGGCCGCTGCCGCCGGCCCCGTGCAGGACCATCACGAGGGGCAGGGCCTCCCGCCCCGTGCAGGCGGCAGGGACGTGCAGCCAGGCACTGCGCTCTCTTCCTTCGACCTTCAGGTGCAGGGCCTGCGTGCCGGGACGCGGGCGCGGGCGGGTGTCGGGACGCGAGGCGGGCCGGGAGTCCTGGGCGGCCAGGGTCGTGGCGAGCGCGAGCAGGCAGACGAGCGATCGGGCATGGTTCACGGTGCGACCTCCACGATCCAATGCGCGGATCGTGGCGGGCGAACGCGGGAATCGCGTCCCGTCCTGGTCACGACGCGCCGCCACTCCCCGCCGCCCCCGCGATCCGCTGCCAGTCGACCGCGCGGTGCGCGATGTGCGGCAGCGGCGGTGGCGTGGTGAGTTCCACGTACTTCTGGGCGGCGCCGGTGTTGAACACGACCACCTCGGCATCCGGACGCAGCCAGCCGCGCGCCACGCATTCCTGGACCGCGCCGAGGCAGAAGGCGCTCTCCGGGCACAGCGCCACGCCTTCCAGGCGCGTGGCGAGGTGCAGCCACTCGCGCAGCCGCTCCTCGGCCAGCGCCATGGCACGCCCGCCCGACGCGCGCACCGCGCGCAGCACCAGGAAGTCGCCGAGCGGCTTGGGCACGCGCAGCCCCGAGGCCTCGGTGTGGGGGTGGTCGAGGGCCGGCGAGGCCTCGCCGCCGACGTCGAACGCCCGGGCGATCGGCGCACAGCCGCTCGATTGCACCGCGAACATGCGCGGGCGTCGTCCGCCCGCCAGCCAGCCGAGCGCCTCGAGTTCGTCGAAGGCCTTCCACCTGCCGATCAGGCCGACCCCTCCTCCGGTGGGGTAGAAGATCGCGTCCGGCAGGCGCCAGCCGAGCTGCTCGGCGAGCTCGAGCCCCATCGTCTTCTTGCCCTCGAGGCGGTAGGGCTCCTGCAGCGTGCTCATCGGGAACCAGCCCATGCGCTCGGCGCCCTCTCGCACGATCCGGCCGCACTCGCCGATCAGGCCGTCGACCAGGAACACGTGCGCGCCGTAGAGCGCCGCTTCGTTGCGGTTCACGATCGGGGTGTCCTCGGGCACGAACACGAAGCACTCGATCCCGGCCCGCGCGGCGTACGCGGCGAGTGCGCCGCCCGCGTTGCCCGCGCTGGGCACGGCGATGCGCCGGATCCCCAGCTCGCGGGCGCGGGACACGGCCACCGCCATGCCACGCGCCTTGAACGAGCCCGTCGGCAGGAGCGACTCGTCCTTGATCGTGAGGCGTTCCAGGCCGAGGGCGCGCGCGAGGCGTGGCGCGGCGAGCAGGGGCGTGCGGCATTCACCGAGGGTGACCGGGTTCGCGGGGTCGCGCAGCGGCAGCAGCTCGGCGTAGCGCCACAGCGACTCGGGCCGGCCCTGCAGCGCCGTGCGTGGGACCTCGCGCCGCAAGCGCTCGAGGTCGTAGCGGGCGAGCAGGGGCCTGCCGCCGTGCAGGCCCTGCGGGCGATCGGCAGGCAGGACGGTGCCGTCGGACGTCGCGACCAGATCGAGGAGGTAGCTCATGGTCCAGGAGTGGGGCGCGACGATACGCACCTCCGCCCCCGGGGCGACGCACGCCCTGGCCGGCTCCCGGCAGTCGATTCGTCGCAGTGGCAGGGCGGCGGGTGACAGCCTGACAGACGCGTGCCGGGAGCGGCTCCATGGGCCGCTGCGCGGCCCCGGGCGAGGCCCGCGTGCGATCCGTCGCAACCCGCGCTGGCGCGGCCGCCTTCGCACGCCTCCCCGAGCGCCTCCTTGGGCCGGCCAGGGTTGGCACGCACCTTGCCTCGCGCCGGGCGCGACTCACAGGAGGCAAGACGAACATGATGCTCGATCGATTCCCCACGCTGACCACCCCCGCCCGGTGGCGGGACGAGTTCGACCGACTCTTCGACGACTTCTTCGCGGCGCTGCCGGACCTCCGGCCCCTGGCCAGCCTGACCACCAGCGCGTTCCCGTCCATGAACGTGTGGGAGGGCGAGCAGGGCCTCTTCGTGGAGGCGGAGGTGCCGGGCCTGCGTCTCGCCGACCTCGAGGTGACGGTCGAGGACCGTGAGCTGACGCTCAAGGGCGAGCGCAAGCAGCCGGAGGAGGCCAACGCCTACTACCACCTGCGCGAGCGCGGCGCGGGCAGGTTCACCAAGGTGGTGCGGCTGCCGTTCCCCGTGGATCGCGACAAGATCGAGGCGCGCCTGGAGAACGGCGTGCTCACCGTGACCCTGCCGCGCGCGGAGAACGCCCGGCCGCGGCGCATCGTCGTCCAGGAATCCCGTTGAGGAGGCAGCCATGAGCAAGCACACGAACGGCACGAACGGCAACGAGCGCAACGCCGCCGCGGCGACGGCCACGGCAGCGCTGCGCGTCCCCGAGGTGGACATCGTGGAGCGCAAGGACGAGTTCCTCGTGCTCCTGGACATGCCCGGTCTCACCCTCCAGGACATCGACGTGACGCTCGAGAAGGGCCAGCTCCGTGTCACGGGCCGGGCGCCGGCCCGCCACGAGGCCGCGGCCCGGCGTCTGGTCGAGGAGTTCGCCTGGGGCGGCTTCGAGCGCTCGTTCCGCGTCGGCGAGAGCGTCGACGCGGCCAACGTCACCGCGCACTACCAGGACGGCGTCCTGCAGCTCCGCCTGCCCAAGAGCCAGGCCGCGCGCCCACGCACCATCGAAGTGCGGGGCAGCTGAGCCCGTGGTCCCGCGGATCCGGCGCGTCCAGGCGGCGGGGGCCACCCCAGAGCTCCCGCCGCCGCGTCCCGAGGCCGGCGACCCCGAGCTCTTCGACGCGTTCTCGCGCACCGTGGTGGAGGTGGCCGAGTCCGTGAGTCCGGCGGTCGTGCACCTCGAGGTGCAGCGCGGCGACTCCGGCGCGCGCGGCACGGGCTCGGGATTCGTGCTCACGCCCGATGGCTTCGTGCTCACCAACAGCCACGTCGTGGCGAAGGCGCGGTCGCTGCGGGTGACCCTTGCCGACGGCATGTCGGTGCGCGGCGAGCGCATCGGCGACGATCCCGACACCGACCTCGCGGTGGTGCGGATCGACGCTCCGGGGCTGAGGCCCGTGGCGCTGGGCGACTCGCAGCGCCTGCGCGTGGGCCAGCTGGCCGTGGCGATCGGCAACCCGTTCGGCTTCCAATGCTCGGTGACCGCGGGCGTGGTGAGCGCGCTGGGTCGCTCGATGCGCTCCGAGAACGGCCGCCTCATCGACGACGTGATCCAGACCGACGCCGCGCTCAACCCCGGCAACTCCGGCGGTCCGCTCGTGAACTCGCGGGGCGAGGTGATCGGGGTGAACACCGCGATCATTCCGCAGGCGCAGGGCATCTGCTTCGCCATCGCCGTGAACACGGCGCGCTTCGTGGCACAGCACCTGATCAGTCATGGACGGATCCGGCGCGGGCGCCTCGGCATCGGCGGACAGACCATCGCGCTGCACCGCCGCACCCAGCGGCTGCACGGTCTGGCGCGGGCGTACGGAGTGCTGGTGCTCCAGGTGGAGCCGGAGGGTCCCGCCGCGCGCGCCGGAGTGCAGGACGGCGACGTGGTGGTGGCGATGGATGGCCAGGACGTGAGCGGCATCGACGACCTGCACCGGCTGCTGACGGGGGAGCGGATCGGACGACTCACACGGGTGGTGGTCCTGCGGCGGACGCAGAAGCTGGAGTTCGAGGTGGTGCCGGAGGAAGTGCGTCGGGTGGCATGAGGGGGTGCCCGGCGCGGCGCCAGGCGCGGCGCGCCAGGCCAGGACGGGGGTGGATGCATGGGTGCGCGGCCGGGTCCCGCGCGGGTTCGCCCGCGCCGGCCAGGGGGTGTCCCCCCGGCAAGTTCCCCCTCTCGGGGTGGCGGCACGCTCGGGCATGATGTGCCGCCGCCCGACAGGCGAGACCCCGATGAAGACCACAATCGCAGTCGTCTTGTGTGCCGTCCTGGCCGGCTGTGCCGCGACCAACGCGGACACCGCAGCCCCCACTCCTTCGAACCCCGCCCCGTCCACCATGAACCTCGGCGCCTTCTCCGTCAGCCTGTCCGTGAAGGACCTCGCCGCATCGCGAGAGTTCTACGCCAAGCTCGGCTTCCGCCCCTTCGCCGGCGATCCCAGCCAGAACTGGCAGATCCTGCGCAATGGCGACCACGTGATCGGCCTCTTCCAGGGGATGTTTCCGCGCAACATCCTGACCTTCAATCCCGGCTGGACGCAGCAGGCGACCGAGGCCGCCACGTTCACCGATGTGCGCGAGATCCAGGCGCGTCTGGAGAAGAGCGGGATGACCTTCGCGAGCAAGGCCGACCCCGCGTCGACGGGGCCGGCGAGCCTCATGGTCGTCGACCCCGACGGCAACCAGATCCTGCTCGACCAGCACGTGCCGAAGCCGCGCTAGCGTCCCGGGGCCGGCGGCGGTGCGGAGCGCCGCCACGCACCTGGACCGCGGCGCCACGCGCCGCCACCGCGCGTGCGGTGCGTCCGGGGACCGGGGGCGGTGCCGGACGGGGGAGGTGCCATGCGCGCCCTGCGGCCGCGGGCGTGGCGCTCGCGACGCGCCTGGCGAGGCAGCGGGGGCAGCCTGCCGTGTGCGTGACGGTCGCGTGACGGTGGCGCGCATCGCACCCGGCTAGCCTCCGACCCCGGCTGTGCACTCCCGCGACCCGGCGCTAGCCTGGGCGCGCCGCTCCGCACGACCCTCGGTACCCATCATGCGACACCACACCACCGTCCTCCTCCCGCTGCTCCTGGCCGCCGGCGTCGCCGCGCAGGCCAGCAAGGTCGTCCCCCCGTATTTCGCCACGGCCGAAGGCAATCGCACCCACACCTACCCGTTCGGCCGTGACAACGCCGCTCTGCAGGTCCTGGTCGACGCCGCGTGGCTCACCACGCAGACCGGACTCGTGCAGGCCGTCGCGATGCGTCCCGAGGGATCGCTCACCGCGATCTACACGGGCTACACCAAGAACTACAAGGTCACGATGTGGACCACGGCGACCACGGCCGCCGCGATGATCGCCAATCCGACGACCAACATCGGCACGGCCACGCCCACGGTGGTGTTCAACGGCCCGCTCACGCTGCCCACGGCCTCGCCGCGGGCGATCCTCCCGGCGCCGTTCTCGGTGCGGATCGCACTGACGACGCCCTATGTGTTCAACGGCGGAGCCGGCAACCTGCTGATGCAGCTCGAGACGGCCGACACCGTCGTACCACCCAGCTCGTACAGCCTCGACGCCGCGTTCCTGCGCTCGACCACCGCGGAGCTCGCCACGGCGCAGGTGTCGCGGGTCTGCGCCAACGGCCTCGCGCAGAGCCTCAGCCTGGTGCCGTCGCGCACCTCGGGCGTGCTGGGCAGCACGCTCGACATGACGTTGCGGGCCTCCACCCCCGGGGCGTTCCCCCAGGCACTGGTGTTCCTCGGCACCGACAACGCCGGCCCCGGATACCCGATCGACCTCGGGGTGATCGGGATGAGCGGCTGCACGCTCAACACCGACATCTTCGCGCTGCAGGTCGTCCTGGCCACCAGCGGCCTCTTCCCCACCGTGCAGTGGCCGCTCCCGGCGATGCCGCAGCTCGCCAACCTGCCCGTGTACGTGCAGGCGCTCGGCTGGGCGAATCCGCCCGCGACCTTCGCCAACTCGGTCACCAGCGAGGCGTTCGTCGCGCTCCTCCACCCGGGGCCGGGCTACCCGATCCAGGCCCAGTCGATCTTCTACGTGGCGAGCACCAACACCTGGTCGATGGGCTCGGGCGGCGGTTACCTGCCGGTGCTGAACTTCGAGGGCGTGTTCCCGTAGCACGGTGCTGGCGCTGCGCGCGGCACGGCTGAGGTCGTGCGGGCGACGCTCAGGACCGTTTCCGGCCGAGCCAGTGCGCGCAGATCTGGTAGAGCTGGTCCCGCTCGATCGGCTTGGCCGCGTAAGCGTCGCAGCCGGCGGCGATGCAGCGCTCCTGGTCCTCCTGCATGGCGTGGGCCGTGAGCGCCACGATCGCGCCGGGCCACCCCTCGGCGCGGAGCTGGCGCGCCGCGGTGTAGCCGTCCACCTCGGGCATCTGCATGTCGAGGAGCACGAGGTCGAAGGGCGCGCGGCTCTGCTCGGCGGCGCGGACGCGCTCGAGGGCGACCCGGCCGTTCGCGGCCACCTCCACCCTGGCTCCGGCCCGGCGCAGGAGGGCCGCGATCAGGCGCTGGCTGTCGAGCCCGTCCTCCGCGAGCAGGATCCGACCCGCGAGGCTGGGCGGCGCCGGGACCGGGGCCGGGCTGTTCCCTGGCGTGGTCCGTGCCGGCGGAGGCGCCACTTCGCGCGCGACGGTGCAGGTGAATCGGAACGTCGATCCGGCGTCCTTGGCGGTGCGCACCAGTTCCACGTCCCCGCCCAGGAGCCTCGCGATCCTGCGGGAGATCGCCAGGCCGAGGCCGGTTCCGCCGAAGCGCCGCGTCGTCGTGGCGTCGGCCTGGGAGAACGCCTGGAAGAGGTGCCGGGTCTGCTCCTCGGTCATGCCGACGCCGCTGTCCTCGATCTCGAACCGCAGGCAGACCCGGCCGTCCTCCGCCTCCTCCGCGCTCGTGCGCAGCACGACTCGCCCGGAGGCCGTGAACTTGATGGCGTTGCCGACCAGGTTGACGAGCACCTGCCGCAGCCGCGTCGGATCGGAGAGGACCCTCGCCGGCAGCGAGCCCTGGACATGGAGCTCGAGCATGAGTCCCTTGGCCAAGGCGCGCTGCCGGAGCATCTCGACGACCTCCGCCACCAGATGCGCGGGTGCGAACGGGATGGCCTCGATCTGCATCGAGCGGGCCTCGATCTTCGACAGGTCGAGGACGTCGTTGAGCAGCGCGAGCAGGTGCTGCCCCGAGCGCCGGATGGTCTCGACGAGATCGGCGCGATCCACGCCTGCGTCGATCCCGCCGTCGTGCCCCTCGAGCAGATCCGCGCAGCCCAGGATCGCCGTGAGCGGCGTGCGGATCTCGTGGCTGATGTTGGCCAGGAACTCGCTCTTGGCCCGGCTGGCCCGCTCGGCGCGTGCCGTGGCCTCGCGCAGCTGATCGCGCAGCAGGCGCTGTTCGTGCACGTCGACGCTGGCGCCGACGAAGCCGACGAACCTTCCCTCGCTGTCATGGCGCGGCACGCCTCGGTCGAGCATCCAGCGGTACTCGCCGTCGTGGCGGCGCATGCGGAACTCCATCTCCAGCGGGCGGCGCTGCGTGAAGCACTCCTGGCAGTGGCGGAGCATGGCCTCGCGGTCCTCCGGGTGCACCGCCCCGATCCACGCTCCGGCCAGTTCGTCCGCGAGGGAATGGCCGGTGAACTCCAGCCAGGCCCGGTTGAAGAAGGTCGATTGCTTCTGTGCGTCCGACATCCAGAGCAGGACGGGCACGGTGTCGGCGACGGCCTTGAACAGGGCCTCGCTCTCGCGCACCCGTCGCTCGCGCTCCACCCGGTCGGTCACGTCCTGGAACGCCCCGTACACGCGCGTGGTCCTGCCGTCCTGCCGCTCGGCCTTGCCGATGGCCCGGACCCACCGTGGGGTGCCCCGGGCGGACACGAACGGCAGCTCGAGGTCGAACGGCTGCGCCGCCTCCACCGCCTCGGTGAATGCCCTGGCGAGGGTGGACCGCCCCGGCTCCGGATAGCCGCCGAGGCCCAACTCGGGTGTGGGCACGCAGTCGTGGGGAAGCTCGTAGATCTCGTGGATGGCCTTGGTCCAGGTGTTCACTGCGCTGCGCGGATCGAACTCCCAGCCGCCGACCCTGGCGACCTGTCCCATCTCCTCCAGGAGCTGGCGGCTGCGGCGCAGTGCCTCCTCCGCCTGCCGGCGCGCCGTGGTGTCGAGATGGGTGCCCACCATCCGCGAGGGCTTGCCGTCTGCGTCCCAGGTCATCACCTTGCCCCGCGCCAGGACCCAGCGCCATGAGCCGTCCTTGGCGCGGAGGCGGTGCTCGCACTCGTACAACCCGGTGGCCCGCGCGAAGTGCTCCTGCAGGCGCCGCTGGGCCAGGGGCAGGTCGTCGGGGTGTACGCGGCTGGCCCACGAATCCACGTGCGGCCGGAGCTCGTCGGCACCATGGCCGAGCATGCGGCACCAGCGGTCGTCGTAGAACACGTCGCCGGTCTGGACGTTCCAGTCCCAGAGGCCGAGGTCGCCGCCGGCGAGCGCCAGGGCGAGCCGCTCCCGGTGCGCCGCCAGATCGGCGTGCAGCGACTCGGCCCGGGCGGTGGCCGCCGCCGCGCTGCGACGGGCCGTCACCGCGGCGGTGACGTCGGCACGGGCGACGATCGCGAGCCGCTCGCCTTCGTGCGTGATCCCCACGACCGTGAGCCGGTACCAGCGCTCTTCACCCGTACGCGCCGAGGCGTACTCGACCGGAGTGGCCGCTCCGGCGCCCGCGAGCACGCTCCGGATCGCGCGCGTGGCGGCGGCCGGGTCGGGGCAGCGCGCTGCGCCGCGCGCGCAGGCGTCCAGGTACTTGCCGCCTTCCTGGAGGTCCTTCCCGTCGCCGCCGTGAGCCGCCGCGAACTCCCGCCATGCCGCGTTCACGGCCCGGATGGTCCCGTCGCGGTCGAGCACTGCGACCTGGGTGTCGAGGACCTCGAGTCCCTGGCAGAGCACTCCGATCGGGTCCGGAGCCCGACGGCCCGGCGCACGGCGGACGCCGCGTCTGGTGTTGCGCTTCCGGCGTGGTGTACGGGCGGCCATCCGGGTCCTCTTTCGTCGTTGGACCGCCCCTGGCTGCACCGATGAGGGGCAGGGATGCGGCGCGCCGCGCCGGGACCGGGCATGGGCCCTTGCCACGGGGCTTCGGCGCCGGGGGACTGGTCCGGGGATGGCCGGCGCCCCCCGCCCCCAGGCCCTCAGACCACCCTGCCGCGGAACAGGGGCAGACTCGGGTACTCGGCGCCGAGGATCGACGCGTCGGACGCACGCAGCCAGCCGCGCAGGACCGAGGCATACACGCTGCGGAAGTCGGTGGTGAACTTCAGGTCGCCCTGATCCAGGTCGGTGAGGCTGGGGTGGGTGCCGTAGAGGCCTCCGCGCACCGGGAATCCGGCCAGGAACACCGGCCCCGCGGTGCCGTGGTCGGTGCCGCGTGAGCCGTTCTCGGCGACGCGGCGGCCGAACTCGGAGAACACGAGCACCGCGACGCGGTCGCGGTGGCCGTGCTCGGCGAGGTCCCTCAGGAAGTCGCCGAGCGCGCGCGCGAAGCCGCGGTGCAGGTTGTTGTGCGCCCCCTCCTGGGACGCGTGCGTGTCGTAGCCGCCGGTGCTGGTGTAGTAGATGCGTGCCGGCGTGCGCGCGTCGATCATGCGCGCCACGAAGCCCAGCCGCTGGCCGAGTCCGCCCTCGTACGCGACCGCGGGCGTGTAGCCGGCGGCCAGGCGGCGCAGGCGCTCGCCTTCCGCGCACGCGGCGGCGAACGCCTCGCGCGCGCACCGCAGGGCCGCCGCCTCGTCCTCGCCGCGCGGGAACGCCGAGAGGGCCGGGATGGTGCGCAGTTCCGCGGCGGCGTCCTGACCCGAGCGCGGATCGGTGCGCAGGAGCAGGCTCTCAGGACCGGAGATGCTCGGCACCTGCCCGTGCTCGGGGCGCATGGCGAGGCTGAGTTCCCCGCCGACCTGCATCCCGGGGAGCGCACGGGCATGGCCGCCGGCGTTCGCCGCGAGGGTGCGGCCCAGCCAGCCGCTGCGGCGCAGGCCGCCTCCGGGGTCGGCGCTGTGCCAGATGTCCATCGAGGCGAAATGCGAGCGGTTGGGCTGCGGGTAGCCGACACCGTGCACGACCGCGAGCTGGCCGTCGTCCCAGAGCGCGCGCAGGCGCTGCAGCTCCGGATGCAGGCCGAAGGCGTCGTCGAGCCGCAGCGCCGCCTTCGCGGGCACGGCCAGGGTGGGGCGCGCCTTGGCGTAGGCGTCGTCGGCCAGCGGCACGACGGTGTTCAGGCCGTCGTTGCCGCCAGAGAGCTCGATCACCACCAGGATGCGCCCGTCGGCGTCGGGGCCCTGGGCGCCTGCCAGCGCGGGGGCGATCCGGTGCAGGCCCGGCAGGAACACGCCTCCGGCGGCGGCCCGGGTGGAGAGGTGCAGGAAGTCACGGCGGGAGATGTGGCGCATGGCAGGCTCCTCTCAGGCCAACTGGTACTCGGGCATGGTCATCACGAGGTGTGCGAGGCCTCGCGCCTTCGCCTCCACCGCGGCGCGGTTCTTCGGGTCGAAGGGCACGGTCCGGTCGCGGTCCAGCGTGGTCACGTACTTCAAGAGGAGCTCGCGCGCCTGGGTGGGCGCGCCGCCGTCGAGGAGCAGGTCGACCACGGCGTCGACCAGCGCTCCGGCCTGCGCGAGGGTCTGGCCGCGTTCGAGCAGCGGCATGGGTTCGAAGCGGCTCTCGCCGCTGCCGCCCCGCAGCCCGCTCGCGCCCATGGCCGCGTTCGCGCGCGCCACCAGCCACTGGGCCGAGAGCCACGCCTCCTCCCCGTCCCAGCCCTTGACGGTGGGCGGGGCGAAGAGCGTCTGCCCCATCGAGGCGCAGGCGCGGGCGATGCCGCGGCAGTCCGCCTTGAGGCCGAGGTCGTGCACCATCCCGACCGTGTACTCCACCGGGCTCTTGATCCGTGAGCGCAGCGTGGCGCGCGCGTGGAAGACCCGGCTCTTCAGCAGGGTGCGCAGCGCTGCGTCGATGCGCATCCCGTCCTGGCGCAGGCACGCCGCGAACGCATCGACCAGGGCCTCGCTCGGGCGCGGCGCCAGGAAGAAGGTCAGCAGGCGCCGCGCCAGGAAGCGCGCGCAGGCCGGCTGGGCCAGCAGGAGATCGACGACCTCCTCGCCGCCGAAGCGGCCGCTCCGTCCGAGGATGGTCTTGGGTCCGTCGTCGTGGGCGGCCTGGTCGAACACGAAGCGATCCTCGCGCAGCGTCCAGCCGGTGAACGCCCGGGCGACCTGCTTCACGTCGTCCTCCCCGTAGTTGCCCACGCCCAGGGTGAAGAGCTCCATCAGCTCGCGGGCGTAGTTCTCGTTCGGCCTGCCCTTGCGGTTCACCCGGTTGTCGAGCCAGATCAGCATCGCCGGGTCGCGGCTCATGGCCAGGACCAGCTCACGCACCGGACCCAGGGCCAGCCGCCGCTGCGTCTCGTTCTGCTCGCGCATCAGGCGCGCGCGCTCGACCTTGCGGATCGACGTGGCGAAGTGGCCGTGCCAGAAGAGGGTCAGCTTCTCGCGCAGCCGGTCCGGTGAGTGGACCATCCGGTAGATCCACCACGCCTGCAGGTCCTCCTCCCTGGAGAGATCCAGGAGCTGGCCCTCGATCTGCTCCAGCAGTGCCGCGAAGCGCTCCTGCGCGTCGGCCTGCGGCTGCAGCAGCCGTTCGACCGCGACATCGGGCCCCAGCGCGACCCACGCGTCGAGCGCGGCGCGCGGCACCCCGAATCCCGCGCGGCGCAGGAGGTGGGCGGCCTTCACCCGGTCGAAGGGGTCCTCGGGGGAGGGGACGTAGGGAGAGAGCCACTCCTCCGGGCGGGTGGGTGGGCGCATGGTGCGGCCGATTCTCCCGCGGACACCGGGACGTGCAACGTGCCGCGCCCAGGCAACGGGTCCCGCGGGAACGAGGCCAGACACGCCGGGAAACGGGGCCGCGCCAGAGGAGTCATGCGCACTGCGCGACGACCGGCGGTTCGGTGTTCCGTATCCGTGCACGACCGGAGCATCGCCCGGGCTCGCGGACCCCGGCGTAGGTCCGCGGCGGCGCAGGAAGCGGGTTCCCGCACCGGGTGTCCTCCGCCATGATCCGCAGCGCTCTGCCACCAACTCCTTCCCCCATATCTGGAGGACTCATGCATCTCCGTAGCGCAGCCATCGCCGCTGCACTCCTCTCCGCTTCCCTTCTCGCGCAGACCACCGCCGTGGTCCCATCGAAGTCCATGGTCAGCAACGAAGGCAACTGGTACAGCGTGTACCTGTTCTACGGCAGCACGACGGCTGCCTCGAACAACGCGCACACCCAGGGGCTGTACGCCACTTCGGACATCACCGTGAACGCAGGTCTCATGAACGGGATCGCGTTCAAGCGCACGAACTACGGCCTGGGCGCGATGACCGCCACGACCGTGAACGCGACCCTGGACCTCTCGGTGTCGGGGATCGCCCACACCGCGCCGAGCACGACGTTCGCGAGCAACCACGGCGCGAACCGCCTGCAGGTGTTCAACGGCCCGCTCAACCTCCCCGCCGTTCCGCAGAGCACGTGGCCCGGCACGTGGGAGCCGCCGGTGCCGTTCACCGTTCCGTTCCCCTACGCCCAGTCGATGGGTTCGACCCTCGTGGTCGACTGGGTGACCAGCGGCGGCACCTCGGGTCGCGTGTGGTACGCCGATGCGACCGTGATCGGCTACGGCAGCAACACGTCCGCCCTCTACCAGAGCAACTGCAAGAACAGCGCCGGCGGCACCAGCGGCAGCTGGAGCTACTTCACGTACCAGCCGTACCCGGGCGGCCAGTTCACGCTCTCGCTCTTCGGCTACCCCGGCAACGTGCCCAGCCTCAACGCCTCGGTGCTGGTGTTCGGCACCCAGGGTCCGGGCGGCACCTTCGGCGGCCTCACCCTGCCCTTCCTGATCAGCTCGCTCGGCATCCCGGCCCAGCCCAACTGCCAGTGGGGCATCGATTGGCTGCTCGACCTGCCGATGACCTACACGACCAGCACCTCGGCCACGGGTGGTTCGGTCCGCATCAACACGATCACGATGCCGAACCTGCCCTCCCTCGCCGGGACGAGCATGTTCACCCAGGCGCTCTCGATCGACACCGACGCCACGACGCAGCTGCCGGTGCTCTACCCGAGCCTCGCCGTCAAGTGGAACTTCGGCACCGGCAACAAGCCGCCGTGCAGCCAGGTCACCCGCATCGCCGACACCGCCGGCGCCGGCGTGTCGCCAACCGGTTCGACGCAGCTCGACCAGGCGCCGAACTTCCAGCTCCGCTTCCAGTGAGCTGAACCCATCCCGCCGGGGACCTCCCCGGACGCGTGGGTATCGACGCGACGCCGCCGTGGGGCGGCGTCGCTCGTATCCGGGGGGTACCGGCGTATCCACCGGGGGTTGCCTCCTCGCTGCGGCGGGTGGCGAGGATCGCCGCGCTGCGCGAGCCGGGGAACCGGCGCAGTGCCCCGCCCAGGGTGAATGGTCCCGGCCGCAGCGCTGGTCCGCCACTTCGGCGCGTCGGGGCGGCTGCGCGAGGCTTCCCGAGTCCGGTGTCGCCGGCCATCATCTGCCTCGCCCTGCCGACGACCCACACGCGACCCCCTGGAGGATTCATGCATCTCCGCTCTACGGCCATCGCCGCCGGACTTCTCTCCGCCTCCCTGCTCGCGCAGACCACGGCCGTGGTCCCATCCAAGGCCGCCGTCAGCGCCGAAGGCAACTGGTACAACGTCTGGCTCCTCTATGGGTCCACGACGCCAGCGACGAACAACTCCCATCTGCAGGCCCTCTACGCCACCTCGGACATCACAGTGACCGCCGGCCTGATGAACGGGATCGCATTCCGCCAGAGCAGGATCAGCGGGATGCAGGCCGCAACCGTTACCGCCACTCTGGACCTGTCGGTGTCGGGTGTCGCCCACACGGCGCCGAGCACGACCTTCGCGAGCAACCACGGCAGCAACCGCATCCAGGTGTTCAACGGCACGCTCAATCTGCCGTCCGGTGGTGGCGCGCCGTGGCCGGCACCGTGGGAACCGCCCGTGCCATTCTCGATCCCGTTCCCCTACGCCCAGACGCTGGGCGCCTCGCTCGTCGTCGACTGGGTGACCAGCGCCAGCTCGACGGGTCGCATCTGGTACGTCGACTCGACTGTCGTGGGCTACGGCACGTCATCCACTGCGCTCTGGCAGAGCACCTGCCGGCACAGCGCCAACGGCACCAACAGCAGCTACGGCTACAACACGTTCCAGCCCTACCCGGGTGGGCCGTTCAGCCTCTCCTACGGCGGCTATCCCGGCAACGT
This sequence comes from Planctomycetota bacterium, assembly GCA_020849665.1. GTDB lineage: Bacteria > Planctomycetota > UBA1135 > UBA1135 > UBA2386 > JADLFX01. Next base: position 28,064 of record JADLFX010000070.1, on the reverse strand, counting down.
CCCCAGCCTCAACGCGTCGGTGATGGTGTTCGGCACCCAGGGTCCCGGCGGCACGTTCGGCGGACTCCCGCTGCCCTTCCTGATCAGCTCGATCGGCGTGCCTGCGCAGCCCAACTGCCAGTGGGCCATCGATTGGTTGATGGACATGCCGGCGATCTACACGACCAGCACCTCCGCGACCGGCGGTTCGGTCCGCGTGAACTCGTTCAACATGCCCAACCTGCCGTCGCTGGCCGGCACGGCCATCTTCACGCAGGCACTCTCGATCGACACCGACGCCACCACCCAGCTGCCCGTGCTCTTCCCGAGCGCCGCCGTGAAGTGGACCTTCGGGACCGGCAACAAGCCGCCGTGCAGCAACGTGATCCGCGTGGGGGATCCGGGCGGTCCCGGCGCGTCGCCGACCGGTTCGGTGAACCTGGCGGAGGCGCCGAACTTCCAGCTCCGTTTCCAGTGAGCTGAACCTACGGCGTTCCGCGGGGCGCATCCCCGGACGCGTGGGAGCGACGCGACGCCGCCACCGGGCGGCGTCGCTCGTTTCAGGGGCGTCTGTATTCCCGTCGGAGGTTGGCACGCCTTGGGTCCACCCGCCCGAGTCGCGATCGGGTCGAACGCGCGCCGCGCAAGCCGAGGATGAGTGCGGGGCCCCGCCAGGAGTCCGGCAGGTTCGGACGCGAGGCGGGCGGTTCTCCCTGATGCGTCCTGGTGCCCGGGCACCGGATTCCCGCCAGACGGGATCGTCGCGCATGATTCACCCAGCCCCCGCACGACCTGCACACGCTGTTTGGAGGAATCATGCGTTTCTACGAGACGCCCGTCGCCGCCGGCCTCCTCTCCGCTGCTCTCTTCGCGCAGACCACGGCCGTGGTCCCATCCAAGGCGCAGATCACCGCGGAAGGCAACTGGTACTGCTGGGACCTGTTCCACGGCAACACCGTTCCTGGCTTGAACAACTCCCACACCCAGGGCTTGTACGACATGTCGGACATCCCGGTCGCTTCGGGCTCGCTGGTCGGGATCTCCTTCCGTCGCTCCAGCTACATCCGGAGTTGGATGACCGCGACCAGGATCAACGCCGTGCTGGAACTCTCCGTGTCGGAGCTTGCCCACACCGCCCCCAGCCATGCCTTCAACCTCAATCACGGCGCGAACCGCGTGCAGGTCTTCCGCGGTCCCATCAGTCTGCGGGACGCTCCACCGAGCACGTGGCCGGGGACCTGGGAGCCAACCATCCTGTTCCATGCGCCGTTTCCGTTCGTACAGGGCATGGGACCTACGCTGGTCGTCGACTGGCTCAACAGCGGAAGCACCTCGGGTCGCACCTGGTACGCCGACGCCACCACCATTGAGTACGGCAAATGGGATGGGGTGATCCCGCAGGCTGAGTGCCTGCACAGCGCAGGCCGGCCCGTCGACAACATCAGCATGTTCCGATTCCAGCCGTATCTGGGCGGATCGTTCCTGCTGAGGTTCACCGGCTACCCCAGCAACGTGCCGAGCCTGAACGCATCGGTACTGGCGTTCGGCAGCCAAGGCCCTGGCGGCACTTTCGGGGGGATCCCCCTGCCATTCGAGATCCGCTCGCTCGGTATCCCGGCGCAGGCCAGGTGCCGGTGGGCCATCGACTGGCTCACGGAGGTGCCGATGAAGTACACGACCAGCCCTTCGACGGGCGGCGAGATCTGGATCGATCCGTTCGACATCCCCAGCCTGCCCTCGCTGGCGGGCAGGGTCTTCTTCACCCAGCCGCTCTCGATCGATGTGGACCCGTTGACCCGGCAGCCCGCTCTGTTCCCGGGGATGGCGGTGCGGTGGACGATCGGCAGTGGGCAGCAGCCGGCGTGCAGCCAGGTCTCGATCGCAAGCGACCCGGGCGGCCCAGGCGCTTCGCCGACTGGCACGGTCCAGCTCGGTCAGGCTCCCACCTTCGAACTCCGCTTCCAGTGAGCTGAACCCGCGGCGTCCCGCGGGGCGCAGGCCCGGCCGCGCAGGCGGCTCAGCGCGTCACCGTGATCTCGGCCGCCACGACGCGCCCCGAGCGCAGCAGGCGTCCGTCCGGCCAGCACTCGACGTGGCGCCGGTCGCCCTCCGGAGTGCGGATCGTGACCCGGAACCACTCTTCGCCCGGGTCTCCCTGCAGCACCTCGACGCGCTGCGCCTGCCCCGGGGCCTCGGCCAGCGCGGTCTCCAGGACCTTCGCGGGCGCGGTCTTGAGCTGCACCTCGTGGCTGCGCTCCAGCACCGCGCCGTCGTCGGCCAGGAGCAGGCTGCGGAGCTCGTCGCCGCCGCGCCCGGCAAGGCGCTTCTCCACGCGCCAGCCGGTGCCGCGTTCGTGCCATTCGCGCGCGAGGAACGTGAGCTCGCCGCCGGGGAGCAGCGCCTCCTCGACGTGGGCCACCGCGGGGGGCAGGGCGCTCGCCGCCACGGGCACCGCGAGGGACGCGACCCGCCCCTCGACGAGCAGGATCCGCGGGAAGCGCCCCACGGGCGCGCGCTGCATGGCGCGGGCCGCGGCCTCGGGTACGGAGCCGAGGCCCGCGCAGGCACCGAGGGCCAGCGTGACCAGGAGGAGCATTGGCCGGGCGGAGCGACGAGGCATACTGTGCGGCCCACCCTAAACCTGCCTTCCACGATGATCCAGCAACCCTTCACCAAGCTGATCGAGTCGCTCGCCGCGCGCACTCCGACCCCCGGCGGCGGGGCCGCGGGCGCCCTGGCCGCGGCCATGGGCACCGCCCTCCTGGTGATGGTGGTGCGGTTCTCGCGCGGCAAGAAGTCCAACGCCGCGCGCGAGGCCGACCTCGCCGGCGCGGAGACCTTCCTGCAGGAGCACCTGCAGCGCATCCTGCCGATGGCCCAGCGCGACTGCGACGCATTCGACCGCGTGTCGGCGGCCTACGCCCTGCCCAAGGCCACGCCCGAGGCCCTGGCCCTGCGCGAGCGGGCCGTGGACGAGGGCATGGCCGGAGCCCTGGCCGTGCCCTCGGAGTTGATGGCCCTGATCCGCGACGTGCTGCTGCGCGCCACGGGAATCTCCGACTGCGTGTCCAAGAACATCGTCAGCGACATGGGCTCGGGTGCCGAGCTGCTCTGCGCCGCCGGCGAGGCCGCGTTCCTGAACGTGCGCATCAACGCCGCGTTCCTGAAGGACCGCGAGCGCGCCGGCGAGGCTCTGCGCCGCGATCAGGTCGTGATGGAGGAGATCCAGAGGCACCACGCGAGCCTGCGCAAGGTGGTGGACGCGGCGATCGGATGACCCGTCCCATGCCCGCGCCCGTGGTGCTGATCGTCCTCGACGGATTCGGCGAGGCGCCGGCCGGACCGGCGAACGCGATCACCCTGGCCGAGCCGCGCTGCTACCAGGACCTGCGCCAACGCTATCCCTCCACCACCCTGGTGTGCAGCGGCGAAGACGTCGGCCTGCCGGTGGGACTCATGGGCAACAGCGAGGTGGGCCACCTCAACCTCGGCGCGGGGCGCGTGGTGTGGCAGGAGATCACCCGCATCGACCGCGCCATCCGCCGCGGCGAGTTCGCCCGCAACCAGGCCCTGGTCGGTGCGGCCCAGCACGCGGTGCGCGGCGGCGGCACGCTGCACCTCCTCGGCCTGTGCAGCGACGGCGGCGTGCACAGCTCGGACCAGCACCTCGCAGCGCTGCTGGAGCTGGCCAAGGCCCAGGGGCTCGCCGGCGAGCGCGTGGTGCTGCACGCATTCCTCGACGGGCGCGACACCCCGCCGCGCTCGGCCGAGGGCTTCCTGTCGGCGATCGAGGCCAGGATGGCGGCGCTCGGCGTCGGCCGGATCGGCACGGTCGTGGGGCGCTACTACGCGATGGACCGCGACAAGCGCTGGGAGCGGGTGGCCAAGGCGTACGAGTGCCTCACGCAGGGCCTGGGCCTGCGCGCCGCGAGCGCGCTCGCGGCGGTGCGCGACGCCTACGCGCGCAACGAGGGGGACGAGTTCGTCCAGGCGACCGTGGTCGGCGACCCCGAACGGGGCCGGATCCGCGACGGCGACTCGGTGCTCTTCTTCAACTTCCGGGCCGACCGCGCCCGCGAGCTCACGGAGGCGTTCACCAGTGCGTCGTTCGCCGGCTTCCCCCGGACGCGCTGGCCCAAGGTGCTGTTCACGACGCTGACCCGCTACCGCGACGACTTCCCCTGCCCCGTGGCGTTCGCGCCGCAGCTGCTCACCGGCATCCTGCCCGAGCTGGTCAGCAAGGCGGGGCTCTCGCAGCTGCGCATCGCCGAGACCGAGAAGTACGCCCACGTGACGTTCTTCTTCTCCGGCGGCGACGAGCGCGAACTGCCCGGCGAGAACCGCGTGCTGGTGCCGAGCCCCAAGGTGGCCACCTACGACCTGCAGCCGGCGATGTCGGCCGAGCTGGTCACCGACCGGCTCCTGCAGCGCTTCGCCACGGACCCTCCGGCGCTCACCGTGCTCAACTTCGCCAACGCCGACATGGTGGGGCACACCGGCGTGCTGCCGGCCGCGGTGCAGGCGGTGCGCACCCTGGACGCGTGCCTGGCCCGGATCGTGCCGGCGGTGCTGGCGCGCGGCGGCCACCTGCTCATCACCGCCGACCACGGCAACTGCGAGATGATGGTCGATCCCGAGACCGGGCAGCCGCACACCGCGCACACCACCAACCCGGTGCCGCTCCTGGTGGTGGGCGACGACGTGCGCAACCGGCGCTTGCGACCCGGCGGGCGGCTCTGCGACGTGGCGACCACGCTCCTGCCCTTTCTCGGCCTGAAGCCCGATCCCGCGATGGAAGGAGTCGACCTCCTGTGCTGACCTCGCTCTGCCTCCTGCTGGTGCTCCAGGATCCGGCCCCGCCGGCGGCTCCCGCGCCGATCGCGGAGCGGATCCGCACGATGCTCGGCCGGATCCAGGCCGACGAGCTCGCCGGGAGCGTGCGCGCGCTCGTGGACATGGGCTCGCGCCACGTCCTGGCAGAATCGCGGCCGGGGCGGCCGGGCAAGCCCGGAGCGGTCGCGTACCTCGAGCAGCGCCTGCGCGCGTGCGGCGACGGCCGGCTGCAGGTCGAACGCCAGAGCTTCACCGTGTTCAGCACGCGCCTCGGGCGCGAGGTGACCGTCACCAACGTGGTGGCCACGCTGCCCGGCACGCAGGACCCGGAGCGGATCTACGTCGTCGGGGGCCACTACGACTCGATCTGCAGCGACAACCGCGACTCCGAGACGCCCGCCCCCGGCGCCAACGACGACGGCTCGGGCACGGCGGTGATGCTGGAGGCGTGCCGCGTGATGGCGCGCGAGCGCTTCGCCGCCACCGTGGTGTTCGTCGCCTACGACGGCGAGGAGATGGGGTTGCTCGGCTCCACCGCCCACGCGGAGGCCCTGGCCAAGGCCGGAGCGCGCGTGGACGGGATGATCACCAACGACATCGTCGGCAACACGCTGGGCATGGACGGGAAGAAGCGCGACGAGTACCTGCGCGTGTTCAGCTACGCGCCACGCGGCAACGACTCGCCGGGACGCAGCCTCGCGCGTGCCGCCACGCACGCCACCCGCAGCCACGTGCCCGGCTTCGAGCTGCGCATGGTGCTGCGCGGCGACCGCTACGGCCGCGGCGGGGACCACCGGCCCTTCCACCAGCAGGGGTTTCCGGCCGTGCGCTTTACCGAGGCGCGTGAGGACTACGCGCGCCAGCACCAGACGGTGCGCGAGCAGGACGGCAAGCGCTACGGCGACACGCCGGATTTCGTCGACGCCGCGTACCTGGCGCGGGTCTGCGCGGTGAACGTGGCCACCCTGGCCGAGCTGGCGGCGGCGCCGCCACCGCCGGCCAGCGTCCAGGCCAGCGGCTCGCGCACGCGCTACGACACGCTGCTGCGCTGGCAGGCCGTGCCCGGCGCCGCGGGCTACGAGCTGCTGGCCCGGCTCACCACCTCGCCCGACTGGGAGGTGGCGCGCACGGTCCCGGCCGCCGAGGGCCAGGAAGCGCGCGCGACCCTGGCCGACGTCCTCCTGGACGACCACGTCGTGGGGGTGCGCGCGATCGGCGCCGACGGCGCCCGCTCCCGCGCCGCGGTGCCACCCGAGCCCGACGCGGTCGAGCAACGGCCCGCGGGGCGCAGGAGCGGGGGATGATGCGCGCCACGACGACTCTGCTCGCGGCGCTCGCGGCGCTCGCCGCGTGCGACGCCGGCAGCGGCTCGGACATCGGGCCCGACCTGCCCCGCCTGCCCACGGCGGACTACCGCGTGCTGGTGCGCGACGACCTGGGGCGGGCGGCGGCCAACGTGCGGCTCACGATCGACGGCTTCGCCGAGAGCGCGGCCACGGGTGGCGGAGGGCGCGGGCGCTTCCTGATCCGTCCCGGCGGCAACCGCGTCCTGCGCGCCGACGCCAGCTGCGCCACGGCGAGCGCCGGCGACCGGCTGGTCGGCTACGCCGTGCTGGCCGCCATGCCCGATGGCGACGAACTGCCGTACGTGCTGCACCTCCCGAACACCGCCGCCAGCGCCACGCGCACGCTTCTGCCGGGGGCGGTGGGTGCCACGACCACGCTGGACGACTCGGCGATCTCCGGCGCGGTGCTGACCCTGGCGGCGGGCACCGTCGTGGACACGGGGAGCGCGTCCGCGGTGACGCTCCGCCTCGGTGCCCTGGCCACGCAGCACGTGCCGGGCACCCTGCCGGCCCCGACCTCGGGGGCATGGCTGAAGAGCCGCGCCATCCTGGTGGACCCCGCCGGCACGGGGTTCGCGCCCGGTGCCGCGCTCTCGGTCCCCAACGACCTGGGCCTGCCCGCGAGCGGGACCGCTTCGCTGTTCCGCCTGGACCCGGCATCCGGCGTCTGGGGCCTCGCGGGTACCGGCGTGGCCGATCCCGCCGCGACGCGCATCGAGGCGCCCACCGGCACCGTGGCCGGCGGCGGCCTCTACGTGTTCGCCACCGCCGTGTCCGTCACCGCCACCGTGACCGGCCAGCTGGCCAACCTGCCCGATCCACGGGGCGGGCGCGAGGCGGTGGCGGGCGCGCTCGTCTCGCTCGGCGAGGCGCGGACCCGCGCGCGCGACGACGGACGGTTCGTCCTGGAGGACGTGCCCCTCGTCGACGCGTCGGGGGCGCCGCGCACGCTCAGCCTGGAACTGGACGGCGGACGCAACTGGCTGCCCGTGCGGCGCACGATCCCGTATCCACCCGGGTCCGCCCTCGACCTGGGTCTGCTGGACTTCGATGTCCACCGGTCCAGCATCCTGCGCACCCTGCACCTCCAGGAAGGCGAGCGCGCGCCGGGACGGCGGATCCGCACCAACAGCGTCTACGGGCGCGTCGCGCGCGTGTCGGTGGGCGACGACCTGGCGATCGCCGAGTTCGAGGACGTCGAGGTCGGCGACCAGGCCCAGATCAGCACCAGCCCGTCCAGCGACATCCGCGGCTACCTCGTGCAGGGGTTCGCGGTGGTGAAGCCCGAGGACCTGAACACCGACGTGCGTCTCTTCGCCCAGGAGATCGACTACTACACCAGCTCGTACCGCGGCACCTCGACCTACGTGGTGGACAGCGTGGGCGAAGGCCCGCTCGAGGGGATCCCGGTGTCGCGCGGCGGGCGCAGCGGTCCGCCCGAGTTCATCGGGTACACCCAGCGCGACGGCCGCGTGGTGATCGATCTGGAGCTGCGCGACGCGGTGACCGCGAGCGCCGCCACCAAGGGCGAGGGGCGTACCGTCGTGAGCTCGTTCACCGCCACCGACTTCGACACCGGCCGGATCGAGGTGCCGGTGGCGCGCGCGCTGCGCAACGACCTGGGCGCGTTCGACCGCCATGGTCTCTACCGCGGCATGCTGATCGGCGGCGCCGGTACCACGCGCGGCGTGCAGGCCACGCGGCGCATCACGCTGGAGGACTGGTACGACGAGGTGTTCGCCGGACGCAGCATGATGGGGCGCGTGCCGAAGCCCCTGGACCCGGCGTTCGGCGGCGTGCTCTACGCGATCGGCGTGCCGGCGCCGCTCGGCAACCTGTCTGCCACCGAGGGCACGACCAGCGGGCCGATCTTCACGCTGGAGCGCTTCGGCTTCGCCGCCGACCTCGCGCCGGCCCAGGGCGTGGCGAACCAGCTGGACCTCCCCCTGACGCAGAACTGCGACACCCCGCACCTCGTGCGCGGAGCGCTGCGTGGCCTGGACCTGGCGCTGGCCCCGGCCGACCTGCGCTTCGATCTCGCGGTGCAGACCGCGGCGGGGCGCGTGGTGGACGTGGCGCGCGGCGTGGGCGGCAACCACTCCGCCGCCGGAGACGACGTCACCCTCACCCTGCCCGCCCTGGCCGGCAGCCTGGCGGGGGGCCGCCACTGGGTCGCTCTGGGCGGCTCGGCTCTCAGCGGCGGGCGCACGATCACCCAGAAGGCGGTCCTGGACGTCGTCGGCCAGGACACCAGCGCCGGCGGCTTCCTCGCCCCGCCGCCCGTGCTGGAACCGGCGCCCGGCGCGACCGTGTCGAGCAACGGGTTCACGGTGCGTTTCGCCGTGCCGGCCGGCACGCTCTACCTCCTGGTGCAGATGCGCAACGTGGTCGGCGACGAGGTGCGGGAGTGGACCGCGTTCGTGCCCAACGACGTGGAGACCTTCACCTTCTTCCGCCTGCCGGCCGAGCACGCCATGCCCTTGATCCCCGGGCGCACGTGGACCCTCACGGTCACGGCCGTCCGCGTCGCGGCCGGTCCGTTCGCGCGCAACCGCGATCCGTACTCGTCCACCATGACGCACTATGTGGGGATCAACGCCGCGGAGCGGCGCGTGGACGCGTGGTCGAGCACCTCGTTCACGGTCCAGACCAACTGATGCGCGCGGGCGCGTGGCGACCCGGCGCGGCGGCGGCCTGCGGGGCCCTCGCACTCCTGGCCGCGGGGGCCTGCCAGAGCGCGCGGCCGCGGCCCACGCAGGCGCACGAGTTCCTGACCGGTGCCACGCAGGCCCTCGCCCAGGGGGACGTGCGGCGGGCCGACGAGGTGCTCACGCGGGGCCGCGTGCGCCATCCCGAGGACGGTGCCCTCCTGCTCTGGTCGGCGCTCGTGGCCGACATGCGCGGGCGCGGGGCGGAGGCCGCGGAACACCTGCGCGTGGCCAGTCGTGCCACGCTGCCCGAGGGCCTCGACGCCGCGGAGGTGCGCGGCCGCCTGGGGGAATTGCTGTTCCGCTACGGGCACTACACCGAGAGCCTGCCGCATCTGCTCGCAGGCGCGGTGGGGCCCGAGGCCGAGCGGCGCCGCGCCTTGCGTGCCCTGGCGCTGCGGCTCCCGGACCTGCGGCGCGAACCCGAGGACCTCGCCGCCGAGCTGCCCCTGGTGCCGGGGCCGCTGCCGCAGCTGCTGTGCCGTTCCGGCGACAAGGAGCGGCCCTTCCTGCTCGACACCGGCGCCACCTACACCACCGTGACCCGCAGCGCGGCGGCCGAGCTGGGCGTGACGCCGGTGGTGGCGGCCGGAGAGGTGCGCGACGGGTCGGGGCGGCTCTTCCCGGTGCAGATGGGTCTCCTGCCGGCGTTCTCGTTGGGGCAGGTCGAGCTCGGCGCGCAGCCGGTGCTCGTCGTGGAGGACGAACGGCTGGGCCTGCGCGACCTCGCGGGTGGGCCTGCGGTCGCCACCGCGGGCGTGGTGGGCCTGGACGTCCTGGGCCGGTTCCGGATCACGCTCGATCCGGAGCGGCGCTCGCTGGCGTTCGCCCTGGAGCGCGGGTCGATGCCGCGCGACGCGGTCGAGGTGGTGCGCGCGCACGGCTGCCTCCTCGTGCCGGTGCGCATCGAGGGCCGCACGCTCTGGTTCGTCCTGGACAGCGGGGCGAACCTGTCGTCGCTCACCGCGGAGGGCCTGCGCATCCTGCCTGGCGGCGAGTCGCGGGCCGGCGCGGCGTTCCTGCGCGTGCGCACGCCCGGCGGAACCGGCGTCGCGGTGCGCGCGGTGCACGGGGTCACGCTGCAGGTGGGGGCGACCCGTTTCGCCGTCGTGGACCTGCCGGTGGTGGAGCGCGAGTTCCCGTCGGGGTTCCCGGTGCACGGCGTGCTCGGCGCGGACCTGCTGATGACCGTGCGTGTCACCCTGGGCGGCGGCAGGCTCGTGCTCTCCTGAGGCGGAGGCCGCGGTGCTGCGGCGGCTTGGGTGGCGTCCGCCGCATGCGCGGACCCGCCCGGACGCCGTGGTAGGCTTCCCCGCCCTCCGTCCCGCAGCGCGCCGCCCAACGTCCCATGAACCGTCCGATCCAGGAGCCCCGCCATGCGTCCGGATGACGCGGCGCCGGCCGCGCCGCGAGGCTCGAGCGCCGCCCTCTATCTCGGGTTCGCGCTCACCACCGGCAGCATGCTGCTGGTGCAGCAGTTCCTGACCCGGGTGTTCACGATCCTGTTCAACTCCGGGCTGGCGTTCCTGGCCATCTCCACGACCTTCCTCGGTCTCGGATCGGCCGGGGTGTGCGTGTACGTGCTGCCACGCCTCTTCACGCCCGAGCGCACGCGGCGCCTCGTGCCCTGGCTGAGCGTCGCCTATGCGCTGTCCCTGGTGGCGGGCTTCCTGGGGCTGGTGGCGCTGGACCATCTCGCCCAAGCGCGTCCCGGCGGGGCCGCCACCGCGCTGACCGCACAGGTGGGTCGGGTGTTCGCGGCGAGCATGCTCATGCTCCCGGCCCTCTTCCTGGTCGGGCTGGTGATCGCACTGGTACTGCGTGCCAACGCCGCGCGCGTGCACCGGCTCTACGGCGCCGACCTGGCGGGCGGCGGGATCGGCTGCCTCCTGGTGCTGCCGCTGATGAGCTGGATCGGCGGCGACCAGGGCATCTTCGCCATCGGCGCACTCGCCGCGGCCGGGGCGACGCTGCTCGCCCACGCCCATGGCCGGGCCGCCGCGACCTGGGCCGGGGCGCTGGCCACCGCGGCGCTCACGGCCGCGCCCCTGGCCAACCGCGACCTGGGCATCGTGGACGTGCGCTCGCACCGCGCCCCGCTCTCGGGCGTCGAGTCCTGGGTGATCGAGTCTCCGGAGCGCGACCGCATCTGGAACGAGCTCTCGCGCCTGGGGATCTTCGACACGCGCGACGGGTCGTCGCTCTACGTGCGCATCGACTCGAGCTGCCAGACCACCATCCCCTCGCTGGCGCCCCGACACGTGCAGGAGTACGTCGCGCGCGCCGACTTCGAGCATCTGCCCTACGTCCTGGATCGCCACCGGCGCTACCTGGAGATCGGCGCGGGCGGCGGCCGCGGCATGGTGCTCGCGCACGCCAAGGGCGCGGAGCGCATCACCGGCGTCGAGATCAACCCCGGGATCGTGGCCGCGTCGCTCGGGCGCTACCCGGGCTACGGAGTGGCACCGCTGGTCGCCGACGGCCGCCACCAGCTCGTCGTGGGCGAGGGCCGCAGCTACACGCGCGGCCTGGACGAACTCTTCGACACCGTCACGATCACCTTCATCCAGACCGGGATCGCGAGCTCCTCGGCGGCGTTCGCGCTCTCCGAGGCCAACCTGTTCACGGTCGAGGCGTTCACCGAGTTCCTGGGTCGGCTCGATCCGCGCGGGCTCTTCTACGTCTACCGGCACAGCGGCAACGAGATGCTGCGGCTGATCGGGCTCGCGCGTGCCGCGTTCCACGCGCTGGGCGTCACCGACGTGCGCCGCCACCTCTACATCGCCAGGAGCAAGGACAACGAGGCCGTGCTGATGGCGAGCCGCGGCCCGTTCACCGACGCCGAGATCGCCAGCCTCGACCGCGCCTGCCGCGAGCGCGAGCTGACCGTGCTCTACTCGCCCGCGCAGGTGGCCGGCGCGCGCCCTGCCAATCCGTTTCCCGCGCGGGTGGCGGAGCTGCGCGCGGCCGGGACCCTCGAGATGGGCGCGGTGGTGCGGCTCTACCGCGACCTCGTGCACGACCCACGCTACGAGTCGATGGAGCACGCGCTGGTCACCAGCGCCGATCCCGAGGCCTTCCTGGCCGGGTACCTGATCGACGTGCGGCCCACGACCGACGACCGCCCGTACTACTTCTTCTTCGGCCTCAACCGCTGGGCCGACTTCCTGCACTACTTCGACCTGGACGGACCAGGCATCCTCGGCGGAACGGTGGTGCTCCTCTTCTGGATGGCGGCCGCGTTCACCGTGCTGGTGCTGCTGCTGATCCTGCTGCCGCTGGGGATGCGGCGCGGCGGCGCCGGGGCCGGACGCACGCTGGGGTGCGCGGTGGTCCTCTACTTCTCGGGTCTGGGCCTCGGCTACATCGCGGTGCAGATCTCCTTCATCCAGCGCTTCACGCTCTTCCTGGGGCACCCTGTGTACGCGATCTCGGTCGTGCTCCTCGCGTTCCTGCTGTCCAGCGGCGCGGGATCGATGGCCTCCAACCGCCTCTTCGGCGAGGGGCGCATCGGGATCCGGGCCGCGGTGCTGGCGCTCGCCGTGCTGCTCCTGCTCTACAACCACCTCCTTCCGGGAGTGTTCGGTTCGAGCCTGATCCGGCTGCCCGTCGCGGCGAAGGTGCTCCTCTCCCTGGCCCTGATCTTCCCGCTGGCGTTCGTCATGGGGTTCTTCTTCCCGCAGGGGATCCGGCTGGTGGAGCGGGCCGCGCCGCAACTCATCCCGTGGGCCTGGGGCGCGAACAGCGCGGCGTCGGTGCTGGGCTCCATCTTCGCCCTGATCCTGGCGATCCACCTGGGATTCACCGTCGTCGCCGTGATCGCGGCGGCGACGTACGTGCTCTGCTGTATCCCCAGCGCGACAGTGCTGCGCAGGTCCGCGCACGCCGCGTGACCCGGCAGGCGCCCGTGTCCCGGGCGCGGCACCGGCGTCGGATGGCGCTCGCCGCGCGGATCGGCGCGCCGCCAAGGCGCTCCGCGCCGCACCCCCCGGAACCTGCCTCCTGCGGAATGGATCCACGGCGCCGGGAAAGAACGGAGCGGCCCCGCCTTTGCACGCTCCGGCCCGGTCCCCGATGATCCGGGGCGCACGACGTCGCCCACATTCCCGGCGACTCTCCAACTCCGAGAGACGACCCATGAGTCCTTTGAACCTCCTCCCCATCCTCGGCGGCCTCATCCTGCTGCCGTTCCTCCCCTTGCAGCCGGAACAGGACAAGGCGGCGGCCGCGCAGGCGCCGAACCGCTTCATCGGCGCCCAGGCCTGCAAGAACTGCCACAACGGCCCGGAGAAGGGCGACACCTTCGACAAGTGGCAGAAGGGGCCGCACGCGAAGGCGTTCGAGACCCTCGGCACGCCCAAGGCCAAGGAGATCGCCGCCAAGCTGAAGATCGAGGACCCGCAGAAGAGCGAGCAGTGCCTCAAGTGCCACCAGACCGCGTTCGGCGTGGACGCGAAGGAGATCAAGCGCGGGTTCAAGCACGAGGCCGGCGTGCAGTGCGAGAGCTGCCACGGCGCAGGCGAAGAGCACTTCAAGATCCGCTTCAAGGAGTCGCAGGCCGGCGGCACGCCGACTCCGGTGGGCGCCAACGAGATCGCAGTGAAGCGCGACGTGGCCACCTGCCAGAAGTGCCACAACGACAAGAGCCCGACCTACAAGGACTTCTGCCTCAAGGAGCGGATGAAGGAGATCGAGCACTACGACCCGCGCAAGAAGCGCAGCGAGGAAGACCTGAAGAAGCTGCGCGATGCCTGCACGCCGGACTGTCCGAAGTGCTCCGGCAAGGACAAGAAGGCGGACAAGTGAGCGGCCGGATCTGACCGGTCGCCCTCTGGCGGATCCGCAGGGTCCGTCCCCCCGCGGCCGCGGGCTCCACGGGAGTCCGCGGCCGCTTGTGTAGCCGCGTCGCCTCCTCCGGACCGACGCACCGAGGGCGGCACCATCCGGCGGCACGCGTGCGCCCGGCCACCGGCGGGTGCCTGACGGCGTGCGTCGCCAGGGGGCGGGCGATGCCGATCCACGCGGGCGGGTGGCCGGCCCCGCCTCCAGCAGGGGAGTGTGGTCGCGGGTCGCGGAGGGACGCGGCGGGGCCGCACGCGCGGCCCCGCGGGACCCGGCCTAGAGCCCCACGGTCAGCAGCCCGTGCACGATCAGCACGACCACGACCACGCCGATCGTCAGCGCCAGGAAGCCGAACACCGCCGCCGCGCGCTGCGCGGTCGTGGTGGGCGGATCCGCGAGGTACTTCTCCAGCTCGCCGCTCGCCACCAGCTCCTCGTAGAGCCCCGGCTTGTCTGCCTTCAGCTCCTCGACCGTCATCCGGCCGGTGAATACCACGCGGTCCATGGGGAACTTCTCGGGCCGCATGTGCGTGTTGAAGAAGTGGATGGTGAAGATGAACCCCGTGGCCAGCAGGGCCTCCTCGCTGTGGATGATCGTGCAGACGTTGATCATCCATCCCGGCAGGAAGTGGGTGAAGAACACCGGGAACCAGAGCACGAGACCGGAGAACCCGATCACGATCACGCCCCAGAACACCGCGAAGTAGTCGAACTTCTCCCAGTAGGTCCACTTGCCGTACTTGGGCCGCGGGCCCAGGCCGGCGAACCAGCGCGCGGTGCCCATGAACTCCTTCACGTCGCGCCAGCTCGGCATCATCGAGTCGGGGCCGAAGAAGAACTCGATGGGCGTCTTGCCGCTGGCGCGGAAGCGCCGGGCCACGTCGAAGAGGTGCAGGCCCATGTAGGCGAAGGTGATCACCGCGCACACCCGGTGGATCCACCCGGCCGTTTCCGTGCCGCCGAGCAGCGCGGCCAGCACCTTGGCCCAGCCCGCCTCGGCGAACTTCAGCGCCATGCCGGTCAGCGCCAGCCCGAGGAAGCTGACGATGATCATCACGTGCAGCGCGCGGTTGAACGGGGTGAAGCGCACGTAGTGGCGTGCGGCCCCCGCGCCGGCCGTCGCCGCGGCCGCCGCATGCCGCTGGTGCTCGCGGCGCAGCGCGAACGAGCGGGGGAGCCACGCGAGGAGGTGCAGGCCGAAGAACCCGAACACGCCGAGCAGCAGCCAGGTCATCGCCTGGAACGCCCAGTACAGGGCCGGGTAGCGCTCGGGGTTGTTGTGGGTGGCGTGGGTCAGGTAGCCCGCGAAGCGTTCGTGGGAGCCTGCGTGGCACTTGCCGCAGGTGGCCACGACCTTGTGCTCGTGCAGGAACGACGCCGGGTTGCTGGCCGGCAGGATGTCGTGTGCGCCGTGGCAGTCGTGGCAGCGGGCCGCGACCGTGGAGCCGAGCGCCGACACCTTGCCGTGGTAGGTGTCGAAGTAGGTCTCGGTGATCTCGCCGTGGCACTTGCCGCACTGCGCGACGATGTCGCGCTTGAAGCCGGCCAGATCGGTGCGCGCGACCGAGTGCGCCGAGTGGCAGTCGTTGCAGTGCGGGAGTCCGGGCTTGCCGGGCTCCGCGCGGAAGCCGGGGTTGCCCTCCTTCGAGTGGATGCTGTGGCGGAAGTGCTCGTCGATGCCGTCGTGGCAGCGCGCGCAGGTGGCCACGATGCGTTCCGGGGACACGCTGGATGCCGGATCCGAGGGCGGCAGCTCCATGTGCGCGGAGTGGCAGTCGACGCAGTTGGCCGACGCGATCAGCCCGCTCTCCAGCAGGCCTTTGCCGTGGATGCTCTCGCGGTAGTGTTCGATCTTGCCCGGCTCGCCGTCGGGGTTGCGCACCGCGGCGGGCGCGCCGTCCTTGTGGCAGCGTGCGCAGAGTTCGGGCACGTTGCGGCGGTGCGTGGGCCCGGCCAGGATCCGCGCGCGCAGCTCGGGCGTGGCCGCGCCGTTGGCCGGCACCTCGCTCTCCAGGATCGTGTGGGTGCCGTGGCACTCCACGCAGGTCGGCGCGTTGGCCTCGCCCTTCGCGTGCAGCGAGCCGTGGATGCCGTGCTGGTACTGACCAACCTCGCGGTCGTGGCAGGTCGCGCAGTTCACCTTCGCCGGCGCCACCGCGCAGGTGCGTCCGGCCTCGGCCTTGGCCGGGGTGCTGTGGCACTGGGCACAGGCCACCAGGTTGCGGCCGTGCACCGAATGCGCGAGCGCATCCTTGTCGACCAGCAGCGCCTTGCGCCCGGTGCGCTGGGCGATGTCGGGCTGCGTGTGGCAGGCCAGACACTCGCCGTCGCTCATCCTGGTGCCGTAGGCGATGCGGCGCTGGCCGTGCGGCTGGTGGCAGTCCACGCACAGCGGCACCGCGCCGGGCGTGGCCCACAGTTCCTGCGCGACGATGCCCTTGTGGATCGCGCCCTCGTCGTTGTGGCACTTGCGGCACGCGTCGTTGACCTTGTCCTTGTGCAGGGTCGATGCCGGGTCGGTGTGCGGCAGGATGCCGTGGCCGGAGTGGCAGCTCGTGCACACGGCGGCGACCTTCAGGCCCTGCAGGAAGAGCCCGTCACCGTGGATGCTGTCCTTGTAGCGGGCCGCGATCTCGTCGCGCGTCAGCGCCCCTGCCCGCGCGACCGGCTTGCCGTCGGCGTGGCACTGCGTGCACATCTCGGGGATGCGCAGCGGGCTCAGCAGCGAGAGGGGGTCGCCGCGCTTGGCGATGTAGTGGCTGCCGTGACAGTCCTGGCAGCGCGGCGCGTTGGCCTCGCCGGCCTTCTGCTTCCGGCCGTGCGTGCTGTTCCAGTACGCGGCGATCGAGTCGAACGACTCGTCGTGGCAGTCGCCGCACTCGGCCGGCTTGAGGCGCTTGGCATGGGGGAAGTTCTTCACCCCGGCGAGGTCGACGTGGCACGAGATGCACTCGGTCTTGCCGTGCACGCTCTTGGCGGCGCGATCGGCGTCGAAGTACATCGAGAGCTTGCGGCCGTCCCGCTCGACCACCAGGTCCTCCTCGCCGTGGCAGAGGAGGCAGTCGCTGTTCTCCTGCGCGCGCAGCGTGCCGGCGCAGAGCAGGAGGAGGAGGACGACCGACCGGGTCCGGCCGGCCGGACCCGTTCCAGGGAGTGCGGGGAGCATCGGGCTGCCTTCCGGGGCCGGGATGCCCCGAACCATGATCGTCAGACCGATCAACCAGCGATCCGGGCCAAGATTTCCGCGAGTCCGGGCATTCCGGGCTCGCGCGCGGGGCCGGGGCCGGAATGTGCGCGGCTACTCCTGCTTCAGGCCGAGCTGCTTGAGGATCGCCGGGTCCTTTTCCTTCTTGGCCAGCGTCGCGTGGCAGGTCGAGCACTCCATCGAGATCGCCTCGCCATCGGCGTCCAGGTGTTCGCCGTCGTGGCAGCGCATGCAGCCCGTGTGGCCGGTGAAGCTCGGATAGGTGCCCCAGGTGATGCCCATGCGCGGGTGGATGTTGCGCAGCCAGATGGCCGCGATCGCGTCCGCCGCCGGCGGGATCAGCGCGCGGACGTCCGCCGCCAGCGTGCCGTTGGCGTTGTAGAAGGCCTCCAGGTCCTTGAGGATGCCTTCCTTCGCGTTCTCGCGCGTCCAGCCCTTCTTCAGTGCCTCGAGGCCCACCTTGCGGATGAACGGCAGGCGGCGCGAGACCTTGTTGGCCGCGATCGCCTCGTCCAGCGCCAGGTCGGGCTCCTGGAACGCGTGGCTCGGCTGATTGTGGCAGTCCACGCAGTCCATGGTGCGCATCTCGCCCTCGGGCGGCCTGGCAGGGTCCTGGCCCTCGACGGTGAAGATGCGCTCCTTGCCCTTCTCGTCGACGAACTTGACCCACGGGATCTTGCCCCGCTTGCCGTCGGTGGCCACGTAGGTGACGCGGTTGCCCGGGTGCACGTGCCAGTGGATGCCGGTGGCGGTGCCGTCGGGGCGCACGCCGCCGGTCTTCAGCACCAGTACGGTGGTGGAGGGCGTGACCGCCTCGTCTTCGTCGAAGTGCTGGCGAACCACGAGCCGGTCGCCCGCGAACTTGTCGGGCCAGTGGCACTGCTCGCACGTGTCGCGCGCGGGGCGCAGGTCGTGCACCGGCGTGGGGATCGGCCGCTGGTAGGTGTCGAAGAGCACCGCGGCGATCTGGCGCAGGCCGGAGAGTTTCGACTTCACGAACCAGGACGCGCCCGAGCCGATGTGGCACTCGACGCAGGACACGCGCGCGTGCGGCGAGTCGAGGTACGACTCATAGGTCGGCGACATCACCTCGTGGCAGAGGGTGCCGCAGAACTGCTGCGAGTCCATGTAGTGCAACGCCTCGTAGCCCGCCGTGCCGACCACCGAGAGGTTGACCAGCGTGAGCACCGCGATCACGCGGATCAGGCGGAAGGGCTTGTGGCGGATCAGCTCCATGCGCTGCTGGAGCTGGCGCCGGTACACGAAGAGTCCGAGCGGCATCAGCACCAGCCCGAGCACGAAGAACGCCGGCAGGGCGATGAACGCGAAGAGGCCGACGTAGGCTCCGTGTCCTCCCCCGTGCAGGGAGAAGTAGACGAACGAGGTCACGAACGCCATGAACGAGAGGGTGGTGAGGACCGCCCCGGACGCCGTGATCCAGTTCGAGCGGAGGAGGAGCAGGAATCGATTCATTGCGGCACCGAACGCCGTCGGAGGGTGGGCATTTCGCGGACCTCTGCCGGGGGTACGCGGCCCGGCAGGGTCAGGGTTGGCTTGGGTCGGGCGATTCGACCCCCCGGCACACGAGTTGCCAAGGCAATGCGTCGCGCAACACGCCATTCGTTCAGGCCCTGGAGGCAGAGACCGCGATGCCCGCCTCGCCAACCTCGGAGATCCGCCCCGGTGGAGCCCCGGTCGTTCCCCCGGTTGCGCGCGCCTCCCACGCCAAGGGGATCGGGGCTGCGTCCGCCGCAGGAGCCGGACGATGACCGGGATCGGGGAGAGCCAGGACCGGGGCACCACCTCCGGCCTGCGCGAGGAGCTGGCGGCGGTGCAGCGCCAGATCGCCCAGCTCGCCGAGCGCGTGGCGGCGCTGGAGCAGGGCGCGCCGCGCCCGGAGGCCGCCGCCGAGCCGCAGCTCGCCCTCGAGCTCGATTCCGAGTCGGCCTGGGGCTGGCTCACCCGCTCCAGGGTCCTCACCCGCGTCGCCGCGGTGTCGTTCGCACTGGTGGTGGCCCTGGTCCTGCGCACCCTGGCCGACGCCGGCGCTCTCGGAACCACCCCCGGGGTCGCCCTCGGCCTGGCCTACGCCGCGGGCCTGATGGCGTGGGGGACCCGCCGCCGCGCCCCCGCCTCCACCCTGGGCTCCGTCCTCGCGACCTGCGGCGTGGTCCTGCTCTGCACGGTGGTGTTGGAGGGGCAGGCGCGCTTCGGGGTGGTCCCGACCCCTCTGGGCAACGCCATCCTGGCCCTGACCCTCGTCCTGCTGGCCGTCACCGGCGTCTGGCGGCGCGCCGCGTTGGTGATGGAGATCGCCACCTTGGCCGTGGCGGTCACCACGGTGGCCCTCGGGTTCCCGACGCCGCACTTCGCCAGCGCGGCAGCGACCCTCCTGCTCGCCGCAGCGGTGGCGAGCCTGCTCCTCGGCACCGCGCGCCGGCCCTGGGTGCACTGGGTCGTCCTGCTCCCGGCGCTCTTCTTCTGGCTGACCTGGACCTTCAAGCTCGCCATCCCGCTGCGCCGCGGGCTGGTCGTGCCCGCCGAGGTGCAGCAGGCCTGGTTCCTGCCCTCGCTGGCGGCCACCCTGCTGGGCCACCTCGCCCTGGCCGCGCGGCGCGCCGCGGCGGCCCCGGCCGCACCCGGCCCCTTCGCCATGGCCATGCCCGCCTTCACGGTGGTGTGGGCCCAGGCCGCTGCTGCGGCCGTGGTCCTCCCCTGGCTCGGCCACACGCGGGCCCTAGGTGGGGTCGTGCTCGCGGTGGCGGTCGTGTGCCTCGCGGTCGCGGTGGTGCTGCGCCACCGCAGCGGCGCGGCGGCGGGCTTCACGGCCTTCGCACTGGCCGCGACCTGCGCCCTCGCGCCGGCCCTGGCCTGGGTGCTGGCGGAGCCCAAGTCCCTGGCCGCGGCGTGGTCGCTCACCGCGCTCGGGCTGGCCCTGGTCGCCCAGCGCCATGGCAGCGGCAGCCTGCGGCTCGTCTCGTATCTCCTGCAGGCGGCCGCCTGCGCCGCCGCCGTGGTCGTGGGCGAGTTCGCGGCCCCGGCCCCCTCGCCCGTCCTCGACCCGGCCCTGGCCGTGTTCCTCGCGGCGAGCGCCTGGCTGCACTACTCGTGGTGCCGGCGGCATCCACCGCCGGCCACGTCCTGGTACGGCAGGGTCGCGGGAGCGGACCGCCTCGCCGTGCTCCTGGTGTGGATCGCCGCGGCAAGCGCCTTCTGCGCCCTGCGCCTCGTGGCGTGGCCCACGCTCTCCGGGCTGCCGATCGACGTGGACAACGCGTTCCACGGCGCGCAGTCGGTGGGCCTGCACCTGATCGCGATCGCCCTGATGGGCCTGGGGCTCTTCCGGCGCAGCCGCGAGCTGCTGGTGAGCGGGGTGATCCTGGCGGTGCTGGGCGGTCTGAAGGTGTTCGGCTCCGACATGCTGGTCGCCCGCGGCGTGCCGCTGGTGCTGAGCGTGTTCTCGTTCGGCGTGGCGGTGGGCGTGGCCTCGCTCGTGCTCGGCCGCTGGCAGAAGCGCATCGCCTAGTGCGGGGCCCGCGGCGCGGGCCGCGCGACCCTCAGTGCGCCACGGGCGCGGGCTGCCCGGGCCGCCGATCGAGGGCGAACTCGCCCAGCATGATCGGCGTGGCGACCTTCACCATGAGCGTGAACACCAGGAAGCCCACCGAGAAGATCCCCGCGGCCACCCAGAGCTCCACCTGCGAGGGGAAGTACTCGTAGATCTCGCCCAGCGTGTCCGGGGTGAGGCCCGGGATCACCAGGCCCATGCCCTTCTCCAGGTACACGCCCAGCCAGATCAGCACGCAGCCGACGTTCAGCGTGATCGTGTTGCGGCGCGTGGCCGGCACGAGGAAGAGCAGGAACGCCACGAACGAGCAGAACACCGAGAGCCACATGTACGGCACGATCGCCTTGTGCTCGCCGATGCCGACGAACATGTAGCGCATGTGGATCAGGTGCTCGGTGTTCGAGTAGACGTCCTTGAACACCTCCGCGCCGAGCAGGAAGAGGTTGACGAACATCGCGTACGCCATCAGCTCGGCGACCTTCCAGATCGCGCGGTCGTCGATCTCGAAGCGGGTGAAGCGGCGCAGGAGCTGCATCAGGATCAGCAGCACCGCGGGCCCCGAGCAGAACGCCGAGGCGAGGAAGCGCGGGGCTAGGATCGACGCGTTCCAGAACGGCCTCGCAGGCATGCCGTTGTAGAGGAACGCGGTGACCGTGTGGATCGCGATCGCCGCCGGGATCGAGAACAGCACCAGCGGCAGGAAGAAGGCCTTGGCGGGCGTGCGGCCCCGGTACAGCGAGAAGAGCAGGTAGGTGACGATGACGAAGTTCAGCACGAGATAGCCGTTCAGCACGATCACGTCCCAGGCGAGCAGCGAGCTGGGGACGTTGAGCAGGCCGAGGCCCGGAATCAGGTGCCAGAGGCGCTCGGGGTGGCCGACGTCCACCAGCACGAAGAGCCCGCACATCACGATCGACGCGATGGCCAGCAGCTCGCCGAGGATCACGACCTCCTTGATCGGCTTCCAGTGGTAGACGTACGCGGGGATCACCAGCAGCACCGCGGCGGCCGCCACGCCCACGAGGAAGGTGAAGTTGCCGATGTAGAAGGCCCAGGACACCTGATCCCGCATGTTGGTGGTGATCAGGCCTTCGCCGAGCTGGCGGGAGTAGGCCACGCCGCCGGCCGCGATCAGGACCAGGAGCAGCCCCACCCAGAGCCAGTAGAGCAGGTTGCCGCGCGTGACGATGCGCAGGCTCCCCAGGGCGAAGTGGATGAAGTGACGGATGGTGCCCACGTTCGCCTCCCTCACACGCCGTAGAAGTAGAAGAAGCGCGGCCGCGTGTTCAGCTCGGTCTTGAGCACGAACACGCGCTTGTGCTCGAGGATGTAGCGGATCTCCGAGTTGGGATCGCGCAGGTTGCCGAACTTGCGCGCGCCGACCGGGCAGACCTCGACGCAGGCCGGGTAGCGGCCGTTGCGCACGCGCTGGATGCAGAAGGTGCACTTCTCGACCACGCCCTTCATGCGCGGGCGGTTGCCGAGGTAGTGGGTCTTGGGGTTCATCTGCTCGGCCGGGATCTCCGGCTCGGCGAAGTTGAAGTGGCGCGCGCCGTACGGGCACGCCGACATGCAGCAGCGGCAGCCGATGCACCAGTCGTAGTCCACGACGATGATCCCGTCGGGCTCCTGCCACGTGGCGCCGACCGGGCACGACTTCACGCACGGCGGGTTCTGGCACTGCTGGCACTGGACCGGCAGGTAGAAGTGGCCCGGCCGCGGCACCTTCTCGGCGTCGTAGTAGGCGTTGGCGTGGGCGAAATCGATGCCCTTGTCCTTCTCCATCTCGAGCACGCGGATCCAGTGCACCTGCGGATCGCGGCTCTGGTTGTTCTCTTCCACGCAGGCGTACACGCAGCGGCGGCAGCCGATGCAGCGCGAGATGTCGAGCGCGTAGCCGAACTCGACTCCCGGCAGCGGCGGCTCGGCGCCGACCGTGACCGGCTTGTGGAAGCGCTCGCTGTGTTCCTTGGCCAGGTCGGCGAGGATCCCTGCCTTCTCGTCGGCGCCGAGATCGCGAAAGCGCTCGCGGAACCAGCCGGTGTGGGTGAGATCCGTGCAGCCGGCGGTGGTGGCCGCGGCGGCGCAGCCCGCCGCCACGCACAGGAACTCGCGGCGCGACGGCAGCGGCTGGGCCGCGTGCACGGGAGGCTGGCTCCCGGCGCAGCCGGTACAGGCACCGGCCGGGACGCCGGCGGTCGTGGGTCCGTTGCAGCTGCGGGTCATGGCTTCCTCTCCGTGGGCCGCACGGGCACCGGCTCGGGCTTCAAGGGCTGGAAGGCTGGCGCGTGCGAGTTGTGGCAGTGCACGCAGAGCAGATAGGTCTTGTGGCCGTTCCACTGCCCGCTGCGACGGCCGTGCACGCCGGCGCGCCAGTCGCGGTACTTGTCGCCGTGGCACTGGCCGCAGAGCCGGTACGACTCGGTGAACTCGATCACCTCGCCGCTGGCGAGGTGCAGCTTGTCGCGGTCCTTGGTGTCGTGGCAGTCCAGGCACCAGCGGTGTTCCTCATCGTGCTTGAGCGTGAATTCGGTGTGCGCGGTCTTCATCGGACGCCGCTTGGTGTTGGTCGGGATCTCCGGGTCGTGGCAGTCCGTGCACGGGAACACGCCCTCCGTGAACGGCGGTGGTGGCACCTCGATCCGGCTCTCCTCCGGCTGGGTCTGTGCCCCGGGCTCCTGGGTGAAGTGACTCCAGTGGACCTGGACGTGGCTCTCGTCGCAGGCCGCGGACACGAGCCCCATCAGGGGCAGGAGTAGAAGGGCGATCCTCACGGTACCTCCACCGTCTGCGCCGCCGGGACGGCGCGGTTCGGCAAGAGTCGCCTCCCGCGGTTCGCCGCATGGCGAGGTAGGAGCCGACGGAGTCTGCTCCTCTCGCAATCGACGGACCGCGGGAGGCCTCGGCGGGCTGTGTCACGTGCCGAACCGGGTGGAACGCCATGTGCAGGGCTGCCGCGGACCAGGTGAGGCCGCGGAACCCCGGCATGAGGTGGGCGCCGTTCCGCCTGCCGGCCGTTGCATCTGGCCTCGCGCTCGCACGGTTGGGATCTGGCGCCGCGCTTGGCGGGCACCGGCGGCCCAAGCGCGTGACCTGCTGGTGCGGATCCGCCCTCGGATGGCGGGCCGGGGGGATTTCCGCGCTCGGGGTGCGGAGGATCACGCACTGTGCGTGAGATTCCCCAGGAGAGCGCGGTAGTTCACGGAAGGGGCTCGGTCGCGGCGCGCCCGCACCCGTGCAGGGGTGGCGCTAGGATCGTCCGGCGTGAACGGCATTGCGGCCTGGTTCATGGGTTTCGGCATGGTCCTGGCCGGTCCGGGGCCCGACGACCTCGACACGCGCGTGCGCGCGGCCTTGGAGCGCGCGCGACCGGTGCTCTTGGAGCACCTGCAGCGCTCCCACGGCGGCCAGCTGGCCCTGCTCTGCCTCGCCGCCCTGCACGACGAGGTGCCGAAGGACCACCCGGTGCTCGCCGGCGGACTCGCGCGGTTGCTGGAGGCGCGCCTGGACGGCACCTACGACCACGCCCTGCGGCTGATGGTGATGGCGGAGTGGTCCGAGTGCCCGGGCCGCGAGCGGCGTGCGCGCGAGGACCTGGCGGAGCTGTTCGCGCGGCAGGTGGGGGGCGGGTTCAGCTACACGAACGAGAATCCCTTCTGGGATCTCAGCAACACGCAGTACGGCGCGCTGGGCATGCGCGCGGCTGCCTCCCTGGGGGTGCGCGTGGACCCGGAACGCTGGCAGCGCCTGCTGCGCGCCGTGCGCGCCGAGCAGAACCAGGACGGCGGCTTCGACTACAGTCGCGGTCGCCACGGCTCGTACGCGTCGATGACCGTGGCGGGGATCGGCGTGCTGGAGATCTGCCGGCACCATCTGGGCGCGCAGAAGGTACCGGAGCGATTGCAGCGCGAGATCGATGCGGCCTGGGCGTGGATGGACCGACAGGCCGCGTCGATCGGCGACCCGCAGGCCCTCCACTGCTTCTACTTCCACTACGGACTGGAGCGCGCCGCAATCCTCTCGGGCCGCAAGGAGGTGGGTGGCGTGGACTGGTACCGCCGCGGCGCCGAGATGCTGCTCGACCTGCAGGCGGGCGGCGGCGGGTGGTCGAGCGGGTTCGGAGGCCGGCGCGGTCCGAACGGCCCTGAGCGCGGCAAGGGCAGCCCGATCGACACGGCGTTCGCCGTGCTCTTCCTGCGGCGCAAGTTCCAGGCGCAGGCGGCGCCGCTCACGCCGGGGCGGGCCACGCCGGTGCAGGGACTTGCGGCGCAGGCCGACGAGCGCGCGCTCGAGGCGGCGATCGCCCATGACGTCGCGCGGGGGTTGGCCGCGTTCCCCGAGCTGCTCGAGTGCCTGCGCTCGCCCGTGGTGCTGCGCCGCAAGGCCGCGGCCCTGGCGATCGCCCGGATCAGCCGCCGCGACTTCGGCTACGTCCCGTACATCGACCCCGCGCAGCAGGAGGGGGCGATCCGCGCGGCCGAGGCGTGGTGGCGCGCGCAGGCTGGCGGGCGCTGAGGGGGCGGCGGGCTTCCCAGCCGTGGGGCGCAGCCCTAGCCTCCCCACCTTGCTGCGGCCCCGCACCGTTTGGCGCCGCGGCGACTCGCCTCCCTCGACCATGCCCGATCCGCACGCCAGCGGTCCGCCTCCGACCCTGACCGGCCTGCCGCCCGAAGTCCTGGCGGGACTGCTCGGCCAGGCGGGCGACGCGCTCGGCGTCGTGACGCGCGACGGCACCCTGCGCCCGGCGAACGCGGCGGCGCAGCGCTTCCTCGAACGGATGAGCGCGTGTGCGGCGGCCCCGGTGCGCGGCCTGCTGGATCTGCCGCTGGAGGAGGACGATCGCGACGCGATCCGCGCCTTCCTCGGCGACGGCGAACCCGCGCTCGACGCGGTGTTCCGGATCGCGCCCGGCGGGGCCGAGCAGTACTGGCGCATCGTCCTGCGTTGGAGCGAGCCCGCGGGCGGGTTCGTCGCCGCGCTGCGCGACGAGACCGTGCTGCGCGACGCGATGGCGCGCGTGCTGCGGCTGGAGCGCCTGCGCCAGGCCGGTGCGCTCGCCGCGGGGCTCCTGCACGACCTCAACAACCTGCTGGCGGCGGCGCTGGGGTTCGCCGACCACATGGCCGAGCAGACCCAGGATCCGGAGCAGCGCGCGTTCCTGGAGACCTTCCTGCGCGACAGCAAGGCCGGGGCCCAGCTCCTGCAGCGCGTCCACGGCATGCTGCGGGCGGGCCGGCCCCGATGGGAGCGCGTCGCGGTGCACGAGACCGTCGAGCTGGCGGTGCGCATGGCCCGCAAGGCCGCGGCGCTGGGCGGAGTGACCGTCGTCGCCGAGCTGCCGCCCGAGTCGCCGTGGGTGCGCGGGACGAGAGAGGACCTGGCGCAGTCGGTGCTGCACCTGATCCTGCTCGGGCGGATGGCGTGCAGCCCGGGCAGCACGGTGCGGGTGGAGGTGGCGCGCGAGGCCATGGGCCGTGGTGCGCGTGATCCATCCCGGACCGGACACGCTGGGACGGCAGGTGGCCGCCGTGCTGGCGGATCCGGAGGCTGGCATCCTGGAGGTGCTGCAGCGGCTCACCGGGGACGTGACCGGGTTCCTGTGGTCGTTCCTCTCCGTGCTCTGGCTGGGCGGCCGTGTCCTGAACGAGCCGCCGCGGGCCGGGGCGAGCGTGTGGTCGTTGTGGCTGCCGCGCGCTGCTGCGGCGGGACCGCGGGCGTGAACGCGGCGCCGCGGCTCGCGGTGGCGGGGCTCGCCAAGGCCTTCGCCGGCGTGCCGGCGCTGGTGGACGCGCACCTCGAAGTGCGGGCCGGCGAGGCGCACGCGCTCGTGGGCGAGAACGGCGCAGGCAAGTCGACGCTGCTGCGTTGCCTGACCGGCGTGCTGCGTCCCGACGCAGGGCGCATGCGGCTCGACGGCGCGGAGTACGCACCGGCGTCGCCCGCCACGGCGCGGGCGCGCGGCGTGCACCTGATCCCCCAGGAGCCGAGCCTCGTGCCGGGGCTGAGCGTGGCCGAGAACCTGTTCCTGGGCTGCGAGCCGCGGCGCGGGCCGCTGGTGGCGTGGCGGGAGATGCGCGCGCGCGCCGATGCGGTGTTCGAGCGGCTGGGCGTGCGCCTCGACCCGGCGGCGCCCGCGGCCGGCCTCACGGTGGCCGAGCAGCAGATGGTCGAGCTGGCGCGCGCGCTCCTGGAGGAGTCGCGGGTTCTGTTGTTGGACGAGCCGACGTCTGCGCTCGGGCCGCGCGAGGCGGAGCGGCTCTTCGCGGTCCTGCACGGGCTCAAGGCGGATGGCGTCGCGCTGGTGCACGTCTCGCACCGCCTCGACGAGGTGCGCGCCCTGTGCGAGCGGGCCACGATCCTGCGCGATGGGCGCTGGGTGGCGTGCGAACGGCTGGCCGACCTCGACGACGCCGCCGTGGTGCAGCGCATGGTGGGACGCGCGTTGCCGCCGCGCGCGGCGCGGCGCGCGGCGCCGGGCGAGGTCGTGCTCGCGGTGGAGGAGCTGCGCGGCGAGGGCTTTCGCGACGCGTCGTTCGAGCTGCGGCGCGGCGAGATCCTCGCCCTGGCCGGGCTCGTGGGCAGCGGGCGCAGCGCGCTGGCGCAGGCGCTGGTCGGCGCGCCGCCGGCGCGGGGCGGGACGATCCGCCGGCGCGGGAGCGCGGTGCGGTTCGACGGGCCGCGCACGGCGTTAGCGCACGGAGTCGCCCTCTTGCCCGAGGATCGCAAGGCCATGGGCATCGTGCCGGAGCTGTCCGTGCGCGCCAACCTGGGGTTGTCGAGCCTGCATCGCTGCGCGCGCGCGGGCTTCGTGGATCGCCGGCGGGAGCGCGCCCTGGCGGTGGCCGGCGCGGCGGCCGTGCGGCTGCGCGCCGCCAGCCTCGAGATGCCCATCGCCGCGCTCTCGGGGGGCAATCAGCAGAAGGCTCTCCTGGCGCGCCTGCTGCGCAGCGATGCCGAGGTGCTCGTGGTGGACGAGCCGACCCGGGGCGTGGACGTGGCCGCCAAGGCCGAACTGCACGAGTTGCTGCGCGGCGCGGCGGACGCGGGACGCGCGGTGCTGGTGGTGAGCAGCGAGCTGCCCGAGGTACTGGCCCTGGCGGATCGCGTCCTGGTGATGCGCGAGGGCGGGATCACGGGCGAACTCGTCGCAGCCGAGGCGACCGAGGAGCGGATCCTGGCCCTGGCGACTTGATCCCTGCGGTGGGGATCGGTGTGCTGGCGGCGTGACGCGCGGGAGCGATACGACCAGAGGCGACGCTCAGGGCGAGTCCATGGGCCGCCTTCGCTTCGTGGTGACGGGCCTGGTGCAGGGCGTGGGGTTCCGTTGGTTCACCGTGCGCAGCGCCCAGGAACTCGGCCTGCGCGGATGGGTGCGCAATCGTGCCGACGGCGCCGTGGAGGGCGAGGCGGAGGGACCCGCCGACGACGTGCAGCGGCTGCTGGACGTGCTGCGCCGTGGTCCCGGTCACGCGCGCGTGGACGCGGTGGAGACCACGAGCGTGCCGGCGCGCGGGGAGGTGGACGAGGGATTCGTGGCGCGGGGGTGAGCTGACCCGTCCGGGAGCTGCGTGGTGTGCTACGCGC
>JADLFX010000069.1 GCA_020849665.1 Planctomycetota bacterium | reverse complement strand
CCCCTGGGGCGGACCTGGCCGCGCGAGACCCACCCAGGCGAGCTCGCATCCGGCGGCAACGACCTCGACCTCCGGCGTCACGCTGTCGTAACGCCGACCGTCGAGATTGCTCAGAGTCGTTTCGGGAGAGCTTGCACGGTGCGGCCGTTGGCGGTGGTGGTCGTGGCGCGCAGCAGCGAGTTGAGGATCGCGGTCTCCGTGGCGTCGGCCACGGCCATGAAGAGAGGGGAGAGCGCGTCGCCTTGGATCGGCGTCCCCTGGCCGGTGCTGAACGCGATCGCGTAGTCGCCGCTGCCGTTGCTGAAGGACGCGCCGATCCGCGCCATGCCTGCGAACGCGCGCGTGGCCAGGCGCTCGAGGGCGCGCGCGTCCAGCGGCGCATTGGTGGCGATCACGATCATGCACGAACCCTCCTCCTTGTCGGCGGCACGGGTCTCTGCTGCGGCTCGGGGCGGCAGCCGCACGCCGTCGATGCGCAGCGCACCGCCGAAGTTGCTTTGCACGAGCACGCCCACCGTATGGCCCGTTGCCACCCGCGAGGCGGTACCGATGCCACCCTTCCAACCCAGGCACACGGTCCCCGTGCCGGCGCCGACGCAACCCTCTTCCACCGGTCCGCCGCGCGCGGCCGCGAGCGCCTGCCGCACGTGCGCTTCGCCGACGCGCCGCGCACGGATGTCGTTCAGCATTCCGTCGTTGGTCTCGCCCACCACCACGTTCACCGAGCGCACGCCCTCGTTGCCAGGCAGTTCGAGCACCCAGCCGGCCAGCGCATCGGCGACGCGCCATACGCTCAGCGTGTTCGTAAGCGCGATCGGGCTCTCCAACGTGCCCAGCTCCCGCACCTGCGTTGCGCCGATGAGCTTCCCGAAGCCATTCTGCACGGCGATGGCCGCCGGCACCTTGGCCCGGAACGGGTTCTCGCCCGGTGGCAGCACCACGGTGACTCCAGTGCGCACGTTCCCTCCTTCCACCAGTGTGGCGTGACCGACGCGCACGCCCGGAACGTCGGTGATCGCGTCGTGCGGCCCCGCGGGCAACGCGCCGATGGTGATGCCAGCCTCACGAGCACGGGGTCGAGGTTCCTGGGGTGACGCGAGCATGGTGAGGACGAGCAGCGCGGAGATCGTGCCCATGGCGGGAGTAAAGCCCGCGGGAAGACTCCACGGAAGGTGCGCCCGGCGGTGCGCGAGACGATCTGGGGGCGATTCGCGCACCGAGCCCACGACGGCCCGCGCCTGCGCCGTGCGCGGCCGGACGACGGATAGCATGTCGTCATGCTGGCCGCACTCCTCTGCACCCTCTTCGCCCCGCAGCAGCCCGAGTCCGCTCCCACTGCTCCGATCACCGTGCGCCTGGCGCCGCCGCCGTCGGATGGCAGGGGCCTTCGGTGGAGCCCGAAAGGCGCCACGGTGCCGCTCGCCAAGGAGGACAAAGGCCTCGCCGGCACGTTCCCGCTCGGGCACGCGGGGACACCGCCGGTCGCCGTGCGCTTGCAGCGCAGCGAGGGCTCCGATCGCTACGACCAGCTATCGCTCGATGCCGACCGCGACGGTCGCCTCGGTGAGTCCGAGCGTCTGACCACGCAGCCCCGGGACCAGCGCGGGAAGTGGTGGTCGAGCTTCGAGGCCGAGATCGCCATTCCGCTCGCCGCCGGCCGGAAGGGCACGCGGCCCTACCCTCTCAGCCTTTGGTTCGTCGAGGACCCGCACGAGCCGGAGGCCAAGCCTGCGCTGCGCTGGTCGCGTCGCGGCTTCGTCGAGGGCCAGGTGGAGATCGCCGGCCAGAGAGCCTTCGTGCTGGTCACCGAGCTGCACATGGACGGCATCTTCGATCAGCGCGACGCCTGGGCCCTGGCTACCACCCGGGAAGCCCTCCTGGCGGCGCCGAGCCGCACACTCGAGCAGCACGCATGGCTCGCCAGCAAGGCGTGGCGGGCCACTGCCATCGACCCCGATGGCCTGAGCCTCACGTTCGTGTCGTTCGATCCGGGGATCAGCGAGGCCGAGGAGGCCGCGAAGGCAGACCTCTACGCGGCCGACCGGAAGGCCCCGCGTGCGGTGCAGCCCGTGCCGTTCGGCAAGGACTTCGCAGCGGCGCTGGCACAGGCGCGCGCGCAGGGCCGGCGCGTGTTCGTGGACTTCCAGACCACGTGGTGCGGGCCGTGTCGCCAGATGGAGCAGCTGGTCTACACCGCCCGGCCCGTCGTCGAGGCGGCAAGCGGTTACGTGCCGGTCGTGCTCGACGGCGATGAACAGCGCCAACTGGTGAAGCGCTACCGAGTCACGGCCTACCCGACCATGCTGCTGCTCGACGCGGACGGCAAGGAGCTCAAGCGCGCGGTCGGCTACCGCGGCGTCGCGGCGATGGTGGCGTTCCTGTCGGAACGACTCTGAGCAATCTCGACGGTCACGTTACGCGTGCGTAACCATCGCCCACTCGGTGCGTGCCCCTCGATCGCGCCCCGCGTCGGGCGGGTCTGTCCGAACTCACTTCGGATCCACGAACGCGCAGAAGCGCTCCTCGAACGCTGCGCCCTCGGTGACCCACGCGGCCACGTGCCCGCCGCGATGGACCAGGTGCAGACTCTTGGGCTCGCGTGCTGCTGCGAAGAGTTCCTCCCCTAGCGCGAGAGGCGTGATCCTGTCCTCCCGTCCGTGCACTACGAGGAGCGGCCGGGGCGCGATCCGCGCAAGGGCGTCCACTGGATCGTGCCCGCCCGAGACCAACCATGGCACGAGCGGGCCGAGCGCGGGCATGCTGGCCCTGGCGGCAGCCCGATAGGTGGCAAACGTCGACTCGGCGATCACCGCACGCACCGCCGGCCGTGCCGCCGCGGCGACGATGCCGAGCGCCCCGCCCAGGCTGTGGCCGAACACCACGGTCCGCCCCGGGTCGCGCGCCAGGGCGAGATCGATCGCCGCGATCGTGTCATCCACCAAGCCCTCGCGCGTCGGCGACCCCGCGCTGTCGCCGTAACCCCGGTAGTCGAAGATCAAGACATCGAACCCGCGGCGCGGCAGCCATTGCACGAATCGGAAGTGGTGGCCCCGGTTCGCATGGTTGCCGTGGCAGTACACCACCGTACCGCGCGCCGACCCTTCCGCACGCAGCCACCAGCCGTGCAGTACCGGCCCGCCGGGCGCCGCGAAGGTCACGTCGTCGATCTGGACCCCCGGATCCTGTGGTTTCACCGGCACCCCCACCTCCGGGAAGAAGAACCAGCGATCACCGAGACCGCGCAGCGCCAGGCCCGAGAGGATCACGCCGACCACCAGGCAACCGAGGAGGAACGCGCGCCACCGCGGGCGGACTCCACGCGCGGCGATCCTCCTCGACTCATGCTCGGTCACGGCCACGCACGCATTCTCGCCGGAATCGACCACGACCACCCTCGACCGCCGACGTCACGCTGGCGTAACGGCGACCGTCGAGATTGCTCAGAGTCACTTCGGGGTTGTCCCCCGCGGCAGGGTTGGCGGCAACCCTGCTTGCGCCGCGAGCGTGACGCCCCATCCACGCAGAAGCGAATCTCCTCCGGCATCTGTCTCTCCTGCACGGCAGGGAAGAACGACGCAAGAATCGACCCCGCGCGCGCCTTGTTCGGCTTGCTCAGCGTCCTGCCGAGCGAATGCACCCGGCGGGACACTCTCGATCCAACACCATGAAGTACATCTCCTTCGCGATCCTCCCCTGGCTCCTGGCAGGCCTGGCCCCCGCCCAGTCCCTGCTGAAGGACATCAACGTCCAGCCCGTGACGGGCGCCTCCTCGTCACCCGCGCAGTTCCTCACGGTGGGCGCAAACACCTTCTTCGCCGCGACCACCGCCGCCACCAACCGCGAACTCTGGCGGACTGGAGGCTCGGCCTCGACCACGATCCAGGTCAAGGACATCAACCTGGGCAGCAACTCGGCGAACCCATCGAACTTCGCCGTGCTGAGCGGAGTCGTGTACTTCACCGCCGCCGAGGCGGCGACCGGCACGGAGCTCTGGCGCAGCGACGGCACCGCCGCGGGCACCTACCTGGTGGCCGACATCGAGCCCGGCGTCAACAGCTCCTCGCCCAGCAGCCTGACCGTCTTCAACAACGCGATCTTCTTCAGCGCGGTCAACTCCGCCACCGGTCGCGAGCTGTGGAAATCCGACGGCACCACCGCGGGCACGGTCCTGGTCAAGGACATCCATCCGACCTCCGACTCCGCCCCGTTCAACCTCACGGTCTTCGGCCCGACGCTGCTCTTCGTGGCCAACGACGGCACGACCGGCAGCGAGCTGTTCCGCACCGACGGGACGACCGCGGGAACCGCCCTGGTCCTCGACATCCGCACCGGGACCGCCAGCAGCAACCCCAACAACCTGCGCGTGGTCGGCACCACGGTGGTGTTCACGGCCTTCGACGATGCCAACGGCACCGAGCTCTGGCGCACCGACGGTTCGACCGTCAACACCACGCTCGTCCTGGACATCTACGCCGGCGCCAGCAACAGCTCGCTCCCCGCGTTCCTGACGGTTTCCGGCTCCACCGTGTTCTTCACCGCCACCGACGGCCCCGGCGGGCGCGAGCTCTGGAAGAGCGATGGCACCACCGCGGGCACCGTGCAGGTCAAGGACATCGCCGCCGGAACCGGCAGCTCGTCGCCGAGCAACTTCCTCGCCTTCGGGTCGGGCGTGCTCTTCTCTGCCAACGACGGCGTGAGCGGCACCGAACTGTGGAAGAGCGACGGCACCACCGCGGGCACCGTGCAGGTGGCCGACATCGAGGCCGGCACTGCATCCTCGTCGCCGATCCCCCGCATCGTGTTCGGCCCCTGGGCAATGATGTCGGTGCAGACCGCCGCCAACGGGCGTGAACTCTGGCGCACCGACGGCACCGCTGCCGGCACGCTCCTGGTGCAGGACATCGCTCCCGGCACCGCGAGCTCCTCGCCGGACAACTTCGTCGTGTCGTCGACCGGCGTGCTCTTCTCCGCGAACGACGGCGTGACGGGCATCGAGCTCTGGTCGACCACCGGGACAGGGGCGACTCTGGTCCTCGACATCAACACCGGTCCGCTGAACGGCAGCGCCTCGCCCTCCAACTTCGCAGCCCGCTACGACAAGGTGTTCTTCCGGGCCAACGACGGCCTGACCGGCATCGAGCCCTGGGTGAGCGACGGGTCCTCCGTCGGCACGACCCTGCTGAAGGACATCAACCCGGGCACGGCCAGCTCCACGCCCACGACTCCGGTGTTCCTGGGGGACAAGGCGCTGTTCGCCGCCACCGAGGCCGCCGCAGGCCAGGAGCCCTGGGTGAGCGACGGGACCACCGCCGGCACCGTCCGCCTCGGGGATCTCAACCCGGGCACGGCCAACTCCCAACCGAGCTTCCTGGGCGTGTTCCAGGGATACATGTACTTCGCGGCCACCACCGCCGCGAACGGGCGCGAGCTGTGGCGCACGGACGGCACACCTGCAGGGACCAGCCTGTTCCTGGACATCAACCCCGGCACCGGCAGCTCGAACCCGCAGGGCTTCGGCGTGTTGTTCAACGTGTTCTTCTTCTCGGCCACGGACGGCGCGATCGGGCAGGAGCTGTGGAAGTCCGACGGCACGGTCGCCGGCTCGGGTCTCTTCCTCGAGATCTACGCGGGCACCACCGGTTCCACACCAGGCGAGTTCGCGCCTCTCGGCGCGAGTCTGATGTTCACCGCACTCGATCCCACCAACGGACGCGAGCTCTGGAAGACCGACGGCACGCTCGCGGGCACCACGCTGGTGAAGGACATGAACCCGGGGGCGGTGAGCTCCGCGGCCGGCGGGTTCGTTCCCTACGGCGGCGCGCTGTACTTCCTCGCCGAGGATGCCACGGCGGGTCTCGAGGTCTGGCGCACCGACGGCACGACGGCCGGCACCAACATCCTGAAGGACATCAATCCGGGCACGGCCACGAGCAATCCCAGCGTGCTCGTCGCGGGTAGCAACGGCCTGTTCTTCCGCGCCGGCGAGATGACCAACGGCGGCGAGCTGTGGTTCACCGACGGCACGACGGCAGGCACCGTGATGGTGAAGGACATCAACCCGGGCTTCCCGAGCGGCAGCCCCGGCGCGATCACCAGGGCCGGCAGCGGCAACGTGGTGATCTTCCAGGCCACCGAGCCGACCACGGGGGTCGAGACCTGGGCCTCCGACGGCACGGCCGCCAACACGTTCCAGGTCGTCGACCTGGAGGTGGGCCCCAGCTCGTCGTTCCCG
The DNA here is from genome assembly GCA_020849665.1 of Planctomycetota bacterium. Classification (GTDB taxonomy): domain Bacteria; phylum Planctomycetota; class UBA1135; order UBA1135; family UBA2386; genus JADLFX01. The sequence goes on along the minus strand of JADLFX010000069.1, from coordinate 36,730 downwards.
AGCAACTACATCCGCCTGCGCGAGAACGTCCTGTTCACCGCGACCGATCCGCTGCGCGGCACCGAGCTCTACACCATGCCGCTCGCGGTGACCGGCGACTACGTGGCGGTGAAGTTCGGCGTCGGCTGCCCCGGCACCAACGGCATACCGTCGATCGTCAACACCGGGGCGCCGCGCCTCGGCAACGCCACCTTCAGCGTGGACGTCAACTCCACGCGCGCCAGCTCCCCCGGCGCGCTGTACGTCGCCGGCGTGCCGACGCAACTCGCGGTCGGCGGCGGCTGCACGCTCTACGCCACGCCGGTCGTGCAGATCGGCGTGACCACCAGCCCGAGCGGCTTCGCGTCGGTAGGCATTCCGATCCCGAACAGCCCCAGCGTGAAGGGCGTCTACCTCAGCAACCAGTACGTGGTCCTGGACCCCAATGGGGCGTTCCAGAACCTGGCGTGCCTGAGCGACGGGCTCTTCGTCCTGGTGAACTAGGACTCCGCCCACCCGCGACGGGCTTGCGGGGATCGCGGGTGGGCGCTCGGATGCGGCGAGGAAGACCGAGCCCAACGCATGGAGACATCCGCCGCATCCGTCACCCACCGGCTCACGCGCTGGGCGCTGGCTGCCCTCCTGGCCGGGCCGCTCGCCGGCCAGGACTCCGCGCCCGCGTCCCGCCCCGCCACCGCCCTCCCTGTGGTCGAGGCCGAGCCCGGCAGCCTCGACCACCTGGACCAGGGGGTCGGCGGCGTCCGACCGCCCGGCGGACGCTTCGGAGGCCGGGCGCGGTTCGCGGATCGGCCCGACCTGAGCCCCGGTGGGTTCCGGGACGACGAAGCATTCGAGCAGCACCTGATCCGCATGGCCAAACAGCTGCGCGCCAGGGGCGGGCTGGTGCAGACCAAGGACATCCGCTTCGGCCGGCGCCAGTCGAAGTACGCGATCGAGACCGCGCCGCGGCACGTCGATGTGCTGGACCCCGCCCAGCTGCACGAGCAGTTGCAGCGCAGCGTCGTGGTCGTCGCCCAGTTCTTCCAGTGTGGCGAATGCGAGGACTGGCACCTGCAACCCGCCACGGGATTCGCCGTGGGCCGAAGCGGCGCCGTCGCCACCAGCTGGCACGTGCTTGAAACCGACGAGAGCCAGAAGTCCAGCTACCTCGTCGTGGCGACCCTGTCGGGACGCGTGTTCCCGGTGCGCGATCTCCTATGCGTACAGCCCGACGCCGACCTGTGCGTGCTCGGCACCGAGGCCACCGACCTGTGGCCCCTCCCGCTGCGCACCGAGGCTCGCGTGGGCGAGAGCGTGTACTGCCTGAGCAACCCCGAGGGCCAGTTCGCCTACTTCAGCGAGGGCAGGATCGCGCGCAAGCACGTGTTCCGCGAGACCCGCGGCGCGTTGATCTTTCAGCGCGAGACCGCCACGCAGATGCTGCAGGTGACGCTCGACTTCGCGTACGGCAGCTCGGGGGCGCCGATCGTCGACGCATGCGGGAACCTCGTGGGGATCGCCACCGCCACGCAAGTCTTCGGGGTCGGAGCCGACTCCCACGACGGAGCGCCCCAGCTCGTGTTCCGGGGCGCGGTGAGCGCCACGCACCTCGCCCGCATGCTGGCGCCGCCCGGCGCGACGGCGGCCTCGCGCCCCTCCGCCCGCTGAAGCGCGCGGGGGCGGCATCCGCGCGGCTGGACCGGGAGACGTTCGACCGTCGGTGTCACGCTGGCGTAACGCCGACCGTCGAGATTGCTCAGAGTCGTTTCGGGTCCCAGGTGTAGAAGCCGTGGCCGGTCTTCTTGCCCAGGCGGCCCTCGGCCACCATCTGGCGCATGAGCTGGGGGACTTCGAAGACCGGGCTGTCGAGCTTCTCGCGCAGGTAGTCGGCGATCGCCATCCGCACGTCGAGGCCGACGAGGTCGGTGAGCCGGAGCGGCCCCATGGGGTGGCCGTAGCCGAGCTGCATCGCCTTGTCGATGTCCTCGGGCGATGCGACGCCGGCCTGCACCATGCGGATCGCCTCCAGGCCGAGGGCCACACCCAGGCGCGAACTGGCGAAGCCGGGGCTGTCCTGCACCACGATCGGCTCCTTGCCCAGGGTCTTGGCGTATGCCGCGGCGCGCTCGACCACCGCGGGCGCGGTGCGCGCGGTACGCACGACCTCGAGCAGCGGCATCAGGGGCGGCGGATTGAAGAAGTGCAGCCCGAGGCAGCGCTCGGGTCCGGGCACGGCGGCGAAGATCTCCGCCAGGGAGAGCGAGCTGGTGTTGCTGGCCAGCAGGCACTCGGCGCTCGCGGCCGCGGCCACCTTCGCGAAGAGCGCGCGCTTGAGGTCGAGGGTCTCGGGCACGGCCTCGATCACCAGGTCGGCGCCGCGCACCGCCGCGGCCACGTCCAGCTCGGGCCGGATCGCGGCCAGGATCCGCTCGCGCTCCTCGGGGCTGGTCTTGCCCTTCTTCACCCCCGCGGCGAGGAACTCGGCGACGCGGGCGATCCCGCGGTCGAGGAACTCCTGCCTGGCATCGTTCAGGCGCACCTGCGCGCCCGCGGCGGCACACACGTGCGCGATGCCGGCCCCCATGGTGCCGGCGCCGAGGACCGCGACGGTCCGGATCTCGCTGCTCATGATCCCTCTGCCCTCCGTTCCTTGTCCTTGCCGCGCTCCAGGAACGCGGCCATGCGGCGATGCTTGTCCTCGCTGTCGAAGAGCACGGCCTGGGCCATGCTCTCGAGTTGCATGGCCACGGCCTGCTCCGGGCGCGCCAGGGCATTGAGCGCGGCCTTGGCCATGCGCACGGCCAGGGCGCCGTTGCGGCCGATGTCGTCGGCCAGCCGGAACGCGCGCTCCAGCACGTCCGCGTCGTCCACCACGTGGTTGACGAGCCCCATCGCCAGGGCCGCGTCCGCGTCGACCACGCGGCCGGTGTAGATCAGCTCGCGCGCGCAGCCCAGACCCACCAGCCGCGGCAGGCGATACGTGGCTCCGGCCGCCGGGATGATGCCCAGACCCACCTCGGGCTGGCCCAGCTTCGCCGAGCGGCCGGCGACGCGCAGGTCGCAGGCGATGGCCAGCTCGCACCCGCCACCGAGCGCATAGCCCCGGATCGCCGCGATCACCGGCGCCGGGAACTCCTCGATCCGCGCGAAGACCGACGAGTTGATCGCGGCCAGCGCGGCGCGGGCGTCGCGCTGCTTCAGCTCGGCGATGTCGGCGCCGGCGGCGAAGGCCTTGTCGCCCGCCCCGGTGATCACCACGCAGGCCAGATCGGACGTGTCCCGCAACGCGTCGAGCGCCCGGTGCAGGTCCTGCACCATGGCCAGATCCAGGGCGTTGCGGCGCTCGGGTGCGTTGAGGGTGATGAGCGCGTGGGCGCCGCGCCGCTCCAGCAGGATCTTCGTGTAGCTCACGGCGCGGGCTCCCCCGGCCGGACGCTCTTCGGCCACGCGCCGGTGAACCGGCCCGGGCGCTTGCCGACGTAGGCCTGCAGACCCTCGTGGCTGTCGGGGCTGCTGAACAGCTTGCTCTGCAGCTCGCGCTCCAGCGCCAGGCCGTACTCCAGGGGAAGCTCCGCGCCGCTCTGCACCGCGCGCTTGATGTGCCCCACCGCCATGGCCGCCCTGGCCGGCGGGCAGAAGCCCTGTGCGTACTCCAGGACCGCGGCCATGAAGTCGCCCTCGATCACGCGGTTCACCAGGCCCAGCGCCTCGGCCTCCTCCGGCGTGAAGTTGCGCCCCTCGCACATCAGCTCGATCGCCTTGGCCTTGCCCACGATCCGCGCCAGCCGCTGCGTGCCGCCGGTGCCCGGCAGCACGCCCAGCGCAACCTCGGGGAGACCGATCTTGCCGCCGCCCTTCCGTGCCAGCCGCAGGTCGCACGCCATCGCGACCTCCAGGCCGCCGCCGACCGCGTGGCCATTGAGCGCCGCGAGGACCAGCTTCGGCGTCTGCTCCAGGCGCGAGAGCGTCTCGTTGGCGTGCAGGCAGAAGTAGTACTTCCAGGTCGGGTCGGCCTTCTCCAGCATCCCGATGTTGGCTCCGGCGCAGAAGAAGCGGTCGCCCTGGCCGGTGAGCACCAGCACGTGCACGTCCTGGTCGAAGCGCGCCTTCAGGATGCACGCGTCCAGGTCGAGCATCATCTCGTGGCTGTAGGTGTTGGCCGGCGGATCGTCGAGGGTCAGCACCGCGACGTGGCCTGCCTTGCGGTACTGCACCAGGCTCCTGCGCGTGGTCATCTTCGGGGCTCCGGGGTGAGGGGTCGGGATGGTAGCGGCCCGGCCGGCCGCGAGGCACGCGCGGCGCACCCGATCCGGGGCCGGCGGCGCGGGGCTTGCATCCAGCCCCCCCTTGCCCCAAAGCTCTCGGTGCCCGCGCTCCACCCCCGCATGACGATCAAGAAGGTCTGGATCGAGGAAGGCTGCATCTCGTGCAACCTGTGCCAGGACCTCGTACCCGAGGTGTTCCTGGTCAAGGACGGCGAGGTGTGCGTGATCCGGCCCGACGCCACGAGCGCCTTCGCGGCCCGGGACGCCGAGATCCGGCAGGCCGCGCAGGACTGTCCGGTGGAGGTGATCAAGCTCCAGGACTGACCGGCTGGTTCCGGCCAGCGACCCCGCCCCGCGCTATCCTTCGCCAGCACCGACCCGCCGCATGTTCCGCCAAGCGCTGCTCCTGACCCTGCTCGGCCTGCTGGTCCCCGCCACGGAGGATCCGGTGCGGGTCGGCTTCTCGGAACTCGCGAACTTCGAGTACACGCCGGGCATGCAGCTGCCCAAGGAGATCCTCAAGTACAACGCCAGGCGCGTGGAGATCTCCGGGTTCATGAAGCGGGAGGACGGCCTCGACGGCGAGACCGAGTACTTCCTGCTGATCAACGACGCCTGCGGCTGCAACGGCACGCCGAAGCTGAACGAGATCGTGTTCTGTGCGATGCCCGCCGGACAGAAGACCGCCATCCGGCCCGGCACCGTGCACGTGACCGGCACGCTGGACATCAGCGAGGAGAAGGAGGACGGCGTGGTGGTGTCGCTCTACGGCCTGGAGGTCGAGTCGATCCGGTGATCCCGCACGCCCTGGCCGCCGCCCTGCTGCTCGGCCTCGCCGCTGCGGCACAGGACACCAGGCCCGCCGACCTGCGCGAGGAGGTGCAGCGCGCCAACGAGCACCGTCGCCTGCAGATCCGCCTCGCCGCGGCGGCGCGGCTCTCCCAGGCGGGCGACGCCGCGGTGCCGGCGATCCACGAGTATCAGCAGGCCAAGGGCGGCGACGCCATCACGCTCGGACTGGTCGAGGCGATGGCGCGCAGCGAGCCCAAGGGCGAGGCCACGCTCGGTCTGCTGGCGGGCTGGGCGCGCGAACCGGCCTTCTTCTGGCGGGCGCAGGCGCTGGCCGGACTCGCGGCGGCGAGGCGCGACGAGTATCGCGCCCTGTTCACCGCGGCGCTCCGCGATCCGGCGCACCTGTTCCGCCTGCACGGCGCGCGCGGTCTGTGGCTCCTGCGCCGCCCTTCCGACCGCGAGCCCGTGCTGGCCCTGCTGCGCGACGAGGATCCCCGCCTGCGCGTGCAGCTCGCGGCCTTCCTCCTGGACGAGGGCGAACTCTCCGGCGTGCCGCTCCTGCTCGGCGCCCTGGCCGACACACGCGAGTTCCTGGGCGATCCCTGGGGCCGGCGCGAGGCGGGGATCGCGTTCCAGGCCTTGCGCCGCTTCGCCGGCCAGGACTTCGGCTACGTGGCCGGACGCGAGCCGGCCGCCAACGCCGCCGCGATCGAGGCGTTCCGCGCCTTCGCCCGCGCGCGCCTGGGCGACGCCGTGCCGGCCGACCTCCCACCCGCGCCGCGCGACCCGGTGACCGCCGGCGGGATCGAGATCCGCTCCTGCCGCCACGGCGACTGGTTCCTGCGCTGGAACGACCTGGGCGAACTCTTCGTGGGTCTCGAGTCGCGGCGTGGCGTGCCGATGGACGTGGGCGCATGGCGCGCCCTGGAGGAGAGGCGCGGCAAGTTGACCGGCGCTGCCGAGCAGCTGCACGGCACCGTGGTCTGCGACTACCTGCGGGTGCACGCCGCCGCGCCGGCGCTGCATCGCCGTTGCGCTCCCGGTCATCTGCCCGGCGACCTCGCCGCGTGGCTCGACGAGCTCGCGGCGGCCCTGGCGACCCAGGGCGAAGACGCGCTGGCGCAGGGATTGCGGACCCGGCTCACGCAGTTCCGCTGACCTCGCCCGCGGCGCGATGGGCGCGCGCCGCGTCCGGGAATGCAGCGGCGCGAGGCCTCCCCCGCTCGGGGGCCGACCTCGCGCCGCGCCTCACGACACCCGCCGGACCGGGTCCGCGCGGACCGCGTCGCCCGGCGTGCGCGACTCAGTAGTCGCGCTCCAGCAGCGCGGCGAGCTGGAACACCTGCGTGTTCTGCATGCCGCGTGTGGTCTGCATCACCAGCAGCTCGATGTTCGGCTGCGGTTCCTCACCGAATCCGACCACCAGCCGCTTCAACTCCGCATCCGGCGACACGACCTCGTCCGGGTTCGGAGCCTCGAGCCACAGGTAGACGTGCGTGACGCCGTTGTTCTGGTCGATGCCGACGAGGCGGAGCTCATAGCCCCCGGTCGGCACGTAGAACTGCGTCACGGCCTCGTAGAAGAGCTCGCGCTCCGGCTCCTTGGTCCGCACCAGCGTCGAGGTCAGCGGCGGGCCCTTGTAGTAGAGCGGCGGCTGGATGTTGCCCTCGACGTAGGTGATCTCGAGCCGCCGCGTCATCTGGAAGATGTCACCGATCTCTGGCGGCGAGTAGTGCACGCCCTGGATGTAGAAGGGCATGCCGATCAACCCCCGGTCGAAGAGATCGATGGGCAGCGACATGGTGCCCTCGGAGTTGAACACCCCGGGGAGCACCACGAGAGGCTCGACCAGCAGGACGGCGCCCATGGGCAACTCGAACTCGATCGCCTTGGTGCCGACGAGGAAGAGCCCGAGTTCCGGCTTCTGGCCGCCGTAGAGGCTGATCTCCGGTCCGGCGGGACCGCCGGCGTTCAGGGAGATCGTCGCATCCACCGGCTGCGGGTACCCGGTAGCCACGCCGTCCAGCGTCGCCTTGATCCGCGTGGGAACGGGGTCCTGCGCCACGACCGCGCTCAGGACGATGCCGAGCAGCGGGAGAAAGGCACTCACGGTCTTCATTGCATCCTCCTCGAGAGCTGGTGGGCCCTCGTCGGGATGGCCAGCACCTGGCACCAGCGCCCTCGTGCCGGTCAGCAGCACAACGCCCGGCGCAACGCCCCTGTTTCGCGGCCGAGCGGAATCCGCGCCCGCGGCCGCGCGAACCTCGCGGGAAGTGTCGGTCGGAGTCGCACGTTCGCGCGACGGTCGCCGCGCTCGGAACGCGATGCGATGTCGCGTGGCCGCACCGCCGCGCACCTTCCTCAATCCTCACGTGACGCACGTCGTGGTCACTCGGTGAGGCGTCGGCGCGGACCGGCACTGCATGCCGGCCGATCGGTGCAATCCGCGATGGGCAATCCGAGTCATCGTGGTGGGCAGCGGACCTTCCTTCCTGGGTTGGGGCTCCGCCTCGCCCGCGACGCCACTCTCATGCAGGCACCGCGTCGTCCGGACCTCGTCGCTGCTCGCTGATGGCGCGAACCCCAGCCACCGCGAGTGAAGGTCCTGCCTGAGTGTGACGGACCCGGTGAGGTCCGACCGGCTTGCGGTCCATGCGGGCGTGCAGAAGGATCCCGGCCGCCAACTGTGAAGAAGCACCAAGGAGACGGGGTGGAAGCTCTGCATCTTCCCCGGTCCTAGGGACCCATGCGTCCCGTGTGGCCGACGTCCACGCAGGCAGAGGCAGCCCCCGCCACCGCTCCCGCTCAGCGCCGGTCGAGGTAGGCCGCGCGCAGGCGCTCCACACCCTGCACGGCGGCGCGCGCGGGCAGCGGCGCGACGCGGCCGTCCGCGCGCAGGCTCGCCAGGCGCGCGGTCGCGAGGGTCAGGATCTGCGCGGCGTGGTCGCGCACGTAGCTCGCGGCCCGGTCCGCGAGGAGCGGCCCCACGCCGGGGAGCTCGTCGATGCGGAGGGCCGGCCAGCGCAGGTGGTCGAGCCCCCAGCGGAACTCGAACTGATACGAGGCGCCGCGGGTCTCCAGGTCGCAGACCACGAGTCCGAGCACGCCGCCCTGGCGCAGGATGCGCATCATCCCCCCGCGCGCGAGGACCGGCGGGCGCCAGCGCTCCGCGCGGCGCGGCAGCCAGAGGGTGCCGAGCCGGTCGGCGGCCGGGCGCAGGAGTTCGGCCAGCTCGGCCTGGAGCAGGCGCATGCGGTCGAGGACGCCCTCCTGGGTCGGGGTCCTGCGGGTCTGGGCAGAGATCGAGTGCGAACGCATCCGGGGTCTGGCAGCCGCCCTCTAGTCCCTGCCATCGGCAGGTTACGCACGCGACTTGTGCTTCCCGGCGCGCGCGGCCGCACCAAACCCCGCCCCAACCCCCAGGACTGGTGCACCCTGCTCCTCTCCGGGCCAGATCTTGGAGGGGGGCCGGGCGCCCTTCGCGTCCTGGGCGAGGGGGTGGCTGGGCGGCGCGCAGGCAGAGGGCCACGCCGTTCCAGCGACGGCGCGCGCCATGCGGCGGTTCGCGGCGCGGACCGACCGTGGACCCCTCCGCCGCTCGCGCCTGCGGCACGGACCGGCGGAGGGTCCGGCGGAACGGACCGAGCGATGGGCACGCACCTCGTGCCAGACCCGCCAACCGGACCTTGGGCGAAGCGCCCCATGGCGCCGAAGATGGGGACGATGTGCGGCATCATCGCGGTCCTCCGCCGGCGCGCGCGGCGCGCCGTCCCTTCGCCGGCGGCATGGACGCCCCACCTCGAACGCGCGCGGAGCGCGATCCCCGCTTCCCTGGGCTCGCCCCGGGACCTGGAACGCGGCCTGGGGGAAGCCGCCGCGGCCCTCGAGGCGGTCAACGCCGCGCTGCTCGGCCCGCAGGGTGTGGCCTGCCTCCTGGGCGCGCCGGACGCCGCCAGCCTCCTCGCGTCCACCTGCGCCGGACTCGAGACCCGCGTCGCGGCGCTGGAGGCCGAGCTGGACCGGCCGCACGCGACGCTCTCCCCCGCCGGACTCGAGCGCGCCCAGTCCGCCCTGGTCCGCGTGAAGGACGCGGTCTGGGCCCTGCATCGCGACCGCCTGCGCACCGCGCGCGCGGTCGGCGAGCTGGCCGGGTCCGCGCGCACCGCCGCCGCGCTGGAGGCCTACACCTCGATCCAGGTCGCGCTCTCCGCCCTCGACCGCCTGGAGGTGCGCGGCCGCGACTCGGCCGGGCTCGGCATCCTGGTGAGCAACCACGGCCTCGACCTCGCCGCACCCGAGGTGCAGGCGCAGCTCGCGCAACGGACCGCCGACGCGCTGCTGCGCAACCGGGCGGTGCGCGTCGCGGAGGGCCGGCTGCACTTCGTCTACAAGCACGCCGCGGAGATCGGCGAACTGGGCGACAACACCGCCGCGCTGCGCCGCGCGATCCGCGAGGATCCGCTCCTGCGCCTGGCCGTCTCGTCCGACGGCGCCGAGGCTCTGGTGCTGGGCCACACGCGCTGGGCCAGCGTCGGCATCATCAGCCAGCCCAACGCCCACCCGGTCGACTCCGACGAGCTGGAGCCCACGCCGGGCCCGTACGTGCTCGCCGCCCTGAACGGCGACGTCGACAACTACGCCGAACTGCGCGACCGCGCCGGGCTGCGCCTGCACCCGGAGATCACCACCGACACCAAGGTGATCCCCACGCTGGTGTCGCGCGCCATCGCCGCGGGCCGCACGCCACTGGACGCGTTCCGCGAGACCGTGGCCGGCTTCCACGGCTCGGTGGCGATCGGCGCGGCCACCGCCGCCCAGCCGGGGCAGCTGCTCCTCGCGCTGCGCGGCAGCGGCCAGGCGCTCTACGTGGGCATGGCCGAGGACGCCTTCGTGGTGGCGAGCGAGCCGTACGGCGTGGTCGAGGAGACCGCGACCTACCTGCGCATGGACGGCGAGACCCCCGGCAATCCGGCCAACCCGGCGGGCAGCCAGGGGCAGATCCTGCGCCTCGACCGCGCCGGCGCCGGCACGCCCGCGGGCATCACCCGGCTCGCGTACGACGGCACGCCGCTGCCGGTGGCCGAGCGGGAGTGGAAGCGCGCCCAGATCACCACGCGCGACATCGACCGCGGCGCGTGGCCGCACTTCCTGCTCAAGGAGGTGCACGAGGCGCCGGCCAGCTTCCGCAAGACGCTGCGCGGCCGGATCCGCGAGGAGCGGGGTCGGCTGAGCGTGCTCCTGGGCGAGGAATCGCTGCCGGCGTCGCTGGTGGCGCGCCTGCAGCGGGGCGAAGTGCGCCACCTCCTCGTGATCGGCCAGGGCACGGCCGCGGTGGCCGGGCGCGGCATCGCCATGGGCCTGCAGGAAGTGCTGGGCGAGCGCATCGCGGTGCGCGCCCTGCCGGCCACCGAGCTGTCGGGCTTCCACCTGCGCGACGACATGCACGACACGCTGGTGATCGCGGTCAGCCAGTCGGGCACGACCACCGACACCAACCGCACGGTCGACCTCGCGCGGGCCCGCGGCGCCACCGTGCTGGCGATCGTCAACCGCCGCAACAGCGACCTCACCGACAAGGCCGACGGCGTGCTCTACACCAGCGACGGCCGCGACGTGGAGATGAGCGTGGCCTCGACCAAGGCGTTCTACGCCCAGATCGCCGCCGGCACGCTGCTCACCCTGGCCCTGGCGCAGGCGCTCGGCGCCGCGGATCCGGCGCGCGAGCACGAGTGGCTGCAGGCGCTGCGCAGCCTGCCCTCGGCCATGGACGAGGTGCTGGGCCAGCGCGAGGCGATCGCGGCGATCGCAGCCGCGCACGCGCCGCGCCGCCGCGCCTGGGCCCTGGTCGGCAACGGCCAGGACCGGATCGCCGCCGAGGAGATCCGGATCAAGCTGAGCGAGCTCTGCTACAAGTCGATTCCCTGCGACGCGACCGAGGACAAGAAGCACATCGACCTCTCGACCGAGCCGATGGTCCTGGTGTGCGCGGCGGGCGCGCGCGGCTCGCTGGCCGAGGACGTCGCCAAGGAGATCGCGATCTTCAAGGCCCACAAGGCGGTGCCGATCGTGATCGCCGCGCGCGGCGGGGCCGGGTTCCCCACGGCCGCGGCGACCATCGAGGTGCCCAGCGTGCACCCCTCCCTCGACTTCGTGCTGGCCACGGTGGCCGGCCACCTCTTCGGCTACGGCGCGGCCCAGGCGATCGACCGGCTGGCCCGACCGCTGCGCGAGGCCCGCGCGGTGCTCGACGGGCTCGCCGGGGCGCAGGACGCCGACGAGGTGGCGCGCCGCCTGCGTGCGGAGATCGCGCCGCACGCGCAGCGCTTCGTGGGCGAACTCCGCGAGGGCCGCTACGACGGGAGCATCGAGCCGCGCACCGCGACCCGGATCGCCACGCTGCTGCGCTACGCGCAGGGCCTCTTCCCGCTCGACGCCTACGAGGCCGACCAGGGCGCGATCGCCTCGCCCGGGCGCCTCGCCGACGATCTGGCCGACGCGCTCACCCGCGGGATCGAGGAGCTCACCCGGCCCATCGACGCGATCAAGCACCAGGCCAAGACGGTGACCGTGGGCATCTCGCGCGCCGACGAGGCCCTGCTCACCGTGCCCCTGGTGCGCGGCATCCTGGCCGCCGGCACGCCGCGCGAGCGCATCCCGTACCGCGAACTGCGCACCCTGGCGGCGCTCGACCCGGCGGTGCGCGAGGTGTTGGGCTTCACGCGCTACCGCATCGAGGGCGACCTCGAGGGCGAGGGCGCGACGCTGCACGTGATCGACCGCGGCGGCGTGGCCGCGACCCTGCCGTCGCGGACCGCCGCCAACCCTTCCCTGCGCGGCACCAAGCACACGGTGGCCAGCGAGCGGCGGATCCTGGTGGCGCGCGGACGCAGCGACGGGCGCACCGTGGTGATCGTGCCCGAGGTGCGCGGCGAGCGGCCGGTGGGCATCGCGCTCCTGCACGTCGCGTTCCACGAGCGCCTGCCCGCCGCGACCCTGCGCGGCGTGCTCGACGGCTATCGCAGCCGCTACTCGGCCCTGAAGGACGCGGTCACCGAGACCGAGCCGGCGTTCCGCGAGGAGCTGCTCGGGAAGATGCCGGTAGCCGAGCTGCTCACCGAACCGGTGAACGTGCTCGCCGAGCGCTGGCGCAACGGCGCGCGCTGAGCGCCGCTCCGCCAGAGGATCGCGCCGCCGTCCGGTCGCGGCGTGCTCCCGGCGCGGAGGAGCGCGCGCGTGGCACGGCTATACTGGCCGGATGACCGTCCCCCTGCTCGACCTCACCCGCCAGTACACCGAGATCCAAGCCGAGATGGAGGCAGCGGCGCTCGGCGTGCTGCGCTCGTGCCGCTACATCCTGGGGCCCGAGGTCGAGGGTCTGGAGCGCGAGCTGGCCGCCTACCTGGGCTGCCGCCACGTGGTGGCGCTCTCCTCGGGCACCGACGCACTGCTCGCGGCGATGATGGCGCACGGCATCGGACCCGGCGACGAGGTGGCGATGCCGGTCTACTCGTTCTTCGCCACCGCCGGCGCCGTGGCGCGTACCGGCGCGAAGCCGGTGTTCGTCGACATCGAGCCGCGATTCTGCAACATCGACCCGGCGGCCCTGGAACGGGTGCTGCGCGAGCGCCCGCGCGTGAAGGCCGTGATGATCGTCCACCTGTACGGCGCCCCGGCCGACCTGGAGGCGATCGGCGCGATCACCCGCCGCCACGGCGTGGCGCTCTTCGAGGACGCCGCGCAGGCGATCGGCACGCGCTACCAGGGCCGGCCCGTCGGTGCCTTCGGGCTGGCCGCCGGCTGGTCGACCTTCCCCAGCAAGAACCTCGGCGGCTGCGGCGACGGCGGGTTCCTGTCCACCGACGACGACGCGTTCGCCGAGCGCGTGCGGCGGCTGCGCAACCACGGTCAGAGCGAGCTCTACCGCCACGAGGTGGTGGGCGGCAATTTCCGCATGGACGCCCTGCAGGCCGCACTGCTGCGCGTGAAGCTGCGCCACCTGGAGCGCTACACCGAGCGCCGCCGGGCCAACGCCGCGCTGTACGCGAAGCTGTTCCGCGAGGCCGGACTCGGCGACGTGCGCCTGCCCGAGGACGTCCCCGACCGCCACACCTACCACCAGTACGTCGTGCACCTGCCCCAGGGCAGGCGCGACGCGGTGCGCGAGCAGCTCCAGGCCAAGGGCATCGGCTGCGCGGTGTACTACCCGCTCGCCTTCCATCAGCAGCCCTGCTTCCAGTCCCTCGGCTACCGGCCGGGCGACTTCCCGGTGGCCGAGCGCGCCGCCCTGGACAACCTGGCCCTGCCGATCTTCCCCGAGCTGCGCCCCGAGGAGATCGCGGAGGTGGTCGGCGCGGTGCGGGCCGCGCTGCAGCCGGCGCCGGCGCGCTGAACCGCCGCCGCGGCGATCGGCCCGCGCCCTCGGGCGTTCCGCCGCGCCCCCGGAGATCCCGCCGGCCGTGGGATCTCCGTGTCGATTCCGCGGGCCCTGGTTCGACGTGTGGGTGGGACGCGACCCGGCCGGAGTTCGGCCTGCGGCCGCGACCCGCAACCCAGACCACCAGGAGTAGAGACATGTTCCTTCCCCTCACCGCCGCGACCCTGAGCGGGATCCTCGCAGCTGCGTTCCTCGGCGCCTTCGGCGCGGACCCGCACGGTCCCGCGCAAGGGCCGTCTGCGGCACAGTCCCGCCCGCACCCCGATCTCCTCGCTGCCTGCGAAGGCGCCTTTGACCTCGCGTTCGCTCCGGACGGCGCGCGCAAGGGCACCTCGCGCTGCCAGCTCGGGATCGGCGGGCTCTGGCTGCTGGAGCAGGTCCAGGCGGAGTTCGGCGGCAAGGCCTACGAGGGCCGGGGCACCACGAGCTACGACCCGGCGCGGAACCGCTATGTGAGCGTGTGGGTCGATTCCATGTCGCCACGCCCCCTCGTCACCGAGGGGACCTACAACCAGGCCACGAAGACGCTCACCCTCGCCGGCGACATGGCGACCCCCGACGGCACGGTCGCGCGGGCGGTGCTCGTCACGGTGTTCCGCGACGCGGGCGCGCGGACCTTCGCGTTCAAGGTCGTCCGCCCGGACGGCCGGGAGACGGAGCTGTTCCGCATCGAATACCAGCGCCGCACGCGCTGACCCGTTCGCGACCCGACGCCGGCCGTCCTAGGATGGCCCTGCCCTCGCCGGACGGCGAAAGGGGGGCCCTCCGGCGCGCGCCGGGCGCGCACGCATCCATCCCAACCCACGAATCGAACGGAGACGAACCATGAGAGTCCTAGGATTGCTGCGGGCCGACGCGAGTTCCGAGGCGGGCGAGCCGCCGAGCCCCGAGCTGCTGGAGCGGTGTGGCAGGTTCATGGAGGAGGTCACGCGCGCCGGCGTGCTCCTGGCGAGCGACGGGCTGCAGCCCAGCTCGCAGGGCGCGCGCGTGCGCCTCACCGGCGGCAAGGTCACGGTCCTCGACGGACCCTTCACCGAGTCGAAGGAGCTGATCGCGTCCTACGCGCTCCTGGAGGTGAAGTCGATGGCCGAGGCGGTCGAGTGGACCACGCGCTTCCTGCGCGCGCTCGGCGGGGGCGAATGCGAGCTGCGCCCGCTCTACGAGGGCCCGCCCGGGCAGGAGCCCTGAGGCGCAGGCGCGGCGCGCTCCCCCTACGCCATGGCCTCGGCCCACGACGTGCCGGCGGCGATCGAGGCGATCTACAGGATCGAGTCGCCCAGGATCGTCGCCGGACTGACCCGGATCGTCGGCGACGTCGGCGTCGCCGAGGACCTGGCCCAGGACGCGCTGCTGGCCGCCCTGGAGCAGTGGCCGGCCTCCGGCATCCCCGAGAACCCGGGCGCCTGGCTGATGGCGGCGGCGCGCCACCGGGCCGTCGACCGCGTGCGCCACGAACGGATGCGCGCGCGCAAGCACGAGGAGATCGGCCGGGCGCGCGCGGCGGACGGCGCGGATCCCACGGACGCGATGGACGCAGCCCTCGACGACCCCATCGGCGACGACCTCCTGCGCCTCGTGTTCCTGACCTGCCACCCGGTGCTCTCCCTGGAGGCGCGCATCGCCCTCACGCTCCGCCTGCTCGGCGGACTGACCACCGAGGAGATCGCGCGCGGGTTCCTCACCGGCGAGCCGACGGTCGCGCAGCGCATCGTGCGGGCCAAGCGGACCCTCGCGGAGCAGCGGGTCCCCTTCGAGGTGCCGCGCGGCGCCGCGCTCGGCGAGCGCCTCGCCGGCGTGCTCGCGGTGCTCTACCTGATCTTCAACGAGGGCTACACCGCGACCGCCGGCGCGGAGTGGACCCGACCGCCGCTCTGCCTCGAGGCCCTGCGCCTGGGCCGCGTGCTGGCCGGCCTCCTGCCCGGCGAGCCCGAGGTCCACGGCCTCGTCGCGCTGATGGAGTTCCAGGCATCTCGCCTGCGGGCGCGCCGCGGGCCGTCGGGTGCGATCCTGCGCCTCGCCGAACAGGATCGCACCCTCTGGGACCAGACCCTCGTGCGCCGCGGCGTCGCCGCCCTGCAGCGCGCCCGCGACCTCGGCGGTCCCCCGGGCAAGCATCTGCTGGAGGCGGAGATCGCGGCCTGCCATGCGCTGGCGCGCTCGGTCGAGACCACGGAGTGGGCCCGCATCGTGCAGCTCTACGACCGCCTGCTCGAGGTCGCGCCCTCGCCCGTGGTGGCGCTGAACCGCGTCGTGGCGGTGTCGATGGCGTCCGGGCCGGAGCAGGCCCTCGTGCTGCTCGACACCCTGGCCGGAGTGCCGCAGCTGCGCGGCTACCACCTGCTGCCCGCGGTGCGCGGCGACTTCCTGTTCCGGCTGGGACGGCGTGCCGAGGCCCGCGCGGAGTTCGAGCGCGCGGCCGCGCTCACCCGCAACGACCGCGAGCGCGAGCTGCTCCTCGCGCGGAGCCAGGCCTGCACGGAGCCCGGGAGCTCGTGAGCGCGCGCCCCGGCCCCCGGGCGAGGTGGTAGGCGAAGCCGGGTTCGAACCGGCGACCCCCTGCTTGTAAGGCAGGTGCTCTGACCAGCTGAGCTATTCGCCTGTGCCGCGGGCAGGCTAGCCGCCGCACGGTCGGGGGCAAGGCGGCCGCTCAGCGGGCGGCGGGCTGGGTCGCCGGGCCGGCGGGCACGGGCCGGGACGCGGCCGGCTGCGTGGTCGGGAACTCGCCGGGCGGCAGCGGCTGGGCCGTCGGCGCCATCGGCGTGAACTCGTAGCCGGGCTCGATGTCCGAGCCCACCCACGCGCGGCGGAAGATCCAGTCGATGCCGTCGAAGGGCGCGCCCAGGAGGAAGTGGCCGCCAGACGCGCCCATGGTCAGCGGCATGAACAGGAACTCGTCCTGCGACTTGCCCAGGGGTTCGTCCACCAGCTTCGAGATCGGCCAGGTGATGGGCAGGACGACGATCGAGACGACGCCGCCCACGAGGGTCCCGATCCAGGAGCCCACGCGCGCGGTGGTGCGCACGTAGCCCGGCCGCCCGAGTTCCTGGGGCGGCGACTCGCGATCGAGGGTGCCGGGCACGTCGGGCACGGAGCACGAGGCGAGCAGGGCCAGCAGGACGATCGACGCGGGCCGTGGCATGGCGGGCATCGTAGGAGTCCGGCTCCGCGGGGTGCCAGGATCAAGTCGGGGGACGCAGCGGGGCCGCCGGCGGATCGCGGATCGGCGTGTCGGGCCGGGACGGCCCAGGCCCCGCGCAGCAGGAACCGGGACCGTCCCTCGCCCCGAGGTCCCCGTCGTCCCCGCCCGCACCCCAGCGCGCAGCGCGGCACCCTCCCGGCCTCGCCCCCGCGTCCGGCTCGAGGACCCCCGCGCCGCCGCATCCGGGCCCGCGGGCCACGGAACGGCGAATTGCCTGGGCCGGAGAAGCGAGCTAGCCTCCGGCCCCTTCGTTCCAGCCAACCCTCTCCCAGACGCTCCCACCGAACGCTCATGAAGATCGCCGTGATCGGCACCGGCTACGTCGGCCTCGTGGTCGGCACCTGTCTCGCGGAAACCGGCAACCGCGTCTCCTGCGTGGACGTCGACGCCCGGAAGATCGACGCCCTGCGCCGCGGCGTGGTGCCGATCTACGAGCCCGGCCTCGAGGAGCTGATTCTGCGCAACGTGGCCGAGGACCGCCTCTCGTTCACCACCGACACCATTGCGGCGGTGCAGGATGCCAAGGTGGTGTTCATCGCGGTGGGCACGCCGCAGGGCGAGGACGGCAGCGCCGACCTGAAGTACGTCCTGGGCGCGGTGCAGGACGTGGCCAAGGCGATGACCGGCTACACGGTGGTGGTCACCAAGAGCACCGTGCCGGTGGGCACCAACCGCAAGGTGGCGGAGATCCTCGCCGCCAACACCAGGCATCCCTTCGACGTGGTGAGCAACCCGGAGTTCTTGAAGGAGGGCGCCGCGATCGACGACTTCATGAAGCCGGACCGCGTCGTGATCGGCTCGGAGAGCCCGCGCGCGGTCCAGGTGATGCAGGACCTCTACGCCCCCTTCCTGCGCACCGGCAAGCCGGTCCTGGTGATGGACCCGGTGTCGGCCGAGATGACCAAGTACGCCGCCAACGCGATGCTGGCGACGCGCATCTCGTTCATGAACGAGATGGCGCGCATCTGCGAGGTCGTCGGCGCCAACATCGAGGACGTGCGCAAGGGCATCGGCAGCGACGCGCGCATCGGCTTCCCGTTCCTGTTCGCCGGCGTCGGCTACGGCGGCTCGTGCTTCCCGAAGGACGTGCGCGCGCTGGTGAAGGCCGCCGAGCAGCACGGCTACTCGCCCAAGGTCGTGCACGCAGTCGAACAGGTGAACGACGAGCAGAAGAAGGTGCTGGCCCAGAAGGTCCGCAAGCACTTCGGCGGCGAGCTGCGCGGCCGGCACTTCGCGGTCTGGGGCCTGGCGTTCAAGCCCAAGACCGACGACATGCGCGAGGCTCCCAGCCTCGTCGTGATCGACGAGCTGCTGGCGGCGGGCGCCACGGTGACCGCCTTCGACCCCGAGGCGATGAAGGAGGCGCGCCGGATCCTGGGCGACAAGGTGCGCTACTCCGACTCGGCCATGGGCGCGCTGCGCGGAGCCGACGCGCTGATCCTGGTCACCGAGTGGAACGAGTTCCGCCACGCCGACCTCGAGGAGATCCGCAAGGCGCTCGCCCAGCCCGTGGTGTTCGACGGCCGCAACATCTTCAACCCCGCGCGCATGCGCGCGCTCGGGTTCACGTACTACGGCATCGGCGTGAAGTGAGCGCGGCCGCGGCGCCGGAACCGCGGCGCCGCGTTCCCGGCGACCGCCGCGCGCGGCCCCGCCCGAGGCCGCGCCGGCCTCAGCGCTTGGGCGCTGCGCTCGCGCCCGTCTTGCGGCCCTCGCCGGCGCCGCGCTCGAGGTCGGCGGCGTCGCGCTTGGTCTCGGGCTTCTGGTCCCGCTCGCGCTGCAGGGCGCGGCGTGCCGACATGTCGTCGAACTCGCGCTTCGCCCGCTCCTGCTCCTTGCCCTCGGCCGTCTCCACGGCCTGCGCGGCGCGGTCGATCGCGGCCTGCGCCCCCGAGCCGTCGCCGAGGGCGAGCAGGCTCTTGGCGAGGTAGTTGCACGCCTCGACCACCTCCACGGCGCTGTCCGCCTTGTCGGCCGCCTCGCGGAACGCCGCCGCCGCTTCCTGTTGCGCACCCTTCTCCTGCAGCGTGCGCCCGATCCACAGCCGGGCCTCCTGCGCGCGCGCCGAGTCCGGCTTGAATCCCGCCGCCTGCCGATAGTGCACGATCGCCTCGTCGTAGCGCTTGAGGCGGCGCTGCATGTTGCCGAGCTGCAGCGCGGCCCGCTCGCCGAACCGCGCCGGGTCGATCGCCAGCGCCTGGGCAAACGCCTTCTCGGCCGGGGCCAGGGAGCCGTGCCGCCGCCAGATGTCGCCGGCCTCGTACCAGGCGCGCGCCGCGGTCTGCTTGTCGCCCGCGAACTCGCCCGCGACCCGCTCGTAGGCCTTGGCCGCCTCCTCCAGGCGGGCCAGCCGGTCGGGTCCGGTGGTGCCGGTCACCTTGTCGAGCAGGGCCGCCGCGGCCTTGAGCGCCGCCTGCGGCGCCGGCACGGCCTTCTCGGCGCCCGCCGGACGCGGCTCGCCGCCCTTGCCACCCTCGCGGTCCTGCGCGGGCAGAGCCAGCGCCATCACGATCGAGAGCGCGGGCAGCGCCCGCGCGATGTTGAGCTGCCAGACCATCGTTCTCCTCCTCTTCGGTTGCACTGGACGCGTTTCACCGCGCGTCCGCACGGGGGAGGACCCGGGTACGCACCCGCTCCTCCAGGACTCTCCGCAGGCGGTGGCGCGTGCGATGCAGGCGCATCTTCACGGCCTCCACCGAGAGCGCGGTGCTCCGCGCCAGGTCGCGACAGCTCGCACCGCCGTGGTAGGCGAGGAGCAGGGTGCCGCTCAGCGGCGGGCCGCTCGCGAGGAGCTGCTCGACCTGCTCCCAGAGCCAGCCCGAGGACACGGCCTCGCCGAGGACGCGGAAGTGCACCTCGTCCGCCGGATCCGGCGCGGCGAGCAGCTCCGCGTGCTCGGTCTCGAGCGGCAGCATCGGGAGGCGGACGTGCTGGTCCATCCGCCGCGCGCGGAGGCGCCGCGCGATGGTCCGCGCGTAGGCGCCGACCCGCGCGGGCTCGGCGATGTGGTCCTGCCGCAGCCACGTCTCGAGGACCGCATCGGCCGCGAGATCGTCGCGCGACGCCGCGGTGAACGTGTCGGACCAGCGGCGCAGGAAGCGCCGCGTCTCGTGCCAGGACCTGCCCCACACCTCGCCTGCGAACCGCTCGTCCATCGTCCGGCCTCCGCGCGGCGCACTCCGCGCCCGCAGGTTGAGGGGAACGGCGGCGGCGGAATCGGGGCGGTTTTCGCGCGGCCTCAGCCGCGCTGCGCGCGCAGCTCGTCCTCGCGCGCGCGCTGCCCGCTGAGCTCGGCGATGGCGCGCATCAGCGTGGTGGTGGCCACGACGAGGCGGTCCTTGCGTCCGACATCCGGCGGCGAGAGCTGCGCATGGGTGAGCGGCGCGCCGAAGCGGATGGTCACGGGCACGCGGCGCGGCCGGCCGCGGCCCGGCGGCATGGTCTCGTAGGCGCCGGTGATCCCCACCGGCACGACCGGCACGTCCTCGCCGTACACCAGCGCGACCGCGCCGGGATTCCCCAGCATGAGGCGGCCGTCCCGCGCGAGCGCGCCCTCGGGGAAGATCCCCACCACCTCACCGCGCTGCAGGGCGTGGCGCGCCGCGCGCAGCGCCTCGCGGTTGCCGCCGCGCTGCAGCAGCGGTATGGCGCGGTTCCAGCGGCAGAACCACCCCAGGGCCCGGCCGCGGTAGATCACGCTGGTCATCAGGAACGTGATCCGGCGCGGGCAGGCCGCGCCCACGAGCAGCGGATCGAGGAACGACGTGTGGTTGGCCGCGAGCACGTACGGCCCATCGAGGCGCGGCGGGTTCTCGACGCGGACCCGGAAGAGCGCGCGGATCGCCGGCGCGCCGAGGGCACGGAAGGCGCCGACCGTGAACCGGTTCCACCACGACGGCGGATCGAGGGGCGGCCGCGTGGCCGGGTCGATCAGCGCTTGGCCCACTCCGTCTCGCCGTAGTCGCGCTTCAGGATGCCGTTGAGGCGCGCGCGCATGAACCCGGCGTCCTTGCCGCCCCACAGCTCCGCGGCCTGCGCGCCGTGGTAGAGGGCCTCGGACACGATCGCGTCGGATGCCTTGCCCGACTCCACGTACACGCGCAGGTAGGCGAGCAGCGCCTGGCGGTACGGCTCCTTGTCGGCGGGGCTGCCCTTGGCCAGGAGCGTGTGCCCCAGGCCGAGCTGGGCGCTGGCGCGGCTGTTCACGTCCACGGCGTCCTTGGCCAGGACCTCCTCGAAGGTCTTGCGGGCCTCGTCGGCCTTCTTCTCGGCCAGCTGGCTGTGGCCGAGCTGCACGCGCACCCGGTTGGCGAGCACCGAGGCCGGCGTGTCGACCTTGGCCAGGAGGCCGCGCAGTTCGTCCTGGAGCTGCGCGGGCTTGAACTTGCCGGCCGCCGCTCCGGCCATGGTCTTGTAGAAGGTGGCCTCGTTCACGTACGAGTCCGGCCAGCCGTTGGTGGTCGCGGCCTTGGCGTACTGCTCGGCCATGGCGTCGGCGTCCTTCGCGCCGGCCGGCCCGCGCGACAGGTAGGCCTCGACGCGCAGGCGGAACGATTCGGGCACGAACACCGAGTCGGGGATCTTCTCGACGAGCTCCCGGCAGATCAGGACAGCGTCGTCGTCCTTGGCGTTGCGGAACGCCACCCGCGCGCCCTCGATGTAGCCGATCTGCGCCACGATGGGCTTGGTGGCCAGGAGCTTGCGCGCCTCGTCCACGAAGATCATGTGCGCGTCCTGGGCGTTCAGGTTGGCGTACGCGCGCTTGTAGGCGTCTCGCGCGTCATCGCTGTCCACGCTGGCCAGCGCCTCGCCGGGCTTGGATTCGCTGGCGCCGCGCACGGTGTACTTCACCTCACGCAGGGTCATCGACGTGATGCGGGCCTTGTCGGTCACCTTGCCGTCGATCCAGGTGATCGTGTCCTGGGCGGAGGCTCCGGCCAGGACGAGGGAGACGGCCAGGAGGCCGGCGGGGAAGGTGGATCGCTCTGCGTTCATGGCACCGTGCTGTCCGTTCGCGGCGGGGTCGGCCGCGAGCTGCGGAGGGGCGGATCATGCCAGCGCCCCCAGGGGCAGGCAACGCAGGCGCCCCGGCACGGTTCAGCCGGACGAGGCGCGGCCGGCCCCGAACCCGGCGTAGCCCCGGCTACTCGGCCTCGGCGGCGTCCAGTTCGGTCACGGCCGTGCGCGGGCGCGGCGTGGCCGGGCGCAGGCGCCTGGCCCAGGCCTCGGCCGCGTCCTGGCCGGTGCGGCGCACGGCGATCAGCTCTCCCACCACCGCCACGGCGATCTCCTCGTGGCTGCGGGCACCGATGCAGAGCCCCACCGGCGAGCGCACCCGGCCGAGGAAGTCCTGGCCGACGCCCTGCTCGCGCAGTTTGCGGAACAGCACCGCCCGCTTGGTCTTCGAGCCGATCATGCCCAGGAAGCGCGGCTGGCCGCCGTCCGCGAGCCGCCGCGCCAGCGCGGCCAGCACCACGCCGTCCTCCTTGTGGCCACGCGTCACGACCACGACATAGGTGTTGGCGCGCAGCGGCATCTGCGCCACCAGCGCGTCGTACTCGCCCGCGACCGTGGCCCGGGCCTCCGGAAAGCGCGCCGGGTTCGCGTATGCCTCGCGATCGTCGGCCACGGTCACGCGGAAGCCGGCCAGCGCGGCCACCTTGCACAAGGCCTTGCTCACGTGGCCGCCGCCGAAGATCCACAGCGCCGGCGTGGTCACCGGCTCGACGAACACCGTCACCTCGCCGCCGCAGAGCAGCCCCGAGTCGGGCGAGTCGAACTCGGTCAGCTTGAAGGTGCGCGAGCGCGGCTGCTCGTCGCGCAGGACGAGCTTCGCGGTCTCGTACACCTCGGCCTCCAGGCACCCGCCGCCGACGGTGCCGAGGAAGGTCCCGTCCTCGAGCACCAGCAGGCGCATGGTCTCGCGTCCCGGGGTCGAGCCGCGCGTGGCGACGATCGTGGCCATGGCCGCGGGGATGCCCTCGCGTCGCAGACGGACGATCTCCTCGAAGAGGTCGGGCTCGGGTCGCATGCGGCCGGGCACTGTAGCGCGCGCGGCCCCCCTTCGGGCTCCCCGCGGCCGGTCCGGGCCGCCGGGAGCCGCGGCCGCCCCGGGTGCGGCGCGTGCCGCGGGACGGCCTGGTCCCCCGGGAGCCCTGCGGTCGCGGCCGGGCCTGCGGACCCGCGCGCTCCGGCTCACCGCAGCCGGTGCACGCCGGCGGCGCCGGCCGGCTCCCGCGCGCGCAGCGCCCGCAGCCCCTCGTCGGTCTGCGGCGCCCGGTAGAGCAGCACGGGCGTGCGCGGCTTGCAGCGGCCGCAGCGGACCCTGCGCACGCGGCGCAGGAGCAGGCGGCTGCCGCAGCCGCCGCAGACGTGCAGGTAGAACCACGCCCTGCGGCGCAGGCCGTCCACCGGGTACTCGTGCGTCACGTCCGGGGGCAGGCCGGCAGCGCGCATCAGGCGGGACCACTCCGCGCCGTGCGGCTGGATCGCATCGCCGTGCAGGAGGTGCGCCGCGAGGTGCGCGGCCTCGTGCACGACGGTCTCGTCGATCTTGTCGGGCACGCGGGACAGGAGCTTCGGATTCAGGAGCACGCGCAGGCCGCGGAGGTCGGCGCGCCCCGCGGAGGTCGTGAGGCGTCCGCTCCATTCCACGCGCACGCGCCGCCCGCGGTCGGGCACGCCCCAGAGGGCGAAGAGCGCGAGACAGCGCTCGCGCAGGGCCACGGCAGAGGGCAGGGTCAGGAGTTCGGGCAACCTCATCCGACGCGCCGGCGGGCGTCGAGCTCACGCAGCGCGAACGGAAGCGTAGCGACGGCGATGCTCACCATCAGCACCGCGACCCCCTCGTCCTCGGAGCCGGTGGAGAGCATGGCGATGCCCGCGAAGATCCCGATCCAGGCCGCGGCGAAGAGCCAGTTGCCGCGCAGCAGGTGCATCGAGCCGTGCGGCCGCGGCCGCAGGGCCTCGAGGAGCGCCTGGCGGGTAGGGGCGTCGAGGTCGTCGCGGCGCAGGGCTTCCTGCAGGAGTTCCAGCTGCTTCTCCCGCTCGCGTCCCCGCCGGAGCAGCCAGTTCCCCAGAGCCACGAGCGCGAAGATCCCGCCGAAGAAGAGGAAGAAGGCCAGGATTCCTTCGAAGGATCGCATCAGGTTGCTCCAGGTACCGCGCGGCGCTCCGCCTGCGGGGACCAGGTCAGGTTATTCCAGGCAGGCCCAGGATGCTCAGCAGGTGGGCAGGCGCGCCGTCCCAGAGGGCATCGGCCCCCCGCACCTCGCCCCGGCCGTTGCGGCGCCAGACGAAGGGCAGGGCGTTGGCCCGGGCGGCTGCCATGTCGTTCTCCCTGTCCCCCACCATCACCGCGCGCCGGGTGCCCGCGGCCTCCAGCGCGAGGCGCACCATGTCGGCCTTCACCGCCACGCCCGGCGAGTCCAGGCAGAAGTGCCAGTCGGTGAGCGCGCCCAGGCCCTGCCCCTCCAGGACCGCCTGGAGGTATACGCCCCGGCAGTTGCTGGCGATCGCGGTGCGCACGCCGAGGCTGCGCAGGTGGCGGAGGAGCGGCCGCACCCCTGGGTAGAGGAAGTCGCGGCCGCTGCGGACCACGTCGGCCTCGCGCGGCAACACGGTGCGGCGCAGGTCGCGCCAGCGCTCCCGGTGCTCGGCAGGGAGCCAGGGCGCCCACACCCCCTCGTCGGCCAGGCCGATCACCGCGTTGGCCTCGTCGTCCCCAGGTTCGCGCAGCGCCAATCCCGTCGCGGCCGCGAACGCGCGCAGGCCCTCCCGCAGGACCGCGGGCCACCAGAGATAGGTGTCCTGGAGGGTCCCATCCAGGTCGAAGACCACGAGTCGCGGCTGGCGAAGCACCTCGGACATGGCGGCGGAACCGATCAGCGCTTGGTGTCGAACTCCACGTAGAGCACGCCCGCGACGTGCAGGCGCTGCACCAGGGAGTTGAGGAACGCCTGGTCCGGGGCGGTCGCGGTCTGCCCGGCCAGGATCCGCACCCAGGGGATCTGCGCAGGCCGGCCCTGGGCGGCACGCACGCGCACCCGCAGGTCGTAGACGGCGGTCTCGGCAGGCAGGCGCTCGCCGCCCACCTCCACGAACCCCCCGTCCAGGATCACCAGGTCGACCCTCGGGCCCGTCGGCGTCGGATCGGGAGGGGTCACCTCCGCCTCGCCGGCGCAGGCGGCGAGGATGGCCAGGAGGAGGGCGGCGGCCGGACGCGGCATGGGCGGCAGGAGAACGGAGCAGGGGGGCCGGAACAACCCCATTGCCGCCGGGTTGGCCGCAGCCGAGGCCTCCCGCCCACGATCCTGGCCACCGAGATTTGCGGGCCGCTACCGGTGGGGGGACCGCGGGCTCCGGCTCCCCCAGGCCGCGTGCCTCCGCAAATCTCGGTGGCCAGCATCCGGAGGCCGGACCTGCCGCGGCAAGGGCAGAGTCGCACGGAAAAGTTCCACCGAACCTGCCCGCCGACCCAGCCGTCCAAGGGAGAGTTCCGGCGCGCGTGCGCGGGACCGTCCCGACCCGCGCCTCCCCGGGTGGACCAATCGCTGGTCCTGAGTCATCCTTCTCCGCTCGTTTCCCTTTCCTCCTCGGCGCCCGGCCGGTCCAGAGACCCTCTCCGACGATCGCAGACCCCCGGCGCCGCGGGCGCAACCGCGACAGCTTCGACCCCCCCTGCATTCATGCGCACCCGTACTCTCGTCCTGGCCCTGGGCCTGTCCCTCCTCACCGGCGGCATCCAGGCCCAGGAGCCGGCGGTCCTCCCGGTCACCCATGTGCCGGCCGCGGCCCCCGCGGACCTGGTCGCCGACGGGTACATCGTGATGTTCCGCGACACGGCCGTGGACCTGGAGGTCTACCGGCAGGCGATCCTCGCCGAGCGCCCCGCGCACGAGGTGGCCGCGATCATCGCCGACTTCGAGGCCACGCTGCGCCGCGAGCGCGCGGGCTTCGTCGCCGCGGTCGAGAACCTCGGCGGCCGGGTCACCAGCCAGTGGTGGATCGTGAACGGCTGCTATGTCCGGATCTCCCAGGACAAGGTCGCCCAGCTCCGCGCGCTGCCGGGAGTGGACTCGGTGCAGCAGGACCGCTGGTACACCCTGGATCTCGCGGACGCCACCAACGCCACGCATCACAATTCCGACGCCGCCAACCTGAAGCAGGCCAACGGCAAGGCGGTGCGCGGCAGCGGCATCTCGGTGGCGGTGCTCGATTCGGGCGCCGACGCCAACATGGGCGGCACCGGCCGGCCGCACCGCGCGTACTTCCCCGGCGGCAACCCCGCCAACACCACCGGCGGCGGGATCGGCGGCAGCCTGCTGCGGGTCGCGCACGGCACCAGCGGCTACGGCAGCGAGGACCTCAACGGCCACGGCACCTTCGTGGCCGGCTGCGTGGGCGCCAACAAGTGGTCGACCAGCAGCATCGTC
The DNA here is from genome assembly GCA_020849665.1 of Planctomycetota bacterium. Taxonomy (GTDB): domain Bacteria; phylum Planctomycetota; class UBA1135; order UBA1135; family UBA2386; genus JADLFX01. The sequence continues at coordinate 10,627 of JADLFX010000069.1, read as the reverse complement.
GACGACGGGATCGCACCCGACGCGTGGATCGTGAGCGTGAAGGTCTCCAACGACCAGGGCGCGGCCAACGGCCAGTGGCTCATCGACGGCTGGAACTGGGTAGCCAACAACCGGGTGACCTACAACATCCGGGTCGCCAACAACTCGTTCAGCGGCTCGCCGTCGATGAGCGACCCGATCCAGATCGCGCTCGACAACTGCGCCTACTTCTCCGACATCGTGATCGCGGTCTCCGCCGGCAACCTCGGCGCCAACACGCAGAGCAGCCAGGCGGCCTACAACGGGCTCGCCGTGGGCTCGGTGGACAAGTACTCCCTGACCCGCAGCTCGTTCTCCGCCGTCGGCCCGCTCTACCTCGAGTCGCGCACCTACCCCGACATCGTGGCGTGCGGCTCGGGCATCCTGAGCACCCTGCGCGACTCCGAGTCGCAGCTCAGCCAGGCCTCGGGCACGTCGTTCTCCTCGCCGATGGTGGCTGGCGCGGCCGCGCTGGTCCGCCAGACGCAGCCGGCGATGAGCGCGGTGGAGGTACGGGCCTTGCTCCTCAACACCACGAACTCGGTGGGCGCCGACCGCAACCAGTTCGGCCTCGGCTTCATGCGCGCCGACAAGGTGGTGGACGCGGCCCTGCTCTACGACGTGCAGAAGGTGCGGCTCACCAACCCCACCAAGGTGCGCAACTTCACCTTCCAGGGCGTGCAGGGCCAGCCGAAGAGCATCACCGTGTCCTGGATGCGCGCCGGGTCCGTGACCCCCTACAACCTCGATCTGCGCATCTACAACCCGAACAACACCCTCGTGGCCAGCGACCTGAACCTCTGGAACGCCTACGAGAAGGTGACCTTCACGCCCTCGGTCACGGGCACGTACCGCGCGGAAGTGACCTGGACCAACCTCGTGGGCGGCAGCGCGTTCGTGGACTTCGCGATCGCAGGTGTGGGCCGCCTCGCCACCGCGCCGCCAACCCTCACGAGCCTGACCCCGTCCACCGTGAACAGCCGGGGCGGCGAGACGGTCACCATCGACGGCACGAACCTGGACAGCGCCACCAAGGTCACGATCGGCGCGACCGACGTCACCTCGCTGAACATCCAGTCGGCCACGCGCATCAGCTTCACGATGCCGGGGCCGTTCGCGATCGGCTCGCACAACCTCACCGTCACCAACACGGCGGGCGTCAGCAACGCCCTGCCCCTCCAGGTGAACGGCTCGCATCCGGGCGTGCTCACCGGACCCGGCGTGGCCGTGCGCGGCACCTTCCCCTCGGTCTACAAGCTCTACACCGACAACGCCTGGACGGCGGTGTTCCTGCTCTCGACCAGCAACGTGCCCAGCGTCCTGCCCGGCATCGCCAATCTCGGCATCGGCAACAACTTCGCCGAGCTCCTGATCCTCGGCAACTACGTCGCCGACAACCGCGGCTACGCCGAGGTCACGCTCACCTACCCCACGTCGATGCCGGCGCTGACGGTCTACTGCCAGGCCCTCTTCGTGAACACCGCCGCACCCGTCCTCCCCCTCGAGAACAGCGCCGTCGTCACGACCAGCGTGTTCTGAAACGACTCTGAGCAATCTCGACGGTCGTGTTACGCCCGCGTGACGGTCGCGGGCGATGCCGGCCGTCTACCGCGCCGCGATGCCCTGGATCTCGATCCGCGCCTGTGGATCGAAGAGCCCCGCGACCATGAAGAGCGCCATCCCTGGGTAGTGGCGCCCGCAGAGCCGCTTCCACGTGGCGCCGAACTCACGGCGCGCGACCGTGTAGTCGTCCCGGCTCAGGACATAGAAGTTGAGCTGGACCAGGTCCGCGTACTCCATGCCTGCGTCGCGCAGGACGTAGCCGATGTTGCGCATCGCCAGCTCCATCTGCGCCACCAGATCGCCGGGATGCACGATCCGGCCCTCGCGGTCGTAGCCGCACTGCCCGGCGAGGTAGAGCGTGCGGGTGTCGCCGCCCTCGACCAGCCAGCCGTGGGCGAAGCCCACCGGCGCGCAGAGCTCCGCTGGATTGACGGGGAACTTCCGGCTCATGGGTGCCTCGCGTCGAGCGTGCGCAGCACCGCGCGCACGGGTGCGGCATCGGCCCCCACGATCCGCAGGGGCAGGGCGATCAGCTCGTACTCGCCCGGCGGCACCGCGGAGAGATCCAGGTTCTCCAGGATCGCCACGCCGCCACGCCGCAGGCGTTGGTGCGCCACGAGGTGCTTCGCGCTGGCGCAGTCCATGCTCTGTGCGTCGAGCCCGACCAGGCGCACCCCATGGCGCACCAGGACATCGGCGGCTTCGGGGCCGAGCGCGGTGAACCCGGGATCGAAGCGCTCGTGCGCGTGCACCGGGGCGGTCTTCACGAGGAGCCGCGTCACGCCGCGCAGGAGCTCCGCGGTGAGCGCTGCCGCCGGCACGACCGGCGGCGCACCCGCACCGCGCAGCTCGACCACGCGGCACGGCCCGAGGTACGCGCCGAGGTCCAGGCTGGCGGCGTCGGCACCGTCCTCGGCGTAGTGCAGCGGCGCGTCGGCGTGCGTGCCGCAGTGCACCGACATGCGGATCGTGGACACGTTGCACGACGCGCCGTCACGCATCCGCATCACCCATTCGCGCGTGAACGGCGTGTCGCCGGGGAACACCGCGTTGCGCTCCGAGAGCGGCTCGCTGATGTCGTAGATCCTGCTCATCCCGGCCGCCGCTCCTGGCCCAGATACCGCTCGTAGGCGCGCGTCTCCAGGATCTCCGCGATGCGGTCCACGGTGGCAAGGCAGTCTTCGTCGGTGGTGTAGAAGTGCGGCGCGACGCGGATCCCCGCGTTCCTGCGGTAGTCGACCACGAAGTCCTCGGCCAGCAGCACCTGGCAAACCTCGTAGCCATGCGGCACCGCGAGCGTGACGTGGCCGCCGCGCTGCTCCGGCGCGAGCGGCGAGTGCACCGCGAGCCCGCGCCTCCGGGCCAGTTCGACGATGGCCTGGGTCTGGCGCTGGCTCTTGGCCCGGATCGCCGGCAGGCCGATCCCGGCCACGATCGCGATCCCGTCCCTGCCGGCGTGGAGCGCGGGCACGTTGGGCGTGCCGTTGAGGAAGCGCCCGCCGTCGTCGCGGTAGTCCTGGCCGGCGGCCGAGAACGCGAACGGCTCCTTGTGCGCCGCCCAGCCGGTGAACGCCGGCCGCAGCTGCGAGCGCAGGTCGGGGTCCACGTACAGGAACCCGTTGCCGGGCCCGCCGCAGAGGAACTTGAGCGCCCCGCCCACCGCCGCGTGCGCGCCCCACTCGTGCAGCGCGAGCGGCATCGTGCCGACGGATTGGAACACGTCGAGGATCACGAACGCCCCCACGCGCCGCGCCTTCTCGATCACCGCCCTGGCGTCCTGCACGAACGACGAACGGAACAGCACGTGGTCGAGGGGCACCAAGAGCGTGCGTTCGTCGATCGCGTCGAGGAGCCGCTGCAGGTCGACCCCGTTGCCCTCGGCGTTGGCGGGCACCCGTACGATCTCGGCGCCGTGCGCGCGCCGCGCCTCGTACAGGTACATCACCGAGGGGAAGTTCAGTTCGGTCAGCACGATCCGCCGCCGCGGCCCGTCGAAGCGGAAACACGACGCGATCGCCTCGCTGGCCATCGCCACGTTCTGATGCATCGACACCGAACGCGGCGGGACGCCGAGGATCCGCTCGAGGTCGCCCGCCACCTCGTCCTGCAACACCCACCAGCCCTCGGCCCATGCACGCACCCCGCGCCGGTCCCAGGAGTCGGCATAGGCCTCGAGGCTCCGGCGCGCGCGCGCCGGCATCGCGCCCAGCGAGTTGCTGATGAGGTAGCGCGAGCGCTTCGTGATCGGGAACTCGTCGCGCCAGCGGAGCAGTGGGTCGTCGTGGGTCATGCGGACGATCTCTGCTCCGAGGATAGCCCCCGCCCGGAAGGGGCCGAAGGCCGCGCTCAGCGGCCCCGCAGAAGTTCGCGCACGGCGGCGGCCTTGGCCGGGTCGCCGCCCCGGCGCTCGGCCTCGGCCAGGACTTCGAGACCCTCGTCGACGCGGCCGAGGAAGCGGCAGGCCTGGGCCAGGTGCAGGCGCGGGCCCGCCAGCTCGGGCGCCTTGGCGACGGCGGTGTGCAGGACCTCGTAGCCCTCCCGGTAGCGGCGCCGCGCGAGCAGGACCACGCCGAGCCGGTTGTGCGCCTCGCCGAGGTCCGGGACCAGGGCCACGGCCCTGCGCAGGGCCCGTTCGGCGCGCCAGAGCTGGGCGCGGCGCTGCCGCAGGATGCCCAGGAAGAGCCAGCACTCGCCCACGTCCGGGTGGGCACGGACCAGACGGCGAGCGCGGCGCAGCGCGTCGTCGTGGCGGTCGGCGGCGAGGTCGGCCTCCAGCGCGTGCAGCTCCCGCAGCAGCCCGGGGCGCGCGCAGAAGCGCGCTAGGCGCACGGCCTCCGCGCGGAGGCTCTGCGGCGGCCGCAGGTCGAGGCAGGCGAGGAACGCCGCGCGCGCGTCTTCCGCGTGGTCGAGGAGCAGGCACGCGCGGCCCTTCTCCAGCCAGAGTCCTGGGCTGCGCGGCTCGTGCACCAGGGAGCGATCGATCACCGCCAGCGCCTGCGCGCCACGGCCCTCGGCCACCAGGTGCGCCGCGAGGAAGCGCGCCGCGGGCGCGGGCAGGTCGGACTCGCGTGCGAGTTCGCCGAGCAACGTCGCGCGCTGTCCGGCCTCGAGCCGGGGACCGGCCGCGGCCACGAGCTGGGCCGCGACCAGCGGGTCGCGGTTGCCCGCCCCGCGCGCGGCCAGGAGCACCGCCGCGGCCGCGGCCTCGTCGCCGGCCGCATGGTGCGCGGCGGCCAGATGCAGTGCCGCCTGGGTATCGGCCGGCTCCGCGGCATGCACCGCGGCGAAGAGCGCGTGCGCCGCGCCGGTCTCGCCCAGGGCCAGGAGCAACGTGGCGCCCCGCGCCCGTACGGCCGCGGGCGCGCTCGGGCCGCACACCGCCTGGATCGCCGCTGCCAGGGTCGCACCGGCGCCCGCCTCCGCACCGAGGCGCGCGACGAGGTCGAGGACCGTCTCACGGGCGAGCGGGTGCTCGGGAGCGAGGTGCGCGAGCCGCGTCGCCAGCGCCACCGCCTGCCCGCTGCCGGCGCGCACGAGGCTGGCCTCGCGCGCCAGGAGTTCGTCGCGCGCGGCCAGCAGCGCCAGCGCGGCGCCGGGCGCCGGCTCGGGCGGCGGCGGCGGTGGCGCGCCCTGCCAGCCGAGCGCGCCGGCCACCTCGAACGCGAGGCGGCCGAGCACGGCGAGCGGGCGCTCCTGGACGAACGGCACCTCGAAGCTGGCGCACGCCTTGCCGCTCGCGACCTCGAGGACACGGCAGTGGATCCGTTCGGCGCCGAGGAGCCCGTCCACCAGCAGTCGTGGCGCGAGTGCGCGCGGCGCCAGACGGAGCAGGAACTCGGCCGGCAGGCGCTCGGTCGGCTCGAGGAAGCGCCGTTCGCCCTCATGCATGCCGAGGAAGGGCAGGAAGCGCACGCCCCGGTCGCCGCTGCCGTTCAGCGCCAGCACCAGGAGCCGCGGGATCTGGCGCGCGAGCACGTGGCGGTCGAGATCCCGGGACCCGGCCTGCTCCTCGGCCGCGAACGCGAACACCACGACCGTGCTCACCGCGCTCGCTCCCCGGCGACCCGGCCCCACACCGAGCCCCCCGGCACCAGCTCGACGAATCCACCCATCCCAACGCTCTATCGACCAGCGGGACGCGGAACGCTCAGGCCCCCGGTCGGGCGGGGCACGGCCTTCCGGGAGCCGGCCATGGCATGGCCGCTCCGCGCCGGTTCAACGCGGCGCCGCCGCCGCGGACGCGGGGCGCGGCACGAGCGAGCGCCGCGACGCGCGCCCGTCGGCAGGGTGGATCCACACCTCCACGTAGGCGAGGCGCGGGGTCGCGCCGAGCCTCCTCCACACCAGGGCCGCCACCTCCTGCGGCAAGCGTTCCAGGTTCTCGCCCTGTTTGGGGCAGAGCTCCACCACCGCGTAGACACGGTCGCCGCGATCGTCCAGGCGGCAGCGGGCCTTCTCCCGCAGGCGGTCGGGGAACGCGCGGTCGAGCTCCGAGGAGATCGCCGGCGGTTGGGTGCCGAGGGTGGCCACGTGCCGGAGCATCAGGACCATCGCCACGCAGGCGACGACTCCCATCACCAGCAGAAAGAAGTTGGTGCGGCCCACATTCCAGGATCGGCATGGCGACGGTTCCGGCCGAAGCGGAGGATCCGGCCGCAGGCGCGGAGCCGCATGGCCCAGGCCGGATTCTGCTCTTCCCGGCGGCCGGACCCCATGCTATGCCTTGACCGCCCATCGCCGGCTGGCGCTGCTCGCACGGCGCCGTTCCGGCCCCCCCAGCTTCGAACCCTCCAACCGAGCCATTCCCCAAGGAGCCTCGTCGACCATGGGCAAGATCGTCCGCTGCCCCGAGTGTGGAAAGGTCTACCGGACCCTCGAGGATCTCGAGGACCTGCGCGACAACGACAGCGTGTGCCTGGTGTGCAACGCACCGATCGAGGTCTCCGACTGGGACCGCATCCTGGCTTCCTACGAGGAGGAGGAGGAGGACCTCGACGACGTCGACGATGAGGAGGCAGAGGAGGAGGAGGTCGAGGAGGAGGAAGCCGCCGAGGAGGAGAAGGAACTCCCCGAAGAGGCGGAGGAAGACGAGGACGAAGACGAGGAAGAGGACTGGGACGACGACCTCGAAGGGGACGAGGAGGAGGAGGAGGAGGAGGAAGACGAGGACGAAGACGAGGAAGAGGACGAGGAGGACGAGAAGGAGCGCTGAACCGCTGCCAAACTGGCGGTCGAGCCCGAAGGCGCTCCTGCCAGGGTGTCAGAGAGTTCCGGAGCAGATGCGAGAGGGGTCCGCTGGAACTCTTTGCCTGACTTCGGCTTCGAGATCCTCCCGGCGATCGGCACAACGGTTGCTTGCCCGGAGCCGCCCAGCCCGAAGCCGACCATGTCCCGCCTCTATTCGATCCTGCTGGTCGAGGACGACCAGACCCTGCGCGCCAGCCTCGTGGAGATCCTGGCCAGCCGGGGCCTGCACGTCTTCGCCGCAGGTCGCGGCTCGGAGGCGGTCGAGTTGGCGCGCTCCCTCCCGCTCGACTTCTCGATCCTCGACATGCATCTGCCGGAGATGACCGGCCTCGAGGTGCTGCGGCGCATCGCACGCGAGGTGCGCCCCCTGCCGTCGATCATGATGTCCGGCAACGCCACGAGCGAAGAGGCCCAGGCCGCGTTGAGCGCCGGGGCATTCACCTTCCTGCGCAAGCCGTTGGAACTGAACCAGTTCATGGCCAGCGTGGAGAGCCTGATCCTGCACCACTTCGGCCGGCCGCCGGGCATGCTCCCCGCTCCACCGCGCTAGACGCGCGGCACCGGCCAGATTCCCAGTCCCACTCCCACTTTCCCCATTCAGGAGTTCGCAGCGATGTCCAAGACCAAGACCTCGACGATCGTGCCCCTCGGTGACCGCGTCCTCGTCAAGCGGACCGAGGCCGGAGAGAAGACCAAGGGCGGCATCTTCCTGCCCGACACCGCCAAGGAGAAGCCCAAGGAGGGCACCGTGATCGCCATCGGCCCCGGCAAGCTGCTGGAGAACGGCAAGCGCGCGGCCATGTCGGTGAAGCCGAAGGACAAGGTGCTCTTCTCCTCCTACGCGGGCTCCGAGGTCAAGCTGGACGGCGAGGAGTACATCGTGCTTTCCGAGGACGAAGTGCTCGCGGTCCTGGAGTGATTCCGCGCGGCGACGCCACCACCAACCCCACACCCACCGAATCAGGAGACAACCCCAATGGCCGTGAAGAACATCATCTATGACCAGGAGGCGCGCGAGCGGATCCGCGACGGCGTGCGCAAGCTGGCGCGCGCAGTCAAAGTGACCCTCGGCCCCCGCGGGCGCAACGTGATCATCGAGAAGTCGTTCGGCAGCCCGCTGGTCATCAACGACGGCGTGACGGTGGCCAAGGAGATCGAACTCGAGGGCAAGTACGAGAACATGGGCGCGCAGTTGGTGAAGGAGGTCGCGTCCAAGACCAACGACGTGGCCGGCGACGGCACGACCACGGCAACCGTGCTGGCCGAGGCCATCTTCGAGGAAGGCCTGAAGAACGTGACCGCTGGCGCGAACCCGGTCGGCCTGAAGCGCGGCATCGAGAAGGCCGTGCTGGCCGTGGTCGCGCACCTCAAGAAGAGCGCGATCCCGGTGAAGGGCAAGAAGGAGATCTCGCAGGTCGGCTGCATCGCCGGCAACAACGACGAGTCGATCGGCGAGATGATCGCCAACGCCATGGAGCGGGTCGGCAACGACGGAGTGATCACCGTCGAGGAAGGCAAGAGCCTCACCACCGAGGTCAAGTGGGTCGAGGGCATGCAGTTCGACAAGGGCTACCTGTCGCCGCACTTCGTCACCAACCCGGACAAGATGGAGTGCGTCCTGGAGAACGCCTACATCCTGATCCACGAGAAGAAGCTCGGCGGGATCAAGGACATGCTGCCCCTCCTGGAGAAGATCGCGCAGAGCGGCAAGCCGCTCCTGGTGATCGCCGAGGAGGTCGAGGGCGAGGCGCTGGCCACCCTGGTGGTCAACAAGCTGCGCGGCGTGTTCAAGTGCTGTGCCGTGAAGGCGCCGGGCTTCGGCGACCGCCGCAAGGCGATGCTGGAGGACATCGCGGTGCTGACCGGCGGCCGGGCGATCTTCGAGGACCTCGGCGTCTCGCTGGAGAACCTGCAGGTCAACGACCTCGGCACCGCCAAGAAGGTCGTCATCACCAAGGACGACACCACGATCATCGAGGGCGCGGGCAAGCCCGCCGACGTGAAGGGCCGCATGGAGCAGATCAAGGCGGAGATGGCGAAGACCACCTCCGACTACGACCGCGAGAAGCTCCAGGAGCGCCTGGCCAAGCTGGCCGGCGGAGTCGCCCAGATCCTGGTCGGCGCTGCCACCGAGGCCGAGATGAAGGAGCGCAAGTCGCGCGTCGAGGACGCACTGCACGCCACGCGGGCGGCCGTTGCCGAGGGCATCCTGCCCGGCGGCGGCGTGTCGCTGCTGCGTGCCCAGCAGGCGATCGAATCGATGAACGTGCAGGGCGACGAGCGGATCGGCGCAGACATCGTGCGGCGCGCGCTCGAGGCGCCGCTGCGCCAGATCGTCAAGAACGCCGGCGTCGACGGCTCGGTCGTGGTCCAGAAGATCAAGGAGTCCAAGGACGTGAACTTCGGCTACAACGCGGCGACCGACGTGTACGAGGACATGGTGAAGGCCGGCGTCCTCGACCCGGCGAAGGTGACCTGTGCCGCGCTGCAGAACGCCGCTTCGGTCTCGACCCTGCTCCTGAACACCGAGGCCCTGGTGTCCACCGTTCCGGAGAAGGCCGCCAAGAAGCCGGCCGGCGCACCCGGCATGGACGAGATGGGCGGCGACATGGACTTCTGAGTTGCTGCCCCGCCGCTACGCGGCGCGGCGACACGGGCGGATCACGCCCATCGCGCCGCGGCGGCGGGGACCCCGGACCTTCGCGCCCTCTCGACGCGGCGGCCCCCGCCGCCACGCGGCGCGGCGACACGGGCGGATCACGCCCATCGCGCCGCGGCGGCGGGGACCCCGGACCTTCGCGCCCTCTCGACGCGGCGGCCCCCGCCGCTACGCGGCGCGGCGACACGGGCGGATCACGCCCATCGCGCCGCGGCGGCGGGGACCCCGGACCTTCGCGCCCTCTCGACGCGGCGGCCCCCGCCGCTACGCGGCGCGGCGACACAGGTACCCTGCGCGCGCCGCACCATGGCAGCGACCGCATGGGCGCGCGCATCCGATGCCTGCCGTACCGCCCGTGCAGGCCGCGACGCCCGGACGTCGATCACGTCCCCTCCGGCGCCGGCCGCGTAGGCATGGCGGCCTCTCCGGAGCCGAGCACGGAGCACGGGCGGCCCCCCGGCGGTGAGGGTGCGAGTCCGCTAGGATCCCCGCGCCTTCCTCGGGCTCCCGAACCATGCACCTGGGTCGCTTCCCCACCGACGCCCATCCCGGCGCTCCCACGCCCCTCCGTGGCCTCGCACTTCCCCTCTGGACCCGCCGCGGATTCCTGGTGGGTTTCGGAAGTGCCGTCCTGGGTCTCGGGACCGGCTACGCGCTGTGGCGTAGCGCGATCGCCGCACCCGCGGCCACGGCCCCCGAACGCACCACGCTGGAGTGGGCACTGAGCCTCGCGCACGCCAGCGACGACGAGCTGATCGATGCCGCGGGCGATCTGGAGCGTGCCGCGGCGCGCCATCCCGCGGAGGTGCGCCTCTGGCCGATCCTCGCCCGGCTCCTCGACACCGCGATGGGATCCCGCCGCCCCGGCGCCGATGCCGCCGCCGCGTGCGCGATCCGTTCCCTCGCGCTGGTCGGCAAGGAACGACGGGCGCTCGACCGCGCCGAGGACGTCCTGCAGCGGAGCGAGTTCGTGCAGGCCAAGGACGAGATCCGGATCCTGCAGGAGTCGCGGACGCGGAGGCGTACGCGGTGAACACGGCGGAGGGATCCCGCTTCAAGGTCCGGCCGGATCCTCCGGTCGCGGGACAGCCCGTCGAGATCACCTACCTCGGACCCGCCGGAACGGTGGAGTGGCAGGTG
>JADLFX010000068.1 GCA_020849665.1 Planctomycetota bacterium | reverse complement strand
TGCCCGCGGCGTACGAGTGCACGTAGGCCTTGGTGCCGATCACCACGATGTCGAAGGCGTTGGCCAGCGTGGCGATGCGGGTCGCGGCGGTGGTGCCGAGGGTCATCCGGAAGAGGCCGCCGTTGGCGCCCCCGATGCTCAGCAGCATGTCCTGCCCGTAGACCCACAGCCGCTGGATCGGGCCGACCAGGCTGGTGGTGGAGAGGTTGATGGGCACGCCATGCCGCGCGCCCTGCAGCGGGAACTTGTAGAACGTGGGGCGCACCGAGGTCGAGAGGCCGCCAGCGGTGTAGAGGCTCTTGGGATCGGCCGGGTCGAGCGCGACGGCGCCGCCGAAGCGCTGCAGGACCGCGCCGCCTTCCGGCAGGAGGGGCGTGACCACGCCGGTGTCGGGATCGAGGTACTGGAGGCCCGTGCGGGACACGGCACCGGTGTTCTCCATCACGATCAGGTGGCGGTACGGCACCTGACCGGTGAGACCGGCGGCGAGGAGGAGAGCGGGGAGGAGGCTGCGCAACATGGTCGGATCGCTGGTCGGCTGCTGGTGGATCGCGCGGATTCCCGAGGCCCGGGTGGCCCGTTGCCGGCGGAGCCGCCGGGGCGTTCGGGCGGGCAGAGGCTCCGCACTCTAGCGGCACCGCCGGGGATCGAGACCCCCCTCGGGGCGCGCGGGAGTCCCGGCGCGGGGACCGCTCGCGCGTATCGCCCTGCCGGGGCGTGGGGCGGAGGCGGCGTACCCTCGCGCGAGGGGCGGCTACACCCCGCGGCGCATCCAGCGGTCCACGCGCGCGAAGAACGGACCGAGCGGCCCCGCGAGGTACTCGGCGGAGTTGGCGCCCAGCCACTGGCCGAGGGCCGCCCAGAAGGCGTAGGCCTCGGCCCAGCGCCGCAGCGCGGCCTTGTCGGCCTCCGGCAGCGGCTGCGCGTCGGCGATGCGGCCGTAGTGCTCGCGCCCCCAGGCCACGCAGGCGACGAACGCGTCGTAGTCGGGGAGCAGGCACACGTCGAAGAGCTCGCGCAGGTTGGCGTGATCGCAGTACATGCGCCGGCCCTCGGCCTGCGGGGTGCGGTTGTGGCTGTGGAGCACCCGGCTGCGCGGCTGATAGACGATGCTCCAGCCGCTCAGCACCAGGCGCTTGCCGAACGCCACGTCCTCGCCGAAGCGACGCAGCCCGAAGCGGTGCTGCTGCCAGGCGCTGCGCCGCACGCTGCCCGCGACGTTGTCGAATGCGCTGGCGGCGAGTCGGTCGAGCGGTGCCAGGCGCGCGAACGCCGCCGCGTCCGCGACCCGCTGGACCCTCGGATGGTCCTGGCCCGCGGTCCACTCGCGCAGGCGCGCGGCGAGGATCGGGTTGCACTCCGGGCGGGGGATCTGGCGGCAGTAGGCCGCACCCACCTGCGGATCCGCGTAGCACTCGAGCAACCGCGGCAGCCACTCCGCATCGGCCGGCGTGGCGTCCTGGGTGAGGAGGACGATCACGTCGCCGCTGCAGCGCTCGATGGCGAGGTCGCGCGTGGCGCCGTGGTTGAACTCGCGCTGCGCGATGGTGTGCACCGTGAAGCCGTGACGGCGCAGGCGCGACGGCGTGTCGTCGGTGGACGAGCTGTCGATGGCGACGCGCTCGAGCTGCTCCGCCCCGGGCTGCCGTGCCACGGCCGCGAGGACCTCGTCGAGCAGCGGGCCGGCGTTCCAGGTGGGGAGGACGAGGCTGATGCGCATCGCGTGCGGCGCGCGATGGTAGTGCCGCGCCGGACCATGCGTAAGGCATGGCCGGGCGGCGCTGCCGCCGGCGTTGAGGGGGCCCGTGCCGCGGGATACCGTCGGCGGCCCGCGTGGACCTCCTCCTGGTCAGCCGACGAAGCCGCAGCGATCCGTCACCGCCGGCGGCGGCACTGGAGCTGGCGCGCGGACTCGCCGTGGCCGGGCACGTCGTGCGCTGGATCTGTCCCGCCGCCGGCGTGCCGGCACGGCCCGAGTCCCTGCCGGCCGAGGTCGATTGGCTGCCGGTGGCGAGCACGCCGCCGGGCTTCGGCGCGGTGCAGGGCCGGCTGGCCGACATCCCCACCGAGGCCCGCATGGCTGGCGCGATCCGGGACCGGCTGCCGGGGCTGGTGCACGTCCTCGAGTTCGGCGGCGACTCCTCGGTCAACCTCCCCTGGATCGCGGAGCGGCTCGGCGTGCCGGCAGTGGTGAACGTCGCGCGCGCGCCCGCGCTCTGCCACCGCGGCACCCTCGTGGACGAGACCGGGACCGCCTGCGAGCGCTGGCTGGACGCGCGGCGCTGCACCGAGTGCTGCCTCACTCCCTTTCCGGGCGGCCTGACTCCTGCGCAGGCGTGGCGGGCGCGCCTCCGCCGCCGGCTGCCCCTGCCCACGCCCTACCCCAGCGACGAGAAGTTCCTGAGCCGGGTGGAGCTGGTGTGGACCGGGCTGCAGGCCGCGAACCTGATCCTCGTGCCGGAGGCGGAGGACGTCGCCGCGCTGACCTCGCTGGGTCTCCCCGCCGCTCGCATCCGCGTCGTGCCGCGCCCGCTCGACGCCGCGTCCCTGGAGCCGCTCTACCGCGCAGCGTCGCGCTGAGGGCTCACTCCTCGTCGTCCCAGTCCTCGGGCCGGATCCGGCCGCCGGGCCCGCCGAAGTCCGCCTCGTCGTCCTCCTTGGGCCGCTTCTTGGCGCTCTTGATCTTCTTGTCCCAGGCGCGCTCGTCGCGCGCGCCACGGCCCCCGCCGGAGGGTGCGGAGCCGCCGCCGAATCCGCCGGAGGGACGCGGGCCGGCACCGGTCCCGCCGCCTGGGTTGCCGCCCGGCCCACGCGGTCCGGCGCCGCCGGGCGCGCGCTCGCGGGCCTCGTTCACCTTGAGGCTCTGGCCGCCCATCCGGTAGCCGTTCATCTCCGCGATCGCCGTGTCGGCCTCGGCGTCGACCTCGAATTCGACGAAGCCGAAGCCGCGCGACTGGCCGGTCATCCGGTCCATGATCACGTCGGCGAAGCGGATCTTGCCGAACTTCGCGAACAGCTCCTGGAGCTGGGTGCGGGAGACGTTGAAGGGCAGGCTGCCCACGAAGACGCGCTTGACCATGGCGTGGTGCGACGAGCGATACGAGCGGCGGTCAGCCGACGGACACGAGTTCAACCTCCAGGAGCACGAACCGACCGTCGGGGACCGGGACCACGGAATCCACGACGGAAGGGTGGATTGTGCGGACGGCCGGAGTCTAGGCTGCCCCCTCGGGGCCAGCAATGCGGCGGCGTCCGCGCAGATCGTCGAAGAGGGAGTAGAGGACGGGGGTGACCAGCAGGGTGAGGAGCAGGGACAGGGTCTGGCCGCCGATCACCACGACGGCCACCGCCCGGCGCTCTTCGGCTCCCGGGCCGGCGCCAAGGGCCAGCGGCAGCATGCCGGCGACCAGGGCCAGCGTGGTCATCAGGATCGGCCGCAGGCGGTCCCGGTTGCCCTGCAGGATCGCCGCGAGGCGCGGCATGCCGCGCTCGCGCAGCTGGTTCATGTGGTCGATCTGCAGGATCGCGTTCTTCTTCACCACGCCGAAGAGCACCAGCACGCCCAGGGCGCTGTAGAGGTTGAGCGTGTTGCCGGTGACCAGCAGGGAGAGCAGCGCGAACGGCACCGAGAGCGGCAGCGAGGCCAGGATCGTGACCGGGTGCACCACGCTCTCGAACTGCGCGGCCAGGATCATGTACATGAGTGCCAGCGAGAGCGCGAACGCGAACCCGAACTCGTAGTAGGTGCGCGCCAGCTCCCGGCCGCGCCCGCCCACGGTCGTGGTGTAGGCGGGGGGCAGGTTCATCTCGCGCACCGCACCTTGCAGGGCCTCCAGCCGGTCGGCCAGGGCGAACCCCGGGCCCACCGAGGCGCGCAGCGCCACCATGCGCTGCCGGTCGATGCGGTCGATGCGCGCCGCGTTGATCGACGAGGAGAAGCGCACCAGGTTGTCGAGGCGCACCAGCTCGCCGCCGCGCCGTGGCACGTAGAGGCGGGCGATCTCCTCGGCGCTGGCCCGGTACTGCGAGAGCAGGCGGATCTGGACGTCGTAGTCCTCGTTGCGCTGCAGGTCGTGGAACCGTGACACCTCCTGGTCGCCGCCCACCATCAGGCGCAGCGCCAGGGCCACGTCCTCGGTGGCCACGCCCAGGTCCGCGGCGCGCTCGCGGTCGATCTCGACCCGCAGCTCGGGCATCTCCAGCTTGAGGGTGATGTCGCCGTCCAGGATGCCGCCCAGCTCGCGCGCCCGCCGGCGCAGCGTCTCGCCGTACTGCGCGAGCGCCAGCAGGTCGGGTCCGCGCAGCGTGAAGTCGATCTCGAAGTTGCCGCCGCCCAGGTTGAACGAGCGCGCGTTGCGCACCGAACAGCGCAGGTCGGAGAAGCGCGCCAGGCGCCGGCGCACCGCCATCATCACGTCGCGCTGCGAGTAGTTGTCCCGGAACGCGGCGAGCGGGTCGCCGGCCAGGAGCGCGTCCCACAGCCGGCCGGGCGAGAAGAGCCGCTCCGCGTGCGGCGCGATGCGCACGTACACGCTGCCCTGGTTGACCCCGCCCAGGAACGAGCCGCCGACGCTGGTCAGCAGGAGCCGGATGCCCGGCACCTGCCGCAGCTCGTCCTCCACCGCCAGCATCGCCTGGTCCATGGCCGCCAGGCTCGCGCCCTCGGGCGCGGTCACGTTCACGTCGAACTCGGCCTCGTCGACGTTGCTCGGCAGGTAGTCGAGCCTGACCAGGTCGTAGAGCGGCACCGACGACGCGCACACCAGGAGCGCCACGGCCGCGACCAGCCAGCGCCGGCGCATGCACCACGCCAGCAACGCCATGTAGCCGCGCTCGAGCAGCCCGTAGAGGCCGCGGCGCGAACGCGCCACCGCGTGCTCGCCGGCCGCGGCGACGTCCGCGGGACGCAGCCAGCGCGCGCTCATGGTCGGCGTGAGCGTGAACGACACCAGCAGGCTCACCAGCACCGCGACCGCGGCCGTGAGGCCGAACTGGAACAGGAAGCGTCCCGAGATGCTCGACATGAACGAGACCGGGACGAAGATCACGACGAGGCTGAGCGTGGTGGCCAGGACCGCGAGGCCGATCTCGGCCGTGGCCGCCTTGGCGGCCTGGAACGGGGCCATCCGCTTCTCCTCGACGAAGCGGAAGATGTTCTCCAGCACCACGATCGCGTCGTCGATGACCACGCCGACCATCAGCACGAGGGCCAGCATGGTCACGCTGTTCAGCGTGAAGTCGAGCGCCCACATCATCCCGAACGTGGCGATCACCGACGTCGGGATGGCCACCGCCGCGATCACCGTGGCGCGGAGGTTGCGCATGAAGAGCAGCACCATCAGCGACGCCAGCAGCGAGCCGACCACCAGGTGCACGGTGATCTCCTCCTGGGCGGCGTGGATGTAGCGCGACTGATCGCGGATCACCTCCAGGCGCAGGTCGCGCGGCAGCGCCGGGCGCAGGCGCTCGAGGCGCTCCTTCACGGCGTCGATCACCGCCACCGTGTTGGCCCCCGACTGGCGGCGCACCTCGAGCACCACCGCGGTCGTCCCGTCGAGGCGCGACGTGGAGCGCTGCTCCTTGGTGCCGTCCTCGGCGCGGCCCACGTCGCGCACCCGGATCGGCGCGCCGTCGACGTTGGCGACCACCAGGTCGTCGAACTCGCGCGGGTCGGTGATCCGGCCCATCGTGCGCAGCTGGCTCTCGCGCGCCCCGGAGGTGACGTTGCCGCCCGGGATGTCGGCGTTCTGGCGCTGGATCGCGTCGCGCACGGCGGTGATCGGCAGGCGATAGGCGGCCAGACGCTCGGCGTCGACCCACACGTGGATGGCCCGTTCCAGCCCGCCGACCATCCGCACCTCGCCGACGCCGGAGGCCTGCTCCAGGGGGATCTTCACCTCCTTGTCGGCGAACTCCGTCAGCTCGCGCAGCGGCCGGTCGCCGCTCACCGCGATGCTGAGGACCGGCGAGCTGTCGTTGTCGAACTTCGACACGATCGGCTCGAGCGCGTCGCGTGGCAGCTGGCGGCGCACCGAGGCGACCCGGTCGCGCACGTCCTGCGTGGCGGTCTCGATGTCGCGCTCGAGTTCGAAGGTGAGCAGGATGATCGAAGTGCCCTGGCCCGAGATCGAGCGCAGCTCGGCGATGCCTTCGATGGTGTTGACCGCCTCCTCGATGCGCTGGGAGACCGTCGACTCCACCTCCTCCGGCGCCGCCCCCGGCAGGTTGGTGCGCACGGAGACCTGCGGCAGATCGACCGAGGGGAAGCGGTCCACCCCGAGCTGCAGGTAGCCGGCCGCGCCGACCACCACCAGCGCGAGGATCAGCATGGCCGCGAACACCGGCCTCCGGATGCAGATCTCCGCGAGCCGCTGCATGGCGCTAGCGGGCCTGTTCCTGCACCGTGACGGGCTGGCCGCCGCTCAGGCTGCCGGGCTCCAGCACCACGATGTCGCCGTCGCCGAGGCCCTGGAGCACCTCCAGGTGCTGCCCGGTGCGCCGTCCCGTGACGACGCGCCGGTCCGCCGCGCGGCCGGCGATCACCAGCACCACCCGCTCCACCCCCGCGAAGCTCTGCACCGCGGCGGCCGGCACGAGCAGGGCCTTGGCGGCGGGGTCGATCACGATCTCGGCGCGCGCGAACGCCCCCGGCCGCAGGATCTCCTCTGGATTGGGCACCTCGCCCTCGACCAGCAGCGTCCGGTTGCCCTCGCTCACCGCCGGCGAGAGCCGGGCCACGCGTCCCGTGAACTCACGCTCCAGGCCCTCGACGCGCAGCCGGATCGGCTGGCCGACACGCACGCCGGCGCTCTCGCGCTCCGGCACCTGCAGACGCAGCCGGAGCGGGTGCAGGCGCACCAGGGTCACCACCGGCGCGCCGGCGGCCACGTACTCGCCGGTCAGTGCGTGGCGGCGCTCGACCGCGCCGGCGAACGGTGCCGACAGCACCGAGTCGGCCAGGCGCTGCTGCGCGATCGCCAGCTCGACCCGCCGCTCGCGCAGCGTGGCCTGGCGGGTGCGGATCTCCTCCAGTGCGTCCTGGTAGCGGCTCTCGGCCACCAGATGCGCAGCCTCGGCCACCTCGAGCTCCGAGAGCGGGACCAGGCGCTGCTCGTAGAGCTCGCGCCGCCGGTCGCGCGCGGTGCGGGTCTCGTCGCGCGTGGCCCTGGCCTGGCGCACCACGGCGGTGTCCTCGGCCACGATCGCGTCGTCGTCGCCCTCCAGGGGCAGACCCAGGCGGGCACGTGCGGCTTGCACGGCGGCACTGGCCTGGCGCACCGCCAGCTCGAAGTCCTTCGTGTCGAGGCGGGCCAGGGGTTCGCCCTGCGCCACACGGGTGCCGAGGTCCACCGGGACCGCGCCGAGGCGGCCGGCGATCTTCATGCCCAGGACCACGCGGTCCTCGGCCGCCAGCGAGCCGCTCACCACGGCGACCCGGGGCAGGTCGCCGGCGGCGACCTTCGCCACGCGCACCGGGACCGCGGGGCCGCTCGGCCGGGAGGCCGGGCCGGGGCCCTGGCCGCCGCCCCCGCGGCACGCGGCCAGCGCGGCCAGCGCGCACGCGAGCAGGACGGGGCGGCGGAGAGGGGCGTGGGCCATGGTGGGTGGCGGGCGGCCGGGCGGCGTCGCGCGACGGCCAGACTCTAGCCGCCTCTACGTCGCCGGGAATGGCGCTGCGAGGGGGAATCGCCCCGGATGCCGGCTTCAGCCCGACGCGTCGAGCTCGTCCGGCGGCACGCGTTCGAGGCGCCGGAGGGGGTCCTGGCGGTAGTAGAGCCGCAGCTGTCCGTACACGTCGGGGTACTCCCGGTGCAGCAGGTCGGGCGCCTCGAAGAAGTACTCGCTCATCACCGCGAAGAACTCGCCCGGACTCTCCGCCGCGTACTCGTCCAGGGCCGTCTCGACCGCCGCGTCGACCTGCGCGCAGTGGTGGGCGTAGGCGCCGGCGAACGCACGCTGCCACGTGCCGGCGTCCATGTCCCGGTGCAGCGGCGGCGTGCCGTTGGCGTCGCCGCCGCGCATGTCGAGCTTGTGCGCGAACTCGTGGATCACCACGTTGTAGCCGTCGAAGGGGTGCTCGGCGCTCTCCGCCACGTCGGCCCACGAGAGCACGACCGGTCCCTCGGGCCATGCCTCGCCCGACTGCGGGTCGCGGTCCACGTGCACGATGCCGTGCTCGTCCTCCCATCGCCGGTCGGTGCGGAACTCGCCGGGATAGACCACGATCGAGTGCGATCCGCCGTAGGCGTCGAGGCCCAGCTCGAGGACCGGCAGGCACGCCTGTATGGCGATGGCCCGCGCGTGGCGCGGGGTGAGCACGAAGCCGCGTACGCCTGCGAAGTCGTTCTCGCGCACGAAGAGCGTGGCCAGTTCCCGCAGGCGGTCCAGCTCCGCGCCCGCGAGGGTCCTGGTGAGCGGTACGTCGCCGAGCGCCTCCTGCCACTCCGCCGCGCTCAGCGGGTGGCGGCGCAGGGTGCGCGCGCGGCGCCAGCGCTTCCACGCGCCCAGCACCACGGCATCACGCGTCGCCGGCCGCGCGCATGCGCTCCAGGCGGCGTTGTTCGGCGCCCTGCTCGGCGCGCATCCGCCCGAGCAGCACCCCGTCCTCGTGCGCGCGCACGAAGCGGGCGTAGAGCGGCGCGACGCGCCGCACGTGCTCGTGCATCTCGAGCGCGATCTGCCGGTAGGCGAAGTGCCCCTCCGGTCCGGAGCGCAACTCGACGAAGTAGCCCACCTGGCGAGGATCGAAGATCAGCCGCGCGCGCTGCAGGAACGCGAACGGCGTCACGTAGCCGGCGGCCAGGGGGAACCGCGCGGCGACGCGTTCCCGCAGTGCCGCGGCCCGCTCCAGGCAGGCCCGGTAGCGGTCGCCGAGCCCGGCCTCGACCATGAGCGGCGGGGTCAGGTGGCCGTGTTCGGTGGTGAGGGCCTGCTGCAGCTGCACGCCCTTGCGATGCCGGCCGATGTCGCGGTAGGCGCCGAAGTCGACCAGGATCTCGAAGTCGAACGGCTGCGCGCCCTCGAGGCCGAAGGGCAGGGGATCGCGCGGGCCGCGCGCCGCGAGGGCCTGGGTGAACAGGCTCTCGCGCGCGTCGCGCGGCAGCTCCTGCACCCTGCGCAGCAGGTCCGCCGCGGGCAGGCTCGACGACTCGTAGAGCAGGCCGGCCAGCAGGGCGTCGTCCAGGTTGGGGTCGTGCGCGAGCAGGCGCACGCAGGGGCCGCCGGCCGGCGCCGCGCGGAGCAGGCCCTGGACCTGCCGCGCGAGCCGCGGCAGCTGGGCGTGCTGGGCCTGCAGGAACTCGTTGGGCTTCGCGTGGCGCAGCAGAGTTGGCAGCAGCGTCTGGCACTGCTCCTGCATGCGCGTGCCCACCAGACGGAACTCCGCCAGGGGGTGGCTGAGCAGCTCGGTGATCACGTCGCCCAGCGTGCGCGCATCGGCGACCATGCCCCACTTGGTGTGGATCGCGGGCGTGAGCAGGTAGCGCGCCGTGTCGAAGGCCTCGGCGCGCAGCGCGCGCCGGTACGGACCTTCCTTCTCGTCCGGGCGCATCGGCCGCTTGCGCTCGAGGTGCGCGACCAGCAGCTCGATCGACTCCTGGTAGAGCGCGAAGGTGGTGCGCAGCACCTCCTCGTACGCGGCCGCCACCTCGCCGCCGGCGGCCGCGACGTCCGGGTCGCGCCAGTGGCCCTCGGACGAGAACGAGATGTAGCGGGTCGAGGACTCCTCGAACGAACAGCGGCGTTCGCGCTGGATGAACCGGGTCACGAGCTGCGAGACGTTCTCCACCGCCAGGTGCAGCACCGAGCCCTCGCGCAGCGAGTTGTGGCCGTGGTCGATGGCGTAGGTCTTGAGGAAGGTCCCGGACTTGTCGGCCAGCACGTCGGCCAGCCAGTCGCGGCGCGGCTCCTCGGGCTGCAACTCGTCCAGGCTGCGGCCGGACTCCTCCATGCCCTTGCGCAGCCGCTGCAGGAAGTTGTCGCGCATCGAGTGCGGACTGCGCGAGTAGACGCCGTTCAGCGTCGCGGCCACCTCGGGCGGCAGGTTCCGCACCAGGTAGACGTCGGCGTGCTCGCGCGGTTCGAGCGTGGAGAAGTACGGCGCCAGGAGGCGGCGCTCGCGCTCCGTGTAGGGCATCCCGCGGAGCATAGCTGCGTGGGGCGCCCGGGCGAGCGCGCGCTGCCGCGCCTGTCCGCGGCACGGAACGCGTCGCGGACGCGCGCGATCCTCGCCGCCGGCCGCCGGAGGATCAGTGCTGGGCTTCCAGCCAGCGCTCCGCCTCGATCGCGGCCATGCAGCCGGTGCCGGCCGCGGTGATGGCCTGGCGGTAGTAGCTGTCCTGCACGTCGCCGCAGGCGAACACGCCGGGGATCTCCGTGGCGGTCCTGCCCGGCGTGGTCTTCAGGTAGCCCTTCTCGTCCATCGGCAGCTGGCCGGCGAAGAGCTCGGTGTTGGGCTTGTGGCCGATCGCCAGGAAGAGGCCGTCGGCGGGGACCCTGCGCCTGGCGCCGCTGCGGGTGTCGACGAGTTCGAGCCCGGTCACCTTGCCGGCCCCCGCGTCGAACACGTCGGTCACGCTGGTGTTCCAGACCACCTCGATCTTGGGGTTGTCGAGGACCCGCTTCTGCATGATCTTGCTGGCACGCATCTGGTCGCGGCGCACGAGCAGGTGGACCTTCGCGGCGAACTTGGTCAGGAAGCTGGCCTCCTCGCAGGCCGAGTCCCCGCCGCCGACCACGTACACGACCTTGTTCTTGAAGAAGAAGCCGTCGCAGGTGGCGCACGCCGACACGCCCTTGCCCTGCAGGGCCCGTTCGTTGGGCAGTCCCAGGTAGAGGGCCGAGGCGCCGGTGCTGATGATCAGGGTCTGGCAGCGATAGGTCCGGTCGGCGTCGGTCACCACGGTGAACGGCCGCTTGCGCAGGTCGACCTTCTCGGCGTGCTCGTGCAGCACCTTGGTGCCGAAGCGTTCGGCCTGCTTCTGGAACATCTCCATCATCTGCGGCCCCATCACCCCGTCCGGGAAGCCGGGGTAGTTCTCGACGTCCGAGGTGATGGTGAGCTGGCCGCCGGGCTGGCGGCCGGCCAGGAGGACGGGCTGCAGGTTGGCGCGGGCGGCATAGATCGCCGCCGTGTAGCCGGCGGGGCCGGAGCCGAGGATCAGCGTCTTGAGGACTTCGCTCATGTGCGGGAGGGGGTGGGGCGCACCAGCTCGGGCCGCGCGCGCACCGCCCGCTCCACTTCACGCGGGTCGACCGGCACCGGCACGAACCGCGGCTGCGCGCCGGGGACGTGACGTTCGTCGACGTTGTAGGCCGTGGTCGCGACCAGATCCACCCGCAATGCACCGTCCTCCCGGACCAGTACGAAGCGCGTGCGGCGGCCGCCCTGGTTGGGATCGGCGACGTGGACGTGGATCTCGCCGTCGTTGAGCCGCACCCCGAGGACCTGCACCGGTGCCTGGGTGCGGATCCTCTCGTAGGGGAGGTGATCGGCGACCTCGACCGAGTTGCGCGCCAGGAGGCGGCGCACCGCCATGGCGTCGCCGCGCAGCAGCGCCGCCTGGAACTCCGCGAACACCGCCTCCGCGTCGCGCGCGTGGCTCGCGCCGCACGCGCCGAGGGTCGCGAGCGCGAGGCAGAGCGACATCGTCCCGATCCTGGCCTGCATGTCGGATCCATCGACACGCGCCGGCCGGCGGCTTGACCGGCGGGGGGTGGATCAGTGGACCAGGTGCTGGAACGCGGCTTCGAGCGAAGCGGCGTCGCCCGCCAGGCGGCGGACTTCCGCCACCGTCCCCTCGGCCACCACCCTGCCCTGTTCGATCACGGTCACCCACTCGGCCAGGTTCTCGACCACGTCGAGGAGATGCGAGGAGAAGAGCACGGTGCGGCCGCCGCGCGCCAGCTCGCGCAGCAGCTCCTTGAGCTCCAGGGTGCTGACCACGTCCAGGCCCGTGATCGGTTCGTCGAGGACCAGCACGCGCGGCTCGGTGAGCAGGGCCGCGGCCAGCGCGGCCTTCTGCACCATGCCCTTGCTGAACCCGGCCATCGGCTCGTGGCTGCGGTCGGCGAGGCCGAAGCGGCCGAGCCACGCGGCGCTGCCCGCGGCGATGGCGGCCTCGTCCATGCCGAAGAGCCGGCCGCGCAGGGCCAGGAACTCCTCCGGCGTGAGGGCCTCGTACACCGCGGCCACCTCGGGCAGGTAGGAGACCCGGCGCAGGGCCTCGGCGCGGCGGTCGGCGAGGTCGACTCCGTCGAGGCGGATCGTGCCGCGGTCCGGCTTCAGGAGCCCGACCATGCAGTGCATCGCCGTGCTCTTGCCCGCGCCGTTGCGGCCGAGCAGCGCATGCAGCCGGCCAGGCTCGACCGAGAGGTCCAGGCCGCGCACCGCGACGCGATCGCCATAGCTCTTGTGCAGGCCCTCGACGCGGATCATGAGCAACGTCAACTTCTACCGGGCTGCGGCCGCCGCCGGCAAGCGCCGTGGTGGCCGCCCGGACCCGCGCCTACCATCGCCGCCTCCAGACCACGCCACGTGCCCACGCCTCCCGCCGCCCTCCTCCTGGTGTCCGCACTCTCGTTCGCCGCCTGCTCGCAGGAGCGCGCGGCGCGACCCACCCCCAAGCCGATGGCGGGCTACGCGCTCGCGGACGCGTTCCCGGCGCAGGCAGTGTTCACGCTGCCCGTGCTGCTCGAGCACCATGGGAGCGATCCGGGCCACTACTACGTCGTCCTGCAGGACGGGCAGATCGTGCGCATCCCGCGCGACGGCGGCGCGGCGCGCCACGTCTTCCTGGACATCCGGGCCAAGGTCCTGCGCGGCCACTTCGAGGAGGGACTGCTCGGCTTCGCGTTCGATCCCGCGTACGCGGACAACCGCCACTGCTACGTCTACTACTCCTCGGCTCTGCCGGGCGGCAAGCGCGAGAGCATCGTCAGCCGGTTCACCGCGGGCGGGACGAAGGACGCGCCGGCGGTCGAGACCCGCAGCGAGCTGGTCTTGCTGCGCATCCCGCAGCCGTATGCCAACCACAACGGCGGCACGATCCTGTTCGGCCCCGACGGCATGCTCTACCTCGGGCTGGGCGATGGCGGCGCCGCCGGCGATCCCCACGACGCCGGGCAGGACAAGCGGACCTTGCTCGGCAAGATCCTGCGCATCGACGTGCGCGGGGCGACGGCGGAACGGCCGTACCGCGTCCCGCCCGACAATCCCTTCGCGCAGGACGCCGGTGCCCGCGGCGAGATCTGGTGCTGGGGGATCCGCAATCCCTGGCGCGTCACGTTCGACCGCGAGACCGGCGACCTGTGGTTCGCCGACGTGGGCCAGAACGAGTGGGAGGAGGTCAACAAGGGGGTGCGCGGCGGCAACTACGGCTGGCGCCTCTACGAGGGCACGCATCGGTTCGCGCGCGGCACCGCACCCAAGGATCTGATCCCGCCGATCGCCGAGTACCCGCACAGCCTCGGCATCTCGGTGACCGGCGGGTACGTCTATCGCGGCAAGCGCCTCGCCGGCCTGGTGGGCCGCTACCTGTACGGCGACTTCGGCACCGGGCGCCTGTGGTGCGTGCGGGAGGACTCCAAGGGGCAGCACGAGGTGTGGGCCCTGCTCGAGACCCGCAAGCAGATCGCCAGCTTCGCGGAGGAGCCCGATGGGGAGCTGCTCCTGCTCTGCTTCGACGGCCGGATCTACCGGCTGGTGGCGAAGTGATGGTGCCCGCCGGTCCGGCAACCGAGGATCCCGCGCCATGATGCTCCTGGGTTGGGTGTTCGTCGCGTGCGGGATGCTCGTGGCCGCCCTGGCCGTGCCCCTGATCCGCGGCGTCGTGCCGCCGAACCGCTGGTACGGCGTGCGCATCGCGAAGGCCTACGCCTCCGAGGACCACTGGTACCGCCTCAACCGCTACGGCGGCACGCTGCTGCTGCAGTACGGGATCACCGTGGCCCTGGTGGGGGCCACCGTGCTCGGCTTCGGCATCGACGAGGCCGCCTCGCCTGCCGTGGCCCTGATCCTGGCGTTCTCGCCTGCGATCCTGACGATCCCGATGACCCTGCGGCTCTTCCGTTACGCCCGCACCCTGCCGTGAGCCGGCAGGGGTGGCTCGAGCCCGTTGCGGGGAAGTTCCGCGCCTGAGACGGGCGCGGGGTCCGTGTGCGTCCCGTCGCTCCGGCCCATGCACGGTCAGGGGGCGTAGAGTCTCCAGGGCGGAGCGTCGGGATGGCCCGCCCCCGCCCCGCGCATGCCGATGGGACCGCAGGCAACGCGGAGACCGCACCATGTCCAGACCTGCACGCTTGCTTCCTGCCGCGCTCGTTGTGTCGCTCGCTGCCTGCGGTGGCGGCCGCAGCGCCGGCGTCGTGTCGCCGCCGGCGCCCGGCTACGCGCTCCAGGACGCGTTCCCGGCCCAGGCGGTGTTCACGCTGCCGGTGTTCCTGACCCACCATGCCAGCGATCCGCTGCGCTACTACGTCGTGCTGCAGGACGGCCTCGTCGTGCGCGTGGCGCGCGACGGCTTGAGCTCGGACCGGCTGGTGTTCCTCGACCTCCGCGCCAAGGTGCTGCGCGAGGGCGGCGAGGAGGGTCTGCTGGGCTTCACCTTCGATCCGGGCTACGCGACCAACCGCCACGTCTACGTGTACTACTCCTCGCCGCTGCCGGCGGGGGCACGCGAGAGCATCCTCAGCCGCTTCACCGTCGTCACCCAGGGCGGCGAGCCCGTGGCCGACGTGCAGAGCGAGTTCGTGGTGATGCGGATCCCCCAGCCGTACGCCAACCACAACGGCGGCACGATCCTCTTCGGCCCGGATGGGATGCTCTACGTCGCGCTCGGCGACGGCGGCAGCGCCGGCGACCCGCAGAATCGCGCCCAGGACCGGACCACCGTGCTCGGCAAGATCCTGCGCGTCGACGTGAGCGCGTCGAGCGCGCAGTACCCGTACGCAGTCCCGCCCGACAATCCGTTCTTCAATGAGATGGGCGCGGGCGTGCGCGGCGAGATCTGGTGCTGGGGGATCCGCAACCCCTGGCGGATGAGCTTCGACCGCGCCACCGGCGACCTGTGGTTCGCCGACGTCGGGCAGGCGAGCTGGGAGGAGGTGAACAAGGGCGTGAAGGGCGGCAACTACGGTTGGCGGTTCTTCGAGGGAACGCACCGCTACGGCGGCGGCACGCCTCCCCAGGACCTCGTCCCGCCGATCGCCGAGTACGGGCACGACCTGGGCGTGTCGGTGACCGGCGGCCACGTGTACCGCGGCACGCGGCACCTGGGTCTGGCCGGCCGCTACGTCTACGGCGATTTCGGCAGCGGCCGCGTGTGGTGCGTGCGCGAGGACGCCCTCGGCGCGCACGAGGTCACGTATCTCCTGGCGACCGGCAAGAACATCGCCAGCTTCGCCGAGGAGCCGGACGGCGAACTCCTGCTGCTCTGCTTCGACGGGAGGATCTACCGGCTGGTGGCGGCGCCGTGAGCGGTGCGCCGGGCCTGGCCCGGCCTCAGTTCCGCGGCTTCGGCCGGTCGCGGAACTCCTGGTGGCACTTCTTGCACGAGTCGTTGATGGCCTTGTAGTGGGCCTCGAGCCGCTCCTGCGCCGCGCCGGCGCGCAAGTCCGTGGCCAGCGTGCGGGCCGCGCCCTCCGACGCCTCCAGCAACTGGACGAAGCGCGGGCCCTGTGCACGGGCCTCCGCGTCCTCGCGCAGTTGCGCGAGCAGGTCGGCGAGCTGTGCGGCCTCCTTGGCGGGCACCAGATCCGGGTGCTCCTTCGGCACGGCCCAGTTCGCGCGGCGCGCGGCCTTGAGGTTGTCGTTGAAGACCTCGTCGATCGCGGCCATGGCGTCGACCAGCCCGCTCACCTTGGCGCGTTCGGGGAAATCGCGCACGGCCGCGATCGCGGCGGGGTCCGCCGCCTTGGCGGAACGTGCCGCGGCGAAGAGACCCTCGTACTCGGCGGAGGCACTGGAGGTGTTCATGCGCGCCACGGCGTCCTCGTTGCTGAGCTTGCCGAGCATCACGCACGCGGTGGCGGCGGCGCCGGAGCTGCGATGCTTGCCGTGGTGGCAGTGGACATAGACGGGCCCGGGCAGGTTCTGGATGGCCGCGGCGATCGCCAGTGCCTTGTCCTCGGGCACCCCGTCGTAGCCGATCGGCACGTGCACATAGCGCAGGCCCTTGGCCCTGGCTCCGTCCACGTCGGGGGCGCCGCCGTCGACCGAGAGGATGGTCTTCACGCCGAGGCCGGCGAGGGTCTCGAGGCCCGCCTCGCCCTCGGGCATGCTCCCGGCCAGGACGCCGGGCGCGTAGAGGACGACATTGTGGAGCCCGGGGTAATCCGTGGGCCTGGTCGGTTGGGGCTGGGCCGCGACGGCCGCCGCGGCCTCGCGGGGCTGGGTGGGCTCCTTGGGGGGGGCCTGGTGGCAGGCCACCAGGGTCGGGAGGACGCTGAGCAGCAGGGTGGACCGGAACTTCATGGTTGGGATGCCGGGCCGGAGCAAGGCGCGTGCCGGGTCCCCGGCAGGGTCGGCTGCCTTCCGCCGTCCCGCGATGCTACGCAAGAGTAACGCTTGCCGGCGTCCCGGCGAGTTCCGCGGCCGCCCGCCTCGCCCGGACCTCACCCCTTCCGGCCGCGGTGCCGGTAGAGGTAGCGGGGCCACCCGTGCGCGGCCCGCTTGGGCAGCAAGTCCAGCGCCCGGAATCGATCGCCCAGGTCTTCCCGCAGCTCGTAGTAGGGCGCCAGCCCCAGCCAGCCGAAGGCTCCGTCCAGGGGGTGGTTGGCCAGCACGTAGGCGGCCCCCTCCGGCGCGCGGACCTCGGCCAGGAGTTCCGCGACCACGGGGGCGTGCGCCGGATCCCGACCCGGTCCTCGCACCATGTCCTCCAGCGCCACCCAGTGGAGCGGAGGGCGCAGGGCGCAGCCGGGGAGGTAACCCAGGGAGGGGGCGAACACCGGGCCATCCAGGCCGTTCAGGAACGCGACCAGTTCCTTCTTCGCCCGGAAGGCGGCGCCACTCGGCACCCAGAGCCTGCGCGGGTCGTTCGCCAGGGGCAGGTAGGCGAGCAGGGCAAGCACCAGGAGGTCGCGCCGATGCGCGGAGACCGCGGCACGGTGCGCCAGCCAGCCGAAGGCCGAGGTGCCGAGCAGCAGGACGAAGGTCCCCAGGGGCGCGTAGACGTTGTTGGCGGAGCCGGCGTCGAGGGTGCCGAGCACGGCGGTGAGGCCGGCGGAACCGAGCTGCACCACCCAGACGTCGTGCCGTGCCGTCCGGCGCACGAGCCCCGCGGCCAGCAGCGCGAGCGCGACCAGCGCGTGGAGCGGGTAGTGGCCGAGGAAGTGGCAGGCGAGCCGCCACGCGCCCTGCAGGCTCGGATCGGACCACCCGCCGGGCACCTCGAGGGTGAAGTAGAGGAAGTGCGAGCCGAAGAGGCGCGGACCCAGACCCAGGTAGACCCCCGGCCCGAGCAGCGCCGCGAGGGCCCAGTACGGCAGCGCCGCGCGCAGGCCGAGGTGCCATGTCAGCCAGAGCACCCCGCCGATCGCGAACCATGCACCGTGCTGCTTGAACCAGAATCCCAGCACCAGCACCACGACCCCCAGCACCCGGTCGCGCGCGCGCCCGGCGCGCTGCAGGATCCGCGTGCCGAGGAGGGCGCAGAGGAGGAAGCACGCGTCCGAGTGCGCTGTGTCGAGGTAGGCGTCCATCGCGCGATACGCGGCCGCGAAGAGGCCGACGGTGGCCACGGCCCACAGCCGCGAGCCGCTGCGCTCGTGCGCCACCCGGTAGAGCAGCATGCAGATCCCGGCGATGGCCAGGAGCGAGAGCAGGCGCAGCGGCTCCAGCCCGCTGCCGAAGAGCCACGCCAGCGGGATCGCGGCGTAGTAGTAGAGGACGTTGTAGGCCAGCGGCACGAACTCCGGACCCGGTGCCGGGTAGATCGGCTCGCCGCGCAGCGCCCGGTGGAAGTGCTGCAGCACCGTGCCCTCCATCAGGTCCAGGTGGAGCGGATGGAAGAGGTGGTTGGCCAGGAGGGTGGCGAACAGGAGCAGCGAGGCGAGCGAACCCGCGAGGAGGAGTGCGCGCAGCGCCGTCTCGGCGCGCGTCCTGGCAGGGGATGCGGGGTGGTCAGCGTGCATCGAGCCGACCGCCGGCGCGCAGCCACGTGGCGACCTCGGCCGCGGCCGCGGCATGGCCTGCCGGCGTCCAGTGCAGGTTGCGGGGATGGTACGCGCAGCCCGGCACGCGGCGCAGCGCGTCGCGCAGGTCGAGGCACTCGATCCCGGACTGCGCGGCCAGCTCCGTGGCGACCCGCTGCGGGAGATCGGGATCGAAACGCGCGGCGTCGTCCAGGCGCAACGTGCGCGGGTGGTAGCGGAGGTGCTGCGGCGCACAGACCTGCACCGAGGCCGGCACGAGCACGAGGTGGAGGCGGGCGCCGTGCTGCCGGCACACCGTGGCCATGCGCACGAGCTTCTCCGCCACCTGGGCGCGCGCCGGACCCAGGGCCGCGGCGTGGCTGCGATCGAAGGCGGCGAAGTGGCCGAAGAACATCCCGCTGGCGCGGGGTTCGCCGAAGAGCAGGTCGCGCAGCGGCTCGACGCCCTCCGCCTGCCACCAGCGGCTCAGGTGGTGCAGGCGCAGCACCTGGCGCCACGAGTCCGGGTCCGGTCCGGCGAAGCCGATGCTGGCGCGGAAGTGCTCGTCGTCGAGCAGCACGTCGTCGAACTCGTTGACGAAGAAGCTCACCAGCACGAGGTCGGGGCGCAGGCGCGGCACGAAATGCTCCAGCACCGCGAGATGCTGGCGCGGCCCGTAGCCGGTCATCGCGAAGTTGGCCACCTCCGCGGCCCTGCCGCCCGCCTGCAGGTCGCGCTCCAGCAGCCGCGGCCACGCCTGTGCGGTGTCCACGCCTTCGGCGCTGGTGAAGGCGTCGCCGGTGGTCAGGATGCGCAGGGTGCCGGCCGGGCGCGTCTGCGGGTACTCGGGCCCCGGGAAGCCGAGTCCGTTGGCCGAGACCACGTAGTCGTAGCCCTCCCAGCGCAGGCGGGTGGTCTGCCCGGGGCGCAGGCGCCAGCCGAAGCGCGCGTCCGGCTCGAGGGCGGCGCGTTCGCCCCAGCCCAGGGCCGGTGGCTCGCGCGGATCGACGCGGCGCACGGTGAGCTCCAGCGCCACCAGCACGCCGCCGGCCAGGGCCGCGGCGAGCGCGCCGCGCGCCAGCCAGGAGCGCAGGCGTCCTGCCGCGGCCGCGGCGCTCGCGCCGCGTTCCAGGCGCCCGGCCCCGCCTTCGACCACCCAGGCGAGGGCGAGGGTGGCCAGGACCGCGAGCGCCGTACCGGTGAGGGCCCCTGCGCCGGGGCCGCGCGGCACGAGGTGCGCCACGGCGAGGTGGTGGACCAGGAAGAGCGCATAGCTGTGGACGCCGAGCCAGCGCAGGGTCGCGGCGGCGGAGCCGCGCGTGAGCGCGCGCGTGCGGGTCAGCGCCAGCAGCCAGACGAACGCGCCCGCGCCCAGGAGCGCGGGCGCGACGCTCATGCCCAGGAGCGTGAACGACGCCACGAACCCGGCGGCGTACGCGCCGGCGGCCATGGCGAGTGCACGCGGACGTGTGAGCCGCAGCAGGAACGCATCGCCGTCCCGGGCGACCCAGGCGGCGAGGCTCATGCCGAAGGCGAACTCCGGCAGCCGCGACACGAACACGTTGCCCCGGCTCCAGGCGTCGAGCCAGCCGGGGAACCAGGCCTGGAGCACGAGGAGGCCCGCGCCGCGCACCAGCCACGCGATCCCGCACGCCGCGAGCAGGAAGCGGCCCGGCCCCAGCCGCACCAGCAGCCCGCGCAGCCAGGGGAACACCAGATAGAGCTGCAGCAGGAGGCCCAGGAACCACCATGCCGGAACCTGCCAGTAGAGCTGCGCCGGGGTGAGGCGGAGCCCCAGGGCGCTGAGCCAGAAGCGCTTGTCCACGAACACGAACGTGCCGGTGAGCACGAGCGCCACCACCACCAGCACACCGTGCGCGGCCAGCCATTGCGGATAGACCCTCAGGAGGCGCCGCCGGTAGAACCCGAGCCGGTCGACCGGGCCGGTGCTGGAGCGCAGGCCCCAGGTCAGGCCGAATCCGCTCAGGATCAGGAAGAGCTGCACGCCCTGGTCGCCGCTCCAGCCCAGGTAGCGCAGCAGGTTCCACGGCACGCCGGCGAGGCCGTGACCGGAGAGCGGCGCCAGCTGCGCCACGCGCTCGTCCAGGGGCGGCCAGTCGCGGCCCGGGTTCGCGAACCACGGCGCGCCGAACACCTGCTCGCTGACGTGGTTGAGGAAGATCCACAGCAGGGCGATCGCCTTGATGGCGTCGACCCACGGCAGGTCCTCGCCGCGCCGCGGCACCTGCCCGGTGGTCCCCGAGGGCGAGCCGGACATGGGCCGGAAGCGTGACCTGCCGCGAGGCGCAGTCAAGCAGGTGCGCGCGCGGTGCGGCGGACGGCGCCCGCCGCGGTGCCGTGCGCGTCCCGGCCGACTAGAAGTCCGCCTGCATCGTGAACACCACGTTGGTGCCGGGCTCCATCACGCCCGAATCCATGATCCGGTAGTCGAGATCGTTGGCGTTCTCGATGGCCAGGGAGGCGAGCAGGTGCGGGTTCAGGCGGTGCCAGCCGCGCAGGCTGATCACCGCGTAGCCGGGCAGGCCGTCCGGGGGGATGCGGGTCGGGTTGCCGCGTTCCTGCTCGGTGTAGTCGTCGCTGTCGATCGCTGCGGCCATGCGGCACACGACCTCGGCGCCGGTCGTGCGCGCCGGGTGCTCCCAGCGCAGGCCGAGCAGGCCGGTGACCGGCGGCAGGTTGGCCACGTCGTCGCGGATCAGGCGGTTCTGGTTGTCGTACTGGTCGATCCGGCCATGCACCCAGTCGACCCAGCCGAACACCGTCCACTCGTCGAGCTCCAGGGCGGTGAGCCGGGCCGAGGCCTGCACCTCGATGCCGTAGAGGTAGCCGTCGCCGACGTTGGCCTTGCTGACCTCGGGGATGCCGTTCACGAGGTTGCCGGTGCGGCGGCGCAGGATCTGGTCGCGCACCAGCGTGTACCACGGGGTCAGTTCGAATGCGTAGCGGCCGTCGTCGAACCGCGCGCCCAGCTCGAAGGTGTCGTAGTACTCGGGATCCAGGCCCTGCGCCGGCACCTCCTGCTCGCCGCTGCGCCCCACGTCGAAGCGCGTGGTGTCGGAGAGGTTCGGGGCGCGGAAGCCCTGCGCATAGCCGCCGAACAGGCGCCACTCGGGCGCCAGCTCGTAGATGCCGCGGGCGCTGCCCGTGAGCGCGCCGTACTCCTCGTCGATGTCGTCGAACACGACGCTGTCGCCCGGCACGTCGACGTCGCGCGCCTCCTGCGCCGCGTACGTGTAGCGCACGCCGAGCGTGACGTCGAAGCGCTCGCCCAGCCCGATCTCGTCCTGGACGAACACGCCAGCCAGGTCGTAGTCGGCGTCGCCGGCGACCACGCCGCGGTTGCGCCTGCTGCGCAGCGAGCCGTCGGGGTTGAACTCGCGGAAGTCCGACGCGACCCAGTCGTGGTACCAGTCGGCGCCGAGGGTCCAGGTGCCGGCGCCGGTCTCCTTGCGCGCCTGCAGCACGACTCCCAGGGTCTCCACGGTGAGGGCGTCGACCTGCAGGCGGCCGTTGGCCGGCACGCGTTCCTGGCGCTCGTAGCGGTTCTTGTATGCCAGCGTGGTGGAGACCGCGTCCCAGAGGCCGCCCTGGTCCTCGGCGTCGAAGCGGGCGTAGTAGAGCTGCCGGCGGTGGTCGTTCTGGCGCAGCAGGTCGGTGCCCGCGGTCAGCCCGCGCCAGCGCGTGTTGTAGATCGTGTTGTGGGTGCGCGGCACGTCGTCGAGATCGTTGCCCTGCGCGGCCAGGGTGAGCCGCGAGGCGGCATCGAGCTGCCATGTGAACCTGGCGTCGAGGTCGATCTGCGCGTAGTTGCCGGTCACCGGCATCACGCCGACGTCGCGTCCGGCCGCGAGGTCGTCGTACCACTTGTACGAGGTGCCGAGGTGCCAGCCGAAGCCATCGGCGTTGCCGTTGCTCTCGGCGTGGCCGGTGAACGACTGCTCGGCGCTGGCGCCGCGCACCACCGCCATGCCATCGGCGTGCACACCCGGGGCGAAGCTGTCGCGGCCCTTGCTGATCACCTGGCCCACGCCGAACGCGGCGTCCGAGCCCCAGAGCACGGCGCCGGGCCCGCGGACCAGCTCGAAGCGCTCGAACGAGAACGGATCGAGGTGCCCCCAGTACTCGACGTTGCCGCTGCGCCAGGTGGAGTCGTTGATGCGCACCCCGTCCACCAGCAACAGGGTCTGGAAGCCGGTCTGTCCGCGGATCTTGGGCGAGCCCTGGCCGTGCGCCGTCTTCTGCACCGACACCCCCGGCACCTCGCGCAACGCCTCCGGCGCGGTGCGTGCCTGCCGCTCGTTGACGATCGTCGCGCCGCTCAGCGTGGTTGTGGACTGCGGCACCTCGAACGGATCCTTGGGGTTGCGGGTCGCGGTGACCACCACGGGCCGCGCGGTCTTCGCGGGCTCCTGGGCCGGGCGCGGCTCCTGTGGGTCCGGCCGCCCGGGGCGGCCCGGATCCTGCGGGTCCTGTGCGGTCAGGGAGAGGGCGAGGAACGGGGTCGCCAGGGACCCGAGGAGGCGTGCTGGGGCCATGCGTCTTCGGAGGATGGGCGGCGACAGGGTCCGCGATGCAGGCCGCGGCGGGCCCTGCCCGAGGGGATGGAGTTGCGCAGCGAACGGAGCCTCCCCGTCCCCCGTTCACCGGTTTCGGCTAGCTTCTCCGCCCTCCCGTGACGCGTCTGCCCTCGGTCCTGCTCTCGCTCGCCTGCCACGCGGTGCTCGCCGGCGCCGCGGCGTGGGCCGTGGGCGGGCCGGCGCTGCAGGACCGCGTGGTCCTTGCGATCCAGCGGGTTGCGGCGGCGGAGGCCTCGCCCGAGGCCGCGCCTCCCGTGGAGCGGCCCGAACCGCCGGTCTCCGAGTCCCGCCCCGAGCCGTTGGAGCCGAGGTTCGAACCGCCCCCGGAGGCCGAGCTGCCAGAGCCTGCCCTCGCGGAGCCGACCCCGGTGGCCGAGGCCGAGCCCTGCGCCGCGCACTCCCTCCGGGACCCGGAGCGCGTGCCGTTCGATGCCCGGGTGTGGCTCCAGCCGGTCCAGACGGTGCGCGAGGTCGCGGCCGTGCCCGCCGCCGCGGCGACGCCGGCGGCGGCCGAGTCGGCGTCCAGCGAGGCGGTCCTCGAGAACCCCGACAACCGCCCGCCCCGCTATCCGCCCGCCGCGCAGCGGCGCGAACGCCCGAATCCGGACGGCTCGCCGGTGGTGCGCACCGTGATCCTGCGGGTGGCGATCTCGGCCGCGGGCACCATCGAGTCGTGCGAGGTCGAGGTGCCCTCCGGCAACCCCATCCTCGACGACGAGGCGCGGCGTGCCCTGCGCACCTGGCGGATCACCCCGGCGCGCCGTGACGGCATGCCCGTGGCGAGCGTCGTCCGGGTGCCGGTCGAGTTCCGCCTGCACTTCAATCGCTGAGTCCCGCGGCCGGACGTGGCGCGGCGCCGCGCCGGTGGTCCAGGGCGGCGGCCACGATGCGGTCCAGGTCGGCGTACATCTGCTGCCAGCGGAAGTGCTCGCGCACCCACGCCGCCGCGCGTGCGCCTGCCTCGCGCGCCGCGGGCGGGTCGGCGAACCAGTGCCGCACCGCCGCCGTGGTCGCGTCCACCTCGTCGGCGATCGCCACGCACCCGGCGGGGGGCGTGCCGATCCCCTGCGCGGCCATCGCGGTGACCACCACCGGCAACCCCATGCACAGGGCCTCCAGCACCTTGTTCTGCACGCCGCGGGCCAGATGCAGGGGCGCGATCGCCACGCAGGCGCGGTCGAAGTACGGCTGGGTCTCGGGCACGCGCCCGGTCACCTCGATGCCCTCCCGGCCGTGCAGCGCGCGGATCGCCGCCACCGGGTTGGCACCCACGACCAGCAGGCGCGCATCCCGGAACCCGGCGCGCAGCGCGGGCCAGCACTCCTGCACGAACCAGAGCACGCCCTGCACGTTGGGGGCGTAGTCCATCACGCCGGTGAACACCGCGGTGTGGGGCTCGCGCGTCGCGTCCCCACGGCTGGCGAAGCGCTCCACGTCCACGCCGTTGCGCAGCACGTGCGGGACCACGCCGGGGATCCGTTCGACGAAGAGCGCGCGCTCCACCTCGCTCACCACCACGCTGGCGTCGAAGGCGCGCGCCACCGCGCGCTCGAACGCGAGCAGCCGCCGGGCCTCGCGCGCGTAGACCCAGCGTGCCAGCGGCGAGCGCGCCGCCGCCGCGAACTGCCGCCACTTGTCGGAGTCCAGTTCGGCGAAGTGCATGACCCGGGCCCACGGGCCCTCGGCGCGCGCGTACTGCGCCATGCCCGAGGAGTAGACGTAGATCAGGTCGGGCGGATCGTCGCGCAGCCAGCGCTCCACGCGCGCGCGCAGGGCGGCGACCCGGAAGAAGGGCAGGGTCAGCGCTTCGGCGGTGAGCAGCCCGCGCAGGGACGCGAGGCGCCGCAGGCGCCGGTCGATGCGCGGGGCTTCGACCACGCAGCCGCGCGCGCGCAGCTCGGACACGCCCGTGGCATCGCGGTCCTCCTCGGCCAGGCAGCCGACCCGCAGGGCGTTGCCCTGGGCCAGCAGGTGCTGCAGGAAGTGCCAGGTCGTGATGCGATCGCCGCGGTCGGGCGGATAGGGCACGCGCTGGCAGAGGAAGACGACCTTCAACGTGGGAGGATCCTGGCGGCGGTTCGCGGGCGGCGGGGTCCTGGAGGGTGGGCGGAACGGGTGGTCGCGGGGCCCGTCCCGGCGGTCGGTCGTGGCCCCAGGGCCCGCGCCGCAGCCATGTTCGGCGCGGGAGCCGGCCATCTCAAGGCGCAGGCGAGGGAGGGTCGATAGCGAGGGAGATCCTCCTCCGGCACCGCCACGCGGCGCCGGCGGGAAACCCAGCGAGCGCAGAGATGGAAGCCCAGGCCAAGTCCACGAGCATCCTGAATCTGGTCAACAAGACCCTCGAGCTCCCCACCTTGCCCGAGGTGCTCGTGAAGCTCAACGAGACCATGGCCAACCCGGACTCCTCGGCGGACGACGTGGCCAAGGTGATCCAGGCCGACCCGGCGGTCTCGGCCAACATCCTGCGCATCGTGAACTCCGCCTACTACGGGCTGCAGGTGCGTGTGTCGTCGGTGAACCTCGCGGTCTCCATCATGGGCTTCAACATGACCAAGAAGGTCGCGTTGAAGGCCGCGGTGTTCAGCGTCTTCGGCAAGAAGAAGGACAAGGTCCCGCACTTCGACCCCACGGCGTTCTGGAAGCACTCGATCTACACCGGGGTGGCCGCGCGCGTGCTGGGCAGCGAGAGCCCGCGCTTCACCGGCACGCACGCGGAAGACCTGTACGTGTGCGGCCTCCTGCACGACATCGGCAAGATCATCCTGCTGGAGAGCGCCACCAAGAAGTACGCGAGCGTGCTGGAGCAGGCCGGTGCCACCGGGCACACCGAGCTGCAGGTCGAGAACGAGGTGTTGGGCTTCAACCACGCCGACGTCGGCAGCGTGCTCGCGATCAAGTGGTTCCTGCCCGAGGACCTCACCATCGCGATCCGCTACCATCACGCGCCCACCAAGGATCCGTTCCACAAGTCCCTCTCCTCCCTGATCCACCTTGCGGACCATCTGGCCTGGAGTGCCGGCAAGCCCTCGACCCAGGGCCTGCCCCGGCCGACCCTCGAGTCCGAGGTGTACCAGCAGGTCGGCCTCGACCCCAAGCAGGTCGAGGGGCTGCTGCCGCAGGTGCAGCAGGATTTCGAGGCGACCGGGCTGCCGTTCTGATTCTCTTCCCGCCGCCACGCGGCGCGGCGACACCGCCAGGGAGACCACGATGCGCCGCTGCGGCGGGTCCCGCGCGTCCCTTCCCGCCGCCACGCGGCGCGGCGACACCGCCAGGGAGACCACGATGCGCCGCTGCGGCGGGTCCCGCG
>JADLFX010000067.1 GCA_020849665.1 Planctomycetota bacterium | reverse complement strand
TCCGTGACCATCGCTCGAACGCTCTCCGGGAGAGGGACTTGCGCCAACCTCAGGGTTCGGCTCGGGGTCCGATCCAAACCCTCTTCGGAAGAGAGTGTTCGCGAAGAGGGTTCGGTTCGGGGAGCCATCCATCCGGCCAGGGAACTGGCCGCACCGTAGGTTGACGCTGGCGGTCCGCGCCGAGAGGGCGGCGCGGTGCGCGTTGGTCCTGCGGCAGCGCGGGGTTGCGGCGGTCCTCCGGGACGGCCCCGTTCTCGGTTCCGCGCCAGCGAGACCGGCCACCGAGGCCAACCCTCGAGAGTTTGCCTCGGGGGTCGCCCGCAACCCTCTTCGAACCTCAGTTGCTCCGTCGAGAGGGCGGCCTTGTTTGACGCACGTGTTGGCCTCGGTCACCGAGCGGAACACTCCTCGAACTCGCGACGTATCTAGCAGGTAGAGGGACCGCGGGACCGCCGCGGCCCTTGGACCACCAGACTGCGCGCTGACCGCCGAGCGGAGGCCGCCGTGGGTGCTGCACCTGGGTGTGCGCCTCGCGGACCAGTTCCCGGCGGCAGGCCCCTGGTGCGGCACCTTGGCGCTCCTCGCCGATCCGGTGGCGCGAGGGAGGGCAGATGCCGCCGATCGACGATCCCGCCGCGATGACCCCGCAGGCCCGCCAGGCCGCGGTCGTGGCACTCCTGGCCGAGGCCGCCGTACGGGCCATCCATCGCCTGGGCGCCGAAGCAAGCGGGTCCACGCCGGATTCCGTGACGCCCCCGGCGCCCCCTGAGAACTCCGCCCAGAGTCGACTTGCTGTCCTCTCGGAACAGAGCGGTCATGGCGGCCAAGCCCGGCCCAAGGCTGCCGGGCAGGAGAACCAAGCATGACCTCGAAGCAGACCAACCTTTCCAAGGAGCTCCAGGACCTGGAGGCGATGTCCGTGTCCGAACTGCGGGCCAGGTACGCCGAGGTGTTCGGCGGCCCGACCCGGTCCCGCAACAAGCCCTACCTGAAGAAGAGGGTCGCCTGGCAGCTGCAGGCGAACGCCGAGGGCGGGCTCTCGGAGCGGGCGAAGGCCCGGGCCGCCGAGCTGGCCAAGAACCAGGAGCTGCGTGTGCGCATGCCCGGGCGGGGCAAGGCCAGGGCAGGGGCCGAGGCGGCGGCCGAGGCGCAGGCGCGCACCGTGGTGCGGCCGTTCCGCGGCGCCCACGACCCGAGGATCCCGATGCCGGGCACGGTGCTCACCCGCGAGTACCAGGGCAAGCCGGTGCGCGTGACCGTCCTGGAGCAGGGCTTCGACTACGAGGGCCGGGTGTACCGCTCGCTCTCGGCGATCGCCCGCGAGGTCGCCGGCTGCGCGTGGAACGGCTACGCGTTCTTCGGCCTGGGGGCGAGGTCATGACCGACACACTGGTGCCCGCCCGGCGGCGCGACCCACGCGCCGCTCCGGGGGAGGTGGAGACCTCGCCGGTGGTGCGCTGCGCGGTGTACACCCGCAAGTCCACCGAGGAGGGGCTCGAGCAGGAGTTCAACAGCCTCGACGCCCAGCGCGAGGCCGCGGAGGCGTTCATCCAGAGCCAGAAGCACCAGGGCTGGGTGTACCTGCCGGACCGCTACGACGACGGTGGCTACTCGGGGGGCAACGCGGAGCGGCCTGCGCTGCAGCGCCTCCTGGCCGACGTCGAGGGGGGCCGGATCGACTGCATCGTCGTCTACAAGGTCGACCGGCTGACCCGCTCGCTCCTGGACTTCGCGCGGATCGTCGAGGTGCTGGAGCGCCATCGGGTGACCTTCGTGGCGGTGACCCAGCAGCTGAACACGACGACGTCCATGGGGCGGCTCACGCTGAACGTGCTGCTCAGCTTCGCCCAGTTCGAGCGCGAGCTGATCTCCGAGCGCACCAGCGACAAGATGTCGGCGGCCCGCCGCAAGGGGAAATGGGTGGGGGGCACGCCGATGCTGGGCTACGACGTCGACCCTGCCGGGGGGAGGCTGCGCGTCAACGCCCTCGAGGCGGAGCAGGTGCGAAGGATCTTCGCCTGCTACCTGCAGCACGAGTCGTTGGTCGCCACCGCCGCGGACCTCACGAGCCAGGGGATCACGACCAAGCGCTGGCGCACCCAGGCGGGGCGCGTCCGGGGCGGGCGGCCGTTCGACCGGGCCTCGCTCTACATCCTGCTCGCGAACCCCATCTACACGGGCAGGGTGAACCACAAAGGCACGCTCTACCCGGGCGAGCACGAGGCGATCCTGGACGAGGCGACGTGGCAGTCGGTCCAGCAGGTGCTCCTGCGGAACCGTAGGACCGGCGGCGCCGAGGTGCGCAACCGCTACGGCGCGCTCCTGCGCGGGGTGATCCGTTGCGGGAGCTGCGGGTGCGCGATGTCCCACGGCCACACGGAGAAGCGGGGCCGGCGGTACCGGTACTACGTGTGCCTCCAGGCACAGAAGCAGGGCTGGGCCACCTGCCCGACGAAGTCGGTGTCCGCCGGGGAGATCGAGGCCCTGGTGGTGGACCGGATCCGCCTCCTTGGCCAGGACCGGGAGCTGGCCGAGCAGGTGGTGGCCCGCGTCGAGGCCACGCAGGCCGAGCGCCGTGACGACCTTGCCCGTCAGCGCCGGCAGGTCGAGCGGGAACGCCGCGAGGTGGAGACGGGGATCCGGGAGGCGGCGGCTCAGGCGGGCCAGGGACCGGCTGCGACCGCACGCCTGGCGGACCTCCACGATCGCCTTCGGGCGCTCGATGGGCGTCTCGCCGCACTGCAGCAGGCGGAGGGCGGGGTCGCGGACGAACACGTGGATGACCGGGACCTCCGGCGAGCCCTGGCCGCGTTCGACCCGGTGTGGAGCGCCATGTCGACCAAGGAGCAGGCTCGGCTGGTGCGACTGCTCGTGGAGGAGGTCGCGTACGACGGCCCGGCGGGCAAGGCCACCATCCGGTTCCGCGCCGACGGGCTGCGCGTGCTGGCGGAGGGGGCCTGGTGATGGACGCCGCCGCTCCCGCCGTCCAGGCCCGGACCGGGCTCACCGTCGAGGTCGAGGTCCACGTGGCCCGCGGCCACCGCGGCCGCAAGCGCCTGCGGGCGGGGCCGCTGCCTGTACCCGCGGACGCCGCTCCGCCGGCCAGGCCCGTACCCCGGATCGCGAGGTTGATGGCCATGGCCATCACCATGCAGGACCTCGTCGACCGCGGGGTCGTGCGCGACTACGCCGCGCTGGCGCGCCTGGCCGGGGTGACGCGGGCCCGGATCACGCAGGTGATGGCGCTGGTGAATCTGGCGCCGGGCATCCAGGAGGAGGTGTTGCTGCGCAGCAGGTCCTTGGAAGAGAGGGAAGTGCGCCGCGTCGCCGCACTCTCGCGCTTCGAGCTGCAGCGGGCTGCATGGCGTGGGCTTCTCGCGGAGCCGTCGAGAGCCGCGCCCCGCTGCTGCAGCTAGCCACGTCCGGGCGCTGGCTATAGATTCCGCGGAGGCGGCAGGCCCCAGCATTCGCAATTGGGCGGGGCGGGAGCGTTGCCGCAGCAGTCCAGTATGGATGCGGAACGATCAACCTCCGGTTCCAAGGAGGGGTTGTGGGAGAGGGCGGAGTCGTACGCCAGGGCCGTGGACAAACTCCTGTCACCTGACAGGCAGAGGCTGCTCGACGCGCACCAGCAGTTCGCGCAGTTGGCGGAACCCGCGCGCAAGGCGATGGAGGCATGGCATCGCAACAAGCCGCCTTCGTGGTTCGCGGAGGCGGCGGAACGCGCAAGCAAGGAGTTTGAGCGGTTCCGGCCGAGGCTCACCGAGCTTCCCGAATTCGGGCACGACATGGCTCAGTGGAGCTGCAGCATCGACGGGTTCGGGGGGAGCGCGGCGCAGTCGGAGGTGTTGCAGGCAAGCCGCCTCCTTCATGAGCAGGTACGGCCTGCGCTTGAGCTTCAGGATTCGCTACGCGCTCAGATCACCCGCGCTGTGCCGGGCAGCTCGGAGGTGACGCGGGGGCTGACGTGCTGGTTGCCGGGTACTGGAAGACGCGGACCGCCCTGCCCCCTGGACCTCCGAGACCTCGTCCAGGCCTTCCAACGGATCCCTTGGCGGGACTACGGATCGGCGCGGACTCCTCCGCCGGTGGACCAGAGGGACAGGGCGAGGCCCGCTCCCTGCGACGCGCCGGTGCTCCAACGTCTCACCCCTGCTCCGCCGGCAGGGACGGAGCCGCGCCCCGCCGCGGCAGGCAATGAGCCTGCCGTCAGCGTTTCCGCGGAGACGAGAACTCCGGTTCCCCCTCCGTCCAGCTGCGTGGCACTCGGTCAGGTGCGGCCGTGTGACTGGGTGACGATGAAGGAGGCTCTGCGGACCCTACAGGAGGCAGGGGACCGGCAGATGAGCAAGTCCACTCTGCGCAGGCGTGTGCTCCGCGACGGGCTGATACGCGGCGTTTGGGATCCTGATCCCCGCCGCAAACGCAAGCACCTTGTGGGCGTCATGCTGGACAGCCTGCGAAACTACAACTTCCAGCTGGATGACCGAGAGGTAGACGCGTCCCCGCCGAGGACCATCCGTCGTCGCCCGGAACCGCGCAGGTGAACCATCTTGGTTCACGATGGTTCATCCCGCGGGGGCGGTCGAAGAACAGAAGGGGATGTCAGGATGCGCCTTGCGGCAGAGTGAACCATCCTGCCCGCGGCGAGATGGTGCATGGGGGCTGCTGCGTCCTAGATCGTGGAAAGGGTCCCGCAATGTACCCATCCAGCGATCCCGACGAATCCACGCCCAAGACCAGCCTGCGACAGATGCCGCGCGCCACGCCATCGCCCACACGGACGTTCGCCGAGCTCACTCCTGGGTTCCAGGAGCTCATTCGCCTGATGCAGAGGATCCGATTCGGGACTATCCGTGGCCTTCCGGTCCGAGGAGGCGAGCCGGACCTGACCCAGCCCGTGCAGATCGAGCGCCAGATCAAACTCGGAATCGGGTCGGGGTCTGGCCCCGCGACTCCGGAAAGCAACTTCGCACTGAAGTCCAAGGTCGTGGAACTGATCGCCATCCTGGCTGGACTTGGAGATGGGACCGTGAAAGAGATCGAAATCCGCGACGGGCTGCCCGAGATCGTGCGACTCGCCGACGGACCCACGACGTAGTACATTCCGAACTGACACCAGACTGCTGACTGACCGCAGAGCGGAGGCGGCTGTGGGTGGCGCCCTGGGCGACCCGCTGCCGTCTCGCGGTCCTGAGCTGGCTCTCCTGTGGTGCCGCGCACCCCCTCCTCCGCTTGCTGGAGGAAACGATGAGCCAAGATCACGATGCAGGGGCTGGGGCGCCAGCCCCAAGCGTGGGCGATGGGGTCGCGGCAACCGAGCCAGGGGAGCCAGCCTCAGCGGACGCCTTCACGAGGTTTACGGACGCGAGCACGACCGCTCTGCTCCGGGCTGGGATTCGCCAAGCACTGAAGGGCGGGGGCCTCCCAGCGAGCGACTTCGACGACCTGATCAGGGACACCCAGCTCGGCCTGCTCCAGCGCCTGCCCTGGTTCGATCCGAGACGGGGGTCCTGGAGCGCATTCGTGCTCGTCCACGCCCAGCGTTTGGCCGCGAGCTGGATGCGCAAGTGGCGGCGCCGGCGGCGGATTGCCACGATCACCACGTTCACGGATCTGGAGGCGGGGGTTCGCACGCCGTTCTCGACGGACGGGACGCTGGATCCTGGAGACCTCGTGGCCGGCCGCCGCGACCCGGACAACCTCGATCTGCGCCTCGACCTGGATGAGGTGCTGGTGAACCTGAGACCAGCGGACCGCGTGCTGGCGAGGCTGCTCGTCGACCACAGCTACCGGGAGATCGCACAACGGCTAGGCAGATCCTCGACGGCCGTGTGGCGTGCGGTGCAACGCCTGCGCCGCGGGCTCTCGGCCGTGGGCGTACAGCTGTGGCAGCGAAATCGCCCGGCGGAGGTGGGCCGTGGCTAGCCCTACGGACTCACGCGTCGATCTGCTGCTCCGCCACTTCTTCAACCGCACCGATCGTGTGGCCGTGGCCCGGGGAGGCGGCGGGCCATGCGCCGCCGAGGCAGTGTCGCCGCTCGTCGACCTGGTGCGGGGGCACATCCTCGGCGAGGACGCCGAGTCGGGCTCGGTCCGGATCTCCGGTGGTCAGCCGCCGGAGATGCAGGGCCGCTTCCGCGTGGGGAGCTACGCACCCGGCCCTGACGGCAGTACCCGTTGGCTGTGCTTCGACCTGGACGGTCCGCCCCACGCCGCCGCACTGGTGGATCCGCTGCAGGCGGCGCTGGCTGTCCATCAGACCTTGCGGGAGCAAGGCCTGCCGTCCTACCTGGAGCGCTCCGGCGGCGGCGCGGGCTGGCACCTCTGGGTGCTCTTCAAGCAGCCGGTGCCGGCGAGCAAGGCGCGGGCCCTGGGGCATGCGCTGGTGCCAAAGGGTGCGCCGCTGGTCCAGGGCGGATGCGCCGACGCCACCAAGTGCAAGGGCATCGAGGTCTTCCCCAAGAGCAACCGGGTCGCGAAGGGCGGTTACGGCAACATGGTCTGGCTGCCCTGGTGGCACGGTGCGGCCGAGGGGGCGAATCAGTTCTACTGCCTCGAGGACGGCAACCCCGTGCGGTTCACGCCCGAGACCTTCGAGACCGTCGAGGAAGTCGCGGTCGACGAGTGCCTGCGGGCGCTGCAGGCGAGTCCACGGGGTGCGAGCCCCACACCTGGGCCGCGGGCGCGGGGCCGCGGGAGCCGGGCTAAGAGTGACTTCAAGGAGTGGCGCAGGCGGGCGCTCGCCGCACTCGATCTCCACGCCGTGTACGGAGAATGGCTGACGGGTCGTTCGGAATCTCCGGGGTGGCTCGAGTGCCGGGATCCCGAGTCCCCCAGCGGAGATCGCGACCCGTCGGCCGGGGTCGCAGACGGTACCAGCGACGCTGAGAAGGGCACGTTCCACTCCTTCCGAGATGGACAGAGCGTGTCCGTCTTCGACTTCCTGGTCCGTGTTGGCACGGCCAAGAGCTTCCGGGCGGCGTGCGGGGTCATCGCTGACTTCTCCGGAGTGCCGCTTCCTGGCCGCACGCGCACTCTTCAGAGGCCCGCAGCCAAGGGGAGCGAGCCGAAGTCCGAGACCCCCGAGATCGTGATCAACGGCCGCCAGCTTCCCGAGGTCGTAGCCGAGGCCTGGCGCGCCGTCATCGGTGCAGGTGAGCCACGCAGACCCAGCGTGCTGCAGCGCTCTGGCAGGCTGGTACGGGTCACCCCCAGCCGCGGGATCGAGATCCTCGGAGAGCCCGAGCTTCGAGCTGTCCTGGTCCGCGTGGCGAAGTGGTACCGACGCAGCGGCGACGACCAGATCGACTGCACGCCCTCGAAGGTGATCCTCCAGGACATGCTTGCCCTGCCCGCGGACACCCTGCCCAGCGTGGATCGGATCGTCGGATTCCCGGTCTACGACCGCGATGGCCGACTCTTGCTGGAGCCCGGGTACTACGCCGGGGAACAGCTCTGGTACGAACCGAGCGGCGTGTCGGCTGCCGGTCTCGGCGCGCCTGAGCGCCCCAGCAGCGAGCAGGTGGTGCAGGCCAGGGCGCTCCTGGAGGAGATCGTGCACGACTTCCCGTTCGCCTCGGACTCGGACCGCACGCACTTCTTCTGCGGGCTGCTGCTGCCGCTCGTGCGGGCGATGGTGCGCGGCCCGACGCCCCTGCTGATGATCGAGGCGCCCACGACCGGCAGCGGGAAGTCCCTTCTCGCCAAGGTTGTCCTGATGCTCTACACGGGGCAGGCGCCTCCGCTCCGGCCGTGGCCGGAGCAGGAGGAGGAGGCGCGCAAGGCCATCACCACGATGCTGAGCGCCGGCCATCCGGTGCACTGCATCGACAACCTGCAGGTCCACCGCCGGCACTCCTCGGCGAACCTCGCAGTGGTCCTGACCACGGAGTGCTGGGCCGACCGGGAGATGCACAGCCACCGTCAGGTGGAGCTACCGAATCAAGCCCTGTGGATCGCAACCGGCAACAACCCTTCTCTTTCCGACGAACTCTCCCGCCGGTCGATCCGCTGCAGGCTCGTGCCGAGCGCCGAGCGGCCGGAGCTCCGAACGGACTTCCGACATCCCGATCTACTGGGCTGGGTCCGCGAGCAACGGTCACGGCTCCTCA
Organism: Planctomycetota bacterium; assembly: GCA_020849665.1. Lineage (GTDB taxonomy): Bacteria > Planctomycetota > UBA1135 > UBA1135 > UBA2386 > JADLFX01. Next base: position 8,177 of record JADLFX010000067.1, on the reverse strand, counting down.
ATGCGGGGTATGTGCTCGTGCAGAGCTGGATCGCGTCGGGGCGACCACCAGGCGGCGGCACCATGGGCAGCTTCGAGTCCTGGGTGGAGGTGGTGGGCGGGATAGTGCAGCATGCTGGCTTCCTGGGCTTCCTGGCCAACAAGGAGCAGGTGCGTGATCCGCGTAGCGAAGCCCTGGCGGAACTTGTCGAGGCATGGTGGCAGCAGCAGGGTGACCGGCCAGTGGCTGTCGCCGCGCTCGCGCAGATCGCCGAGTGCCGCGGCGTTCTCCAGGCCCTTTGCCCGGGTGCCGAAAGCAAAGGATCTGCCAGCGCACTCGGCATCCTGCTCCAGAGGTACCGGGATCACATCATCGGTGACCGCCGCATCCGTCGCGTGGAGCAGCCGAGCCTGCACAAGGGGGCGAGCTCCTACCGGCTGGAGCGCCTGGGGTAGTTGGGGGACCCAGGGGGGAGGTGCGCAGGCAACTACCCCAACACGGAAGCCTTGGCCGAGAAAGAGGTTGTGGCTGCCGTGGGGGAGTTGGGGGAGTTCTCGGACCTTTCTCTCTCCGTACACTGATTACGTACCCTGACGGCTTCTCTGGTTCCTTGAAGAAAGAAACATCGAACATCTCCCCCAACTCCCCCAAGCAGCATGCAATGCCATTGTCAGACAGGGATTATGAATTGGGGTAGTTGGCAGGCAACTACCCCACATCTCCCCCAACTCCCCCAAGCCCGGCCCTGCCGCAATCGCGGTGCTTGACGGCCGGTCTGCGTCCGGCGCTCGCAAGTGTGGGCGAGGCCGTCCACTCACTCCGACAGGTGCGCACCGCGCTCACTGGCCCGCTGCGTCTGCGCAGACAAGGGCAATGGCGCGCGAAAACAGAGACCCACAGCGGAACACTCTGCAGGGTCGCGTCGTATTCATAGGGTAGAAGGCCAGCGAGCCTGACCGATCTCATGACCCACCTGCTTCGCAATCGCATGACCGACCCACCATAGACCAGTACAAGACCGCATAGTCAAAATCGCCCACCGACGTAAGCACGGGTCCTTCCTGGGCTTATGGAGAGGGGTTCACGGCCAGCGCCCGACGCCGCGGGATTGGATGCGGGTTTTTCCGATTGCGAATGCGAACGCGAGCCCGCAGCGCATCAGGCGGAGACGACACAAGCCACGGGCACGCACGGGGTTGCGCGAGCATCGATGGGACGCCGATGGTGGCGTCCTGCTCTCGTTGGGCGGGGGACCGCGAATGCGAATGCGAACGGGCGATGACCAAGGCCGATACGAGCACTGAGCCCGACCTGACCCACATCGTGCCGGGCCTCCGCGCCCTGGCGGTACCCATCGCCTCGCTCACGCTCGACCCGGCCAACGCCCGTCTCCACTCCGAGCGCAACCTCGAGGCGATCCAGGCGAGCCTCGTCCGCTTCGGACAGCGGGCGCCGGTGGTCGTGCAGAAGAAGGGCATGGTGGTCCGCGCCGGCAACGGGCGTGTCGCCGCCGCCCGGGCCCTGGGCTGGACGCACATCGCGGCGCTGCTCGTGGACGACGGCGACGCGGAGGCCACGGCCTACGCGATCGCGGACAACCGCACCTCGGAGCTCGCGGCCTGGGACGAGGCGGCGCTGGCGAGGCTGCTGCGCAGCCTCGAGGCCGAGGACGGGATCGACGTGGCGGTCACGGGCTTCACCCGCGACGAGGTGGACCGGCTGTTTGCCGAGGCGTTCCCCGAGGAGGCCGCCCCGCCCATGGAGGACGAGGTGCCGCCGCCGCCCGTCGAGGCGGTCACGAGGCCGGGGGACCTCTGGGTGCTGGGCGAGCACCGCCTGCTCTGCGGCGATGCGCGCCAGGCGGAGGACGTGGACCGGCTGCTCGAAGGGGCGGCCTTGGACTGCATGTGGACGGATCCGCCGTACGGTGTGAACTACGTTGGCGGGACCAGGGACGCGCTGCAGATCCTGGGGGATGACCCGAGCGGGCTGATGCCGCTCCTGCACGAGGCGTTCGTCCAGGCCGACCGGGTGATGCGGCCAGGCGCCAGCTTCTACATCGCGCACCCCGCAGGCGCGCTCTCCGTGACGTTCGGCGTGGTGGTCCAGCAGATGGGCTGGCACCTCCACCAGACCCTTGTGTGGGTGAAGGACGCGCTGGTGCTGGGGCACTCCGACTACCACTACCGGCACGAGCCGATCCTCTACGGGTGGAGGAAGGGCGCGACGCGCGCCTGGTACGGCGGCCGCGACCAGGACACGGTGCTGGAGCACCCGCGGCCGCGCGCGAGCCCGGATCATCCTTGCACGAAGCCGGTGGGCCTGGTGGCCCGGGGTCTGCGCAACTCGACGCGCAGCGGTGACGTCGTGTACGACCCCTTCGCCGGCTCGGGGACGACTCTGCTCGCCTGCGAGCACCTGGGCCGGCGGGCGCGGGCGCTGGAGATCGACCCCCGCTACTGCGACGTGGTCGTCCGCCGCTGGGAGGCGTTGACCGAGACCCAGGCCGAGCGGGAGGTGTGACTCCGATGGCGGTGGTCCGCTCGCTGGGGGAGCTGGCGGAGGCGCTCGAGGTGGACGTCGCCACCGTGTACCGCTGGCGCGCGGCGGGGATGCCCCAGGCCGAGGGCGGTGGGTTCGACCCCGAGCAGGTGGCGGCGTGGAACCGCACTCGCGTGTCCGCGGCGAACCGCCGGGGGCCGCCGGCACTCCTGCCCTCTGAGGCGGTTGCCGAGGCGGCGAGTGCCGAGGACCGCCGGTGGGCGACTGAGTACCGCAAGGCCAAGGCCCTGCGCGAGGTGATGCTGCTGCAGGAGCTGCGCGGGCAGCTGATCGAGGTGGACCGGGTGGAGCAGCTGCTGGTGGCGCGGGCCCTGGAGCTGCGGAAGAACTTGCTCGGCCTGGGACGCCGCCTGGCGCCGGTGCTGGTGGGGAAGCCCATCCGTGAGATCCAGGCCACGGTGGACGACGCGATCACCGGGATCCTGGAGCACTACGCGCGCGAGGAGGGCGTGCCCCGGGTCGGCGACCAGCGGGCCGGCGAGCCCAGGGCCGCGGGCGGAGATCGGGATGCCGGCGCCGCGGGGTGACGGTTTCTGGCCGGCGGAGCGCAATGCCCTGCGCCCACCCGAGCGGATCTCGGTGTCGGCCTGGGCCGACCGTCACCGTTTCCTCTCCCCGATCCACAGCTCGCGGCCCGGGCGGTGGGAGACCAGCTTCACGCCCTACCTGCGCGAGGTCATGGACGCGGTCAGCGACCCCGATGTCGAGCGGGTCACGCTGCTGAGCTCCACCCAGGTGGGCAAGACCGAGGCGCTGCTCAACGCGCTGGCCTACGTGGTCGACCAGGACCCGGGGCCGACCCTGCTGGTGATGCCAAGGGAGGAGGACGCGGCGGGGATCGCCGCGCACCGTATCCAGCCGATGGTCGAGGAGAGCGAGCGGTTGAAGGCGCACCGCACCGCCTACGCCTCCGACTGGAAGCAGAAGGAGCTCGCGTTCGACCGGATGGTCCTCTACCTGGCCGGGGCCAACTCGCCGGCCGACCTGGCCAGCCGGCCGATCCGCTTCCTCTTCCTCGACGAGGTGGACAAGTACCCGCCGTTCAGCGGGAGGGAGGCGGACCCGGTCAGCCTGGCGATCGAGCGCACGCGGACCTTCTGGGACCGCAAAATCGTGATGGCCTCCACACCCACGACCCGGGCGGGCTACATCTGGCGGGAGTGGGAGCGCAGCGACCGGCGGCGGTACCACGTGCCGTGTCCGTTCTGCGGGCGCTACCAGGTCCTGGAGTTCAACGAGGCGCGGGTGCGCTGGCCCAAGGACGACCGCGACCCCGTGCGGATCCGCAAGGAACGCCTGGCGGTCTACGTGTGCGCCGGGTGCGAGCGGGAGATCCCCGACGACGTGGAGCACAAGCGTCGGATGCTGCTCGGCGGGGTGTGGTGCCCCGAGGACGGGCAGGTGCGGCCGGACGGTACGGTCGCCGGCGGGACATCGGGCGACCACCGCGGCTACCACCTCAACGCACTGTACTCGCCGTGGCTGTCCTGGTCGGAGGTGGCGGCGAAGTTCCTGGAGAGTAAGGACGACGTACCGCGGCTGCTGAACTTCGTGAACAGCTGGCTCGGGCACGTGTGGGAGGAGCGGACCGAGGTCACCGCGCCCGAGCGGATCGCAGCGCTGGCCCAAGACTACCCGGCGGGCATGGTGCCCGAGGGCGCGCTGGTGCTGGTGGCCGGCGTCGACGTCCAGAAGGACATGCTCTACTACGTGGTCCGCGCATTCGGCTATCAGGAAGAGAGTTGGCTGGTCGAGGCTGGGCGGGTGGAGCGGTGGGAGTTCCTCGCGGCGGTGCTGTTCCAGCGGGCGTGGAAGCGGGCGGACGGTCTGCCCGTGCGGCTCCTGCTGACCTGCATCGACTCGGGGTACCGGACCGACGAGGTGTACCGGTTCTGCGTGGTCCACCGGGGCGCGGCCCGGCCGGTGAAGGGGCAGCGGCGGCTGGCGGGCATCCCGATCCGGGCGGTGCGGATCGAGCGCGACCTCGCGGGGCGGGCGGTGGAGTGGGGGATGAAGCTGTGGCACGTGGACACCACCCACTTCAAGGACAAGCTGGTGCGGCTCATGGGCCTGGGCGAGCAGGGGCGGCCGCTGTGGCACGTGCATCAGGACCCGCCCGAGGAGTACGTCCGGCAGGTCGCGGCCGAGCACAAGGTGCTGGTCCGCAACCGCAAGACCGGGGCCTCGAGCGAGGAGTGGGTGCCGAAGCCCGGGGCGGGGCCGCACGACTGGCTGGACGCGGAGGTCTACGCGTTGGCGGCAGCGGAGATGCTGGCGGTATACGCGATGCAGCCGCCGGACGAGGGCAAGGAGGTGGTAGCCCGGCCGGAGGAGCCCAGGCGGCGGACGTGGCTGCGGCCGATGGGGGAGGGGTTCAGCCGGAGCCGGCGGAGGGGGTCGTGGCTGGGGGACCTCGGGGACTGGTGAGAGCGTGCACCGGCGATCAGCCGCGAGGACCGGGGGGTTGCCTCCCGATGCGATCACGAACCTCGCGACCTTGACGGGCCTGTCGTCGACAGGGGGACCGCGCGTAGACTGCACTTCGAAATGGCGGGCGAAGCGAATGAGCGGCGTCAGCGGGGGATGATCGAGCTGTTCGCGGAGCTTCGCCGGCCAAGCGTCCGGGTGGTCGCACACCGCGAGAGGCCGGACGCCGAGGTCGAGGTGCTGGCCACGAACACCCTCGTGGGCGTCGAATGCTGCGAGCTGCTGCTACCAGAGGATGGCAGGGACCGCGGGCTCGAATCCATGGCGCGCAGAGGTCTGGAGGATCTGTGCCGTGGCACTCTTGGGCCCGCGGGGGAGGTTTTCGTGCTCATGGAATCACGACCGAAAGACGCGGATCAGGTGAGGCGGTGGCTCGCAGCGTTCCAAGTGTGGCTGTTGCAGAATCGGGGCCGGATCCGCGCCGTCGGTAAAATGAGTCATTGCGTGTTCCCGAACGACTTGGATGTGGCATTCGCAGGAGCCAAGGTCGCGCTTCTCGGCAACGAGCACCAGGCAGAGCTGGCCCAGGCGCGAGACCTCTGCTGGTTGTACGTCATGGACCTCCGCGTGATGCCGGGTAGAGAACCTGGCTGGCGGGTGTTCGACTTCCCGGGAACGGAGCGGCTCGCCGATCGGCACGGGTCGGATCTGGACCAGCTCATCCTCGACACCGTCGCCTCGAAGATAGGCAAGGCGGCGGGCTACGATTTCGACGGCCAACTTTGGCTGCTGCTGCGCAGCCCAGCGCTGGCGCGTCCGACGCCCGATCTCCGCAGGCGCATCGCGGAACTCCAAGGGATCGAGCGGTTCAGCGAGGTCTGGCTGCTCGACGTACCCGCGAACATCGTGGATGTCACGCGGCCGCCGACGCTGCACGCCCTGTACCCGTGAGGACGGCTGGTCGTTGCCGTTGGCGAGGACGATCCGCGCGACGCCGGCACCGAGGTGCAGCAACTGTCTGGTTCGCTTTGCCGCGGTTGTCGGGTTGTCGCCAAGGGCCCCTGCCTCGGTGCTCTCCAGCATGGGCCGGGCGGCCCCCCCCCCAAGCCCACCGTGCAACGTGCGCTCCCAGCTGTCGACGGCGAGCGTCAGGCGCGCGGAGCGCCCGTAGCATGCCGTAACATCTGCTCAGGCAAGCGCGAGCGGGCGGCATGGGAGGTGTTCGCCGCGATCACGACAGGCGAGGCGGGTTGCGAGGCGCTGGCCCGGCCGCTCGCCGAGTTCGGGCCGCTCTGGGATCACCTAGTGGTCGGCGAACGGTGCCAGCTCCTCCGGCTGCTCCTGGAGACCGTGACGTACGACGCGCGGACCGACGAGCTGGGCCTGCGCTTCCGGCCGGCGGGGATCCGGGTGCTCGCCAGCGAGGCCGGGAGGTCGGCATGATCCCCCTGGAGCTACGGGTGCCCGCGGGGCTGGCGCGTCGGCGGCGCGCACCGGCGGCGGACCGCACGGCAACGCCGCCGGCGCCCTCGCGGAAGGAGGCGAGCGCGGAGCGTCGGGCGCGCCGGCTGGCCCTGGCCTACTGGATCGAGCGCGCGATCGACGAGGGGCGGCTGCAGGACTACGCGCACGCGGCGCGCGTGCTGGGGGTGACCCGGGCGCGGATCACGCAGGTGATGGACATGCTGCTCCTGCCCGTGGCGGAGCAGGAGGCGATCCTCGTGGGGGGAGTGCGGTGACTGGGATCCGGCGAGAGGAGTACCGGGTGTGCCCGCCGGCCAAAGGTGCACGACCGCATGAGCCGATGGAGGACACCATGCCGACCTTCCTGGGGATCGACCTGGCGTGGAAGTCCAAGAACCCGAGTGGAGTGTGCGTCCTCCAGGAGCGGAGCGGGGAGTTCACCTGCACCGACCTTCGTGCCGTTCCCCTCGGCGTCGACGCCCTGGTGGAGTTGGCCTTGGGCTACGGCGATGACGTTGTCGTGGCGATCGACGCACCGCTGATCATCAGCGACCAGCGGCGGGCCGAGCGTGAGGTTGGCAGGCTCTTCTCCTCGTACCACGCGTCTGCCTACCCAGCGGACCGCGCGTTGCTCGAACCCGCTGGTCTGCTGGCGGGGCCCGACTTGGGAAAGGCACTGGGACATCGAGGGTTCAGCCTGGATCCGCGCGTCCTCCAGCCGGGGGGCGGCGGCCGGCACGCCTTCGAGGTCTACCCGCATACCCTGCACGTCGTGTGGTTCGACCTGTGCGAACGCATTCCCTACAAGGCGAAGCGGGGTCGGAGCCCGTCGGACTTGGTGGATTGCCTGCAGCACTACCAGCGCTGCCTCGGCAAAGTCCTGCGGTGCTGGATGCCGGAGCTGCTGGAGGCATCGCAGGAACTACGCGGGCTCTTGGACCCTGGGGCTGCCGAGTGCCGGGGGAGGGAGCGCAAGGACCTGGAAGACCGGCTGGATGCCGTGACGTGCGCCCTGGCCGCCTACCGCGCCTGGCGCGATGGCGTCGATGACTGCGAGATCCTGGGGGACACGCAGGACGGGTACATTGCCGTGCCCGGGCTGAAGGACGACCCCAGGTTCGCGGCGGCCCTCTCCCGTTAGCACCTTTCACTGTCACGAGGTGCCAGGCGGCACCCGTGGCGTGGCGAATAGGACGTATCCAGGCGACAGACGCTGGGCCGCTGTCTGCCCAGGATACGCCTCTTTCAGATTGGCCCTTGCCAATGCCGACCGTGAATGTAGCATCTGGGTGACCGCCGCGTATGGAATGCGGCCAGATCCCAAGAGCATAGGAGTAAGAGTATGACCACCGACAAGGGAGCCGCGAGCCTCGAACTGGCGCGCGAGATGCTGCGGAAGAACAAGAACGCGACCTACGCGGAGGTCCGCGAGAAGGCCGAGTCCAAGGGTTTGCCGATCTACCCGATCATGTACGGGCGGGCGAAGGCACTTGAGGGTCTGGTCAAGGTTGCCCGGCGTGGTAGCGGCAAGCAGGCGAAGGCGAAGGCGATGGCCAAGCGGGGCCCGGGGCGGCCGCCCAAGGCGAAGGTGGGACGTCCGCCGAAGCGCGGTCCGGGGCGGCCTCGCAAGCAAGCGAACGTCGCGGACGCCCTGGGGTCGGTGGTCGCCGCGATCAAGGACAACGCGCAGGCCACCGAGCGGTACCGCCGCGCCCTGGAGCGGATGGCGGACCTGATCCGCGAAG
>JADLFX010000066.1 GCA_020849665.1 Planctomycetota bacterium | reverse complement strand
GGAAGGGACCGATCGAGCGTGTGGACGCAGAGACCCGGGAGCGCTTCCTTGGGGTGCTGGACGAGCAGCGACGCCTGGTGGCGGAGGAGGAGCTGCAGCGCAGGGTGGCCGAGCAGCAGGGGCTTGCGAACCAGGGCGCGCATCGGCACCATGCAGCCGCCTCGCTGGAACGTGTGGCCGTCCGGCGGGCGCTCGAACTGTGCCACATCCTCAAGATCGAAGGTCGTGCGTATCGACGGTCATTTCGGGCCCGGAGCGTGTGATGGAGCGGCAGCGGGTACAGGGACCGCAAATCCGGTATTACGACGGAGCGTACGCCAGGATGGCGGGCAATCTGTACGCAATCAACTATTGCATTAGCGAGCGATGCAGCAGCGGTTGCTTTCCGAACGGAGGCTACGATGACCCGGAGCTGTTTGTAATGGTGTGCAGAGTCAGTCTTGAGTGACAGTTACGTTGATCTCAGGCAGCGTTTCACCAAGCACACCTAGATGTCGTCGTGGTCTCCTCCTGCCTCTGCCTCTGCCGCGCTGAGCACCTGGTTGCATTGCGTTTCCAGGGTGCAACCGGGAACCTGGGTAACAGTTCTGTCCGGGCACATGGGTGACACCTGGGACTCCCCGAGGCACGGAGCGATCAAGCTGCGGTAGTTCCCGTGACAAATAGGAAGATCACCGCCGCAGAGCTGATGGCGAAGCTGAACGCCGACCCTATGCTTCTGGCGAAGCATGCGCGGGAAGAAGCGGAGCGCCTCAAACGCGAGGCAGAACTCCGCCACGCCGAACAACCGCTGGTCGACGAGCTGCGAGCCGCCGGCTTCCAGGTGCAGTCTGCATGGGACCTGGTCAACACGCCAGGGTCCTACCCGAAGGCCGTTCCGATTCTGCTGGCGCACCTCCCTCGGTCCTACCCAGCGGCTGTGCGGGAGGGCATCGCGCGAGCGTTGGCCGTCCGCGAGACGAAGGCTCTCGGCTGGAATGTGCTTACCAGGCTGTACGTTGACGAGCCCGAGGACCGAGTACGAGACGGGCTCGCAGCCGCGATCGCGGCCGCCGCGGACGACGAGGTGATCGGCGACGTCATCGCCTTTGCCCGGGACGCGCGGCATGGCTCAAGCCGCCTGCTCCTGCTGAGTGCGCTCGAGCGCTCAGCAGACCCGCGGGCTCGAGCGACGCTGACGGACCTCGGGACCGTGTTCGCTTCGATGTACGGTCGTGATCAGCACCTGGGCATCTTCTTCATCGACCGAGATCGGGAGAAGGAGCTGGCTCGAGTGTGTCAGGCGTTCTGTGAGTCGATCGCATGATGCCTACGGACTTCTACATGGCCTCGAGCGAGGGCTACGAGATGGAGAGTCCGCGGCGGTGCCGGGCGATCAAGAGGCTCAGCGGCGAGGATCGCGACGACTACTTGCTCATCGGCATCGACCCTCCCTTGAACGGCCAGTTCTTCGGCCGTGGCGGCCGCGACATCGACCAAGTCGTCATCGCTACGCGTCATCGAGGCGAATCGCTGTTTCCGATCAGGCGATGGCCGGTCTTCATCCACGTGGCGCGGCTGCTCGTTCCCTACGAGGGACAGGACGTCGTGAGGAACGATGAAGTCGAGCCCATCGCTTGGGCCGAACTGTATGCGACCGAGGAAGCTGCTCGCGCCAGGGCGCTGTGAGCAGTCGCCGAGACCCTACCCCGGCTTGGCGTAGCCCTCCGTGCTGCCAACGCCGAGCGCATCAGAGTCGAACTCGGCATGGTCCTGGACGCCTTGCTACCCGGATGAGGACGCAAGAGTTGATCCAGCGCGATGTTCGGGATATGTGGTCCAATGCATCTTCGATGGCTGAACCAAGCATGCTACGAGTCTGTGATCTTCCGAGTGATGTTGATGTCCCCGATGCGCGGCAACTTATTGTTGGTAGGCCGGCGCATATAGCTGGCCTGCCAGTCACGTGGAACTCACCTGAACGGGAGGTGGTCCCGGTTCTGTTGCAGTGTTGGACAATGCCAGATGCCACGACTCGATGCTTCTTGTTCGGCGCGAAACATGATCTGGCAGGGGCGAGGATAGCCGGTACAGCGTCTGAAGGATACATCCCGGAGTACATTGTGATAGAGACGAGGCGGGACGGTGAGGCAGTGGTGCATCGCTTGCAGCAAAGAGCGACAAGCATCGTGTACTCTGAGGAGTGCGGTGATGCTGGCGCAGTGCTGGCTGACGAAGTCGTGAGTCCGGATTCACTCGCTGTGCGCGGCAAAGGGCCTGCATGGAAGGCCACTGACATGGAATGGCCGACCATGAACGGTGAAGTGATGCGGTACCTCGGACAAGTCACACTCGGTCGCCATGATGTGCTGCGAACATGGTTTGATGAAAATGTCGAGGTGTTTGTATTCTGGGCGAGCAGCCACGGTCGTAACATCTACGCGGTTGTATGTGACGAGAACCTGGGGCAGACAGCGGAGGACCATTATGATCAGGAAGCGAGGCGTGGCGAGTGGGAGCCGTAACGAGCTGTGCACATCGCGTTCCAAGACTCCCGCGCTTCCTCTCTGCCCTCCTCTGTTCCCCCTCCCGTATCCCGCGTCCCGACGCTCACCCTAGCTTGAGGCTGAGAATCCGGGCGCATCAGGAACTTGAGTGGGTAGCGGAGACACGTGAGGGGTAGAGGTCGAGGCGGGCAGAGAGCTGCGGCGCTGGGCGGCAGCGGAGCAGGGGGTTGCGAAGCCGGGCACGGGTCGGCAGCATGTACCCGCCTCGCTGGAACGTGTGGCCGTCTGGCGGGCACTCGAAATGTGCCACATCCTCGAGAGCGATGGTCGTGCGTATCGACAGTCATTGCGAGTGTGAAGCGTGTGACGGAGTGGCAGGGAGTACAAGCGAAGGCTTGTTGACTCCATCAACTGAGGCGGTGCTGAACCGGTGAAGTGAAATGCTGTGATGGCTTCGCGACATCGCAAGTCAGCGCTAACACATGGTCAAGAACAACTGCCAGGCAGTGCGAATGCGTATCCCACTTGCCAACAACTGTGTGTTGTCCCTTTGGTGCTCCACCATCGTGCTCGTCGCATGTGGTTTGGCAGGGGCTCAGAACAGGGCTGCAACCGCGACGTTCACTAGTTACCGGTCCGGGACTGAGGGTGGTTATCTGCACACCAAGGCAAACAGCTCCAGCACGCTGTATTGGACTGTCTCGGAAGGGCCGGCGCAGGGGGCAGAAACAACTCTTGATCTCCCATTCGATCTTGTCGGGGAGGCCTTGGAGATCGCTCCGAAACGGTTCCTGGTCTCGGGATACAACGCAACGCGAGCAACGGCATACCTGTTAGAGCTGTGTTTAACAGACACCCCACGCAAGATCAGTGTCGAGCGGGCTGCGCAATACGGGAACCGGATGGATCCCTACCGCCTTCACTGGAATGCCAGTGAGGGGCTATTGTACGTGTACGATGTCCGTGAGAGTCGGATAGTGGTGGCGCCGTATCGGGGCAGAGAGTTGCCCTCTGTGCAGGCATTTCTTGTTGTGGCGAACGTCCAATCCGTGCCCGAGCTGTCCGACAAGTACAGGATCGTTCTGGCGAGCGCTCCGAATGACGTTAGTGGTGTATGTATAAGCCTGCTTGACGAAGTGAAGTTCACCCATCTCAAGACCGTGGGGCCTGGCGCCTGGCTGTCTGTTCCGGGATCGCGTCTGGGAAATCCGATTCCGATGTGGAATACTGATGCCCCGGCTATTGCGAGCCCCAATGCGCTCGGTCCGATACGAGTCAACAACGTCGCCGGGCGTGCGTATCTGTGTGATGTCACGATGGGAGCGGGCGTGCTCGCCCAGGTGACAGTCACCGATCCCAACACGTTCGTGCAATTGCCTCTTCCAGAGGGTGGCTTGATCCCCGGACTGAGATACGAGATAAGAGGTGAACCGAATGCTCAAGTCGCACCACTGAGATTCATGGGGCTGTTGCGCTACGGATTGCCTCAGGTCACCTCGAAGATTGAGATGCCATTCGGGTACATCCACCCGGCCGGCTTCTGGATCGGCAACAGCGAGTTTGGAGTGGTCGGATGGCTTCGTTCTGGGGCAGTGAGTCAAGGCCCTGTCCCTGTGAATTTATACCTGTGGATTGGCGCGCGCAGACCTGATGGAACTGATCCCGTCACCACGGTAGGCGGGGTTACCGTGCTTTCCGAGGTCGTTGGCTCGCTCGGACCCATGCCTGTCACTGTGGCAGACAAGCTGACGCATGGTCCCGTTCAGGTATCTCTGCCGGTTCCCTATGATGAGGGGTTGGTTGGTGCCGTGTTGCTGTGGCAATGGGCTGCTGTGGATGCAGTGCAGTCGGTGACAGTATCGGATGTGTTCGGTGCAATGGTCACCTCGCCATGGGTCGAACCGGAATCTGCAACCAGGTCCGGAAGTCGCGATAGTGCGCGTGTCGCCTTCAGCGTCGCACGGAGTGTGTGGCCAAAGGTCAGTGCAGAGGTCGTCAACAAGGCCAAGACCTGGGTGAAGTCGATACCTGGTGGAGGAGTGGATGCTTCCGAGTCTTTGATTCGCGAGCGGGTTCTCCGCGGTAGGTAGCGGAGGCTTCTCTGTAAGCGTCCGACGGATGTGACTCCGTGTCTCGTGACGTGAGGGAGACGCGCAGTGCTCGCTCCTAGGTGTCACACCAGCGTGACGCGCTGACGATGGAAGCAGTCGAAACGCTCCCTCCGGTTGCGTGTGCACTGTATCTACACCGGTGCATCCGAGAACATGGGCGGCGGTTCTGTCCGGGCACATGGGTGACGCCTGGGACTCCCCGAGGCGAGGGCTCCAGCTCGGAATCCTTGTGACTCGGGAGGATCTGCTATCCGACCAGCGAAGCGACGAGGTTGCAGATCCTCCCAGACCACGCGGGGCGCGCGGGGTGACCCCGGATGGCGCAGCTCGGGAAACGGCGCACAGCATCACGTACCGCCGTGTCCTGGGACATGGGCGACGCCCACAGAGTCGTGCGCGCGAGAGCAGCGCGATCCGTTGGGCTCCGGCGTCGGGCCGCTCGCGGCTCGTCACCGCCTCTCGCGTCGCAGGCATTCAGCGAAGTATCGGGCGAACAGGTCCGGGGCGAGGGAAGCCATTTCCTCGCGGCGGGCGACCACCACGTTGCCGGAGCCAGCCGTGCGGTCGGCGAAGAGCAAGCGCGCGAACCGGCGCAGGTTTGGGGTGTCGGAGTGCGAGTCCGTCGTCGACCCGGACTGGCGTGGATCTGCATCCGGCGCTGCTTCGAACCACCGATTCCCGGGCGGGATCTCCAGCACACCATCGATCCAGGCTGTTGGCAGCAGTACTTCGCGGGCACTCGGTCCGTCGTGCCGCTCGCGAAGCTGCTGGTAGCACCGGAGCAGTGCCTTGTGCTGCAAGCGGAAGCAGTCGACTGCCTGGGGATCGAGCACTAGAGCGCGGACGAATGCTGCGTTGGCTTCGGTTTCCCGGTCCACGCCCAATGCAGCGTCACCGAGCGCCCACCAGAGATCGGCACGCGGATGCAGGGCCACGAGCTCGGCGAGACTGCGATGCGCGACATCTGGTTGGCCGACAAGGAGCAGCACGCGCGCCCACGGCACGCTGGCAGCGCGGTCGACGAAGGGACCATCCCGGTCCATGCGCATGAGGTATCGGGCCAGGACCTGGTCGACGAAGTTGCCGACGTCCTCGCGCAATCGCCCTGCTTCGATGTCCTTGGGGATGGCCAGCAGGGTTGCGGCGCAGGCGTCTGGCTCCGCTTGGCCAGGGAGCGCGTCTCGCAGGTACTCGGTTGCTGCGGCGATGAGGTCGAGGTTGACCAGGTTCGGTTGCGCCGCTCGCGCTCGCCGCACGAGCTCTTCCGCCTTCGGGATGTCGAGGTCCCTGAGCGCCACGAGCGCCTGCTCGAGGATCTCGAAGCCATCGGGGAAGAGCAGGCCTTGGTGCATCTGCGCGTGGGGTGGCGGGAATCGTCGCGCGGCTTGCGCCTTCTGTGGAGCGCCGGGGTCGGTCCCAGGCGAGCCGCCTCCGGCAACCCTACGCAGCCCGGTGCGCAGGGCCCGGGCCCCGGGCGCGGACCCTGAGTGCAGCGGAGCACCGGCCAAGCAGGGCGGAGGTGGTGGGATCGAGCCAGGCCGGGGATGGCACCGCGCTGGAGGTGGCCCCAACGGGGTCCCGACGCCACGGGGTCGTCCGGCGGACGATGCGGGCCAGCCGGCCCAGACCCATGGCACCGGGGCGCTCAGCGCCTGGGATCGAGGGCGCGCATCTTGCCCTGGAACGCGTCGGGATTGCCGGCGCGCGCGGCGCGCTCCCATGAGCCGTACATCGGGTTGGGGAGCACGAACCACCGGGTTCCCAGGTGGTGGGCGTGCTCCTCGAGCTGCCGGCGGCGCTCGGCGACGCTGGGCCTGGGTTCCAGGAAGTCGCCCAAGTCGTCGCCGACCAGCACGAGGACCGTGAAGTGCTTCGCGACCTGTGCCCGCCGGGCGTCCTTGCCGCTCTTGCCGTCCACTTCGCCGAGGCAGAGCACGACGTCGATCCCGTCACGGTCCGCGAGGGGGAAGCCCTGCTCACGGAGATTGCGTCGCGTCGCCTCCTCGAGGACCCGGTCGCGGTTGGTGACGTAGAAGACGGTAACGTTGCGCTCGTGGCAGAACCGCGCGAAGTCCAGTGCGCCGGGGATCGGAGCGGCCTTGGCCTCGGTGCACCATGCCGCCCAGGTCGCGGCATGGAACGTCTGCTGGTCGAGGACGAGGCGTGCCATGTGCGGCGAGTTGTCGAGCACGGTCTCGTCGACGTCGACGATGACGGCGCCGCGCTGCGCGCCGTCCAGCGCGCCGGCCAGTTCGGCCACTCGCCGGGTGGCCGCCGCAAACACCTGCCGGCACACCGCGTCGTGCTCGGCAGCGGTCTGCGCCCAGGCCACCGCGTTCAATGCGCCGGTGGCGTCACCCACCTTGGCCGGCGGTGGCGCGGTTTCGCAGGCAGCGAGCAGGGTGCAGCAGCCGAGCAGGATGAGGGTCTTGGCCATGGGAGGGTGCGTGGCGGCGCCGCCTTCTACTTCGCCGCACGGCGTTCCGGCAAGCATGGTCCGCTGCCTCGGATGCCCAGCGCGCGCGGCGCTGGTGGCCAGGGCGAGGCACGCGCAGGCTGCGGCGGCGACGGCCGGCCCGGTCGACCCGCGGCCGTGGGGCAGGGGCCCATGGGCCGCGGCGTCACCGCGGAGCGCGCTCGATCACGACCCTCGCGTTGCCTCGGGCACGCCGGCGCGCGGCGGGCTGGAGGCGGAGGAACGCGCCCATGTACGCGCTGATGCTCACGCTCCACGTCCTGGGTGCGACCGTCTGGACCGGCGGTCACCTCGTGCTCGCGCTCTCGATCCTGCCCCGCGTGTTGCGCGATCGATCCGCCGCGGAGCTGCTGCGCTTCGAGGCCGCGTTCGAGCGGATCGGCATCCCTGCGCTGCTCGTCCAGGTCGGGACTGGCGTGTGGCTCGCATGGCGACAGGTGCCCGAAGTGGGCCGATGGTTCGGCTTCGCGGATCCGGTCGCGCGACTCGTCGGGATCAAACTCATCCTGCTGCTCGGCACGGTGCTCCTGGCCCTGGATGCGCGGCTGCGGCTCCTGCCGCGTCTCACGGACGAACGGCTGCCGGCGCTGGCCTGGCACATCGTGCCGGTGACCGTGCTCGCCGTCCTCTTCGTGGTGGTCGGAGTCGCGTTCCGCACGGGCTGGCTCTACTAGGAGGCTCGAGGAGCCTCAGGGCGCCACCCCTGCCATGCTGCATCCCTCGGGGGCCGTGTCTCCAAGGGTGGCGATCTGCTGGCATGGAACCAGGTACCGGGCCCACCGCTGCCACCGACTGTGGCCTTGGCACGGGTGGCTGCGGGCCCGTCGCCTGCCCATCGCGTGCCGGGGCCGTGAGGTCCGTGCCGGATCCTGCTACCGTCCCGGCCTCGTCCAAGGAAACCCCATGCGTCTCTCCAGCTTCCTGTTCGCCTCCCTCGCCCTCACCGCCGTGCTCGCGGCACAGACCCAGCCGGGCATCGTCTGGCATCCCGACAACAGCACGGCGGGTGGCGGCAACGCCTTCCCATGGGGGAGCGAGGGCATCCGCTACCAGACGATCGTGGCGAATGCACAGCTGCCGGCGCGGCCGGTGGTGATCCGCGACGTGTTCGTCGCACTTCCCGCGAATTCGACGTACGCCGACACGGAGATCGTCTACGGCGACATCGAGATCCGGATGGGGATCACGCAGCAGCTGCAGGCGACCAGCAACTGGACCACGAACAATCCCAACCCGGCGACGGTATTCCGCGGGCCCCTGCGGGTGGCGTTCAAGAAGGGCCAGTGGACCGGCATCGGCTTGCCGACGCCCTATCTCTTCCTGCCTCTCTCGACCGCAGACAACCTCTGCTTCGAGGTGATCATCTGGCAGGTGCGCGCGCGTGGCTCGGGGGCCACGAGCCAGACCACGCCGAACTTCTACTATCCGCTCGCGGGCGGCAACGTGAACCGTGCGTTCCTCTACCAGTGGGTGCAGAACGGCGGCCACGGCAACCCGGGCGTGCCGCTCCGCGACAGTGGCGGGAACAAGCTGGGACTCCTGATCGACGACGGCAACGTCGTGGTGCTCGGGGACAAGGGCTGCAACAACTCGGCTCCGCAGCCGTCGCGGCTCTCGATCGGCGTACCGGCCGGCACCTGGCCGAAGCAGGGAGCCCAGCTGACCCTCACTCTCTCCGGCGCCCTGCCGAACAGCCCCGCGTTCCTCTGTCTGGGAAGCAACGACCAGTCCTTCGGCGCGCTGACGCTGCCCTTCGACCTCGGGGCCTTGCAGGCTCCCGGCTGCATGCTCTGGACCGACATCCTCCTGACGGTCGGAGCCCCGGTGCTCGGCAACGGCACCGCCACGGTTCCCCTCGCCCTGCCGGCGGCCACCGCGGGCCTTTGGTTCACGGCCACGTGGGTGGGCTTCGATGCCCAGGCCAACGCGCTGGGCCTGGTCACATCCGACTACGCGAAGCTCCTGGTCGGGTCGTGAGCGGAGTTCCCGAGGGCCGCGGCGCAACCGCGACCTCCCCGCCGAGCCTCGCCCACCTCCTGAGCGCCAAGCGGCGCTTCCTGGTGCCGGCGACGCTCTTCTTCCTGACCTACTACTTCGCGCTGCCGGTGCTGGTCGGCTACGCGCCCGAGCTGATGGCCACGAAGGTGTGGGGCAACGTCAACCTCGCGTACCTCTTCGCGCTCTCGCAGTTCGGGATGGCGTGGGGGCTGGCCTGGCTCTACGTGCGCCGCGCGCGCCGGTTCGACGCGCTGGCCGAGGAGCTGGTGCGCGCCGCGGAGGCCAGGGCGCGCGCCGCGGAGGATGCCGGGGCGCGGCCGTGACCACGACGCTGTGGATGTTCGCCGCCTTCGTGCTGGCGACGCTCGGCATCACGGCCTGGGCCGCGGGTCGCAGCCGCAGCACGGCGGGGTTCTTCGCCGCGGACCGCCAGATCTCGGCGTGGCAGAACGGCATCGCCATCGCCGGCGACTACATGAGCGCGGCGTCGTTCCTCGGCATCGCCGGCATCATCGCGTTCCAGGGCTACGACGGATTCCTGTACTCGGTGGGCTGGCTGGTCGCCTACCTCACCGTGCTGCTGCTGGTGGCCGAGCCGCTGCGCAACCTGGGCAAGTACACGATGGCCGACGTCCTGGCGTGGCGCCTGCGCCCGCGACCCGTGCGCGCGGCCGCTGCGCTGGCCACGCTCACAGTGGGCACCTTCTACATGATCGCGCAGATGGTGGGGGCGGGCACCCTGGTCGCGCTCCTGCTCGAAGGGTCCGGCATCACCTACGCGCAGGCGGTGGTCGGCGTCGGCGTGCTGATGGTCTCGTACGTGGTCTTCGGCGGGATGCTGGCGACGACCTGGGTCCAGATCGTCAAGGCGGTCCTCCTCATGGGCGGCACGCTCCTGATCTCGATCCTGGTGCTGGCCCGGTTCGACGGCAGCCTGGTGCGCTTCTTCGACGCGATCGGCCAGGTGACCTACACCGAGCAGGGCGTGACCGTGACCCGCGACTTCCTCACTCCGGGCCTGCGCTACCGGCCCCCGTACGGCCCGCTCGAGCTCGTCTCGCTGGGGCTCGCGTTGATCTTCGGCACGGCCGGCCTGCCGCACATCCTGGTGCGCTTCTACACGGTTCCCGACGCGCAGGCCGCACGCCGCTCGGTGGTGTGGGCCATGGGGATCATCGGGGCGTTCTACGTGCTCACCACCTTCCTGGGGTTCGGCGCCGCGACCCTGGTCGGCCGCGACACGATCGCCGCGCACGGCGGCACCAACATGAGCGCGCCGCTCCTGGCCAAGGCGCTGGGGGGTGAGCCGCTCTTCGCCTTCGTGGCCGCGATCGCGTTCGCGACCATCCTGGCGGTGGTGGCCGGGATCACGATCTCGGCGAGCACTTCCTTCGCGCACGACTTCTGGGTGAACGTGCTGCACCACGACCGCGAGCTCTACCCCGGGGAGGAGGTGAAGGTGGCGCGGATCACGGCGCTGGTGGTGGGGGCGCTGGCGATGGGCATCGCGATCCTGCTCGGTCCCACCGCGAACGTGGCGTTCCTGGTGGCCCTGGCCTTCGCCGTCGCGGCCTCGGCCAACCTGCCGGTCCTGGTGCTGGCCCTCTACTGGCGCCGGTTCACCACCATGGGAGCGGTGTGCGGGTTGACGACCGGACTCCTGGCGTCGATCGGCCTGATCCTCCTCGGCCCCAGCGTGATGGGGGCGCGGGCCTGGTTCCCGCTGGAGAATCCAGGCATCGTGAGCATCCCGCTCGGGTTCCTGGGCGCGATCGTGGGGACCCTGGTGCGGCGTGAACCGGCGGCGGAGAGCGCCCATGCCGGCCTGCTCTGGCGCGCGCACACGGGTGCGGGCGCGGAGTGACGGACGGCCGCGCCCCGGCCTACTTCTGCAGCTCGTCCAGGATCGGCGCCAGGAGCTCGCGGATCGGATCCAGGGCGCGCTCGCCGCCATCCTGGAACCGTTCGAAACGGGTGGTCCGCTCGAAGCGGGCCAGCACGTGTCTGCCCTCCTCGTCCTGGTCCATGGTCAGCAGGACCCGCTCGATCGCCGCGAGGCGTTCCTCGGCGAGGTCGGGGCGACGTGCCACGACGTGCCGCACGAACGAGGGCGACCGCCACAGGATCTGGAGGCGCGGGTCCGCCTGGCCCTTGGTGACGCGCTGCAGGTCGTCGGTGCTCAGGGCCACGGCGTCGACCTTGCCGCGCAGGAGCCAGGGGAGGCCGCTGTCCTCGTTGCTGGTGAAGAAGTACCCCACTTCGTCCCCGGCGACCGCCGCGCCGCCCGCGGGGTGCTCCCGCAGGCGCAGTCCGGCGCCCAGGAGCGCGGCCTTGGGGAGGTAGTACGCCGATGTGGAGAAGCTGCTCTCGAAGGCGATCCTGCGCCCGCGCAGGTCCTGCAGCGCGTGCATCTCGTCCTTCGCGCGCACCACGATGAGGCCCTGGTACTCGTTGGCCCCGTTCTTCCAGCGGCGCAGGAAGGGCCGGGCACCAGAGAGGGTGCAGGCGCGCAACACCGGGAGGAGGCTGTCGATGTAGAGGTCGACCCGGCCGCTGCGCAGCAGCTCGGCCATCTCCCCGACCGATCCGGTGACGATGACGCCCGGGTTGGCCGACGTGGTCGGCGGGTCGCCGAGGCGGCGCGCCAGGTGCGCGGCCAGGGGGCCGAAGACCTGGATCTCGCGGCTGGGCGTCGTGCTGACCGAGCCGAGCATGATGGCGCGGCTCGCTCCGCCCGGCGGCCCCGCCGGCGGCTGGGTGGGTGGAGCCTCGGCGCGCCCGGAGCAAGCGGCGATCGCGAAGAGCACTGTGGCTGCGATCAGCCGTACGGCAAGGACTCGTGCACGCATGAGGGTCGAGCGACGGTCTTGTTTCGGCATTCGGCGGCGCCGGGCTGAGGCCTGCGGCCCCGCACAGGAGCCGGGGGCGGACGGGACGGATGCCGTAGCGGCACCCAAGCCGCGCTGCCGCCGGAGCGTTGTGCGCCGGTCGCCGGCTCAGCCGCGGCCGACCGCGGCACGCCCTGCGGCGCCGGCACTGTGGCATTCCTCGGCGCTGCGCAGGCCGATCTCCAGGCTGAGGAGCCGGCTGAGCAGGGCCAGTTCGGACCGCGACCCCGCCAGGATCCCCTCGACCCAGGCGCGCAGGGCGTCGGGGGCGAAGAACCCGCGGGCCAGGGCACGCTCGTCCAGGAGGGTGCTGCGGACGAAGGCCTGCAGCGCCGGGTCGCTGGCCAGCCAGCGTGCATAGTCGATGGCGACGGTCTTGCGCGGCGCGGGCACGGCGGGCACGAGGCGATGCAGGGCCTTGGCCGCGCTCCGGCGCGCGTGGGCCAGCAGGATCCGCAGGGTTCCCGCATCGCCGCGCACTCCCGTCCGCTCGTAGACGAGGTCCGCGAGCTGCGGGGCGATCGCGGCACAGACCCGGCCGAGGGCCGGCTTCTCCTTGGCGCGCATGGCGTACGGGACCCGTCCCACCACCTCGAGGAACTCGCGCGCGAAGAACGGGTGGCGCACCTCGTGACGGGTGCGCAGGAGCACGGTGCCGTTCAGCGTGTAGCGCGGGATGCGCTGGCACATCTCCATCCAGTCGATCCGGTCGTACGACTTGCGTTCCTCGGCAGGCACGGAGGCGAGGAGCGTCGCGATCCCCTCGTGCAGGTGCGCGCGCCACGCCTCCCGCCGCGCGGGCGCGATCAGCTCCGGCTGGGTGATCTCCCCCGCGAGGTCGAAGATGGGTCCGGTGAACACGTTGCGGGCCTGACGCATCGGCGGGATGCGCGGGCCGAAGCACCGCTCGATCCACACGTCGACCAGGGAGTAGAAGCCGTCGATGGAGCTGGTGCCGTCGAGCGCGATCGACCCGTCGTCGGCCACGTTGCGGAGCAGGAAGAGGATGTGCGTGTCGAGCGCGTACGACATGCCATCCGTGGCGCGCGCGCCGTCCACCAGCCAGCCGGGCACGTCCGCGGGCTGCATGACCACGGAGCGGTGCGGGAACCCCAACCGGCGAGCCACCTCGGCGGCCAGCACCAGGTCGAGCGAACCCTCGCCCCCGATCGTGACCGTGTTGGCGCGCTTGCCGGTGGCGGCCAGGGCGGCAGCGATGAGCCGGGAGTCCATGCCCCCGGAGAGCGGCAGGAGGAAGGGACCCTCCTCGGGATTCATGCGCGTGAACGACGCGAGGAAGGTGGTCTTCAGCAGGTCGACTGCGGCCGACAGCGAGCGCGGAGTCGAGGCGTCCCGCACGTAGCGCATGGTCCAGGTGCGCTCCGCACGCGCGCCGGAACGGTCGAGGGTCAGGACCGTGGCAGGTGTGACGCGCTGCACGCCGCGCCAGAGCGTGCTCTCCTGGAGGGGGAATCCCATCAGGACGTGGTGGGCGACGCCGCGCTCGTCGGCGGGCGGCAGGACCGGGAGCCGCGCGAGCACCTCGGTGGCGGAAGAGGCGAACACGACGCGCTCGGCCTCGCGCGCCCAGTAGAGCGGGCGCGATCCGATGTGGTCGGTCACGAGGTGCAGGGCCCCGCCCTCCGGGGCAGGGCATGCCGCGACGAAGAATCCGTCCAGCTCGGCGACGGCGCGCGGGCCGCCACGCTGGAGGGCTCGCCGGCAGGCCTCGGCGCCGTCGGCCGTCCCGAAGATCTCGCCGTCGAAATGCAGCGCAGGCGGAGACGGGGCCGGAGCTCGCAGGTCCATGCCGCCGGCGATCGGCCTCGGTCTACGCATCGCGGACCAAGTAGAGGTCGGCTAGCCTGTCCGGGCAATGGTGGAGCGCGGACGCGATCCGGGGTGGTTCCGCGGCGCGTCGCGCCGCCGAGCGGGCGCGGCCGCCGCGGTCTGCGAGGGTGCGCTCGCCCTGCTCGCCGCGTGGTTCCCGTCGCTCCTGGCTGCATGCGCAGGTCGGACAGAGCTCGCCCCCGCTGCGCCCCGCACCGGGATCGAGGTGATCGTGCTGGGGATCGCGCAGGACGGCGGCCTGCCGCACCTGGGTTGCCGGCGCGCGTGCTGCGTGCAGGCTCGCGCCACCGGCCGCACCCTCGATCCCGCATGTCTCGCCGTGGTCGACCACGCGGCCGGTTCGGCGCTGCTCGTCGAGGCCACGCCGGCGATCGAGCGGCAGGTGGCGCAGGTGGCGATGCCGCTCGCGGGCGTCCTGGTCACCCATGCCCACATCGGTCACTACCTGGGCCTGGCGCACTTCGGCCGCGAGGTCGCCGCGGCGCGCGAGCTGCCGGTGTGGGGGAGTCGCCGCCTCGCCGCGTTCCTGCGCGGCCACGGGCCGTGGAGCCAGCTCGTGGACTTGCGCCAGATCGTCCTGCGCGAGATCGAGCCGGGGGTGGCCTTCGTCCCGATGCCGGGGGTCACGGTCACGGCGCTGCGAGTGCCGCACCGCGACGAGTTCTCCGACACGATGGCGTTCCGGATCCGGGGGCCCAACCGCACGGTGCTCTTCGTGCCCGACGTGGATCGCTGGGACCGGGAGCCCGGCCTGCTGGAGCGCCTCCTCGAGGGAGTGGACGTGGCCTACGTCGACGGCACGTTCTGGGACGGACGCGAGCTGCCGGGCCGCGACCTGCGCGAGATCCCGCATCCCCCGATCACCGACACGATGGAGCGGCTCGCGGAACTCGCGCGCGAGCGGCCCGGGACGGTGCGCTTCCTGCACCTGAACCACACCAACCCGCTCCTGCACGACCCGGAGCTGCGCGCCGACTTGGAGCGGCGCGGCTTCCGGGTCGCGGAACAGGGGGAGCGGGTCCGGCTCTGAGCCGGGCCCGCCAGGGCGTCGCGGCCGGCGCCGGGACCTGCCCGGCGCCGCGCGGACAGCGCGTTCAGTTGGCCTTGAACGACACGCCGTTGGACACGCAGTAGCCGCCCGGTGCTCCGGCGTCGATCACGAAGGCCTGCGCCTCCATCGCTCCGGTCACGCCCGGGGCGATCCCGAGGTTGAGCAGGAAGCGGCCATTGGCGTCCAGGGTGACCGGCAGGATCACGAGGGGGGCCGTCAGCAGCGTGCAGCCGTTCGGCAGCGAGGCGCTCGTGCGCTGGATGCCGAACCCGACCGCGGCCGGGGAGCTGGCCTTGGCGTTGGCGATGGAGAACGTGGCAGTCCCGCCACCGGTCGTGTCGCCGGCGCTCACGAGCATCGGCACGGCGTTGCCCGTGCCGGCGCAGCCCTTGCCGTAGCCCCAGTGGACACGCGCGATGTACGGGGAACTGGCCGTCCCGTTGGCCATCTGGAACCCGGTGGCGGCATAGGCGACTCCGGTCGTCGGGTTGTTGGTGCCGTTGTCCAGGTAGAACGCGCTCGTGGCCTGGCTGCTGCCCGGATGCGTGAACAGGAGCGCCAGGTCGCCGCCCGTGTAGGTGAAGGTCTTCTGGAAGTCCCAGAAGAAGTTGCCGAACGGATTGGGCTGCGGGGCCGGTAGCGAGGTGTTGTTCGCGAACGTGTTGGTGGTGATCAGCATCGCGCCGTCACGGACCTGCACCGGGGTGCTGCCGGTAGCCCACTGGTTGGCGAACACGCCGGTCCAGGTGTTCAACGGCGCCGCCGGCCCCACCGTCACCTCGTAGTCGGTCCACGTCGTGTCGCTCGGCGGCCAGGTTGCCGGGTTCGCAGTCCCGACGTAGGAACGGAAGCTGACGCCGACGATTTCGGCGCCGACGGGGACGGTTGCGAGCTCGGAGGCGGGGACGCCGAGCATGTAGGTGCGAGGGTTGCCGGCGTTGCGCGTAAGCGTGTTCAAGCCGGACACCCCGCGGGTGTTGGCATTTGCGTTGGGGACGACCACGGACTGGGCGAGCAGATCTCCCGCTGCGAGGGAGAGGATCAGGATGGGCAAGGCGCGATGCATGGTTGGGACTCGGCTGCGTTGAGGTGGATCCGACCTCCGCAGTGGAGACGTCCGACGCTGGACGCCCTCCTCGAGCGGAGGCTCGCAGGTTGCGACGGGCAGTACCTTGGCCGATGTTCCGCGAGACTTCGATGGCGCAACGCCAGATTGCGTTACCTGCGGGGCCCGGAGTGATTCGGCCGGACGCAACCGAACGCCAGGCCCGGAGCCGATCCCGGCGCCTGGCCCTGGACCCTCGACCCGCGTGTGCCCCTGCGGCGCGTTCTCCGCTACGGTCCTGGGACACTCTTCCGAGCCTGATCCTCATGCGTTCCATCCTCATCCTGCTCCCCCTGGTGCTCGGCGCACCCCTCGCCGCCCAGGTACCCCATGGCCACCTGATCACGGCCGAGTCCACCAACGGCAACAGCGAAGGGCTCTTCGTGGTCTGGCCGGCGGAGTCCACCTCCACGCCGATCCGCACGCCCACGGGTGCCGTCCAGCTCGGCACCTGCACGACCGTGGCCATCGACCCCGCCGATCCGGATGCGCTCTGGACCGTCGGCGGCGTGAGCATCGGTGGCGCGCCGGTCGTGCGCGTCGATCTGAACGGCAACCTGATGGTCGGCCGCGGCGGCGGCGCGCTCACGATCTTCGGACAGGTGTGGCGCCTGCACGTCGCGGGACCCGACATGCTGCTGACGATCGTGTCCGGCGCCAATGCCGGGCTGTGGCGGATGCCGCTGGGCCAGCGCACGCCGGTCCGACTGCTCACCTTGAACGACGCCGCCGACATCGCCGTGCTCGGGACGAAGGCCTACGTGGTGGCCGGGAACGGCGGTTCCCCGAGCACGATCGCCGAGGTGGACCTGGTCACGCTCGCCACGCGGACGCTGGGCGCCAACTACCCGCCGGCGCGGGCCCTGGGCCGCTTCGGCCCCGGTGCGCTCCTGCTGGGCACCGAGAGCGGCGACCTGCTGCTGGTCGACCCGGTCACCGGCGGCTCGAACCTCATGGTGCCCGTCGGTGCCGGCCCGATCACCGCGGTCGGCGGCGGGGTTGGCACGCTGCCGGTCTACGTCGCGACCTCCGCCAACCAGATCCTGGAGGTCCAGGGCGGCAATGCGCGGCGCGTCTACCAGACCTCCAACACGCTGCGTGACTTCGAGGTGAGCGAACTCGACACGGCCGCGCACTTCGCCTACGGCTCGGGCTGCGCCGGCACCAACGGGCGCGTGCCGCGCGTCGAGCCCGCCGCGCTCCCCGCGCTCGGCAACGGGAACTTCATCCTGCGCGTGACCCAGGCACTGCCCGGCGCCGCGGCGAGCCTGGTGCTCGGCGCGAGCCGGGTCACGTTCGGCTCGGTCCAACTCCCGCTCGACCTCGCCCCGATCGGCATGGGTGGCTGCATGCTGCACAGCGACGTGCGGCTGGCATTCCCGGTGCCGATCGACGCGCAGGGTACCGGCGTGCTGCCCGTGCCGATCCCGGCCAACGCCGCACTGAAGGGCCAGTACTTCACCGGCCAGTACTTCATCGTCGATCCCGCTGCCAATGCCCTGGGTGTGTCCGCCTCCGACGGCGCCCAGTGCTGGATGCGCTGAGACACGCGCCGGGGACGGCGGCCGGTCGGGGCGGGATGCGCCGGTACTTCCCGGGACCGCGTCGCGGGTTACCCTGCACCGGCCATCGCCTGGTCGACCCGGATGCCAACCGCCTGCCTGATCGTCCTGCTCCTCTTCCTCGCGGCAAGGCCGAGCGCGCAGGTGCCCTTTGGGCATCTGGTCACCGCCGAGAGCTCCGGCGTGGACCCTGGCGGCAGCTTCGTCGTCTGGCCCGGGGACGGCAGCGTGACCCCGATCCGGACGCCGTCCGGTGGGGGACTGGGCGGCTGCCGGAGTGTCGCGATCGATGCCGCCGACTCCCATTCCATCTGGTTGGCGTCCACGCCGGGCACGGGGTATCCGTCCGTGACTCGCGTCGGCCTCGCCGGCAGCCACGCCACCAGCTTCGGTGGCGCCGTGCTCGCGATTCCCGCCCCGTCCCTACGCCTGCATGTCGCAGGCACGGAGATGCTGTTCACCTGTCCTGCAGGATCGAGTGCGGGCTTGTGGCGCATGCCGTTGGGATCGCGCTATCCGAGACGCGTCTACTCCCTGACCGAGCCCAGCGACCTGACCGTGCTGGGCACCAAGGCCTACGTGGTGCTCGGCCAGACTGGGCCCGCGAGTTCCATCGTCGAGATCGACCTGATCAGCGGCATCTCCCGCACGCTGGGCAACGGTTACCCGGTGTCGTTCGCCATCGGCAGGCTCGACCCCGGCGTGCTCCTGCTCGGCGCGCTCGATGGCGGGCTCTGGCGCGTAGACCCGGTCAATGGGGCCGCCACCCTACTGCTGTCCACCGGGGTCAACCCGATCGTGGCGGTCGGCGGCGGCATCGGGACGCTCCCGGTCTACGTGGCCACGGCCGCCAACGAGATCCTCGAGGTCCGGGGTGGCAGCACGCGGCTCGTCTACCGGACCTCGAGCACGCTGGGTGATTTCGACGTGAGCGAACTCGACACGGCCTCGCTCCTCGCCTACGGCGCCGGCTGCCCTGGCCACCAGGGTCTCGTACCGTCGATCGAGATCCTCTCGCTGCCCGCGCTGGGCAACGCGAGCTTCGCCCTGCACGTGAGCCAGGCGCTGCCCGGTGCCTCCACAGCCGTCGCTCTCGGCGCCAGCCGCACGACGTTCGGGGGGTACAGGCTCCCGGTCGACCTCGGTCCGATCGGCATGGCCGGCTGCGCGCTGCACACCGACGTGCTCCTGGTGCTGGGGCAGACCATCGACGCACAGGGCAAGGGCGCCCTGCGGCTGCCGATTCCCGCCACTCCGGTGCTGAAGGGCCAGTTCTTCACCGGCCAGTTCTTCGTGCACGACCCCAACGCCAACCCCCTGGCCCTCGCCACGTCCGAGGGCGTCCAGGGCTGGATGCGCTGAGGTTCGATTCCCCTTCTGCCGCCCTCCGCGCGCGACGTCGGGCGGCCGCATGCCGGCGTGACGTCGCGGCTCAGCGCACCCAGGTGCCGGCGCCGCCCTTCACGGCGCGGTCGGCATCCAGCCACGAGTCGAGCACGATGCCCGTGGTCGGGTCGGTGAGCCGGCGCACGAGCGTGGCGCCGAGCGGGCCCGCGAACTCGGGATCGGTGGCGCCGTCGCGCAGGTTGGGCGTGGGCACCAAGCCGCCCAGCATGGCGTGGTTGTTGGACGCCGTGCTCACGCCGCTCGGCAGCACGACACGGTCGAGGTTGTAGCGGACCAGCGCGGCGTTGAAGCGCGAGTTGGGCGCGACCAGGAACGGCCGGCGCTGGGTGTCGCCGTCCAGCGGGTTGATCGGGCGGCCGTAGTCGTCGAAGAGGAACAACCCGCTGCCCAGGCCCGCGACCATGTGCACCCACATCGGCGAGTTCATCTGGTTGCCGGGGTTCCGGCCGATGTGCTGCCGCAGCATGGTGTAGTCGAGGTTGGCGAAGTCGTTGTTGTTCATCTGCGTGCGGAACGTGTCGTAGATCGCCCCGTAGTTGGCGAGACCCTCCGTGGTGAGGTGGCAGGCCACGCAGTAGCGCGGGCCCTCGTTGGTCGAGCTCACGCGCCCGCGGATCGAGTGGGCCAGAAGGTAGTTGTGGCCCAGCGACGGGAAGCCAGCCGCGGGGTTGGCACCGCGGCCCTCCCGATCGGAGAACGCGAACACGCGCGAGCGCGTGCCGTTCTGGTCCTTCCACTGGTAGAACACCTTCGTGTTGGCCGCGAACTGCTGGATCTTGTTGGTCTGATCCACGCCCAGCTGGAAGGGCACCGGCGACTGGTACACGAAGTCGGCGGTCTCCTGCCGGTAGACGATCCGCTGGCCGGTGATGTTGCTGAAGTTGTTGCCGTTGTCGTACTCGCCGCCGAGGTGGCAGCCGATGCAGGTGTTGGTCCACGAGGCGTGGCACGAGGCGCAGCTCATGTTGTCCATGTGGCTGAAGCCGTTCGTGAAGCCGGTGCCGGTCTGCATCGGGCCGATGCCGTTGCCGGGGTCGCCGTCGGCGCGGCCCATCGCGTACGACGCGTGGTCCGAGTAGATCGCCTGACTGGTGACCGGGTGCACCTTGCCGCTGTTCACCACGGTGTCACGCGTCTGCGGGACGTAGTGCCGGCGGCCGGTCAGCTTGCTGGTCAGCCAGTAGGTGCCGTCGCCTTCCTTGACGACGTGCTTGAGCACGTTGCCCTTGGCGTCCTGGGCGAGCTCCTTGGTGGTGCCGTCGTATGCCACGCCCTGCTTGCTCAGCGCGTAGGCCGTGGCGGTGCCGTGGCAGTTCTCGCACTGGATCGCGACCGCGTGCTCCATGCGGCTGACGATCTGGCCGCGCTTGGCGCCCTCCACGTCGCCGTGCAGGTCGAAGCTGCCGTGGCAGTCGACACAGCCCAGACCGGCCTCGTGGTGCACGTCGGCCGGCGTGTCGTCCCGGTTGTCGTTGTCGTAGTCCTCGAACGCGAGGTACTGGTTGGCGTTGCGGCCGTTGAACGTGCGGTTGCCGACCGCCGGGTCGAAGAGCTTGGTCTCGCGCGACGTGTTCGTGAAGCGGGCGGGGTTGGCCGGGTACTGCACGCCGCGCCGCACGTCCTGGTTCTGGTCGAGGCGGATGCCCCAGTACTGCATCACCGTGCGGTTCGAGCCCTGGTGGCAGCCCGCGCAGGTGTGGTCATCGATGCCCTGCACCTGGACGCCGTTGCTGAGCGTGCGGGCGACGCCGCGAATCCGGTGGGCCCGCACGTGCGAGCGCTCGGGCGCGTCGATGTCGTCCGGGTCCAGGGGTTCGTTCCTGGGCACGTTCGGATCGCCGCTGCGGCTGCGGCCGTCCTGGCTGTACGGCATGTGGCACGCGGTGCAGCCCGATGAGCGGAAGTCGCCGTAGCGGTTGTTGGCGCCGGCGCTGCCGAGGTGGCAGTCGCCGCAGGTGAACGCGATCTGCTCGTGGAAGAGGCGCTGCAGCGGCGAGCCGTTCACCACCTTGCCGTCGGCCTGGATGTGCTGGGCCTGGTCGGGCGCGTTGTAGGCGG